>CAIVGN010000059.1 GCA_903905455.1 uncultured Archangium sp.
GAAGGGCGCTCGCTTCCTCGCCTTCCTCGACGGTGGTGGTGGCCTGGTCGCTGACGGCGCGCTGCTCAGCCTCACCCACGAGCGCTCCGTGCGCTCGCAGTTCGAAGCCCCTCGGCCGGCGACCTCACCGCTCCCCGCGGGCAAGCTCTACCCCGTGCCCGCGGACTGGAAGAAGGGAACGGTCGCCGCGTTCTGCGAGGCGCAGCTCAAGGGCTCCACGGTCACCGGCGGCCTGCAGTGCCGGACCGGCGAGGCCGTGCTGCTCGTGCCTGACCATGGTCGCCACCCGCTGCAGCCTTGCGCCCAGGCGCCGTCACCGAGCGCGGTGATGTGGCGCGCGCTCCACTGCGCGATCCTCGTCCCCTGACTGGGGAAGAGCCCCTCGTCTCGGCGGCGCCGCCCCGAAAGGAACATCCGAACCCACGCCCGAGCCCTCCCTCGAGCAAGGGAGGTGACAACTGCGGGCTCCGGCCCCGTTTGTGTAGATGCCGTTGGAGTCGAGCGGGCGGTGCCTGCAACGCGCCGAGAAGAAGCTTCGGAGACGCCCCGGCGCAGGCGACTTCCCGCGCTACGCGACCCGGCATGGTGCTCTCGCTCCTGTTCGCCCTCGCGCTCGTGGCCGCGCCCCCGACCCCCCTCCAGACCGCCCAGCGCCTCGAGCCCATCGGCTGGACAGCCGACCACCACGCAGTGGCGCTCCGGGTCTTCTTCGGGGGAAGGGAGCTGGAGGTCCCGACCTGCGCCGGCTACCTCGACGCCGCAGGCAAGCCGTTCGATACGGGCCTCGCCATCGTGGTGCTGAGGGATGGCGTGGTCCAGACCTCCATGGAGGTTCAGGCGCCGCCCGACAGCGGCGCGTGCACCCCGCCCGCCGAGGCCAGGAAGGCGCTCGACGTCGCGAAGAAGATGCTCGACGAGCTGGGCATCGACCGCGCTGCGCCGGGCACGCGGCTCCCGGTGACGGTAGCGCGCGGCAAAGTGACGACCCGCAGCACCAGGGAACAGGACCTCAGGTCGACGTGGAAGGAGACCTGGCGCGCGCGCGACGGTGCGCAGACGCCGCTCGAGCTCGTCGCGTCCCTGAGCGACACCGTCGTCGATGACACCTTCCACAAGGTCACTGCATCCGTGTCCTGGAAGCGCCGCAGCGCCGAGGCGGAACGCACGGGCACGCTGAAGCTGGGGCCCATCGACTGGTCGGCGAACATGGGCGGTGGCATCGGGTGGACGCTGCACGCCTTCGCCTCGCCCGGCGGGGACACCATCGTCGCGTTCCTCGTGCAGACCGTGTCCAACATGCGCGGCAGCTGGTCGGTCACCAGGGTCCTGCCGCTCGACGCGAAGTGATGCTCTGGCTGACGCTCGTCCTTGCTGCAGGGCCGTGTGACGGCTGCCACCTCGAGGTGCACGCCGCGTACGCCAACTCGCTGCATTCCCGGGCGCATGACGACCCGGCGTTCGTCGCGTCCTGGACGAGAGTGTCGAAGCGACCGTGGTGTTCGACGTGTCACGACCCTTTGCGCACGGGCCGCGGCCTGACCTGCGAGCTGTGTCACGCAGAGGCCGCGCGCGCCCTCGAGGGTCACGAGCACCGCCCAGAGCCGGAGCTCGCGACCGCAGGCTTCTGTGGGCACTGCCACCAGTTCTCCGGCCCCGAGCCGCAGCTGGCGACGGTGCCGATGCAGGACACGGTGGCCGAATGGAAAGCCGCGCGCGAGAAGGGGGAGGCGCGAACCTGTGTCGGCTGTCACTTTCGAGGTGTCGACCACGGCGCCCGCGGAGGGCACGAGGCGCAGAGTTCGCTGGAGGTGACGTCGACGACGAGGGGCTGCGTGACGCTCACGGCGCCCGACGTGGGCCACTCAGTGCCCACGGGTGACCCGTTTCATCAGCTGGTGTTGCGGCTGTGCGCCGACGCCTCGTGCAAGACCCCCGTGGCGAGCCGCTGGCTGCGCAGGACGCTGCTCCTCACCGACGCAGGCGTGGTCGAAGGCGAGGACACGCGGGTGCCAGCGGGTGTCCTCGGCCACCGCCAGGAGTGCTTTCCCGCATCGGCCTGGGGTGCGACGGCGTGGCAGCTCGAGGCCGTTCACGCCGAGGCCGGGCTCGAGGACGCCCCACCCGGTGAGCGCCGACGGGTGGTGGGCCGGGGTCTGCTCGGGTGGGGGCTGCGTCGCAAATCGCCGTGACGGGTGGAGCGTCACCGGCACCGCCGCCGATGGCGCGATGCTCGAGTGGCGTGCACCGGAGCGCGTCGTCGCCTGGTGGCTGGGGACTGACGCCGCGATGCTCCTCACCGAGAGCGAGCTGCTGCGCGTCGAGGTCCGCCCGCGCCCACCCTGACGTTCCGCGTGACCGCGGCGAGACTTGGAGCGGTCCCGAAGGACCTCGCCGCGTGGCCCTCGCGAGGAAGGTGATGGCCCGTCGGTCGTCGTGCCGGGGGTGTAGGGCGCCTGCAATGCGGCGCTGGTCAGTCTGGTCGTGGATGAGCGCGGAGGGCCACTTCAGCGACCCTGAGTCTCGCGACAAGGCGCTGGTCATGGGCATCGGCCTGCCGGTGGCCGTGCTCGTCAGCGTGGGCATGGTCTTGCTCTATGCCGCGCAGGGCGACTGGGGCGAGGTGCCCATCGCCGCGACCATCGCGGTCTCGTTCATCTTCATCACCCTGGGCTGGGCCCGGTGGCGCTCCTTCGAGTTCGTCACCCACTGCATGGCTGCCGCGCTCTCCTTCGTCTTCAGCGCCTCGGCGCTCTACAAGGGTGACGCGAGCTACCTCGCGCTGCTCGCCGTGGTGCCGGTGAGCGCGGCCTTCTACGCGACACCCCGGGTCGGCCTCACCTGGTCCGTGCTGGCGGTGCTCGTCACCACCGCCACGGCCGTGGGCCTCGAGCTGTCTTTGCCTCCGCCCTGGCAGCCGGGCCAGTCGATTCCCTACCTGGCGCGCTACGTCCTCTCGGTCATCTGCCTCGCGGGCATGGCCAGCGCCTTCCAGGTCAGCCGCACGCGCACCCTGCGGCGCATGAACGCCGCGCGGGAGGCCGCCGAGGCCGCCAGCCGCGCGAAGACCCGCTTCCTCGCCGCCATCAGCCACGACCTTCGCACGCCCCTCAACGGCATCCTGGGCACCCTCGAGCTGTCCCGGCTGCGCAGGGACCTCCCCCCAGAAGTGCAGGAGCAACTGCAGGTCATCAACGACAGCGGCGCCACGCTGCTCGCCCTCATCAACGACCTCCTGGACCTCGCCCGCGTCGAAGCTGGGCGGCTGGAGATCAGCCCGCGCTCCTTCGACCCCAGGGCCGCCATCGAGCACGTCGGGCGGCTGCACGAGGCTCGCGCCGCCGCGCGCGGCCTCACCCTGGGCTGGCGCTGCGACTGGCTGGGAGACCGCTGGCTGCACGGTGACCCGGTGCGCCTGCAGCAGGTGCTGCACAACCTCGTCGGCAACGCCGTGAAGTTCACCGAGCGAGGTGAGGTACAGGTCACCGCGAGCCTGACCCCGGCCCAGGCGACCGGGCGCTGGCGGCTCGAGGTCGCCGTGCGCGACACCGGCCGCGGGATGACCGAGCAGCAGCTCGGCACCCTCTTCGTGCCCTTCACCCAGGTGCACGCTTCGGATGCCGCGACCGGCAGCGGGCTGGGCCTGGCCATCTCGCGCGCGCTGGTGGAACAGATGGGCGGCGTCGTGGAAGTTCGCTCCTCGCTGGGCCACGGCAGCACCTTCGCCGTTCGCCTCGAGCTCCCCGAGGCCGCCGCCGACCGCCCGGCTGCGCCTGCCGCCTCTCGGGAAGCCCTCGCCGGGCCCCCGCTGCGCGGGCACGTGCTGGTCGTGGACGACAACGCCATCAACCGCACGGTGGCCGCCGCGCTGCTCCAGCACCTGGGCCTCGAGGTCACGCTCGCCGAGGGGGGCCGGGCCGCGGTCGAGCTCGCCCTGAAGCAGCGCTTCGACCTCGTCCTGATGGACCTCCAGATGCCCGACCTCGACGGCGCAGAGGCCACCCGGCGTCTACGCGCGCACGAAGGCTCTACGCGCCGCACGCCGGTCCTGGCCCTCACGGCCAGCGCGCTGCCCGAGGAACTGGCGGCCTGCCTCGCGGCCGGCATGGACGAGGCGCTCACCAAGCCCATCCAGCTCCCGGAGCTGCGCCGCGCGCTCTCCCGGTGGCTCGAGCCTCGCTGAGCGCTGGACGCCGACGTGCCCTCAGCGCTCGAGCTTCAAGAAGGCGCGCACCGCCTTCGACTGGTCCTCCATGGAGGCGTGCTTCTCGATGCCGCCACCCGTCCAGCGCACTTCGATCGCGAGGTCGGGGATCTTCCGGCCCACCGAATACGCCATCCGGCTGCCCGACCTGTCTCCACGGGCCTCGAGCATCGCGCGCGCCACGAGCCACGAGCCCAGTGGCATGGCCACCACCTGGTCGATGGTCCTCCAGTCGAGAGAGGGGGCCTTGGCGAGCTGCTTCAACATGCGCGGAGTCTCCCGGTCGCTCTCGAGACTCTCAATCGAGCGGCGCCTGGCAACCCCGCATGGTGCGGCGATGTGTCGCAGGGGCCACGCCGGGGCGACCAGTACGGTGCTTCGGATGTGGAGGCTGTTGCTGGTGCTCACGGTGGGGGTGTCTTCGCTCGCGGCGGCCTGCCCCACGTGCAGCTGCGCCAACCCCGCGTTGACCGCCATGGGCGCCGAGCAACCGTTCGAAGGGCGCCTGCGCTTCGCCTCGACCTTCCGGGCCTGGTCCCAGACGGACGGCACCGCGGAGGTGGACCTTGCGCAGGTGCGGGAGCTCCGCCTCGACCTCACCGCGAGCTGGACCCCGCTCAAGCGCTTCACCGTGTTGCTCAACGTGCCGCTCCAGGCCCGCGAGCGCACCGACGTCTCGTTGGCCAAAGAGCGCGGCTTCGGGCCCGGGGAGATCGACCTCTCGACCCGGTTCCTCCTCGTGGGGGCTGAAGGGATGCGCCCGCGGCACCTGCTGAACCTCGTGGTGAACGCGCGGCTGCCCACGGCGCCCACGCTGCGGGACGCGAGCGGGAAGGCGTTCGAGGTGGACGCGCAGCTCGGGGCCGGCGCCTTCGTGCCCGCGGCCGGGCTCTCGTGGAGCGCCTTCCTCGGAGACCAGTGGTCGACCTTCGTCTCGCTGGTGGGCGACGTACCGCTCGAGGGGCGCTACGGCCTGCGCCTCGGCCCGGGCGTGCAGCTCATCGGCGCGGCGCAGTTTCAACCGTGGTCCTGGCTGGGGCTGCGGGCCGGCCTCGACGCCCGCTCCGAAGCGATGTCCTTCGTGCGCGGCGTCGCCAGTCCTGCGCTCTCGGGGCTGTTGCTGCAGGCCCTGGCCGACGTGGTGGTCTCCCCGGTCTCGAGGTTGATGCTCACCGCGGGCGCGCGCGTGCCGTTCCTCGACACCCGGCCGGGCCCGGTGAGCGCCACGCCGGTGTTCCTCCTCTCGGTGGTGGTGGACGTATGAGGTGGCTGCCGCTGGTGCTGCTCGCGGGCTGCGGGGTGAGCGAGCCGGGCCTCTCGGTGCACGTCACGCTGCAGGTCGGCGCGCCGCTCAGCGCCCAGGCCGCGTCGCTGGCGATTGAAGAGGTGGAGTTGGTGCCCTGCGCAGTGGCGCGGCCGTGGTGGCAGGCGCTCTCGCCCGTCTCCACCGCCTTTGCGCACGGGGTGGAGGCCGCGAACGCCACGCCGCGCAGGCGGGTGTCGCCGGTGCTGCTCGACCTCACGGTGGCCGAGGCGCAGGACGTGGCGCATTTCGCTCCCCCACCCGGCGCGTTGTGCGCGGTGAAGCTCACCTTCGCCCCGAGCACGGCCGACGCGCGGGCCCAGGGCACGACGCTGTTCCTCGAGCAGCCCTCCGTGCGGCAGGTGTCTACGAAGCGCTACGTGGTGACCAAGGCCTTCGAGGCGCGCGCGCTCGACGAGGGTGCACGCGAGCTCGAGTTCTCGCTGCGACTCGAGGCCGGGCAGGGCGCCGACGGCGACGAGACCCTGCGGGTGATGCTGGGCACGCTCGCGCTGTGAGCGATGCGGCAACGTGTCGCACCGGCCCGCGCCCCGAAGCCCGCTAGGGGAGGCTGCATGAACCGCTCTCCGCTCGTCCTCTGTGCGCTGCTCGCCGCCTGTGGCGCCCCGTCAACGACCATCGCCGATGCCGGCGAGCCCTCGCCGCACGTGCACGTGCACGAGCCGGTCACCGCCCTGCGCTTCGCGGCCAAAGTAGGCACTGACCACTTCGCCTGCGGCTCGACGTACCTGCTGGGCACCCCGCACACCCAGTACCAGCCGCGCGACTTGCGCTTCTACGTCTCGGAGCTGACGCTGGTGACCGACGAGGGGACCTCGGTGCCCTTCGTGCTCACCGCCGACGGCGCGTTCCAGGACGAGGGCCTCGCCCTGCTCGACTTCGAGGACGGCACCGGCGAGTGCGCCAACGGCACGGCGCCCACGCACACCACGCTGGCGGGCTTCGCGCCCGGCGACCACTACGTGGCCCTCGAGTTCACCGTGGGCGTGCCCTTCGCCCAGAATCACCAGGACGCGACGGCCGCGCCCGCGCCGCTGAACTCCACCGCGATGTTCTGGAACTGGCTGGGTGGCTACAAGTTCCTGCGCATCGACGGCGTCACCACGGGGCTGCCCATGGGGCACAACCTGCACGTGGGCAGCACCGGCTGCGTGGCCGGCGCCACGCCGAACTCCGTGGCCTCGTGCAGCACGCCCAACCGCGCGCGCATCGCGCTCACCGGCTTCGAGGCCGCCACCAGCGTGGTGACCCTCGACCTCGCGGCGCTCTTCGAGGGCACCAACCTCGACACCAACGTGGCCCTGTCCGCGCCGGGCTGCATGTCCGCGGGCACCGACACCGACTGCGCCGTGCCCTTCGCGCACCTCGGGCTGCCCTTCGGCGTCGCGGCCGCCGTCCCCCAGACCGCCTTCACCCTGAGCCCGTGAACGTGCGCTGGCTGCTCGTCGTCCCGGTCCTCCTTTCCTGTGCTCCGGCGACGAGCCCGAAGGCGGAGCCAGGCTGGGCCTGGAACCTGCCCGCCGGGTTCCCCACGCCCACCGTGCCCGCGGAGAACCCCATGTCGGCGGCGAAGGTCGAGCTGGGGCGCCGCCTCTTCTTCGACGTGCGCCTCTCGCGCAACGGCACCCAGGCCTGCGCCGGGTGTCACGAGCAGGCCCGCGCCTTCACCGACGCCCGCCCCGTGGCCATCGGGAGCACCGGGCAACACCACCGCCGCAACGCCCAGGGCCTGGCCAACGTGGCCTTTGCCTCCACGCTCACCTGGGCCAACCCGCTCGTCACCACGCTCGAGCGCCAGGCGCTGCTCCCGCTCTTCGGGGAGACGCCGGTGGAGCTGGGCTGGGCGGGCCACGAAGCCGAGCTGCTCACGCGCTTCGCCACCGACGCCGACATGGCCGAGCGCTTCGAGCACGCGTTCCCCGGCGAGGGCGTGACCCTCGACACCCTGACCCGCGCCCTGGGGAGCTTCGAGCGCACGCTGATCAGCAGCCACGCCCCGTGGGACGCGTACACCGCCGGTGACGCGAGCGCCTTGAGCGACGACGCCCAGGCCGGCCTCCTGCTCTTCAACAGCGAGCGCCTCGAGTGCTACCACTGCCACACCGGCTTCACGTTCTCCGACTCGGTGGCCCACGCGGGCACCACGGTGGTGGAGAAGTTCTTCCACAACACCGGGCTCTACGACGTCGACGGCGCGGGCAGCTACCCGGCGACCGACACCGGCCTCGTGGAGGTCACCGAGCGCATCGGCGACATGGGCCGCTTCCGCGCGCCGTCGTTGCGCAACCTGCGCTTCACCGCGCCCTACCTCCACGACGGCAGCCTCGCCACCCTCGACCAGGTGCTCGACGCCTACGCCGCGGGAGGGTTGTCGCGGCAGCACACCGGCACGCCCAGCCCGCTGCAGAGCGACCTGGTGCGCGGCTTCACCCTGAGCCCCGGCGAGCGACGCCAGGTGCTCGCCTTCCTCGACGCGCTCAACGACGAGACCTTCGTCACCGACCCCGCACTCCGCGACCCGTGGCGGGAGTAGACAGGGCCGCATGCCCACCAGCGTCGCCCAGCTGAACCTCGACTGGCTGCGCCGCGTGCGCTGGTTCGTGTGGCTCGCGCAGTCGCTGCTGGTGCTGTGGGCCGGCGTGGGCCTGGGCATTCGCCTGCAGGGTGCGTGGCTCGCGGCGCTGCTCATCTTCGGCTTCGCCAGCAACGCTCTCTTGCTGCTCTGGCAACGGCGGGGAGGCCGCGCGACGGAGAACGTCGTGCTCGCGGTGATGCTCTTCGACGTGTTGCTGCACACCGCGGTGTTCTCGCTGTCGGGCGGCCCGTTCAACCCCTTCACCGCGCTGTACCTGGTGAACGTCGCCCTGGGCACGCTGGTGCTCTCGCGGTGGCGGCAGTGGGTGCAGTTGGTGGGGTGCCTGCTGGGCTTCGGCTCGCTCTTCCTCCTCGAGCGCTGGGCGCCGGCCGCCTGGCAGTTGCCCAACCACGCCGAGCTGATGCGCATGCACCTCGCGGGCATGCTGGTGGCCTTCGTGGTGGCCTCGGCCTTCATCGTGGCCTCGATGGAGCGGGTGCTCACCGCCCTGCGGCGCCGCGACGCGGAGCTCTTCGAGGCCCGGCAACACGCCCTGCGCAACGAGAAGCTCGCCGCGCTCACCACGCTGGCCGCCGGCGCCGCGCACGAGCTGGCCACGCCGCTGGGCACCATCGCCATCGCCAGCCGCGAGCTGGAGCGCGCGCTGGCGTCGCTCGACGTGCCGGCCCCGGCGAAGGAAGACGCGGCCCTGGTGCGCTCGCAGGTGCAGCGCTGCCGCGACATCCTCTCGCGCATGTCGGCCTCGAGCGGCGAGCTGGCGGCCGAGGGCTTCTCCACCATGAGCGTGGGCGAGTGGGTGCAGCTGGCCCTCGTCGACCTCCACGGCGCCGAGCGGGTCACGGGCCCCGCGCAGACCTCGCTGCGCGTGCGCGGGCCGAAGGTGGCCATGGCCCAGGCCTTGTCGAGCCTGGTGCGCAACGGGCTGCAGGCGGCGCGGTCGGGCGTCGAGCTGCGCGCGCGGGAAGAGGCGGGTTCGCTGGTGCTGGAGATCGCCGACGACGGCGCGGGCGTGGATGCGCAGGTGCTGGCGCGCCTCGGCGAGCCCTTCTTCACCACGCGGCCGCCGGGGCAGGGCATGGGGCTGGGCGTGTTCCTCGCGCGCACGTTGGCGGATCAGCTCGGGGGCGCGCTGCAGTTCGAGTCGATCGAAGGCCGGGGCACCGTCGCGCGGTTCGCGCTGCCCCTGGCTCCCGTGGGAGGTGCGTGATGCCACTCGAAGCGCCGACGTTGCTGGTGGTCGATGACGACGAGGCGTTCCGCGTGCGGCTGGGGCGGGCGATGACCGAGCGCGGCTTCACCGTCACGCTCGCCGCCTCCACCGACGACGCGCTCAAGGCGCTGGGCGAGGCGCCGGAGTACGCGGTGGTCGACCTGCGCATGCCGGGACGCTCGGGGCTGGAGTTGGTCGCGGCGCTGCACCAGGCGGACCCCAACACCCGCATCGTGGTGCTCACCGGCTACGGCAGCATCCCCACCGCGGTCGAAGCCACCAAGCGCGGCGCCACGGCCTACCTCGCCAAGCCCGCCGACGCCGACGAGGTGCTCCAGGCGCTGCTGGGCGAAGGCCCCACGGTGCTGGAGATCGAGACCCCCACGCTGGCCCGCGCCGAGTGGGAGTACATCCACCGCATCCTCTCCGACTGCGGCGACAACGTGTCCGAGGCCGCGCGGCGACTGGGGATTCACCGGCGCTCGCTGCAGCGCAAGCTCCAGAAGTACCCGCCCAGCCGCTGAAGGCAGGCAACCGGGCGACACCCCCGGGCGATAATGTCGGCACCATGCCCCGCATCCCCAATACGCCCTCCGTCCGCACGTTTACCGAGACCTGGAGCACCGATTTCAAGGACGCGGTGACGAAGGCGGCGGGCAAGGACGGCCGGTTGACGATGACCGAGGCGCAGAAGCTGGCGACCCGGCCCGACGCCGACAAGGCCTTCGCGGACAACGCCATCAACTACCTCAAGGCCACCGGCAAGCAGTCGGTGAGCGTCGACGTGCTGGCGACGTCGGCGAAGGCCTACGCCCAGCGCGCGGCCCAAGTGGCAGCGGGCCCCGACGGCAAGCTCTCGTTGGCTGACGGCGCGAAGCTCCCCTCCGACCTCGTGGAAGACTTCTTCATGCTGCGCGGCAAGACGGCGCCTGGCACGACCCCGGTGGTCGTCGGGGGCAGCGCGTTGCCCGAGCTCAAGACGAAGCTCGACGCGGCGACCGCTGACCTGTGGCTGACCAGCGAGACGGACGCGAAGCTGAAGTTCATCAGCGGCGGGGCGCTCCACGGCGCGGCCATCACCCCGGCCCTGGTGCGCGCGCAGTTGGGCGCCCAGCACGACGTGATGATCCCCGACGTGATGTACGTCGACCCCTCGGAGATCCCGCTGGCGGGCAAGACCACCGTCGAAGAGGTCAACGCCGCCGACTTCCTCGACGACCGCGCCACCAACGTCGACCCCAACGACCCGGCCTCCATCGCCCAGGGCAAGCGCTTCGCCGAACTCAAGGCGGTGCTCGAGTCGCAGCTCACCGACCTCAAGGTGTACCGCTTCGGCACCATCAGCATCTCCACCTTCATCGTGGGCCGCACCAGCACCGGCGAGCTCGCGGGCCTGCTCACCGGCCAGGTCGAGACCTGAGTCGCTGATCAGCCGTGCGTCGCTTCGTCCCGTGGGCGCTGCTGCTGTTGATGGCGTGCTCGAAGCGCGTCACGCCGTGTGAGCCGTGGGTCGCGTGGGGGTTGGCCGACATGGCCGACGCCCCGGGCCAACGCCTCGAGCGCTGTGACGCCTCGCGCTTGCGCTTTCGCGTCATTCCCGGCGGCCGGCGCGAGCATTTTTTGCGCGAGCTGGGTCGGCGCCCCCATGCGGGCTGGAACACCTCGAAAGAAGGCGAGCTCAGCCTCGCCGGACAGCCCGTCATTTTTGTGTCGGTGAACGAGGACGGCGGCGATCTCGTGGTGGAGCTGCGCGTGACGGCAACGGAATAGGAGAACCACCCTGCGCGCCGTATCTTCGCCGCACCATGGACCTGCCGTTCGATCTCGACCGCGAGGTAGTGCAGCTCATCACCTCCAAGAGCGTCGAACTGCCCACCTACCCCGGCGTGGCGCTCAAGCTGCAGCGGCTGATCGGCGGTGGCGACTATGGCCTCGACGCCCTCACCAAGCTGGTGATGGCTGATCAATCGCTGGCCACCAACGTGATGCGCGCGGCCAACTCGGCCTTCTACGGCTCGGCCCCCAGCATCTCCACGCTCGGGCCCGCCATCTCGCGCATCGGCGCCAAGGAACTGGGCAACATCGCCATCGCCGGCACCCTGGGGCTGACGAGCACCGCCGAAGGGCCGCTGGCGAGCCTGCGCAAGTCGAGCTGGCGCGCGAGCCTCATGGGCGCGCTGCTGTGCCAGGAACTCGCGCGGGCCCGCCACCTCGACCCGGGCGAAGCCTTCCTCTCCGGTCTGCTGCACGACTTCGGAGAGACCATCGCCTACGCGTGCTTCGAGGTCTTCCTCGAGCGCCACCCCGACTCGACGCCCCAGGACGCCGCGAGCTGGCTGGCCGCGGGGCAGCGGTACCACGTGGAGCTGGGCATGGCGCTCGCCGCCGACTGGAAGCTGCCGGAGTTCGTCGTCGAAGCGGTGATGCGGCATCACGACGCCGACCTCTCTCTGTGCCAGCACCGCGCGCAGGTGGAGGTGGTCGCGCTCTCCGACGCCATCTGCCCGCGGGTGTTGGCCGCCGCGTCCGTGGAAGACGCGCACCTCGAGCAGGTCGTCGGCCTCTCGGTCGCCGAGCGCGACCGGCTCAACGCGCTGCTGCCCCGCGTGCCCGGGTTCCTGATGTCCTTCGATGACGCGGCGGTGAGCCCCCAGTCTCTGGACGAGCCCTCGCTCGTCACCCAGCCGCCGACCACCCTCGACCACCCGCATCACCCGGTCAATCTCCAGGTCTCGGTGCTCAAGCAGGGGCACGCCGAGCGCTACCGCGCCATCGAGTGGGCGCCCTCGGGGCTGCGCATGACCGGCGGCACGCCGCAGGCCGAGCGACGCCTGGTGGTGCTGGAGTTCGACAAGGGACTCAAGATCAACGCCATCGTCACCCTGTGCACCGCGGCCGGTCGCGGTTGGGTCATCGAGCTCAAGCCCTTCGCCATGGACCGGGCGGCGAAGGCCTCGTGGGCAAAGCTCGGCGAGCCCCCAGCACCGCCCGCCGGGTGAGCCCAGCAGGCTCAGCGCTGCTGAGACCACGCGACTCACCGGCCCATCGCGTTGACGTGGTTTGAGGGGCTTGCAGCCTCCAGTCGTTGGCGTCGGCTTTGCTCAGGTGGGCGCAGCCGTACCCACCCTGGAGAGACCATGACGACGCGCGCTGCACTGTTGAGCCTCACCTGCACCTTGCTGACGACCCTGACGGGCTGTGAAGGCC
The DNA here is from genome assembly GCA_903905455.1 of uncultured Archangium sp. GTDB lineage: Bacteria > Myxococcota > Myxococcia > Myxococcales > Myxococcaceae > Archangium_A. Next base: position 12,539 of record CAIVGN010000059.1, read on the forward strand.
AGGTGGGCGACCTCGCCGAAGAAGGCGGGCTGGCGACCACGGAGGCCGCGCTCACCGTGTCGGCCACCTACGACGCCACGCTCAAGGCCCCGCGCTGCGCCTCGCTCGCGTCGACCTGCACCTCGGGCACGCTGCTCACCGGCCGCGCCGCCAACGAGCTCAACACGCCCAATACCGTCAATCGCACCTGCGTCGACGGCACCATTGGCACCTTCCACTCCGACGAATCGCTCGACGCGCTGAGCATCACCACGCTCGACGGCACGAACCTCGCGCCCGGCAAGCACCAGGTCGTTGCCCTCGTGGGTGCCCACGCGCATCGACGGGCCGCGCACCAGGTGCACCTGCTCGGCGGTGTCCCCCCGGGCCTGCACGCTGACCTGCCACACGGGCTGCACGATGGTGCGGGCGTTACGGGCGGTGACCGGCTCGGTGACCTGCTCGGGCGAAGGCACTTTCATGGAGGCGCGGGAACCTAGCGCGGGCCGCTCACGCCGGGCGCGTCGTCTCGTCGAGGCCCGCGGCCTCGTCACGGGCGAGCCGCGACAGCTCGGCGCGCGCCGCCTCGGCGTCCCAGCGCAGGGCGCGTAGCTGCACCAGCCCGCTGGTGGCGCTCGCGCAGCGTCGCTCGGGGGAAGGCTCGAGCAGGCGCAGCACCAGCGCCACGAACTCGGGCGGGAGGTCGGGGCGCGCGGTGCCGAGCTGGGGGAGCTGACCTGCGAGCTGCCGCTCGAGGGCCACGGTCTCCCCGGGCTGGAAGGGGTGCGCGCCCAGCGCCACCTCCGCCAGCAGGATGCCCAGCGCGAAGAGGTCGAGGCTGGGCGTCAGCGCGTGCCCCAGCAGTTGCTCCGGCGCGGAGTAGGCGAGCTTGCCGCGCAGTTCGTTGCTCAGGGTGACGCGGGCCTCGAGCGCCGGCCGGGCGATGCCGAAGTCGGCGACCTTCACCTCGCCCTGCAGCGTGACGAGCACGTTGGGTGGGTTCAGGTCGCGGTGCATCAGCGACAGCGGCGCGCCATCGGCGCCGCGCCGGGTGTGGATGTGCTCGAGCGCGTGCAGCAACTGCTCCGCGAGGTGGAGACAGGACGACGGTGAGATGGGCTCCTGGCGCTGCGCGGCGCTGCGCAGCACCCGGCTCAGCGGCCGGCCCTCGACGTACTCCATCACCAGGAAGGGGCCCTGCTCGTCGGCGCCGCTGTCGAGCACCTGCACGATGTTGGGGTGCGACATCAACGCGGCCAGCTCCAGCTCGCGCATGAAGAGGCGCTGCATGTCTTCCCGGGAAGCGAGGGCTGGGAGGATGCGCTTGAGCGCGACCCGGCGCTCGGTGCCGTCATCGCGGTGCAGCGTGGCCTCGAAGACCTCGGCCATGCCCCCGGCGCCGAGCCGTCGTCCCATCTCGTACCGTCCCGCCCAGGCTTGCCGGCGCAGCTCGATGGCCAGGGGCAGGGTGCGGCGCGCGTTGAAGGCCATCACCGCCGAGACCACCGCGAAGGCCAGCAGCGGGAAGTCGGCCTCGCGCCAGGGCACGTCGGCGCGCCACGCGAGCTGCGCGAAGGCCACCAGGCCCGCGGCCGCGGTGGCCAGCACCAAGCGGTGCGAGAGGGTGAGGCTGGCGAGCGCCACGAAGCCGAGGTTGAGGCAGGCCGCCGCCAGCACGAGGCCCGAAGGGGAGGTGCCGCCCTCCGCGAGGCGCAGGTCCTGGGCCCAGGCCACCAGCGGCACGTCGACGAAGGGGAGCGCCCACGGGAGCCAGTCGGCGCTCGAGGGCACCCGGCGCGCGAGGGCGAAGAGCACGAGGCCGACCACGAGGTACACGCCCATGGCCCACAACGTCGCCGGCGCGGCGCCCTCGAGGGTGACCACCGCGGCGCCCAGCGTCGCCACCGCGAGCCGCGCCGTGGTGAGCTGCGCGGCGTTGGCGCGACCTTCGGCGAGGAGCACCCGGCGGTCACTGTCGGCGAGGAGCTCCGCGAGGGAAGGCATGGCGCGCGGACCCTAGCGCACGACACGCCTCGGGCAGCGGGTTCCAGGAGGTCGCGCGACCCCGAGGCGACGAGTGCCATGAAATGTTCAGCCCGTGGTCTTTTCGTGGCAGCAACCGACGAAAGACGGCCCGATTGAGGCGCGCCTGCCCGCGGTGATTGCGAGCGACGCGCCCATGCTGTTTCATCCCCCGGTGCGTGTTCTTTGCAGCGTGATGGTGCTGGTCGTGGGGTGTGCTCCGGCGGCCGACGAGAAGCCGTCGACGATTCCCACCGGCGCGACCCAGTTGCTGTTCTCCGACGTGACCGAGCCCTTCTGCGGTGCAGACGCGTCGGGCTGTGGCGCCGCGAAGCGACCGTTGCTCTCGGCGGTCGACGGCGTGGCGTTCTCCGCCGACGGCCAGCGGGTGGCCGTCGCGGTCTCGTTTTGGAAGTCAGGCCTCGCCTGCGACATCTTCGGCTGCGTGAGCATCTGGGAGCAGAAGCCGTTGCAGCTCTGTTACGCGGTGGACGGCGCGAAGGTCACGCCCGCGACGGACTGCCCCGCCGTTCCATCGGTCGTGGCCGCACCGGACCTGGGGCTGACCGGCCCGATGGATGGGCTTGCGCGCGACCACTCGGTGCGGCGCGCGGTGCTGGGCTTGCCCAACGTCGACGCCCGGCTGCTCACCTCGGGTGGTGTTGCGCTGGGCTCCAAGTGGCTCGGCACCGTGGACGCGGTACTCGAGAGCCCCGGCGCGTGGGATCTCGAGTTCGCCAACGGAGGCACCGCCCCCCACGGCTACACCGGGCTCGTCTCGGGGATCCCCGGGAGCCTCGAGCTGCTGCTCCCCACTCCCGACGGGGTGCCGTTCTCGAGGGGGATCATCCCCGCCGCCGAGGGCCTCTTCTGGGCCAACCAGGCCGACGACGTGTTCGCCGTCACGCTCGACGAGGCGACGCTGCGGCTCGAGGCGCGCCGCGTGCGCGGGGCGATCACCAGGCCCCTCACCCGCACCGTGGGCGTGCGCGAGCTCGGCAGCGAGGTGATCAGCGCGGTGCTCACCGACTCGAACAGCCGGGTGCCCGGCGTCGCGGTGCCGGTCTTCGAGCTCAACCTGCTGCGCACCCCGAAGCTGAACGAGGGCGGTCGGGCCTTTCCCCCCTTCGCGCCCTTCACCGCGCACGCCCCGTCATCCGAGAGCGTGGTGGTGTGCTTCACCCAGCCCATCGCCACCGTCGACGCGTCGCAGTTCTCGTTGAGCGGCGTCGAGGTGAAGTCGGCGAGCACCACCACCATCCCCCAGTGCGTGCGGCTCTCCACCTCGGCGCTCCCGCGGAACGCCACCCTGTCGCTGCAGGTCAAGAACGTCAGCGCGCGCAGCGGAGACTCCATCACCGCCAGCCTCTCGGTCATCGCGCCCGACGTGGTGCCCGTGCCCGGGGCCGTGCAGGTGCCGGTGCCCGCGGGCGTGAAGGGCGTCTATCCACTCTCCAACGACGTGCTCCTGGTGAGCACCGGCCCCGAGGCGGGCCTGCTCGACCTCTCCGGCGTGGTCTTCGATTCGCTGGCGACGATGGGGCCTCCCAACTCCGCGAGCGCCCTCTTCGTGAAGCCCGACGACGGGGTGCGCGGACTGTGGGTCTCGTACCAGCGCGGGCTCGGGGCCGGCGTGCTCAGCCTGCAGACCGAGGCGGGCTTCCAGGAGCTCGGGGGCGTCGACGTGGTGTCCGGTGGGCTCATGAGCCCGGTGGGCGACGGCACGCTGCTGGTCAACGGCAACCCCGGCCCGCAGGTGGTGCGCCTCTCGCCCACCATGCGCCAGTCGCTGCCGCGCGTGACGGGCGGTAACTTCCGCGGCGTGCTCGACGTGGGCAAGGTGCTCATCGAAGAGGGCGGCCGCCTGCAGGTGCTCACGCTGCCGGACACCCTCGAGCTCCCGTCCTTCGAGAAGCCGCTCATCACCACCAGCGGCGGCCTGGGTCGCGCGTTCACTTCGGAAGGCTCGGTGTACTGGTGCGCCAATGGTCGTCTGTATCGCCTCGCCGACGCGGGCACCCTCGACGTGGCGCCGTGTCGTGAACTCGAGCGTGACGCGCAGGGCGTGCTCTGGGCCTCCGACCTCTCCCCTCCGAGCCTGCTGCGCGTGCAGGGCACCACGACGCGGGTGGTGACGGTGAAGCACCCCTACGACGCGACGAAGACCCTCTTCGCGCCCCACTTCAAGGGAGGCTCCGTGTGGTTCGACGGCGACACCTTGCGGCTCGAACCGTCGACCTGGCGCCAGCTCGCGGGGGACGCACCGTGAAGCGCGCGCTCTTCGGTCTCTTGCTGGTGCTCGGCGGCTGTGGCCCCGGCGCGGCGCAGTACCGGATCCTCGACGAGGGCACGGGTGAACCCGTGGTGAAGCACATCAACCGCGCGGTCGGGTCGCGGTACCTGTTCGGCCTGATGGACACGATGGGCAAGGTCTCGGGCCTGAGCGAGGCGTCGTACACCGGGCACACCACGCTCACCGGCGGCCCCGAGGTGCTGGTGTACGGCACGGCCGACGGCGACGTGTTCCTCGAGTACAGCGCCGATGGCCTGCTCGAGTTCACCTGGGGTGACGACTCCGACGTGGTGACTTCGCCGGTGCTCTCGTTGCGCTTGCCGCTCAAGCTGGGCAGCGCGTGGCGGACCATCGATGAGAAGGGCACGCCGTTCTACGAGTACCGCGTCGAGGCCGTGGAGCGCGTCACCGTGCCCGCCGGCACCTTCGACACCGCGCGCGTGGCCCAGTTCAACTTGCGCCAGGGCACGCAGGTCAATCGCTGGTTCACCGAAGACATCGGCCTCGTGCAGCGAAACGAGAGCCTCCTCTTTTCCTGGTCGCTCTCCCCGGAGTCCAAATGAGCGCGCGCTTCGTCTGGTTGCTGCTTCCCCTGCTCGCCGCGTGTGACCCCGAGGACTGCGCCGTGTCGGAGGGCACCGGGCTGTTCGAGATCTACAAGACCGAGGGCTGCTTCGTATCGGACGCGAACATCTACCCGGACGACGGGGTGTCGCTGCAGATCTGGCACCGGGGCAACACGGTGCTCGTCAACGGCCTGGACAACATCAACATCAGCTTCCCCGGCCGGCAGTACGTGGGGCGCCGCGGGAGCTGCTACTTGACCGATGCCGACGCGAACCAGCCCCGGGTCCTCGACGGGCACTGTGACTACTTCGTGCGCGGCTTCACCCAGGTCTCCGCCACCGAGTCGCGGTGGTCGGTGGAGTTGCTCGACGTCTACACCGAGGCCTACGGCAGCAAGGGCACCCTCAAGGGCGTGCTCAACCCGCAATCCTTCGACCAGGGGTTCAGCAAGTGAGAGCGCTCGCTTCGTCTGCCCTCGTGCTGGTGCTCGCCGCGTGTCCCTCGAGCCAGACCTCCGGCTCGTTCCCCGACCCGCGCTTCGGCGTGCTGGTGTTCGAGACCAACGACCGCCCCTTCAGCCGCGCGCCCCCGACGACGGCCAATGAGCACGTGGTGGAGAACCGCGGACGCGTGGCGATGACCGCCGACGGCTCGGCGCTGGTGCTCATCGGCCTCGACAGCGGGCGCCCCTTCGGCACCGCCAACGACCTCACCCCCTCGCGCGTGGTGCTCAAGAAGGTGTCGCCCGCGGGCGCGGTGAGCGACCTGCCTTCACCCCAGCTGGGGAGCGGCGGGGCGCTGAAGAACACCGCCTTCCAGGTCGCCGGTGACGGCTCGAGCCCGGTCATCGTGGACCTGCACGGCGCGCAGAACCCGGGCGGCCGCTACGTGACGGTCAGCGCGCTTTCGGGCACGACGTGGAAGACGGTCTCGTTCCTGCGCAGCGACCGCGCGGAGGCCGACGTCACCGGCACCTGGAACCCCTTCGACGACCAGGTGCGCGTGCTGCGGCCCGGCGTGGTGGTGGTGCAGCACGGCAACACGCTGGTGCGCCACGACGGCACCTCGTGGAGCACCGTGACGTTGCCCGCGACGGCGAAGGAGCTTCGCCTGGGCACCGCCGATGCCACGCGGGTGCGCGCGTACTGGCTCACCACCGACGGGGCGCTCGAGACCGACGTGCTGCGCGACGACGGCTCGTGGGTCGGCACCGTGGCGCGCGTGCGTCGTGGCACCAGCCCGTCGCTCGTGGGCGCCTGGGGCTTCGCCGGCGACCTCGACACCTTCACCGTCCACTACCGGGCGGGCAACGACGTGATGGTGATGCGCCACGAGAGCGGCCAGTTCCGCCTGGCGATGACGCGCCCCCTCCTGGGCGACGAGCTCGTCGGCAAGGCGTACCTCGTGGCCACGAAGCACCCCAGCCGCAGCGCCTTCCTGCAGAACGGCGCGTTGACCGCGAGCGTTGCGGGTCGGGACAGCGGGGCGCTGGGCACGGTCATCGGCTACCTCGAAGGTGCGCCCGTCACCTGTGATGGAGACGTCACCGTCGGCGAGGGCAAGGTCATCGCGAAGGACGGCGCGCGGTGCGTGCCCCGGGCGCTGCACGCGCTCGACTACCGGCTGACGGACGACGTGATGACCCTGGTGCAGTTGTTCGCCGACGAGCGCCAGGACGCCACCCTGCGATTCTACGTCAAGCGCATCCCCCTCCCGAGCAACAACACCCTGGTCACCGTCGACGCTCCGGCGCTCGGCGGTTTCCCCGGCGACCTGGGCGAGGTGGTGGTGCCGCCGGATCAGCTCGTCATCAGCGGGCACGTGCTGGTGCCGGGCGCGACGGACCACGCAGGCACCCCCTGCGCGCTGTACCGGGCGCCCACCCAGCTGCTCGTCGAGGCGGTGATGTCCGACACCGACGGCTCGGTGCGCTTCTCGCCGGTCGACCGCGGGACCTACGAGGTGCAGTGCAACCGCATGGGCTTCTCGACGCTGCTGGTGAAGTACTCGGCCGCCGACCTGGGCACGGTGCCGCTCGACGCGGTGTTGCTCTCGACGTCGGTGCCTCCTGACGACCTGCCGCTGTTGGGGGACTTCGACTTCGGGCTCGACGGCGGCACGCTCACCAAGCGTGATGGTACGGGGGTGGTGACCACCCTCTCGTCGTCGCTCGCCGCGGGGGACTCGGTGCGGCGGCTCGGCCCGGGGGTGATGTGGAAGGACGTCGGCGGCTCGTTCCGCACCTCGCTGACCAGCACCACGGTGTTCGCCGCCCCCCGGGAGTTCTCGAGCTTCCGCTACCTGGCCTACCAGCCCGTCGCCGCGGTGGGCGTGCCCGATGGGCAGACCGCGCTCAACTGGGTGACCTCCAACGGCACCACGCCGCTGCTCTCGGTGCCGGCCGTCGAGGTCTCGCAGTTCGGCCTCTCCGGGAGCTGCGGCAGCACGGTGGTGTGGACCCTCGCGGGCCCTGGTGACGTGCGGGCGCAGCGCGCGGGCTGCTCGCCGCCGCTGCAGTTGGTGCCCGCGTCACTCTCGACGGGGCCGATCCCGGTGATGAAGACCCTCGAGACGGGCGCCGGGGTGGCGTTCGGCTTCGTGGGCGAAGGCTGCGGAGAAGAGGGTGGCTACCTCACGGCGTGCCCGGCGCACACGTTGAGCGTGAACGGCGGCGGGCCCCTCACCAGCGTCGCGCTCTCGGCCAACGCGCTCGAGGTGCGGGCGCTGGGGACCCGGCTCTGGGTGCTGGAGCGCACGGCGCCCGGCGTGGGCACGCTCAGGGCGAGCCCGTTCAACAGCCCGGCGGTGGACATCGTGGTGCAGGCCGGCATCCCGCTGCCCGCGTCGTGGTTGCCCGGGGAGCAGCTGGTCGTCGCCGCCGGGAATGATCAGCGGGTGCTGGTGCGGGCGGACACCGAGGTCTTCTCCTCGCTGGGCACGGCCGGCTCGTGGACGCGGCTGGCGGGTAACGTGCGCGCGCTGTTCCCGGGCGGCTACGTGTTGCAGCTCGACGGCACGTTGCTGCGCGTGGCGCCGGGCGGGGCGCTGGAGACGTTGCCGCTCAAGGGGAACGGGAACCTGCGCTTCTCCGCGAACGGGTTGATCAGCGACGCGGCCGAGATGACCTGCCCCGATGGGTCGACGTGCCGGGTGGTGCAACGCATGTTGGTCGACAAGTCGGTGACGTCGTTGGGCGTGGGGCGCCTGGTGCCGGACGTCACGCTCGAGCCGCGCAAGTTCGGGGCGCCGGCGCCGCGCGAGTTCAAGGCGCAGTTCGAGTGGCCAGCGCACCGGGCCAGGCTCAACCCGTAACCCCCTCGCCCTGCGAAGCGGGGAGAGGGCCGGGGTGAGGGGCCGAACCGGGCACCTTCCCCTGAGCGTGCGCCCTGCATCTCGGGGGCAAGGGGCATGGACGCCTCCATCCGTGTAAGACCTCCCCCAGATGGCCTCGGACTTCTTCCCCTACCACCCGCTCCGGCTGCGCCTCTGGCTGCTCTCCGGTTTCTTCGCGGCGCTGGTGCTCACCGCCTGGGCCACCTTCTCCTTCACCCAGACGCAGGGACCGCGAGAGATCATCCGCGCGGGGCTCTCCTTCGGCCTGGCGGCGTCGATGGGCGTGGCCCTCTTCCGCTTCCGTCCGCGCGCCGGTTGGGGAGTGCGGGTCACGCCGCTGTCCATCCTCATCTCGCGCCCGCGCGGAGGGCTGATCGAAGTCCCCTGGACGTCGATCAAGGAGATCCGCCGTCACGGCGACAAGCGCGACACGCTGGCGCTCTGGCTCGACGAGGAGCAGCGGGTGCTCATCCCCGCGCACCTCTTCTCGAAGCGCACCCACTTCGAAGCGCTGGCCCTGGCCATCGATGAACGGCGGCCCGCGTCACGCCAGGGTGTCGAAGCGCTGAACTGATCAGTTCGGTCCCGGGCTCGATGTGTACGATGCCCGAGCCCATGCCCACGCCCTCCTACCTCTCGACGTTCCTGTGGTCGCAGCAGCTGCGCGGGGCGGACACCTTCGCCCGGAAGTACGTCGGTGATTGGCTGGTCTGGGAGCCCGGGGCGTGGGTCGCGCCGACGCGCGGGGCGGTGACCACGATGAAGATCGACTCCACCTCCAGGACGCCGCAGCACGGCGACGCGCTCTGTTTCCTGCTGGGGCCCGCCGACGGGCGCACGCTGGCCATCGGGCGGGACGAGGGCAACGACGTGTTGATCAGCGACGCCACGGTCTCGCGGCAGCACGCCCACCTCACGGGGCACGCGGGGGCCTGGCAGGTCCGCGTGGCCGACGGGCGCGCCGCGACGCTCTCCGGTGCCTCCGTGACTGCCCCAGCGACCCTCTTGCAACCGGGGCAGGTGCTGCAACTCGGTGGCGTGCAACTGAGCTTTCATGACATGCCCAGCTTGTTGCGCCGCCTCTCGCAGTGAGCGTGTCTGATGGCTGACGAGCCTGTCGATCTCGAGATGATGAACGCGGCGTTCCGCGACTTCGTGCCGCACAACAAGGCGTTGCAGTTGACGCTGGTGGCCGCGACGTGGAACCCGCCGCAGGTGACCCTGAAGCTCCCGTGGGACGCGCGCCTGGTGGGCAACCCGGAGACCCAGGTGCTGCACGGAGGGGCCATCACCACGTTGCTCGACGCGTGCTGTGGGGCCTCGGTGTACGTGAAGCTCAAGTCACCGCAGCCCATCGCCACGCTCGACCTGCGGGTCGACTTCCTGGGGCGGGCGCCGGCGCACCGCGACGTGTTCGCGAAGGCCGAGTGCTACCGGGTCACGCAGTCGGTGGCCTTCGTGCGCGCCAGCGCGTGGGTCGATGACGAGGCCGAGCCCTTCGCCGCGGCGACGGCCACCTTCGCGCTCTCCACGCAGGGCCGGGCCATCACCCAGGACGAAGTGCGCAAGGGGTTGGTGCCGTGAACGTGCTCGAGGCGGTGCAGCGCGCGCGGGAGAGCGGTGACTTCAGCCCCCTGGTCGAGGCCATCCCCTACCTCACGTTCCTCGGGGTGCGGGTCGAGGTGCGCGACGGGCGGCGCGTGGGGGTGATGCCCTTCGCCGACCACCTCGTCGGCAACCCCACCGTGCCGGCGCTGCATGGCGGCACGCTGGCGGCGCTGCTCGAGTCGATGGCGCACCTCGAGTGCCTGGCCTCGACGGACACGAAGCAGCTGCCCAGGACCATCACCCAGACGGTCGACTTCCTGCGCAGCGGGCGCACCCGCGAGACCTACGCGGTGGCGCGGGTGCTCAAGGCGGGGCGCCGGGTGACGACGCTGCACGTGGTGGCGTTCCAGGACGACGAGGCGCAGCCCATCGCCACGGCGACGGTGCACCTCAAGGTCGGCTGAGCCCCCGGGCCCCGGTGAGCGAGGGCACGAGAAGGGCTATGGTGGCCTCGCCATGCGGGAACTGAGCAAGAAGCCAGCGACGTTCGCGGATCTCGAGCACGTGCCGGAGACCATGACCGGGCAGATCATCGAGGGTGAGCTGATCCTCCTGCCGCGCCCGGCGTTGCCGCATGCGCAGACGGCCTCCAATGCGGGAGGGGACGTCAACGCACGCTTCGGTCGCTCGGGGCCACCCGGGGGTTGGTGGATCCTGCACGAGCCCGAGATTCATCTGGGCGCGGACGCCCTCGTCCCCGACCTCGCCGGCTGGCGTCGCGAGCGGTTGCTGACGCTGCCTCGCGAGGCCTTCCTCACCCTCGCGCCTGACTGGGTGATGGAGGTGTTGTCACCGTCGACGGCGTCGATCGACCGCATCTCCAAGGCGCGGCTCTATGCGCGCGCCGGGGTGAAGTGGCTGTGGTTCGTCGACCCGCTGGCCTGCACCATCGAGATCAACCGGCTCGAGGCCGGAGGCTGGCTTCGCTGTGCGGCCTTCGGTGCCGGCGAACCGGTACGCGCCGAACCGTTCGAGGCCGTGGAGTTCGACACCAGCGACTGGTTCGCGCCGGCCCCGAGCGAGTAGTCACTTCGTCAGCGGCGGATGACCAACTGGCTCCACCCCGAACCCCCGCCCATCGGCTTCGGAGTGGTGGCCATCGCGATGACGCCCAGCGACTCGGCCGAGATGCGCGCGAAGCGGATGCCCAGCTCGAAGCGGCCTTCCTTCTCCACGGCCCAGCGCACCTCGCCGACGGCCTCCACGCGACCGGCGGGCAGCTCGAAGTCGAGGTGCAACTCGCGACCGCGCTCGAGGGCCGCGTCGAGGCTCAGGCAGAGGCCGGTGGCCGACACGTCGAGGATGTCACCGCGGAGGACCGTCGCCGACGCACCGAGGAAGCGGGCCTGGCAGCTGACGCGGCGGTTGTTCCGGTTGTCGGGGTACATGGGTGCGCGGGCGTACTCCAATTCCCGGGCCATGGTGCAAGGTCATGGAATCACAGTAGCTTCACCCGCATGTGGCTCGGGTCCTGGCGTGGGTTGGAGTCCACAGCGGTGGTGCACCGAGGTCTCATTGTAGCGATCACCGCGGTCCTGGCGGGCTGCGCGAGCCCTCTGCCGGCCGACGTCAAGGGCTTCGATTTTCCGAGCGCGCCCGCGCCTGAGGCGCCGTCGGGAGCGTCGCTGTCCGCGGCTCCGGGGCGCCTCGACTTCGGGGTGGTGCCGCCGGGCAGCGAGGGGCGGCGGGGGCTCAGGCTCCACAACGCCACGTACGTCGCGCACGAAGTTCCAGAGGCGCACTTCTCCGACGCGCGCTTTTCGGTGCGCACGCCGCTGCCGTTGATCATCCCCGCGCTGGGCGACGTGGACCTCGAGGTCGTCGCGCGCCCCACGGACACCAGCGCCGTCGAGGCGAGCCTGTCCCTCGGCATGCTGGAGGTGGCGGTGGTGATGAACCGGAGTGCGCCCTGCCTTCGTGCCTCGACCTCGCGCCTCGACTTCGGGCCCTTCGAGCAGGGCTGCCGGGCGGCCGAGCTGACGCTGACGCTCGAGAACACCTGCGCGCAGGCCGCGGTGTTGCGGTCGGTGACGACAGCAAGCCCCGAGTTCCAGGTGGTGGCGGCGCGACAGGGAGTGCCGTTGCTGCGCGGCGAGTCGGTCGACGTGTTGCTCACCTACCGGCCCTCCGACGTGGGGAGCGACGCGAGCCGCGTGGAGCTCACGTTCTCGCTCGGTGATCAACCCGAGGTCAGCGGGGTGGACCTCGTGGGCGAAGGCACCGCGCTGGTGACCTTCCACGAGGCCATCACCGTGCCCAGCCTGCGACCTCCCGGCGACTTCGTGCTGGTGCTCGATGACTCCCCGGGCATGCGGCCGATGCAGGCCTCCGTGGTGGAGAACCTCGAGTGGCTGCGCAGCGAGCTCAAGGGCGAGCGCCTCGACCTGCGCCTGGGCGTGCTGACCACGGCGCGAGGGGGCGGGCAGTTGCGCCAGCTGGCCTCGGGCGCGCGGTGGACCGATGGCACTTCACCCTCCGACTGGGCCGCGCTGACGGCGTTGACCTTCACCCAGACGAGCGGGTCGTCGTGCATCGAGGCCATCACCGCCTTCGCGCAAGGTGAGCTCGCGCTCTTTCACCGCGACGGCGCGTCGCTGCAGTTCGGGTGCGTGACCAACCAGCCGGATCACTCTCCCCTGGCCGTGCTGCCCGCGTTGAGCGCGCTGCAGGCCCTGTTGCCGCGCGGTGCGCAGGTCAACGTGGTGGCGCGCTTCTACGACGAGGGCTGCGGTGGGGTGCGTGACTCGGGCGCGCTGGGGGTGCTCGCGCAGTTCTTCCGCGGCGCGACCGGCGAGCTCTGCGACCGCGGCTGGCAGTTCTCCCTGAGGGACGGGCGGAACTACTTCGGCGGCTACAACACCCGCTACTTCCTCACCCACGAGCCCGACGTGGCGCGCGCCCCGCTGGTGCTGCACATCGACGGTGAGTTGATTCCCCAGGGTGAGCCCAGCGCCCCGGCGTGGTCCTGGGACGGGACGCGCAACGAGGTGATGTTCGACTTCCTGAACGCCCCGCCGCCGGGCTCGGTGCTCACCGTCGACGGCGTGGGCTTCTGCCGCTGATCACAGCCCCAGCGAGGTGAGCCAGTTCTTCACGTCGATCTGCGCGTCGTTCTCTTCGCGCGGGGCCGGCGTCGCGGGCTTCGCTTCCTGGGTGACGCGCACCTGCTTGCCGTCGTTGAGCTTCACCAGCTCGCCGTCGTCGAGGAACACGCCGCGGCAGGTGAGGCACACCTCGACGCGCAGGCCTCCGAGCTCGGCGGGGTGCAGGGCCACCGAACACTTCGCGCACTTGCGGGTGGTGATCATCGCGGTCTCGAGCGAGCCCACGAGCTTCTTGCCGAGCACCTGCTCGAGCTCGCCGCCGTCGAACCACAGGCCACGGCAGAACGAGCAGCGATCGAGCTCGATGGCGCCCGCCTGGAAGGGGCGCATGGGGGCGGTGCAACTGGGGCAGGCGCGAGCGGTCATGGCGGCAGAGCCTACCGCCGCGCGCCTGCCGTGCGAGCTACTTGAGCAGCGCTTCGACCGACGCCTTGAGGGCCGTGCGCTTGATGTCGTCGCCGGTGAGGCGCTCACCAAGCTCCGCGCCGTTCTTGAAGAACAGGAGCGTGGGGCTGGCGGTGACCTTGAGCTGCTTGGCGAGCCCGTCGTTGTTGTCGCGGAGCACCTTGAAGAACTTGATCTTCCCTTCGAACTTCTCGGCCACGGCGCCGAAGCGCGGGGCGAGCGCCGTGCAGGGCGCGCTGTCGGCTGAGTAGAAGTCGAGGGCGACGGGCTCGGTGGACTTGAGGATCTGCGCCTCGTAGTCCTTCTCAATCAATTCGAAGACGAACTGCTTCTCAGGGACGGGCGCGGCGGTCGGCTTTGGCTTCATGTGCCCCCGTGATGACACGGACCCGAGGTCGGCACCGTCATTCCTTGCCCGAGGAATTGTGCGGGGGGCGGCGGGGTGGCCTGCTATCGACCCTCCATGAGCACCATGCGGTCGGTCGCGGCCTTGATTGAGTCGGCGCTTGAGGGCGAGGAAGACGACGAGCGCGCGTGGGAGGCCATCCGGGCGCTGCACCACCTGGGGGATGCGTCCGTCTTCGAGGCGGCCTCGGCGCTCGTGGGCTCGCAGTCCGCGAAGGAGCGCGGGCGCGGCGTCGACATCCTCGGGCAGTTCGGAGGTCCCCTCGCCAGCGAGGCGGTGCGGGCGCGCTGCGCGACGGTGGTGTTGGCGGCGCTCGCCACGGAGCAGTCTCCCGAGGTGCTGCACGCCATCGGCGTGGCGCTCGGTCACCTGCGCGATGCGCGCGCCGTCGAGGCCTTGACGCCCCTGCGTGCCCACAAGGAGGCGAAGGTTCGTCTCGGCGTGGTGCTCGGGCTGACACCGCACGCGGCCCTCGACGCGTTGATCGCGCTGTCTGCCGACCCGGACGACGAGGTTCGCAACTGGGCGACGTTCGGCTTGGGGAGCCAGAACACGTCAGACACCCCTGCGCTGCGAGACGCCCTCGTCGCGCGGCTCGAGGACGCCCACGCGGAGGTGCGCGGGGAGGCGCTCGTCGGCCTCGCGGAACGAAAGGACCCGCGCGTCCTCGAGGCGCTGCGCCGCGAGCTGCAGGGACCCAACGTCAGCGGGCTCGCCGTCGGAGCGGCCGAGGCCCTCGGCGATGTGTCGCTCTTGCCGCTGGTGCTCCCGCTGCGTCGGCCCGGGGGAGATCGGTCCTTCAACGCCCTCGTCGCGGAGGCCATCGCTGCGCTCGAGCGCGCCGCCCGGAAATCGGCTCGGCCGCGCTCTCACTGATTCAGGACGGCGGCGGTTTGCCTGCCGAGAAGCCGATCGACCAGCCCATCGAGTACCGGGCGTTGATCTCGCTGCGGGGTTGAAAGTGCACCGACCCGTCGGGTGCTCGCCAGCGAAACGCGTCGACTCCGAAGGGCCCGAAGTAGCCCGCGTCGTGGAGCGCGGCGCTGGTCTGCTCGAGCGTACGCGCCAGGCACTCGAGCTCGCCGGGCTGCAAGGTGCCCGCTGCCGCGACGCGCGTGGCCCGCCACTGGCCCTGCGCGTCGATGTCCTGCACGGTGGGCTGGCCGATGGTGAGCATGCCGTGCTCGTCGACGAAGCCATGCAGGCCGACATCGAGCTCGCGCTGCACCCACGGCTCCAATTGCACGCCGCCTGCCCTCAGTGACGCTTCGATCCACGCGTCATCGGCTGGCAGTCGCGCGCGCGCGGAGATCTTCCGTCGCCCGCGGCCCGCGTAGCCCAGTGGTCGCTTCAGCACCCACGCGTCCTCGGACGACACGGACGCCCCCCGGTCGAGCAGCGCCTCGAGTTCGTGCGCATGCTCGGCGAACCCCGCGCCCGGCAGCGCCTGCCCGAGCTCATGGGCGAACCGTCGATGATTGACGCGCAACAACACGTCCATGCTCGGAGCCCGTGGCACCTTTGCGCCGGCCCGCTCGAGCTGCACCAGCGCCCAGCGTGTCGGACACCACGCGCGCCCCTCGCGACCACCTGCAGCGGCATTCCCCGGCCAGACGACGACATCCTCGGGGCCCACGAGCCCACCGGCGCGCAGCGTTGGGAGCAGCGCCTCGACCCGCGCGGTCAGCGCCAGCGTGGGCGTGTGCGCGCCGACGTGGCCCAGCTCATCTTCCGCGTCGAAGTTGAGCACCCACGCCAGCGGTTCACGGCTGGACATGCGTGTCGTCCCACGTGGCCAGCGCGTCGAGGAACGCTTGTGGGTAGCCCGCACGACCGCGTGCCACGAGGTTCATCTCCGCGCCCCGCGTCATGGCCGGGGTCAACGGCGCCGGCAGGTACGCGCGCCACGTCTCGAAGTCGTGGGTACCGGTGAACACGCCGAACCAGTGAAGTCCGAAGGCCGCGTGGGCGATCTCCTCTTCGGTGATCTGCGCCTGGATCTCCGCCGCGCGCGGGTCACCGGCCGCGGTGAAGTACTCGGTGAAGCGCGCGCCGTGGTCGAGGTTCGCGCCCTCGAAGCCGATGCCGAGGCGGGCGACGAACTGCGCCGGCGTCGCGTTCTCGTCGGGCACGCGCTTCCAGAACCAGTCGTTGATGGGCTGCGAGCCGAACGGGCACCCGAGCGTCTCGAGGTGCACGCGATACAGCCCCATGTGCCGCAGTTCATCGCGGCAGATGCCCAGCAGCCCGCGACGAAACGGCTCGGGCGTCTCGGGGAACGCGAGGAGGGCCCAGGCGAACAACTCGGCCGCCTGCAGTTCGTGATGCATGAACGTGTGCAGCAGCGCGGCGCGTTTGCCGACGTTCTTCAAGGCTCCGGCGCGCACGCCCTTCTTGCGACCCACGCGCGCCACCAACTCCGGCGGGCGACCCGGCTGCATCACCAGTTCACGACGCGGCGTGGCCTCGAAGACACTCGGCGGCGGAGGCGGAGAGAGCTTCGCCTCGAGCGAGGTGGTGGTGAGGAAGTCGTGCGCCCAGCGCTCGATGGTGGACATCGGGGCCTGCATAGCGCGTCTGGGAGCTCCGGGGTCAGAGCACGGCAAGTGAGTGGTTCAGGCGGCCATCAGCGGCGCGAGCGTCGACCGCAGCGCACCCTGGGCGGCGTAGAGACGCGCGTAGGCCGTCTGCGCCGGCACGCGCTCGTTGCTGGCCACCACGTTCATCGGCTGCTCGTTGAGCACGTAGCCGGTGACCACCTGGCGCTGCGTGGGCTTGAGCTTCGAGACCGCGCGACGAACGGCCGCGGACACCTGGGCGCGCTCGACGCGCTCGTGCACCCCGTCCTCTTCCACGTGCTCGGGCACCGTATCGACCAGCACTTCGCAGCGCGCTCGCGCGGAGCGGCGGAGGTCGGACGCGAGGTTGCGCGCGATGCCCAGCAGCCAGGTGGAGAGGCTCGAGTGGCCCTCGAAGGTGGGCAGGCGGTGCAGCGCGACGATGAACACCTCGGCGCAGACGTCATCGGCTTCGGCGGCGCTGACGCCCCAGCGAATCAGGCTCGCGCGGACCGCCCGGTGATGCACGGCGTAGAGCTGGCCGAGGTCGTGGCGGGTCGGGGCGGCGAGACGGTGCGGAGCGTTCATGCCCCGGTGACGCGACCTCCCGGAGTCGGTTGCATTTATTCCCGGATTCCAGGGAAAGCGCAGTCGGAACATGGGCTTGGGCGTAGTTCTGACGAGCGGCTCTCGGACCGGGGCAGCCGGCTTGAAGGCGAGGCGGCGTGTGTCCATGCGGTCAGCCTCGGTGCCCAGCGCGGGCAGCCCCACAGCCCTGGCGCACCGTGACCAGGGGGCACGGGCACCCCGCGGGGGTCTCGGAGTGCGTCATCAAATTGAGTGCGCCAAGAAGCTCGGCGCAGGAGGAGGAGTCGATGGTGAAACTCTGAAACCTGTGAGCGCGACCCAGCGGGACGAATCCCGTCGGCCAAAGCGAAAGCAGGCCGGTAGCGAGTCTTGCGTGGGCTGCGGAAACGCAGACTGCGAAGCGTAGACAGCGAGCGGACGGGCCGTGCGATGCAGCCCCGAAAGGATGTAGCCGTGGACGCCGAGGGCGTTCGATTTCCCGAAGGCAGCACCGAGCCAGAAGGCGAGGCTCCACCGGGGTCGAAGAGCACGGCACGCGAGCGAGTCCCCCCGGTCAGGGCAGTTGTCATCTTTGATGACTGCCAGAGGGGGTGGGAGGGGTCTCAAATGCGTGTCCTCTTTGATGACAACTCAGGACAAGGGCTTGTGCCAAACGGCGCGGGTGGCTTCGTCGGCGTGGCACAGGGCATCGAGGCCCACGGTTCCCAAAGCGCATCGCACCCAAATGGTCGACCGCTCCCTCGCCAGAAAGGACATCGCGCTGTTGACGAGGGGGCGCAGCGTCGAGCGGAGGCCGATGAGGAACTCCCCCCATCTCTCATGCGACGCTGGAGACACTCGAGGCGCGCGAAGCAGGGCCAGCAGGCGCATGCGGGTCCGACAGGTCGCCGTGGTTGTCATCAAAGAGGACACGCTCTTGAGGCCCCTTCCACCCCCACTGGCGGTCATCAATGAGGACAACTCGAGCGTGCACCGCTTTGAAGCCCGAGCCCCATGAACACGGACCGCCTGGACTCAGGCATCATCAATCTTGTTGATGCGTCGGCGGACCCCCGGGGGTCCTGCGGCTCCTGCCCCGAAGTCGAGTCACTTGCGTCACCCAGCGCGCGAAGTCGAGGGGCTGCACGCGCTGGCTGCAGGGCCGGGGCCCAGTCCCGCCCACCACCGCTGCCAGCGCAGTTCCATCACATCCGAGACCGACTACCGAACCGGCAACCCCATCATCGGTGCGCTGATCGGCAGCTCCTGTCCCATCTGCGGCGTGACGATCATCGGCGCCTGCACCACCTCGACGGTGTTCTGCACCACCACGCCCAGCTGCGTGCCGGTGGGGGTGATGGTCGAGCGCTCCACCACCAGCGCCGTCGACCCGCGATCCACCAGCACTTGGCTGCGCTCGTTGCCGCTCAAGGTCACCGCGGCCACCTGCACGTCGCTGCTGTTCGCGAACAGGCCGATGCCATCGCCCACCGAGATGAGCCCGCCGTTGCCGTCGCTGGTCTGCGCGAGGGCCGTGCGGCCGACGCTACCCGCCTCGATGACCACGCCGCGAGAGCCCCGGGTGCCCACGCCCACCAGCCGGTTCCCCTCGACCACGCAGCCGTTCAGGTGCAACCGCGGCACGCCCATGGTGCCCAGCATTCCCTGCGCCCACACCCCGCGACCGCGGTTGTTCTGCACGGTCACCTGGGCCAGCGAGACGTTGGTGTCGAGCGCGCCATCGACCAGCACGCCGAGCACCTGGTTGTCTTCGACCCGCGTGCCCGTCATCTGCAGGTCGGCGCCGTGGCTGGCGACCACGCCGTAGCCCGAGGCGAGCGCGTCGCTCTGGTTGCCGGTGATCTTCCCGCCCACGGTGTTCACCCGGGCGCCGTGCACGATGAGCCCCACCGCGTTGTTGGTGAGCTCCACGTTGCTCAGCCATGCGGGGTCGAAGGTGCGGCAGTCGTCCTCGCACCAGAAGATCAACCCCGCGGCGATGGAGGCCTGCACCTGCACGTTGATCAGCTGCGCGCCGCCGCCGGCCGAGATGCCCACGCCGGGAGCCCCGTTGATCCGCAGCCCCGTGAGCGTCGCGCCCGCACCGAGCGTGACCGCCGGGCGATCGACCGCGTCGCCGGTGAACTCGACCACGGCGCCGGTCTCGCCCCCGAGGATGACGCCGTCGGGCACGGTGAAGGAGCCGGTGTACTTCGCCGGCGCGGCCACCACGCAGGTGCCCCGCGTCGCCGTGCCCAGGGCCTCGAGCAGGCTCGCCGAGGTCGGGCCCGGGTTCGTGGTCATCGCGCACGTCGTCCCCGCGGCGAGCTCGAGCTTCGGAGGCCCGCACGCGATCAACCACAGGGAGAGGAGGCTGATCCGCGCGGTTCGCATGGCGCGGGCCTTAGCGTCCGGCCGGGTGCGCAGCAAGCCACCCCGCAATCTCCGTGAGATCGCGTTGAAACCGCTGCGCCCCGAAGCCCTCGAGCGCGGCCTTCGCCTCGAGCACCAACGCATGGCCCTGCTCGTTCGAAGGCCTGGGCCGCTCGACCAGCGCCCGGCCCAACAGGAAGTTCGCCCGGGCCCGCGTGTAGTCGAAGCGGAAGCCCTCCTTCTTCTCGCAGAGCGCGAGCACCCGGGTGAGCGACGCCTGGGCCTGCTCCGGCTCGTGCCGCGCCAGCGCGACCCTGGCCACGCCCAGCAACGACTCCGCCTGGCTGAAGTGGTCGAGCGGGTAGCCCTGGAGGATGCCGCGCGCCTGCTCGAAGTCGGCCAGCGCCTCGTCGTAGCGGCCCAGCTCCACCAGCAGCATGCCCACGTTGCTCCACGCGTCGGCGGTCTTGGCGTCGGTGGGGCTCAGTGCCGTCTTCCGCGCCTCGAGCACCTGCTCGAAGTACGGCAACGCGTCGGCGAAGCGGCCCTGCTCGGCGAGCACCACGCCCAGGTTGTTGAGCGAGTTCACGGTGCGGAAGTGCGTCGGCCCCAGGCGCTTGCGGAAGGTCTCCAGCGCCTGCTGGTAGAGCGCCGAGGCCTCGGTGAAGCGCCCCTCGAGCATCGCGCTGCTGGCCAGCCCGTTGCGCGTGGTGGCCACGAGGTCGCTGTCCGGGCCGGCCTTGATCAACAGGATCTCCAGCGCGCGACGAAACGCGTCCTGTGACTCCTTCGCCTTGCGCCCGCCGCGCAGCGCCGCGCCGAGATCATTGAGCGCCTCGGCCAGCGTGAGGCTGCCGGGCACCTGCGGCTCGAACAACGCCACCGCCTGCTGGTGCGCCTCGATGGCCTCGGCGAGCTTCCCCTCGGCGTAGTGCACCAGGCCTTCGACCCGCAGCAGCGCGGCCTTCAGCAGCACGCTCGCGCCGCTGCGGCTGATGGCGCCTCGCGCGAGGTTCCCCCACGCGTGCGCCTCGGCGTAGCGGGCCTGCCGCGCGCCGAGCACCAGCATCAGGTGCGTCGCGGCGCGCGCGGTGATGACGTCGTGCCGGCTCGCCTCCGCGGTGGAGATGGCGTCGAGCAGGCTCTGCTCCGAGGCCTTCAGGTCTCCGCCGTGCTCCTGCAGCAGGCCCGCGAGCAGCAGCGCCTCGGCGAGCACCGGCCGGTACGCGAGCTTCTTCGCGCGGCCCACGGCGTCGTTCGCCCGGGCCAGCGCGTCCTGGTACTGCCCCGTGTCGGACCGCGCCTGGGCGTCGGCGAGCAGCGCGCGCACCGCTTCCACCTCGAGCACCAACGCCTCTCCCTGCGGAGGGCTCACCTGCGCCAGCAGCGCCTCGGGGTTGCTGCACGCCTCGAGCGACGAGAGCGCGTCACCGGCCAGCGGCGCGTTGGCCACCACCTCGCGGTCGGCGCCCTTGAAGACCTCGAGCAGGGCCACGGTCTGCGCGCGTTGCCGAGCCAGGCACGCCATGCGCAACCCGAGGAGTTGATCCGACTGCTCGCCGCGCACCCGCGTGGCCTGGCACGCCTCGGTGTACGTCGCGGCCCAGGCACGCCACCACGCGTCGACCGGGAGCCGCGCCCGCTCCCAGTTCTCCGCCGCGCCCTCGGCCCCGGTCGCGCTGAACGCCGCGCCGAGCGACTGCACCACCGCCGGGTTCCACGCGCTCGCCACCTCGGCCGCGGCGCCGGTGCACAGGCGACTGCTGCGCGTGGCGGCCCAGTACGTGGCGCCGGCCGCGCCGAGGAGCACCACCACGCCCGCCGCGAGCCAGCGCCGGGTCGCCCGCGCGCGCTCGGGGTCCGCGGCCAGCGCGACGAGCAGCGCCTCCATGGACGGGTAGCGCCCGGCGGGCTCCAGGCTCAACCCGCGGGTCAGCACCCGCCGCAGCCAGGGCGGCACGCGGTTGCCCTGCGGCGGCTCCAGGAGCCTCCACTTCGTCGGGTCGACCTCGGGCGTGTACGGACGAACGCCGTACACCGCCTCCCACAGGGCGACGCAGAAGCTGAATTGATCCGACAGCCGGTCGGCGCCGAGGCCCGCGTACTGCTCGGGCGCCATGTAGGCCGGCGTGCCCACCAACGCGCCGGTGCGCGTGAGCTTCGCGTCGCCGGGCAACACGCTCGTGGGCTCCGAGAGCAGCAACAGCGGGGGCTCGGTGGTGCTCGCGGCGAGCCCGAAGTCCGTCACCCGCACGCGCCCGTCCTTCCCGATGAGCACGTTCTCGGGCTTGAAGTCGCGGTGCGCGAGGCCCGCGCGGTGGGCGGCGGCGAGGCCCTCTCCGGCGTCGAGGAACTTGGGCAACACCTCGCGCCACGGCCGCTGCTCCGCGCGCAGCCACTGCTTGAGCGAGCCCCCGTCGACCAGCTCCATGGCGACGTAGACCTCGCCGTCGGAGATGCCCATGTCGAAGACCGCCACGATGTGCGGGTGCGCGAGCTGGGCGATGGACTTGCCCTCGCGCTGCAGGCGCACGCGCACCTCCTCGCGCAGCTCGCTGCCCCCTTCGCCGCGCACCACCTTCACCGCGACCTTGCGCTCGAGCACCGGGTCATAGGCCGCGTACACGATGCCCATGCCCCCCGCGCCGATGGACTCCAGCAGCAGGTAGCGGCCCAGCTGCGCGCCCCGTTCCCGGGGCGTCCACGGGGAGATGTTCGAGGGCAGGGTGGGCCCGGTGGACAGCGAGGACTCCTCGCGCTCACCCTTCATCAACGTCGCCAGCAGCTGGCGGCACGCGGCGCAACTCTCGACGTGCAGCTCCACCTCGCGCTGCGCCTCCACGGAGAGCGAGCCCGCCATGAAGGCGGCGACCGTGTTGTCATCGAGGCAGGCCATGGGGGTGTCGCAGGGTAACCCGTGTCGGCCGTGGGGGGAGTTTGTTACCCTCGCCGCTCCGATGGCCGCGTCTTCATCACTCGAGGAGGCGTTCCAAAAGGCCCTCCCGCTCGAGCTGCAGGGGCGCTTCGGCACCGGCCCCGCGCTCGAAGAGACGCTCGCGAGGCTGGTGACCACGGCCCGCGAGGCCTGGCCCACGCTGGAGCTCGAGGCCCCGGCCTTCGTGGCCCACGCCGCCGAGCGCCTGCAACCCGGCGTCGAGCTCTCCACGCTGCACGCGGCGGATCTCTGGCTCGCCCTGGCCTGCCTGCTGGGCGACCCGGCGGCCCTGGCGGCGTTCGATCGCACGGTGCTGGCGCGGGTGCCGGCGGTGCTGCGCGGCACCTTGCCCGCGGGGTTGGCGGAAGACGACGTGCTCCAGGGGCTGCGGCTCAAGCTCTTCGTGCGCCAGGGCGAGACCGCTCCGCAGATCTCCAGCTACTCGGGGCGCGGGCCGCTGGTGCAGTGGCTGCGCGCGTCGGCGGTGCGCCTCACGCAGGACTTCGCGCGCGCCCGCAAGCTCGAGGTGAGCAACCCCGACGACGCCCTGGCCGACACGCCGGCGGTGATGGTCGGCGCGGAGCTGGGCTTCCTGAAGGACCGCTACGCCGCCGACTTCAAGGCCGCCTTCCAGGAGGCGCTGATCAGCCTCCCCCCGCGGGACCAGAACCTGATGCGCCTCTACTACCTCGACGGCAGCAGCCCCGAGGAGATCGGCCGCCTCTACCAGACGCACCGCACCACCGTGTGGCGGTGGCTCAGCGCGTGCCGCGAGGCGCTGCTGGCCCAGACGCGCAAGAACCTCGTGGCCCGGGTGAAGGTCAGCGACGCCGAGGTCTCGAGCCTGATGAACGCGGTGCACAGCCAGCTCGACGTGAGCTTGAGCCGCATGCTGCGCCGGCCGTAGTCGCGCCGGGCGGCCCGGTTGACCGCGCCTCGGCCGGCCCGGTACGGTCAACTGGTCTGTCTGACCAGTTGGAGGCACGCGATGACCTGGGCCCTGCAAGACGCGAAGGCGCAGTTGAGCGAGGTGGCGCGACGCGCCCTCACCGAGGGGCCCCAGCACGTGACGGTGCGCGGCAAGCCGGCGTTGGTGGTGATCTCCGAGGCCGAGTACGCGGCCCTGCTGCGGCGGAAGCGACGACGCCCGCTCGTCGACCTGCTGCGCGACAGCCCGGTGGCCGGGGAACCGCTCCAGCTGGCGCGCTCTCGAGACCGGGGCCGGAAGGTCGTCCTGTGAGCTACCTCCTCGACACGTGCTTCGTGTCGGAGTTCACCCGCAAGCGCGCCGACCCGGGCGTCGTGCACTGGTTGGCGCTGCAAGACGAGTCCGACCTCTACCTCTCGGCCGTGACGGTCGGCGAGCTCGAGAAGGGGCTGACGCGCCTCAAGGACACCGGGCGGCGCAAGCGGCTGCGCGCCTTCGTCGAGGTGGAGATCCGCGAGCGCTTCCAGGGCCGGGTGCTGGTCCCCGACGAGCGGGTGTGGCGCCGGTGGGGCGCCTTGTGCGGCGGCAGCGAGCGCGCCGGTGGAGGCCCCCTGCCGGTGCTCGACGCGCTCATCGCCGCGCTGGCGCAGGTGCACGGCTTCACCGTCGTCACCCGCAACGAGGCCGACTTCGCGCGCTGTGCCGTGCCCGTGCTCAACCCCTGGACGGGCTGAGCCGGCCGAAGGTCAGGCGGTCGGTTCGTCCTGGCGCATGATGACGCCCTTGCACGCCGGCGCGCGGCAGAAGCACGGCTCGGCCACTTCGGGGGCGAACTCGTAGTCGAAGGTGATCTCCTCGCCGGCCTTGATGTCGCGCCACGCGTAGACCTTCGCCCAGGGCTCCCCGTGGGCGTCGACGCCCAGGTCGACCTCCGAGTTGGCCTCGCACGAGTGGTTGATCCACCGCGTCTGGTCGACCATGTCGAACCACAGCGCGTCGCTGATGCGCAGGGTGTAGCGGTCGTCCCAGTCTTCGCCCAGGCGCCAGGCCACGCCCTCGATGTCGGCGAGCAGGTCGCCTTCCGCGAAGTCGCGCGTGGCGACGACGCCATACCCATGGAGCGGGGAACGGATGACACGCAGACCGGGGAGCAAGGGCATGGCGCGGCCCTATGCCACGGGTCGGCGCGTTCTTTTTCTCAAAAGAGCGTCCCGGTCTCCCCACCCAGCAGTCATGCCCGCGCTTCGCACCCTGTTGCCCTGCTTCTTCGCTGCCGTCCTCTTCGCCGCCTGCGGGGGGCCCGATTCGTCCACCTCCGCCTGCGCCCCGGACAACTGCCAGGGCTGCTGCGACGCCTCGGGCCAGTGCCAGCTGGGCCGCATCGACCAGGCCTGCGGCATCTTCGGCGCGCAGTGCACCGCGTGCCCCACGGGCACCACCTGCGGCGCCGCCGCGTCCTGCGTGGCCGTCCTGGTCCCCGCGGCCCGGCCCGACGGCGGCGCCACCTTCGACGGTGGGCAGCCCAGCAACGCCCCCGGCTCGCGCTGCGCTGGCGCCACCACCGCCTGCGGCGCCACCTGCCGCGACCTCACCACGGACGAGAACAACTGCGGTAGCTGCGGCCACGCCTGCGAGGCCGGCGTGGTGTGCAACCGCGGCGTGTGCCTGCCGCTGCCCAACGACTGCACCACCATGCCCTGCCCCGGGGACTTCGGCTGCAACCCGGAGACGCGCCGCTGCACCTCGGGCTGCTTCTCCAACTCCGACTGCCGCGGCGGCGCCACCTGCACCAACGGGAGCTGCGGCTGCTCGAGCTCCTTCCAGCTCCAGTGCGGCGCGGTCTGCGCCTCCGCCGACAACGCCGACTGCTCCTGCGACCCCGGCTCCGAGGCCCGCGGCGGCAGCTGCGTCGACGTCAACGAGTGCACCCGCGGCACCTTCACCTGCGCCGCCGGCAGCGTGTGCGTCAACACCCCGGGCGCCTGGGAGTGCCGCTGCCCCGAAGGCACCATCGGCTCTCCGGGCTCCTGCGAGGTCGACGAGTGCGCGCTCAACAACGGCGGCTGCGGCGCCCACGGCGAGTGCGTCGACTACCCCGGTTCGCCCCGCTACTGCAGCTGCGCCTACGGCTACACCTTCGACGGCACCACCTGCGCCCCCACCTGCACCGCGGGCCAGCAGAACTGCGTCGACGCCTCGCTCGCCTGCTACCCGGGCCCCAACGGCGCGCGTTGCCTGTCACCCGGCGTCAAGGCCCAGGGCGCGCTGTGCGTCGCCGCGCAAGACTGCCAGCGCGGGCTGTCGTGCACCGTCAACGCCGCCACCGGCTTCGGCGCCTGCGAGGCGACCTGCTACAGCAGCTGCGGCACCGGCTTCTCGTGCGTGGGCTCGCTGTGCCGCCCCAACGACAGCACCGCCTGCCAGCCCCTCGCCCAGGACTGCAGCAGCTCCTCCGAAGGCTGCTACCTCGGCCAGACCGGCGCCACCTGCGTGTCCCGGGGCAACCTCGCGGAGGGCCAGGCGTGCGCG
Source organism: uncultured Archangium sp. (assembly GCA_903905455.1). Taxonomy (GTDB): domain Bacteria; phylum Myxococcota; class Myxococcia; order Myxococcales; family Myxococcaceae; genus Archangium_A. The sequence goes on from CAIVGN010000059.1 coordinate 38,146, forward strand.
TACCTCAACGACTGTGGCCCGGGCCTGGTGTGCCTCTCCGACGTCACCACGGCCTCGAACGCCTGCCGCCGCTTCTGCGACCTGGGCAGCGGCACCGGCTGCGCCGCCGGACGCACCTGCATCGCCCTCGACACCACCGGCTACGGCGCGTGCCTGTGAGCTGAACCCTCGGGGTGGGGGCCCGGCTCCCAACGCCGCCTCACCCCAGCCAGGAGGAGCGACGCATGTGCCGAGCCGTGACGTGTTCGAAGTGTGGAAAACCGACGTGGGCGGGCTGTGGGGCCCACGTGGAGCAGGTGCTGGGCAACGTGCCGAAGGCCAAGCGCTGCCAGGGCCACGCCCGCGAGCAGGCGAAGAAGCCCGAGGCCGGCGCGAAGAAGTCGTTCCTCCAGTGGCTGGGGCTCGCCTAGCCCTGCGCTTCACCGCTTGAGGGCGTGGCGCTCGATCTCCGCGATGAGCGCCGCGAACTGCACCGGCTTGGGGAGGAACCCATCGAAGCCCGCGGCCAGCACCGCCGCCTGCTCCTCGACCAGCGCGTGGGCCGTGAGCGCCAGCACTGGCGTGCGCGGCTGACCCTTCGCCTCCGCCGCCCGGATGCGCCGCGTGGCCTCGAAGCCATCCATCACCGGCATCTGCACGTCCATCAACACCAGGTCCCACTGGCGGCCTTCCATGCGCGCGAGCGCCTCCTGGCCGTCGTGCGCCACCTCGAAGTCCACCCCGAGCTTGGTGAGCAGCGCCGCGATGACCCGCTCGTTGATGCTGTTGTCTTCGACCACCAGCACCTGGACCGCACGTGACAGCCTCAGCTGCCGCGGCTCGTGCGTCGGCGCGGTCACGGCCTGCGTGGCCACCGCCAGGTCCACCTCGAAGCGGAAGGTGCTGCCCTCGCCCGGCGTGCTCTCGACCCACAGGCGGCCATTCATCAGGCCCACCAGCCGCCGGCAGATGGACAGGCCCAGCCCCGTGCCTCCGTACTTCCGCGTGGTGGAGCCGTCGGCCTGCTCGAAGGCGTCGAACACCCGGCCCAGGGCCTCGGGGGCGATGCCGATGCCGGTGTCCTTCACCCAGAACTGCAGCTGCTGCCGCCCCGCCACCGGTTCGCCCACCAGCGTCACCCCGAGGTCGACCGTGCCGGCATGGGTGAACTTGATGGCGTTGCCGTAGAGGTTGAGCAGCACCTGGCCCAGGCGCAGCTCGTCGCCCGCGAGGGTCGGGCTCACGCCAGCGCCCACCACGGTGTGACTGGCGAGGCCCCGCGCCACCAACCGCGCGCGCTGCGCCTCCGTCACCCGCGCCAGCAGGTGCTGCAGAGAGAAGGGCGCGTTGGACAGCGCCACGTGCCCCGCCTCGATCTTCGAGAGGTCGAGTACGTCGTTGATGATGCCCAGCAGGCTCTCGGACGAGAGGTCGATGGCCTCGAGGTAGTGCTGCTGCTCTTCGCTCAGCGTGGTGGTGCGCAGCAGCTGGGCCATGCCCAGGATGCCGTTGAGCGGGGTGCGGATCTCGTGGCTCATGTTGGCGAGGAACGAACTCTTCGCCGCGTTCGCCTGCTGGGCGCGCATCCGCTCGGCGGCCTCGTCGTGGAGCTGGGTGCGCACGTCGTCGAGTTCCCGGGCCACGCCCATGGCGTTCTTCAGGGCCAGCGCGGCGTGGGCGAAGACCGTGGGCAGGTACTGCCGCAGCTCCTCCTGCGAGAGGCCCACGTCCTCGAGGCGCAGCCCGCCGATTACCTCCTCGCCGGCCACCAGCGGCACCAGCCACGTGTAGCTCTCGCGGTGCACGAGGTGGGGGGCGGTGGTGCCCGCGACCTCGAAGGGCGTCTTGGTGGACAACGCCCGCAACAGGTCGGGGTCGGCGATGGCCTCGAGGCGCTCGCGCCGCCCCAGCACGTCGGCGACTTCCCAGCGCCCCGGCCCGCCCCACACCAGGGTGAGGTTGGTGCCGCCCAGCACCTCCATCAGCCCGGTGAGCATGTCGCGCACCAGCGTGTCCACGTCGACCGAGGCGCTCAGGCGCGTCATCAGCCGCACCACCAGCTCGAGGAACGACTTGTCCCGGGCCACGCGAATGAGCCGGGCCTCCAGCTCTTCCCGGGTGCGCAGCTTCGTCACGCGCGCACCTCCGCCAGCAGCCCGCGCACCACGCGCTCGAGGTGGTCCAGGTCGACGTCCAGCCACTCGAGGGGCAGCCCCGCCGCCTCGCTGGCCGCCGTCGCCGCCGCGGTGAAGTCGCCCGAGCACGGGGTGCGCAGCGCGAGCACGCGGGTGTGCGCGCCGCGGAAGATCTCCCGCACCAGCTCGGGGCGATCGCCGAAGGTGGTGGTCAGCGCCTGTGTCCACGTGCGCGCCCACGGCTCGAGCAGGAAGTAGGCCCCCGCGGTGAGCTCCGCCGCGTAGCGCTCGGGCCCCAGCAACATCTCCACGCAGTTGAGCGCCCGGGTGCGCGGCGTGCCCCGCGCGGCGAGCCAGGTGTCCAGGCCCGGGTGACAGGCGCCGAAGAAGACGCCGGGCTTACGCGGGGCGGTGCGCTCCAACTGCGCGCCGAACACCCGCTCCAACTTCGGGAGATCGAGGTGCAGCGCCGGCCCCAGCAGCTCGGCGTCGAAGGTGAGCCCCCGCTGCGCCTCGAGCCACTGCAGCTCGCGACGGAGGATGCCGCAGCCGATGATCAGCGGGCGCGCCGGGGCGGTCATTTGGTCGTCCCGAGCTCGAGCGCGGCGTCGACCATGGCGTGGATCTTCTCTTCGGGAATGCCCAGCGGCATCACCAGGCTCCCGAAGAGGAAGTGCCCTCCGGGCATGCCCGCGGCGAGCATGCGGGCCACCTCGGCGCGCACCTCGTCGTTCGACCAGCGCAGCAGCTTGATGTCGTTGAGCACGCCGCAGCACAGCGCCCGGTCGGAGGTCAGGCGCTTGGCCTCGGCCACCTCGTCGAGCGGGCTCAGGTAGAACGCGCGCAGCCCGGTGCGGTTCAGCACCGCGTCGATGGTCGGCGTCACCCGCGCCCCGCCGCAATAGAAGACCATCCCCTCCGCGCCCACTGCTTCGATGTCCCGCTGCACCCACGCCAGGGCCTCGTCGCGAATGAAGCGCGCGGGCATGAAGTCGGTCGAGGCGAAGGGGTTGGCGTAGATCACCACCTGGGCCCCGGCCTCGCGGTAGGCGCGCACCTCCTTGACGAAGAAGTCGTGGCACTTCTCGAGCAACGCCGACCGCTCGGGCGTGGGCGGCCCCAGGAGCACCGGCATCCACTTCTCCATGCCCAGCAACATCGCCGGCAGGGTCATGGTCGAGGTGATGTAGGCGCAGATGGGGTAGCGACCGCCGACCTCCCGCTTGAGCATCTTCAGGCAGCGCGCGGGCTGCTCGAAGGCCGGGTGGCGCGCCACGTCGTCGGGCACGATGACCTTGTCCACGTCGTCCATGGACTTCATCACCATGTGCCCCACGTTCGGCGGTCCCTCGGCAGAGTAGATCATCGCCTCGCAGCCCAGCAGCTCCGCCTCGCGGCCCACGTAGAACAGGCTCCACACGTTGTCGTAGCCGTACTTCTCGCGCAGCCTCAGTTGCGCCTCGGCCACCCGCTCCCCGTCGGCGAAGTACTCCCTGGGCGCCAGGCCCAGCTCCCGCGCGCCCTGGTCGAGGAGGTTGCAGAACACGGGGATGCGGTCGACCGGCCGGCCCTCGATGGTGGCGATCAACCGTTCGAGCGCAGTCATGGCTTCACCTCCTTGATCAACCCGGCCACGGCGTTGACCGCCTCGAGCCCGTTGCGCGCGAAGGCGTCGGCCCCCACGGTGCGAAAGAGGTTCTCGTCGAAGAGGTACGGCGCCCCGCCCACGATGACCTTGATCCGCCCCTCGAGGTTCCGCTCCTTGAGGAGCGCGCGCACCCCCTTCGCCGCCTGGGCCCCGGTCGCGGTGTGCACCATCAACGACGAGATGCCGATGACCTGCGCGCCCAGGCGCACGGCCTCGTCCACGAAGCGGTGCGCGGTCACGTTGAGCCCCAGGTCGGTCACCTCGAACATGCCCGCCTTGAGGCACCCCACCACGATGCGCTTGCCCAGCCCGTGGAAGTCGCCCAGCGCCGAGCCGATGACCACCGTGCCCGACGAGACGTGCGCCTTCTGGAAGAGCGGCAGCATGCGCTCCACCACGTCGGAGCTGATCTGCGAGGCGAGGAAGTGCTGCGCGAGGCTCGTCGCCCCGTCCTCCGCCGAGCGGTTCATCAGGTTCTCCATGGTGGGCAACACCACCCGGAACACCACGTCCTCCGGGCCCACCCCCGCGTGGACCGCCTCCTCGATGACTCGCAAGGCCTGGCCGCGGTCCGTGTCGAACAGCGCGTCGCCGTAGGCCTGGGTGATTTGCTCGATTCGCACTGCGCACCTCCGTCGGGTCCACCCCCCAAGCGGTAACGACTGGGGCAAGGAGCGCCATCGGTATTTCCCCGAGCGCAAGACCTGCGCGGTGGTGCGCCTGACCCCGTGGCTCTTGTTGTCTCGCCGCCGGCTCTCCGCTAGCCAAGGGGTCTCATGGCTCTCCACTTCGGCTCGCTCATCCCCAACATCTCCAACCGCTTGTCTGCCTGGGAAGAGATTCAGCAGCACCTCACCCGCGAGCCCGCGCCCCGTGTGCGCCCCACCATCACCTTGTCCCGCGCCTTCGGCTGCGAGGGCTTCGTGCTCGCCGACGCGCTCGAGAAGCAGCTCGAGGCCGCCAGCGGGGAGCCGTGGAACGTCTACGACCGCACGCTGCTCGAGGCCGTGGCGAAGGAAGAGGGCATCGATCTCGGCACCCTCGAGCGCCTCGGCGAGACCGCCCGCTCCATCGAGAAGCTCGGCATCACCCCGCCCGAGTACTACGCCCACGCCGAGGCCTTCCGCGCCGTCGCCAGGCGGCTGGTGCAGTTCGCCACCGTGGGCAACGCCATCATCATTGGCCGGGGTGGCGCCGTGCTGTGCCACGCGTTGACCAACTGCTTCCACGTGCGCCTCGACGCGAGCCTGGAGTGGCGCGTCAAGTCCATCGAGAAGCGCCTCGAGATGAGCCACCCGGAGGCCCTGCACCTCGTGGGCGCCCACGCCGAGGCCCGCGAGATCTTCATGCGCGAACAGCTCCAGGTCGACCCGCACGACCGCTCGTACTTCGACATGACCTTCAACAACGGCCGCCACGACGTCGCCGCCATCGCCGCGTCCATCGTCAGCTACGTGCGGACCAGCTGGCCCGACACCAGCTACTTCAAGGGCTGAGCGCGCCGTCGACGCCGCGACAGAAGTCGACGAAGGCCTGCTCGTGCAGCCCTGCCACGTGGGCCGCCCGCTGCATCACCAGCGCCCGGTGTTGGTCGCTCCACGCGGCGGGCTTGCGCGCCCCGCGCCGGTGCACCTCGCCGGCCATCATCCCCAGGGCCTTCATCGCCTGGGGCAACGCCGCGCGGTCGAAGTCGTCGGCTGACAGCTTCTCGTCGCTGCCGAAGAGCGGCCGCACGATGACCGGCACCGTGCCCAGGGTCGCCGCGGCCACCTCCAGCGGCGCTCGCGGCAGGCACTTCACCCACGCCGCCCGCAAGGCCGGGGCGTCGGCCGGGGCGCTCGAGAAGCTGCTGCCCCGCACCTCCTTGATCTCCAGCAACCTCGAGACCTCGCCGATCCGGATGAGCACCAGCAGCCGCTCGACGCCGAGGCTGCCCGTGCCCGCCACGCGCCGCGTGAAGTCCACCAGGGTCACCGCGGGCTGCTTCGTGGCCTGCGCCCACTCCACGACCACCCGCTTGACCTGGTTGCCCAGCGCGGCCGGGGCCGGGGGCGTCTTGTCATCGCGGATCAATTGATCCGGCCCGGCCAGCCGCTTGGCCAGCAGCTTGCCGTCGGTCTTCAGGCTCGCCGCGGCGAGCACCCGGGCCAGCGACGCCGGCAACCGCACCGCCGCGCCAGCGACCCCGGCCGCGTGGCCCTCGAGCACTGCCTCGGCCAGGCGCAGCACCTCGAGGCCGGTGCAGCCCAACTCGGGCCGGGCGAGGAGCAGCGAGGTCAGCAGCCGCACCACGTCGAAGCACCAGGGGCCCTCGAAGGTCTCGTCGAAGTCGTTGACGTGCAGGGCCACGCCGCGGGCGGTGCGGAAGGTGCCGATGTTCTCGAGGTGCAGGTCGCCCACCAGGGTGCCCGTGCCCGGGATGCCGCGCAGCAGCGCCGGCTCGCGGCGCATCACCTCCGCCCACAAGGCCGAGGCTCCGCGCAGGAAGGCGAAGGGCGAGGCCGTCATGCGGGACCACTTGCGCTTCAGGAGCGCGGGCGTCTTTCCCAGGCGCTGGAGGTCGGCGTCGAGCTGCACGGTCGCGAGGGACATGGGCGCGCACTGTCGCACAGCGAGCCCTCGACGGTGGGGCTCAGCCCGTGGCGGCTCACCGCAATGCGCTGTGCTCAGTCGTCCAGGTCGAGGAGGTTCTTGAACGGCTTACGCTTCTTCCAACGGTACGTCCGGAACTCGCGGCGATCGGTCGACAGGATTCGCCCGTCGTTGCGTTCCTCGGCCAGCAGGACGAGCGAGGCGTCGGCGAGATCCATCGGAAGATCGGCGTAGTGTTTCATGGCGGCCTCGAGCCGAGGCCAGTGTCCTGCGTTCAATTCGAAGATGTCGAAGGCGCCAGCCCGCGCACTCGCGACCACCAGGGGAGGCGTCAGAAGCGACGTCGTTTCCACGCCACCGCGTCACCCTGCAGGTCGGCCGCGGCGAGCGCCTCGGCGCCGTTGGCCACCAGCAGCTCGTTGGTGAAGCGCAACACGTGGTCGCGCTCGCACCCCGCCATGCAGGCCTCGGCAGGCTTGCGGAACAGCACCACGTTGGGGCGACCCTTCGTCGGGCGCCACTCCGCCGTCCAGTCCACGCCGTCGTGGGACAGCAGCACGTAGGTTCCTCCGCGCGACGGGGCAGCGCGCAGCCGCGGTCCTCTCTGGGTCCAGGTGAGCGGCCGGGGGCCCGCCCTGGGCGCAGTCGCGCGCTTGCGCGAGGGCGGCGCACTGGCGGGTCGGCTGGTGCGGACGGCCGGCTTGGTGCGGACGGCTGGCTTGGTGCGGACGGCTGGCTTGGTGCGGCTGGACTTGGCAGCGGTCTTGCGGGAGCTGGTACGAGTGGACTTGCGGGGCACGGGGCGCACGGTATGAGCGCCGGGGCCAGGGCGTCCAGAAACCGGCCGTGGCTCCCGAGGAGTGCCGTGCCTCGCGGCTGGTGGCCTTCAGTTGCAAGGGACGCGGGCGTGGTGCGGGAAGTGGAGCGCCCCCTTCGTCGCGCTGGGAGAGACCGCGAGCCGCGGCCTCCGATTTCGTTACGAGACGCCAGATTTCGTTAGAAATCCTCCCTCACCTTCGAAAACCGTTACTCCGCGGCGGCGCGAATGGAGGTCTTCATGTGCGTCTTCACCGCCTTCTCCTTCGCCGTGTTTCGCGAAACCGGACCACGAAGTCGAGTTCGGCTCGGAATTCGACCTTCACGGTCTGCTCGACCCAGCGAGCGAGCGCCTCGGCCATGGGGGTGGCGTCGAAGAACCGGTAGAGCCCGGCGGTCTCGTTCCTGACGACGACCACCCCCGCCTCGTCTTCGTCGAAATCCACCAGGCGCATCAGGGGAACTGAGAACGCCTCGAGGCACGCATCGTACTCCGCCCTGCGTTCGAGCATCACCGCCGACACCGGGAAGATGAGCCCCTTCGGGGTGAATCCACGTCTCGCCAGGATGTGGTGGATGAGCAGTCGGTGGAGTCGGCCGTTCCCGTCGGAGAACGGGTGGATGAAGACGAAGCCGAAGGAGACAACTGCAGCCCGGACCACGGCGTCGACCGTCGAGTCCTCGAGGCGGCGTGCACAGGTGAGGAGGCCATCCATGAGCGACCCGACATCGGCTGGCTGCGGGGCGATGTAGTGGATCCTCTGGCGCGCGAGGTCGATCTGCGCCCCAACGTACACCTGGTCCGTGCGCCACCCACTGTCGGCGAATCGGTCGTCGACGGTGGCGTCTTGAAGCCTGATCAGGTCGGCAGAGGTGATTCGTTGGAGCTCCGCAGCTCCGCGCAGCAGCGCCACCATCAGGTCTCTTGCGCACGCGCCTCAGCGCCGCAGCCGGGACACCGGAAGGGATCGCCGGCGGCCGTCGGCTCGAGGAACCGCAAGCCCGTGGCTGCCTGACCCGGCTCAACAGTGGTGATGAGCTGCCCACCGATGAGAACGTCCTCGGCCAGACCGCACTTTGGGCACGTCAACAAGTCGCGGTGGTTCGGGAACAACCCAAGAAGACGAGCCTGCCGTTGCGACTGCTGTCGCGAAACTCGCGCGCCCGTGCACCTCGGCGCTCACGCCCACCCCTCGCTCGCCTCAGACGCTTCGCGTTGCCCGGTTTGTTCTTCCTTCACTTTCTCCGGTTTTCACTTTCGAGGAGCGCCCCCAGGTTGGCGGTGAGCTGCGACAGGTCAGGACTTTCCCAGCCCACGCGCGCGCAAACCTGCGCCCAGCGAGGGTCAGGGCTCGTGCCCGCTTCGTTCAAGCGACGCCTGCGCACGGAGTTCCAGGTCGATTCGCCGACCCAGCCTGCCTGGTAGGCCAGCATCTCGAGGATCAGCTCCGCCCGCTTCGCACCGAACCAACCGACCACCTGCACCGACTCGAAGTGCGGGCTGAGGGCCTCGAAGGCGTCGCGGGGCTCGCTCCCGAGCACCGCGGTGAATGCTGCGGCCGCGAGGCGGTGGCGGACCTCTGGGTTGTCGAGCTCACCCGTGCCCGAGGGCCGCGGCTCGTTGCGGCCGGGCAGCCCTTCGGTCAGCTCGCGGAGTGCGTGGTTCACGTCGTCTGCGGTCAGGCTTTCCATGGGGCGATTCTCCTCGATGATCGGGGCGACGAAGCAGACGTACCTCGACGTCGTCTCGACGTTGACGGCCGCGCCGACGTCGCGCAACCGCTTCAGGTGGGCTCTCGTTTGCGCGGGTTCTTCCTTCACGTACGAGGTGACGGAGGTGGCGACGCGGGCCGATGAGCAGCAGCGCTACCAGATCGAGGGCTTCCCCTCCTCGAGGCGCACCGCGGGGGCGAGCGTGGCGTCGCTGCGCTGGAAGCCGACCCTCGCCATGCGCTCGGCGACGGTGTCCTGCTCGAACTCGGTGATCAACCCCAGGAACAGGCGGTCGCGCACCACGGCCACGAAGGGCTCGCCGCTCTCGTTCATCTTGAAGCGCTCAGCCCGTGGCGGCGACGGGCAGCGGCTGCAGGTGCCGGGCGAGCGTGCGCTCGAGGTCTTCGAGGCGCACCGGCTTGCTCAGGAAGTCGTCCATGCCGGCGGCGAGGCAGCGCTCGCGGTCGCCCTCCATCACCCCCGCGGTCAGGGCCACGATGGGCACCGGCGCGTGCTGCGTGGCGCGGATGCGGCGGGTGGCCTCGAAGCCGTCCACGTCGGGCATCTGGCAGTCCATGAACACCAGGTCGAAGCCCCCGCGCGCGAAGGCCTCGATGGCAGCGCCGCCGTCAGACGCCAGCTCCACCTCGCAGCCCAGCTTGCGCAAGAGGCCCATCACCACGCGCTGGTTGACGGGGTTGTCCTCGGCCACCAGCACCCGCGCCTCGAACTGCCGGTAGCTGGGCTTCAAGTGCACCGGGGCGAGGGGGCGCTCGTGCAGCAGCTGCGCGAGCTGTTGATGCAGCGCGTGTTCGCGCACCGGCGAGGGCAGCACGAAGGCGGCGCCGGTCTCCTCGAGGTGGCTGCCGTCGAGGCGGCGCAGCAAGCCCACCTTCTTCCCGGCGGCGACGAGCGCAGTGGCCAGCGCCCCGCCCGTTCCCTTCGCGTGGCCCTGGTCCACCAACACCACGTCCGCGTGGTCGACGTCGTCCACCACCACCACCCCCGCAGGCTCGAGCTGGTTGCGCAGCGCCGCGCGGCTCCGGGGGCGGTCTTCGAGCAGCGCCACCCGCCCGCGCAGCGCGAGCCGCGAGACGGCCTGGGTGTGCACCGCCATGGGCAGGGCGACGCTGAAGATGGTCTGGCCCGGCGAAGAGTCGACGTCGATGGCGCCGCGCATCAGCTGCGTGAGGCCCTTGCAGATGACGAGGCCGAGGCCCGAGCCGCCGAAGCGCCGGGTGGTGCTCCCGTCTTCCTGGCTGAAGGCGGAGAAGAGCCGGGGCAGCGCGTCGGGGGCGATGCCCACGCCGGTGTCGGTGATGGTGAAGAGCAGCATCGCCTCTTCACCGACGCGGGGCATGCAGTCCACGGTCAGCTCCACCGAGCCCTTCGCCGTGAACTTCACCGCGTTCGAGAGGAGGTTGAGCAGCACCTGCCGCAGCCGCGTGGGGTCTCCCCACAGCAGCCCGGGCACCGCGTGGGTGATGCGGCACACGAGCTCGAGGCGCTTGCCGTGGGCCTGCGGCGCCACCACCGCGGCCGCGTCTTCCACCACCTCGCGCACCGAGAAGGGGATGCGCTCGAGCTGCACCTTGCCCGCCTCGAGCCGCGAGAAGTCGAGGATGTCGTTGATCAACGCCAGCAGGCCCTCGCCGCAGGCGCGCACCGTGTCGAGGTACTCGCGCTGCTGGCCGGTGAGGCTGGTCTCCGAGAGCAGCCGCGTCATGCCGATGACCCCGTTCATCGGGGTGCGGATCTCGTGCGACATGGTGGCGAGGAAGTCGCTGCGCGCCCGGGCGAAGGCGAGGGCCGAGTCGCGCGCCGCCTCGAGGCCTTCCTCGTAACGGAGTCGCTCGCTGATGTCGTGCCACTCCGAGAGCAGCACGCGGCGGTGGCCCAGGGTCAGCGGCGTCAGCGTCACCTCGACCTGGGCCGGCGCGCGTTGCAACGGCTGGTACACCCAGTCGAAGCGGTGGCTGCCCTCGGTGCGCGCGATGTTCTCCATGCGGGTGAGCATGTCGGCCGAGCGCTTGCCCGAGGGCTGGGTGGTGGGTGAGAGGTCAGCCGGCTGGCGGTGCAGCACCTCGGCCTTGGCGCCGAAGCCCAGCAGCGCCACCGCGGCGGGGTTGCAGTCGATGAAGCCGGTCTCGTCGTAGAGCGCGAGCGCGGTGCTGCTCTGCTCGAAGAGCACGCGGAAGCGCTCCTGGCTGGCGACGCGCTCGGTGACGTCCTGCATCAGCCACACCTCGTGGGTGCCGTCGCGGCGCGTCGAGCAGTCCACCATGCGGTCGCTGCCGTCCTTGCGGCGCAGGGTGAGCACGCGGCCCGACTCGAGCGACTGCAGGCGGTCGAGCTCGTACAGCCCGCGCACCGTCTCGGCGTCGTCGCCGTAGAGCGTGCTGAACCAGGCGTCGAGCGTCGGCACCTCGTCGGCGCGGTAGCCGGTGAGCGCCTCGGCAGCCTTGTTGATGAACACCGCGCCGTCGTGGAGGTAGAGCGCCGGGGCCGCCATCAACCCGATGAAGCGCCGGTACACGCCCGTTTCATCGCGCGGCGAAAGCTGCCGGGTGAGCAGCGCGGCCCACTTCTCGACCTGGGCGAGCATCGTGGCGTCGAAGGCGTCGGCGCGGAACGAGCCGAGCCACAAGGTACCCCGCAACCCCTCGGCACCCTGGAGCGGCACGCGCCAGATCGACTGCACGGAAGGGAGGTCGTCGGTACCCCAGCGCGGTGGATTGACCCCCCGCTCGAGGCTGACGAGCTTCAAGCCCAGCGTCTCGCCCATCAGCGCAAGGGTCTGATCAACCAGCGCGGCGGGCGCATCGTCCAGGCTTGGCGGTGCGTCGTGAACGAACACGCGGGAGCCCAGAGCAAGGCCCGTGCTTGACGCATGTCAACTCTGCAACAGCCGGTCGATCTCCGCCTCGGTGAGGGCCACGAAGCGCCCGGCCTCGGCCTCGTACAGGTGGAGCATGGCGTGCTCGATGTCGAACCACAGTCCGTGCAGCCGCACTTCACCCTGGCGTAAGCGCTTGCGGACGGGCTCGAAGCTGGCCACGTGCTCGAGCTGCTGCAGCACGTTGGCCTGGCCCAGTTGGTCGACCTCGTTGAGGCCCTCGGCGAACTTCATCGTGGCGGCGCGGGCCTTCGAGGCCTCGCCGTGGGCCAGCCAGCGGACGAGGTTGGGCGCGGTCTGGGTCAGCGCCTGGCGGCCCTTGATCAACGCCGACATCGCGCCGCAGTTGCTGTGACCGCACACCGCGATGTCGCGAATGCCCAGCACCTCGAGCGCGTACTCGATGGCCGAGGCCTCGGACACGTCGCCGATGCTGTGCCCGCTGGTGTCGGCCGGGGCGATGAGGTTGCCCACGCTGCGCACCACGAAGACGTCCCCGGGCTCGGCGCTGGTGATGAGGTGCGGCACCACGCGGCTGTCGGAGCACGCGAAGAGCAGCAGCTCGGGGTCCTGGCCGTGCGCGAGCTGCTTCATGAGCGGCTTGAGCGAGGGCCGGAACTCCTGGTCGAAGTTCATCAGGCCGCGGAAGAGGCGATGCACCGGCTCGGGTTTCATGGGTCTTCGAGGCTCCACTCAGTGCTGCGTGAACCACCACGCGGCAGTAGCGGCGAGGATGGCGAACGCCAACCCCCACCAGATGGGCGCGAGGCTGGCGCGCGGCTTGACCGGCACCGCCAGTCCCCGCACGGTCTGGTTGATGGCGGGCCGCTCGGGGCGCGAGGGCAGGGTGGGCGCGCGGCGGGACACGGCGGGGCGCTCGGGATCGGTGGGCAGCTCGAGGTGCGGCGGCGGCTCGACGATCTTCGACTCGGTGAGCAGCAGCGGCAGCACCGGGGCGGGCCGCTCGGGCTCGGTCTTCTGCTCGGTGACGGCGTGGGCTGCGCGCGGGGCGACGGCTTGCTGACCGCCGGGCTCGGTGGCCACCTCGACGCGGGGCTCGTACTCGGCGCGCTCGGGCGTCCGCCACAGGGGGTCGACCGGGGCGCCGGGAAACGGTGGCTGCGGCACCTTGCCGTCGCGGGTCAGCGCGGTGCTGCTCGCGGCCTCGGAGGGGGGCGGCCTCGCTGCGGGCCACGCGCGCACGTCCACGGGCACGGCCTGGAGCGCGGTGATGAAGGCGGCCATCGAAGGGTAGCGGTCGAGGGGCTGCTTGGCGCAGGCGCGGGCGATGAAGGCGTCGAGTTCGGGGTGGGCGAGCTGCGGGTCGACCCAGGCCAGCGGCGGCACCAGGGTCTGCATCTGGTGCAGGAGGATCTGCGAGACGTTCTTGCCCCCCATGGCCACCGCGCCGGTGAGCATCTCGAAGAGCATCAGGCCCAGGGCGTACTGGTCGACGGCGCCGGTCAGCGGCTCGTCCTTGACCTGCTCGGGGGCCATGTAGCGCGGGGTGCCGGCGAGCATGCCCTCGGCGGTGAGGCGCACGCCGGCGTCCTTGAGCAGCCGCGCGATGCCGAAGTCGAGCACCTTGACGTGCGGGCCGGCGAGGTCGCGGCGCACGCGAACGTTCTCGGGCTTCACGTCGCGGTGCACGATGTGCCGGTCGTGGGCGAAGGCGAGCACCTGCGCGACCTGCAGCGCGATGTCGATGGCCTCGCCGGCGCGCAGGCGGCCTTCGCGCTTGATGATCTCCCGCAGGTCTTCGCCTTCGGCCAGCTCGAAGCACAGGAAGAGGCGCATCGACTCGTCGCGCCCCAGGTCGAGGATCTGCGCCGCCCCCGGGTGCTGCACCTCGAGGCCCACCTTCGCCTCGCGCAGGAACCGCGCGATGCGCGTCTCGTCTTCCGAGGGCGCGGGGTCGAGGAACTTGAGGGCCACGCGGCTGCCCACGCCGACGCGCTCCGCGAGGAACACGAGGCCCATGCCGCCGCTGCCGAGGCGCGAGATGATGCGGTACTTGCCCGCGATGACCTGGCCGACAGCGGGAGCGCTCATGCCGACAGGGTGCGTCTGCGCGCCAGCTCGAGTTGCTGCGCGAGGAACCCCTTCAGGTCGCGCCCGGCCGCCGCGAGCTGCTGGGGAATGAACGAGGCCTTCGTCATGCCCGGCAGGGTGTTGATCTCCAGCAGCACCGGCCCCGACGCCGTGAGGATCATGTCGGTGCGCGAGTACCCGAAGCAGCCCACCGCGCGGTGGGTGAGCACGGCGAGCGCCTGGGCCTGCGCCCACTCTCCAGGGGTCAACACCGCGGGGGTGATCTCCTCGGTGTCCTTGCCCAGGTACTTGCCGGCGTAGTCGAAGGCGCCACCCGGGAGCAGCCGCACCTCGGAGACCGGCAACGCCTCGGGCCCCGCCTCGCCCTGCACCACGCCCACCGTCAGCTCGCGGCCTTCGACGAACACCTCGGCGAGGTAGTCGAGCTGCAACTTCGCCAGCGTCTGCGCCGCGGCGGCGACCTCGCTGGAGCTCTTGAGGTGCACCAGCCCGTGACTCGAGCCATCGGCCTGGGGCTTGAGCACCCAGCGCGGGCTCTTGCCGAGCAACGCATGCAGCGCGGCCCGGGCGTCCGGCTCATCCATCGGAGGCAGGCTCCTGGCCTTCGCCAGCTTCGCGCCCTTGACCCCGGCGAGCTGCTTGGCGCGGGCCTTGTCGAAGGCGTCGGCGCTGGCGCGGCTCCCGCTACCGGTGAAGGCCAGGCGGCGGTCCTCGAACTTCAGCTGGGTGACGCCGTTCTCGCCGTCGCCGCCGTGCAGCGCGAGGAAGAAGGTGCGCCCCTTCGCCTCGGGGGAATCGAGGGCGGCGTCGAGCGTGGGCCAGGTCGGCGCGCCCTTCGGCACCAGCTCGTGCTCGAAGGCGCCGGCGTGGGCGGCGAGCTCCTCGCGCGGGATGACGAACACCGCGCCTTCCTTCGCGAGGAACCAACACGCCGCGTCGGGCAGGTGGGTGCTCACGTTCTGGGCCGAGGCAACGGACACGAGGCGCTCGCTCGAAGCGCCCCCGAAGAGGATGACGACGTCAGACATGCCCCTGACAGTCGCCGCTTTTGAAACGGCCTGCCACTATCTGTCCATGGGCGCCGCCGGGAATTCCAGTCTCAGCGACGCCACCCTGGGGCGCTACCAGCTCCAGGGACCGGTCGGCGCGGGCGGCATGGGCACGGTGTACGCCGCCTGGGACCCGGTGGTGGGCCGCAAGGTGGCGGTCAAGGTGCTGCACGAGGTGCAGCGCTTCCAGCAGGAACGGGAGATCCTCGCGGGCCTCGAGCACCCGCACATCGCAAGGCTCCTCGACGCGGGGGAGACCTCGCAGGGGCGGCCCTGGTTCGCGATGGAGTTCGTCGACGGCCAGCCGCTCGACCAGTTCTGCGACGCGCGCCGTCTCACCACCCGGCAGCGGCTCGAGCTGATGCGCCCGGTGTTCGCCGCGGTCACCTCCGCGCACCAGCACCTCGTGGTGCACCGCGACCTCAAGCCCGGCAACATCCTCGTCACCGCAGACGGCGTACCCAAGCTGGTCGACTTCGGCATCGCCCGGCTGCTCGAAGACAGCGCGCCGCACACCGTCACCGGCTTCGCGCCCATGACCCCGGCCTACGCCTCGCCCGAGCAGGTGCGTCGCGAGCCCGTGGCGACCTCCTCCGACGTGTACTCGCTGGGCGTGGTGCTGCACGAGTTGCTCACCGGCGTGGGCCCCTACGACGTGGCGCCGGGGAACGTCGAAGCGTTGCTGCAGGCCGTCTCTGCGGGCGAACTGCAGCCGTGCAGCGTGGTCCTCGCGCGCAGCTCCGAGGACGCGGTGGCCTGCCGGGCGGCTTCACGCGAGCGCCTGCGAAGGGAGCTCGAAGGGGACCTCGACGCGGTGGTGTCCATGGCCCTGCGCCGGGAGCCGAAGGACCGCTACCCCTCGGTGCAGGCGCTCGAGGACGACGTCGTCGCGTTCCTCGAGGGGCGGCCCACGCGCGCGCGCCAGGGCAATGGCC
>CAIVGN010000060.1 GCA_903905455.1 uncultured Archangium sp.
ATGCCTTGTCGTGTCGGCCCACGCGCGGCTCGTTCATCACGCCCCGTGCCGAGCACCTCACCCCCGGAGACAGGAGCTTCCGTGGGTGGACGAAGCGCGCGGTGAAGACGCCCCACGGACGCTCCACCGCGCGGCTCAGCGGCCGAGAACGCTCAGCGCGGCGCGGGGGGCTGCTTCCGCTCCGAGGCCTTCCACAGCCCGCCGGTGGCGAAGGCCTTCCACCCCCACTTGAGCCACGAGAGCAGCGAGAGGGCCATCCACAGGCTCCACGCGAGCATCGCGCCCCGGTACACGAGCATGGGCACCGAGACCACGAGGGCCGTGGGGTACTCGCTCGAGGTGCGGTCCTGGAACCAGCGCAGCAGCGAGGCGTACGAGCCATTGCCCTGCACCTGCATCTCGGGGTGCCCGAGCAGCCCGCCATACACCGAGACCCCGAGGATGATCAGCGCCACCCCGGTCGTGCCCACCAGCCCCAGCTGCCGCAGGTTGAACCAGCCGCTGGTGAGGTTGTCCGACTTCTCGCGCCAGCCCAGGAGCAGCAGCCACCCGAAGACGAAGCCGATGGCGGGGATGGGCACCTGCGAGAGGCCCAGCGCGAGCAGCACCCACTTCAGCGTCGACAGCGGCGTGTAGTGCGTGCGGCCCAGCGCCACGGACACCACGAGGAGCACCAGCAGGAAGCTCCAGAACAGCACCGCCGGCCCGAGGCCCGGACCGCGCACGAACAACACCCACCGGTCCTGGGGCACCTTCACCTCGACGTTGGCGTTCACCGTCGGCGTGCCCACGTCGATGACCGGCGTCCTCCACGCGAAGCCCATGGCGCCGGCATCGCGCCAGGTGATGACCACGGACTGCGAGCCGGGCACGAGGGGAATGGCGACCTTCCGGCCCTCCTGCCGAATGGGCTGCTGGGTGCCGTTGATGGTCACGTCTTGCAGCGTCGCGCCCTCGGGCAAGAGGAAGGGGTGCAGCCCGCCCCGCGACGAGCGGAAGTTCGCGGTGAAGGTGGCGTCGGTCGCGCGCGCGCCGGGGGCCATCGTGAGCGAGCTCTGATCAATCGTCAGGGTCTGGCCGGTGAGCGCCTCGGGGCGCAGCACCTCCACGGTCACCTTCTCGCCGGGCCACGGCCGCCACTCGGGCATGCGCACCCCGCTCGCGTCCTGCTGGTGCACCACGGGAATGCCGTTGAGCGCCACGTGCCACACCGGGCTCACGTCGAGGCGCCACACCTCCACCCACGGCAGGCCGGTGGGGGCCACGAGCTCCAGCGGCGCCTTCGCCTCCAGCACCGAGCTCCACGTCACCTGGGTCTCGGCCGCGGGCATGTTCACCAGGGCCTTGCCGCCCTGCACGCGCACGTCGCTGGAGGTCACCGACTCGCCGGCCAGCAGCGGCACCTCGAGCACCACCGCGTTGCCCGTGGGCGTGACGCGCTCGACCGTGGTCTCCACCGTCCACTGCAGGCCGAGCACCAGGGTGCGCTGCACGCGCACGAAGGGAGGCAGCGTGCCTACCTGCAGCGCCGCGGCCACGCCCTTCTCGTTCGTCGCCTTGCGCGAGAGCTGGAGGTTCTCGTCCGCCACGCCATCTTCATGCAGGCCATCGAGGGTCCACCCCTCGAGCTTCGCCTCCACGCGGTAGGCGCGCAGGGGCAGGGCGATCTGCACCGTGTCGCGCGGGGGCAACGCGCCCTCCAGCAACACCTGGTGCGCGCCGGCCGACACCGCGAGCCACAGCGTGCCGTCGGGCTGCCGACGCAGGCCACTGGCGGGCTTGCCGTCGAGGAGCACCGTCTCCGGCACCCACTGCGTCGCGCTGCCGGGCAACGGCACGGCGGTCTCGGCGCCGGACAACACCTCGAGGCGCAGGCGCAACGTCTTCGGCGAGGCCTCGAGCTGGAGCCGCGGGCTCGACGCACAGGACGGCGCGCAGTCGGGCTTCTCGAGGAGCCGCTGGCGCAGTTGCTCCAGCAGCTCCGGTGACGGCGTCTCCGGTTGGGCGAAGGCCGGCAAGGCGAAGAGCAGCGCCAACACCGCCGCGCCGCTGGCCCCCGTCTTCACCATGCGCTTGAGCGCCGCCGGCCAGAAGCCACCGGGCAGCCCGAGCACCACCAGCAACAGGAACGCCAGCAACCCCACGCGCAGGAACGCGAGCACGAGGTTCGCCGCCGGGCCGAGGAAGAAGAACGAGAGCTGCTGGTCGCGCTGCACCGGGCCCGAGAAGTTGATCCGCACCGGTCGCCAGTCCCAGCGCGGCAAGCCGGGGCCGGTCTGCACGGTGGCGTTCTTGTCGTAGTCGCGCACGTTGAAGCTGCGCTTCTTGAAGCCCTGCACCTGCTGCTTCTGCTTGGCCTCTTCCTTCACCATCGGCGCCTGGCGCGCCATGGACGAGGGCATGTTCATCAACCCACCTCCGTACGAGCCGTCGTCCTCGGCGCGCCCATCGGCCTCGAGCTCATTGGAGCTGCTGCGCGCGTACTGCGCGAGGTTCTCGGTGTTGTACTCGCCCCAGGACTTCACGCCGCCGAGCTGCCGGTTCTGCGCGAGCGCCGGGTACATGCCTTCGCGCACGTGCGTCACCGCGAACATCACGAAGAGCACGGCCAGCGTGGCCCAGGCCGCGAACCGGGTGACCTGGAAGAGCGACTTGAGGCGCCCCACGGGCAACACGCGGAAGAGCCCCTCGAGGGCCAGCACCACCAGCCACGTGTACTGCGGCACGCCGTCTTCGAGCCACCCGAGGCCGAGCGTCACCGCCGCCAGCGCGCCCCAGGGCAAGCCGAAGAGCCGCGCCACGGCGACGGCGATGATCAACACCAGGAAGAGGTCGAACAACGTCCACTCGTCGACCCAGGTGCCGGGCACCGAGTCGGCGCCGCTCGCGCTGATCAACCGCCACCCCGGCGGGAGCTGCAGCGTGGTGTGCACCGAGTTGAAGTCCGCGTCCCACGAGACGGCGGAGAT
The DNA here is from genome assembly GCA_903905455.1 of uncultured Archangium sp. GTDB lineage: Bacteria > Myxococcota > Myxococcia > Myxococcales > Myxococcaceae > Archangium_A. Next base: position 2,970 of record CAIVGN010000060.1, read on the forward strand.
GCGTCCGATGTCACCTGTGAGCCGCGAGTCGGCCTCGAGGGCGAGCGCGCCCTGGCGCAGCTCCACGCCGGAGCGACCGGCGGCGTCGAGGCGGGTGATGGATTGATCCGCGCCGCTGGTCACCACGCGGCCCAGTTCGGTGCCGGGCTGCACGTCGAGGCGCCACGAGCGGTGGAGCTGGCCGCCGACGCGATCGCTCACCGTGTACCCGCTGCCGTTGAAGTCGAGCCACAGGGTGCGGTTGAGGTTGAGCACGTCGGGCGCGGGATCGTTGTCGCCCCGGCGGCGCTCGGTGAGCTTGAGCACGTCCTTCGGACCCATGGCGTAGGCCGGGTACCCGCGCCACTCGACGGGCAGGGTGGTCTGCGTAGGGTCGACCGCGTTGACGCCTTCCACCAACACCTGCCGCAGCGAAGGCCGCGCGTCGAAGGCCCACACCTCGTCCCCTTCGATCCACGTGCCCGCGGGCTCGGGGCGCTGCAGCGCATCCATCGGTCCCTCGCCGCGCGCGGTGAGCTGCACCACCCACGTGCCGGGCCGCACCTGGAGCCGCAGGTGGCCATCACCCTCGACGCGCACCGGCAGCGGGGAGGTCAACGCCATGGGCACGAAGCCCTCGGGGAGCGCGCGGCCCAACTGCACCTCGCGGCTGTGCCCCGAGACCTTGAGCGTGAGCTGGGTGAGCAGGGTGAGGGGAATCTCGTCGGTGACGAGGCGGTGCACGTCGAGCTCGACGCGGTCGGTCTCTTCCTGCGTCGACTCGCGCTGGAGGAAGACGCGCCCTTCCGCGTCGCGGTTGGGGATGGCCACGGCCTGGCCCTTGACGCTCAGCGAGAGCAGCCCGGTGTCGGTGGGGATGATCAACGCCTCGGGCAGCGCGTCCCAGCCGAACTCGCCGCTGACGGAGTGATCTCCCGCCGCGAGCAGCACCGTGGGCTTGCCCGCACCGTCGCTCACCACCACCGCGGCGCGCCCGTCGACCTGCACGTTCTGCGGCCAGCGCTTCGTCTCGCCAGGCAGCGCCAGCCAGGCGTCGCGACCGTAGACCTTGAAGGACTGGGTGAAGCGGCCTCCCTTGTCATCGAGCGTCAAGGACAAGCGGCCGGGCCACGCACAGGCGCGGTCTTCACTGCCCTGGAGAAAGGGGCACAGCGCGTCCTTCTCGGTGTGCAGCACCCACGGCGCCCAGTCGCGCAGCTGGGCTGGCAGCGCCTCGAGCTTCGGCGGGGCGGCGAAGACGGTGGTGGAGACGAGGGCGGCGACGACGAGCGCGTGACGCATGGGGGGCACCATTGCGCGCCTCAACGCCGATGACAGCAAACTCGTTCCCGCTGCTACACAGGGTGCTCCCCCATGAAACTCGTCTCGTGCCTGTGTCCCCAATGCAACGCGCCGCTCGAGGTGGACTCGGACGCGCGTTCGTTCACGTGCCAGTTCTGTGGGGCGACGGCGCTCCTCGATTCCGGGGGCCACACGAAGCTGGTGAAGGCCGTGAAGCGCGAGGTGATGCGGGAGCTGCGAGCGGAGCTGCGCGAGGCCTCTCGGGAGCCAGAACCGGAGCCGGAATCGCTGGCAGCGGCCTCTGATGACCGTTCGCTGCTGATCACGGCCATCGCGTTCCTAGCGTCCCTGGTGCTGGTCGGGTTCATCATCGCGGGCTTCGTCCTGTTGATGCGGGACAAGCCGAGCGCCCCGCACCCCAGGGCGGTCGTGGTGCCGACAATCGTGGTGCCTCCGCCCGTCGTCCCGCCGCCCGCGGTCATCGCCACGCGCCTGCGGATCCAGGCCGGGCCGTTGGCCGTCGACCTCAACGGCGACGGTGATGAAGACCTGGTGGTGGTGCAGGGCGGGCACTGGCAGGCCTATGACGGGCTGACCGGCGCGCCGGTGTGGTCGGGCGCGGAGGTGGACGGGGAAATCGGCGGGGATTTCCTCTCGGTGGTGAACGGGGTGCTGTTGCGCGCGCGCGACGACGGCGAGGTGACCGGCGTGTCGCTGGCCACGGGGCGCGAGACGTTCACGTCGCGGCTGCCGGAGCGCGTCTCGGCGCTGTGCGGCACCCCAGCCGGCGCGGTGTTGACCCTGCTCGATCACCGGCGCTTGCTGCTCGAGCTCCCCATGGGCGCCACCGTGCCGGCGGGGAAGCCCGGGCCCTGCACGCCTCCGACCACCTCGAACCGGGAGCGCGAGGTCATCAACTTCTCGGACTACGAGCGCTTCGGGGTGCCTCGCTACGTGGGCACGCCGCTGGGCACCATGGCCACGCTCATGGGCGGCGCCTTCGTTCCGCGCGAGGGCAAGGCCCGGTACCTCTTCGGCAAGAGAGAGCGCGGCACCGAGGTGCCGATGGTCGCGCGCTACGAAGCGGGGAAGTTGAAGTGGGCGAGCCTCATGGCCTCGAGCGAGCCGCTCACCAGCAGCCATGATTCACCGCGCGCGACGGTGGTGGGGCACGCGTTGATCACCGACTACACGCACGGCACCCGGGGCCCGTTGCTCGCCGCCCTCGACACCGAGACCGGCGCGCGGCTGTGGGAAGTTCCGATGCCGAGGTGCTCCGGAATCCCCGTGTTGGCGGCCACGCGCAGCCTGGTGGTGGTGAGCTGCTGGGGCTCGCTGACGGCGATCTCGGCGCACGACGGGGCGACGGTGTTCACCCTGGGACCCTGATATTCAGTTGCACGCAACTGAATCGGCGTTTACCTCACGGCCCGATGAAGCCCGCGGCGCCGCCGAAACTCGATGACCTCTTCTGTTTCCCGCTCTACGCGGCGACGAACCTGGTCACGCGCATCTACGGGCCGCTGCTCACGCCGCTGGGGCTGACCTACCCGCAGTACCTCGTGATGTTGCTCTTGTACGAGTCGGCGCCGCTGACTGTACGCGCGCTCGGCCAGCGGCTGATGCTCGAGAGCGGCACGCTGAGCCCGCTGCTGCGTCGCCTCGAGCTTCGCAAGTTGATCAAGAAGCAGGTCGACCCGAAGGATGGGCGCCGGGTGCTCGTGTTCCTCACCGCGAAGGGCCGGGCGCTGGGTGCCGACGTGGCCCGGGTGCCGGAGACGCTGCGGTGCCAGTTGCTCGAGCGCGGAGGCACCGAGGCCGCCCACGAGGTGGTGGCCATGCGCGACCAGCTCAAACGATTCCTCGCCGCGTGGCGAGACGACGCCGACTGACCCCAAAAGGAAAGCACCATGAGCCTCTACGACATCGACCTGAAGACCATCACCGCCGAACCGCGCCGCATGAAGGACTACGAGGGCAAGGCGGTGCTCGTGGTGAACGTGGCCAGCAAGTGCGGCTTCACCCCCCAGTACAAGGGGCTGGAGGCGCTGTACCAACAGTACAAGGACCGCGGCCTGGTCATCCTGGGGTTCCCCTGCGACCAGTTCGGCCACCAGGAGCCGGGCAACGAGGCGGAGATCGCCCAGTTCTGCAGCCTGACCTACGACGTGACCTTCCCCATGTTCTCGCGCGTGGAGGTCAACGGGGACGGTGCGCACCCGCTGTTCAAGCTGCTCAAGAAGGAGGCCCCCGGGCTGCTGGGCACCGAGGGCATCAAGTGGAACTTCACCAAGTTCCTGGTGAGCCCGAAGGGGGAGGTGCTCAAGCGCTTCGGGCCGCGGGATGAGCCGGCGTCGCTCGCGGGCGACATCGAGAAGGCGCTGCCCGGGCCGGGGTGAGCCCCACCGGGCACCTCACCACATCGCCAGCACGCCCGGCAGCGCCTGCGCGCCGGGGTTGCTCACCACGCCCTGCGCGGCGTCGAGCTGCCCCGGGTGCGGGCCATTGGCGCGGGGCTTCGTGGTCCTGGAGAGTGTCTCGAGCGGCTGCGCGAGGAGTTCGCGTTGTACGGGCGCGCCGCGCCGCCCATGCGCCTGGAGGGCCCGCTCGACGGACAGCTCCCGTAGCGCTGAGCGCGATTTCCCGCCAGGGTCGAGGGAGCGAGTTCATTCCCGACGAGGCCGCGTCTTCGAGTCGGTCGGGCGACGAAACCAGGTCCTTCGCTTGGTGCGATGTGGAGTTCGGGCATCGGGCGCCGCGCTGCCGTTGAACTAAGACGTCAGCCCATGGCCACTCGTGTTCGCCCCCGCAAGCTGGAGCACGAGCTCAACTCGTGCCCGCTCACCCTCATCGATGACCACTCCGATCGGCCTGTGTAGCCATGGCGAACGAACCGCACGTGCTGAGCACCACCGAAGGCGATCTCCCGCTCGAGACGTACCACCTGCGGCTGGGCGAACGAGCGTGGAGGATCCTCCATGCTGGAGCGATCTTGAGCATCGACGACGAGCAGCGGTTGCTCGGGAGCGAGCTCTCGCGCTTCCCCTACGGCATCGTGCTCTGGCCTTCGTCGATTGCGCTCGCGCACGAGCTCGCCTCACGCCCGCTCGCCGGAAGGCGGGTGCTCGAGCTCGGCGCTGGCACCGGGCTCCCGGGGATCATCGCGGCCTCGCTCGGCGCGCGGGTGGTTCAGACCGAACGGCAAGAGGTGTCGCTCCACATGAGCAGGAGGAACGCGCAAGAGAACGGCCTCACGTCGATCGAGCACCGCGCGGCCGACTGGACGGCGTGGGCAGACGTGGACCTGTACGACTTCATCCTCGCGTCAGATGTCCTCTATGCCGCCTCGATGCACGCCCACCTCCGGCGGATCTTCGAAGAGAATCTCGCCCCCGGCGGGACGATCCTCCTCTCTGACCCGTTTCGAAAAGGGAGCCTCGCCCTCCTCGAAGCAATGCAGGCAGCGGGCTGGCGCGTTGCGATGAACAAGTGGACCGTGGGCGTCAAGCCTCCGGAGCGCCCTATCGGCGTCTACGAACTCACGCGCGGGGAGTGACCAGGCAGCGAGCCTGAGCTCGCGGGGGGCGGGTTCCCATCAGCAGCGACACCGCGAACGACGAGAGCGGCATGCCACGCGGTGCCCGAGGAATGCCGACCAGCTGAAATCTGCCGAGGCTACGGTTCTGCGAAACCAGAGGTCGCTCGCCCTGCAGCAGGTGCAATTCGACGCGGTCCTGATCGTCCATCGCGGTCGAGAACAGCTTCTGGGACACCTTCGGCGGGGGCGCCGGCTTCATCACCTCATCGAGAGCGGCGCGCATGAGCCGCTGCTCCTCAACGGAAGCCTTGGATTCTTGTTCTCGACAGCCCGTAGAAGCGCTGCACACACAAGCAGCAGAATGGCCGGCGCCACCACGCCAATCCGGCGCGTTTGTTGATCACGGCGTGTCGCAAGAACCTTCATGGTTTGGTGCCGTGTCCGCATTTGGAAAGTCATACCCGCGGAGCTTGCCGGAGGTAGGTGGAGAGGTCCTCTCCGGACGGGGGCAGGCATGACGCTCCGACTCACGCTGAGCCCGGTGCTGGGTCGCCTCGAGCTGCGAAGGCTCATCAAGTGGAACTTCACCAGGTTCCTGGTGAGCCCGAAGGGAGAGGTGCTCAAGCGCTACGGGCCGCGGGACGAGCCGGCGTCGCTCGCGGGCGACATCGAGAAGGCGCTGCCTCCCAGGGTGACCGACATTTCGTCATAGGTGCTCGCGCCATCACCTCGCCTGGCGCGTCCCGTCAGCGCGTCCGGCAGGAGAGCGACGCGAGGAAGGCGCCGGCCCGCTGACCGCAGGCTCGTGAGGCACCGAGGGGAGACGGCTTCCCCGCGGTGCTGTTGACTCGCCCGCGCCATGAGCCACGGGTTGCTGGGACAGGCGCTGCTGCTGGCTGGGCTGTGCGCCTGTGCGACGGCACCGACTCTCACGCCGGTCTGTGTCCAGGCGGTCGTCGAGGTGCCCGCTGCCCCCGACGCGGGGTGTGGGCCTGACATCGCGACGCGCCGCCCGGGGGCCGAGGCCGTGGAGGCGTTCGATCTCGACGCCGACGGAGATCTCGACCTCGTCTTTCGCGACGGCTACGACCTCCACGGCAACGCCGACTTCCTCTTCTACCGGGTCGACGGCACGTGCGCGACGTCCCTGGGCGAGGTGACTTCCTTCGTGGTCAACACCCCGTACTGCGTGGCGCCGCCCGTACCGGGGACCCCGTGTCGGCTCTCGGCCAGCCGGCGCATGTACCACGACGACTACCAGGAGCTGTTCTACGAGGTCGTCGACGGGGGCTTCGTCGAGGTCGGGCAGGGGCGCTACCAGGCGTCACCCCGTTCGACCAAGCAGCGCTGAGCGCCGGCCTGCCTTCGACAACGCCTCTTCCCGACGCGGCCCGGTTCCGGTAGCGAGGCGTCATGACGACGCCTGAATCTCCCGCGGCCGACGAATTGCCCACGAAGTGGAACGCGGCGAGCGTGGAAGCGCAGTGGTACCCCCGGTGGATGGAGGCCGGAGTCTTCGCCCCCCACACCATCCCGGGCCGTGCGCCCTACGTCATCATGATGCCGCCGCCCAACGTGACGGGCTCGCTGCACATGGGACACGCCATCTTCGTCACCCTGCAGGACGTGCTGGCGCGCACCCACCGCATGCGCGGCGAGGCGACCCTGTGGCTGCCCGGCGTCGACCACGCGGGCATCGCCACCCAGGCCGTCGTCGAGCGCGAGCTCAAGCGGCTCGAGAACAAGTCGCGTCACGACCTGGGGCGCACCGCGTTCCTCGAGCGCGTCTGGGCGTGGAAGAACAAGAACGGCGACCGCATCGTGGAGCAGTTGAAGGCGCTGGGCGCGTCCGCCGACTGGTCGCGCGAGCGCTTCACCATGGACGAGCAGTGCACCGCCGCGGTGAACGAGGCCTTCGTGCGCCTGTGGAACGACAAGCTGGTCTACCGCGGCGAGCGGTTGATCAACTGGGACCCGGCGCTGTTGACCTCGGTGTCCGACGAGGAGGTCGAGCACGAGGAGAAGGACGGCGAGCTGTGGCGCTTCGCCTACCAGGTGAAGGACTCGGCCGAGGAGATCGTCGTCGCCACCACCCGCCCGGAGACCATGCTCGGTGACGTGGCCGTGGCCGTGCACCCCGACGACGAGCGCTACACCCACCTCGTGGGCAAGGAGCTGGTGCACCCCTTCATTCCCGGCCGCCGGGTGGTGGTCATCAAGGACGGCTACGTGGACCGCGCCTTCGGCACCGGCGCGGTGAAGATTACCCCCGCGCACGACCCGAACGACTTCGACATGGGCGCGCGGCACGGCCTGCCGTTGATCAACATCTTCACCATCGACGCGAAGATCAACGAGGCGGGTGGCGAGTTCGCCGGCCTCGAGCGTGCGTTCGCCCGCACCCGCGTCAAGGCGCGCCTCGAGGAGCTGGGGCTGACCCGCGGCACGCAGCCCATCAAGCACAACGTGAGCATCAGCCAGCGCAGCGGCGTGGTCATCGAGCCCATGCTGTCGCGCCAGTTCTTCGTGAAGACCAAGGGCTTCGCCGAGAAGGCGCTGGTGGCCGTCGACGGGCCGGCGCCCGAGACGCGCATCCTCCCCGAGCACTGGAAGAAGACGTGGGACCACTTCCACGAGAACATCCGCGACTGGTGCGTCTCGCGGCAGCTGTGGTGGGGCCACCGCATCCCGGTGTTCTACGACTTGTCGCGCCTCGACGAGGTCATCGCCACCGACGCGCAGCGCAAGGGCAAGCCCACCGACGCCTCGAAGGCGCGGGCCGAGGGCGTGCAGGGCAAGAAGCTCCTGGAGATCGCGCTGCGCGTGGTCGACGACGGGCTGATCATGACCGAGCTGGCGACGGCCTCGACCCAGCCCCTGGAGCAGCAGGACCCGGCGCGCTGGGCCCAGGAAGAGGACGTGCTCGACACCTGGTTCTCCTCGGGGCTCTGGCCGTTCGCCACCTTAGGCTGGCCCACGCAGACGCCTGACCTCGCGGCCTTCTACCCGGGCGCGGTGCTGGAGACCGGCAGCGACATCCTCTTCTTCTGGGTCGCGCGCATGGTGTGGTTCGGCCAGCACTTCATGGGCAAGTCGCCCTTCAAGGACGTCTTCCTGCACACCATCGTGCGCGACGCCAACGGGCGGAAGATGTCCAAGAGCGAAGGCAACGCGCTCGACCCGCTGGACGTGATGAGCGGCATCACGCTCGAAGAGCTGGTGGCCAAGACCAAGACGTACCCCGTGCCCGAGAAGAAGCTCGCCGGCGTGCTCAAGAACCTCGAGAAGGAGTTCCCCGAGGGCATCCCCGCGGCCGGCGCCGACGGGCTGCGCTTCACCCTGGCGGCGATGTCGTCGCACTCGCGTGACGTGAAGCTCTCGATTCCCCGCGCGGCCGGCTACCGCAACCTGATGAACAAGATCTGGAACGCCTTCCGCTTCGGCTCGGTCAGCGGTGCGGGCGCGACGCTCCGGTCGTTCGAAGAGGTGCGCGGCTCGATGTCGCTGGCCGACAAGTACATCGTCACCCGGCTGCAGCGGGTCATCGCCGAGGTGAGCGTGGCGACCGACGAGTACCGCTTCGACTCCGTGGCCAACGCGCTCTACGGCTTCTTCTGGGACGAGTTCTGCGGCACGTACATCGAGCTGATCAAGGGCACGCTCGAGGGCGAGGGCGGCGACGTGGCCCGCGACACCTCGTGGACCACGTTCGTGCACGTGCTCGACGCGGCGCTGCGGTTGCTGCACCCGCTGTGCCCCTTCCTCACCGAGGAGATCTGGCAGCGGCTCCCGGCGCGCGAGACGCGCTGGAAGGACGTCGCGTTCTGCGCGGTGGCCCCCTGGCCGGTGGTGGACGCCTCGCTCATCGACGAGCAGGTGGAGCGGCAGATGGGCCTGGTGCTCACGGCCGCGACGCTCACGCGCAACGTGCGCCAGGAAGCCGGGCTGCTGCCCCGCAAGCCGGTGGCGGTGGACATCGTGGCCGCCGACCCGGCGACCCGGGCCACGCTCTCGGGCGTACATGACGTGCTGGCGCGCTTCGCGGTCATCGAGACCCTGCGCATCGTCGACCGGGCTGGCTACACCGCGCCGCCGCTCTCGGGCGCCAACGCCACCGGCGACCTCGAGGTGGTGGTGCACCTCGAAGGGCTGATCGACCCGGTCAAGGAGAAGGAGCGCCTCGACCGCGAGATTGCCCGCGCCGACAAGGACCTGCAGGGCCTCAAGAAGCGCTTCGAGAACCCCTCGTTCGTGGCCCGCGCGCCGCCCGAGGTGGTCGCTGAAGGCCAGGCGAACATGCTGGCCCTCGACGAGAAGCTGCTGCGGCTCAAGGCCGCGATGGCCCGGCTCGAAGTGAAGTGAAGGCTGCGGCCATGCCCACGACCCTCTGGCTCATCCGTCACGGCGAGACGGAGTGGAACGCGGCGAAGCGGTTCCAGGGGCACCACGACGTGGCGCTCAACGAGGTGGGTCGGGGGCAGGCGCGGCAGCTCGCGAGGCGGCTCGAGCAGGAGCATCAGGAGGCGCCGTTTGATGCGCTCTTCTCGAGTGACCTCTCGCGAGCCGTGGAGACCGCGCGCGCCACGGCGGAGGTGACCGGGCTCGCGTTGTCGATGCGCCCCGCGCTGCGCGAGCGGGACTACGGGGTGCTCTCGGCGCTCACGCCCGAGGAGATGGCGGTGCAGCAGCCCGAGGCCTGGGCGCACTGGTGCGCGCGGACGCCGTCGTACGTGCTCCCGGGTGGGGAGAGCCTCATCGTCTTCACCGAGCGCGTCGTCACGGGGTTGCGCGAGGTGACGCGGGCCCACCCCGGGCAGAAGGTGGCGGTGGTGGTGCACGGCGGGGTGCTCGACTGCGTGTACCGGGCGGCGATGGGGTTGCCGCTCGATGCGCCGCGCGGTCACCCGATTCACAACGCGAGCATCAACCGGGTGCGAGTCGATGACGCGGGGACGTTCTCAGTGGAGGCGTGGGGTGACGTGGCGCACCTGGCGACCGACGGGCGGGGGAGCCTGGAGTGAGGCGCGGCGGGCCTTGATGGAGGCGGGTGTGAAAGGCGGCGGACGCGGAGCCCGTGGCAGGCGTGCCCCTCGAACTCACGGCGTCTCCTGTTTGAAGCCAGGTCACCAAGTCCGCAGGATCGCGCCGCTCGACGACCACTCGGGTTGCTTTACGAACCCTGGAGCGTTCGAAATCCAACCAGAGTCAACGCGTTTCCCCGTCGCGCTCCCGTCCCGAAGCCTGGTCACCGCGTCACGAGACGCCGCGCGCCGAGGGGCACGTTGGAGTGAGCGCGGACGCCGGGACACCTGTCGACCCACCACCGTCCAAGCCAGCCAGGCTCAGCGTTGGGGCTTCGCGGCCCAGTCCGCCGGGTACGTCACGAAGTAGACCTTCGTGCGCCACGGCGTGCCGAAGTGCACCTTGCTGCCCCTGGGAATCGAGACGACGTCACCGACCTTCGCCTCGAGGGTGCGGCCGTCGATGCTGAGGTGGAGCACGCCCTCGAGCACCAGGTCGACCTCGTCGTAGTCGAGGGTCCAGGGGAACGAGTCGGCGTGCGACCACGCCATGATGCCCGCGGTCATCGGCGAGCCATCGCGGCCGGTGATGAGGTCTGCCACGCCGACCTTCGTGCCCGACGCGGGGAAGGGCGCCAGTTGCACCGAGTCACCGCGCACCAGCACCACGCCCGAAGGGTCGACCACGCGCTCGCAGTGGCCCTGCTGCTCGGCGACCGGCTGCGGCACGGTGGGCTTCGCGGTGGGCGCTTGATCAAAGATGACGCCCAGCTCGAAGGCCCGCGTCCACGCGGCGGGGGTGATGATCACCTCGCCCCGGGGCGCTGCGACGCGACGTTGGCCCGCCGCGAACTCGGCAGCGACCCGCTCGGCTGTGATCAATCGCTTCACGGGGACACTCGGTAGCACGCCCGGGGGCCGGGGTCGTGGGTATGGTCGGCCCGTGCCGTCCGACACCCTGGCCCCCGGGCTCCGACTCTCTGACCGCTACACGCTCGTCCGCGCGCTGGGCAGCGGGGGCATGGCCGCGGTGTGGGAAGCGGAGAACGAGGCTCACCAGCGCGTGGCCATCAAGATGCTGGCCTCGGCCTTCTCGGGCAACGCCGACCTCGTGGCGCGCTTCTTCCTCGAGGCCCGCGCGGCCAGCCTCATCGCCCACCCGGGCATCGTGCGCGTGCTCGACTCGGGGCAGACGCCGTGGGGCACGCCCTTCCTGGTGATGGAGGAGTTGGTCGGCCTCCCGCTCGACGGGCTGCTCGAGCGCCACGGCCGCTTCTCGCCCGCGCAGGCCGCGGCGGTGCTGGTGCCGGTGCTCGACGCGGTGGCCGCGGCGCACGGGGCGGGCGTCATTCACCGCGACCTCAAGCCGGGCAACGTCTTCATCACGCTCGCGCCCACGCCGGCGGTGAAGCTCCTCGACTTCGGCATCTCCAAGGTGGCCACCGCCGACGCGCGGCTCACCCAGACCGGCATGGTGTTCGGCACGCCGGCGTACATGTCCCCCGAGCAGGTGCGCGACGCGAAGGACGCCACGGCCGTGTCCGACGTCTACAGCGTGGCCGCCATGGCCTTCGAGCTGCTCACCGGGGCGCCGCCGTTCCAGGCCGAGAGCCCCTTCGCGCTCGCCGCCCGGGTGTTGAACGAAGACGCGCCGTCGCTGCAGGCGGCGCGGCCCGAGCTGCCCGAGGCGCTGTGCCGGCTCATCGACCGCGCGCTGTCGAAGGACCCCGCGTTGCGCCCGCAGCGCGCGCACCTCTTCAAGGAGCAGCTCGAGGCGCTGGTGCCGCCGGACACCTCGTGGCTTTTCACCCGCGTGCCCGAGCTCCGCGCGGCCGATGCGGCGCCCCTCGCGGAGACGAAGCGCGCCCGGTCCCGGGGGCCCACGCTGTCGCTGGCGCAGTTGGTCGATCGCCTCGCGCGCACGGGCAGCCGGTTGCCGCCGGCCGTCGCGGTGCGCCTCGCCTACGACCTGCTGCTCGACCCGGCGACGCCGTCCACCTTTTCCCCCGCGCAGGTGTTGCTCTCCGCCGATGGGCACCTCCGCGTGGAGGCCGGCGCGCCGCTCAAGACCCAGCGCGGCGCGAAGTTCCAGTCCTTCGTGGCGCCCGAGGCGTGGGAAGGCCACCCGAGCGCGCTGAGCACCCAGTTCTCCGCGGGCGCGGTGTTGCTCCATGCGCTCACCGGCCAGGCGCCCTTCGAGGCCGAGACCGAGGACACGCTGCGCGCGCGTCTCCTGGGCGGGGTGACGGTGGCCTTGCCCGCCGAGGTGCCCGCGGCGCTGGGTCCGGTGCTGGCGCGCATGGTCTCGGCGGATCCGCTCCATCGCTACCCGGACGCGGGTGCCTGCGCCGGGGAGCTCGCGGCGCCGGTGCGGGCGTCCCCGCACTTCTCCCGGGCCACCGAAGAGCTGGCCGCGCTCTGGCGTACCGCCCAGCAGGTGGTGGTGAAGCGGAGCGCTGACGTCGCGGTGCGCGAGCCTTCGCGTGGCGTCTCGGGCGTCGGCGCGCTGCTGGTGGCGCTCGTCGCGCTCGGGGGCGGCATCGGCATCGGGGTGTGGCGGCTCAAGCAGGCCGCGGAGGTAGGCGCCGAGGTGGAGCTGGTGACGCCCGTGGTCATCGAGGCCCCCGTAGACCCCGCGGTGCCCGGTGCGCTGCGCGAAGACCCTGCGCCCGGCGCCCCGTCGGAGTACTCGGTGAAGAGCGAGCCGCCCGGCGCCGCGCTGTGGCTCGACGGCGTCTTCAGCGGCAACGCGCCCGGGCGCCTCACGTTGCCGCAAGGCCAGCGCTTCACGCTGCGCCTCGAGTTGCCCGCGCACCGGCCCCTCGAGGTGGAGCTGCGCGCCGATGGCCAGCCGCACCCGCTCTACCTGCCGATGACCAGCGACAAGTTCCTCGGGCGCGTGCAGTTCGACCTGGCTGACGCGACGCGGCTGTGGCTCGACGACGTGCTGGTGGCCGAGGGCCGGGTGGAGCTGCCGGTGGAGGCCAACCGCACGCACCACTTCCAGCTGGAGCAGGGCGGCCAGCGCTCGGCCAGCCAGGACGTGCGGGTGCTGACCGGCGAGGTCAAGACGTTGCGCCCGTGAAGGCGCTCAGAGCACCTTCTGCACGGCCTCCGCGAGCTTCTGCTTGGAGACGGCGCCGGCGATCTGCCCCACGACCTTGCCGCCCTTGAAGAGGAGGAAGTTCGGCAGCGAGCGCACCCCGAAGGACTGGGCGCTGACCTGGTTCTGCTCGATGTTCACCTTCACCACCTTGAGCTTGCCCAGGTTCGCGGCGGCGAGCTCCTCGAGGGTGGGCTCCATGGCGATGCAGGGCGCGCACCAGGTGGCCCAGAAGTCGACGAGCACCGGCACCGTGGCGTCGAGGACCTCGGCTTTGAACTGTGCATCCGTCAGGGCGATGGTGTGGTTGGCCATGCCTGGCCTCATAGCATTTCAGCCGAAGAGGTCTGCCCGCGCGCGCTCGGCAATAGCCACTACGGCGGGGTGGCGCAGGCGGCGATCCACGGTGATGGCGTAGTAGCTCTGGCGCACGGCCTCGGTGCGGCCGATGAGCTCGAGCTCGCCGCGCTCGAGCAGCCCGTCTTCGATGGCGGTGGGCGCGGCGAAGACCCCGCGGCCGCGGTCGCCGAAGACCTTCATCAGCGCGCTGTCGTCGAACTCGCCCACCACGCGCGGGCGCACGCCCTGGCTCTCGAGCCACGAGTCGAGTTCGGTGCGCACGGCGGTGCCCTGGGCGGTCATCAACATGGGCTGGCCGTGGAGCGACTGGGGGAACTTCTTGCTCAACGGCGCGAAGGCCTTCACCCCGAAGAACGACATGCCGCTGTCCCCGAGCTTGTGGCTGTAGGCGCGCACCTTGACGTCGGCCGGCGGGGGTTGATCCGCGAGCACCACGTCGAACTCGTGCACCGCGAGGCGCGCGAGGAGCTGCGGCAGGGGCAGCTCCTGGCACTCGAGCTGGAGCTGGGGCATGGCCTCGTAGGCGGGCTCGAGGAGCCGTTCGGCCACGAGCTTGGGGATGACGTCGACCACGCCCACGCTCAGGCGCACCTGCTGGCCCACGGGGCCGTTCTTGAGCGTCTCCTGCAGCTCGCGGCCGAGGCGGAAGATGTCGTCGGCGTAGCGGAAGGTGGTGCGGCCCACGTCGGTGAGCGCGAGGCGACGGCCCTGGCGCTGGAAGAGCTTCTGGCCGAGCGACTCCTCGAGCGTCTTGAGCTGGGTGGAGATGGTGGGCTGCGAGAGGAGCAGCTCCTTGCTCGCGGCGGCGATGGTCCCGCACCGGGCGACCGTCCAGAAGTACAGGAGGTGGTGGTAGTTGAGCCAGGCCATGGGGTGACCTTCATCTGATGACGAGGGGCCTTCGGTGCAAGTCGAACCTTCAGCCCTTCGTCAACGTGACGTCGCCCGGCTCGATGGCCCGGGTCAGCTTGCGGAAGGCGAAGGTGGCGCCCGGCCAGAGCACCGCGTTGTGGCCCTGGTCGTCGAGGTACCAGCTGGTGCAGCCCGTGGCCCACACCGTGCCCGCGAGCTTCTGCTGGAGCCCGAGGTTGAAGGCGCGCTCGGCGGCCTCGGTCACCTCGATGGCCTTCGCGCCGGTGCGCTCGAGTTTCTCGACGTGCTGCATGGCGAAGTGGATCTGCGACTCGATCATGTAGACCATCGAGTTGTGCCCGAGCCCCGTGTTGGGGCCCATCAAGAGGTACATGTTGGGGAAGCCGGGCACGGTGGTGCCGCGGTAGGCGTGGAGCCCGTCGCGCCACGCGTCCTTCGCCAGTTCGCGCCCCGCACGGCCCACGACCTTCAACTTCGAGAGCGGCGCGGCGACGTCGAAGCCGGTGCACCAGGCGATGGCGTCGACCTCCACGAGGCGGCCGTCGGAGGTGATCAGGCCGGTGGGCGTCACGGCCTTCACCGCGCAGCTCTCCAGGGTCACGTTGGGCCGGTTGAACGCGGGGTAGTAGTCGTCGGACAACAAGATGCGCTTGCAGCCCGCGGAGTAGGCCGGGGTGAGGCGCGCCTGGAGTTCGGGGCTCTTCACCTGCGCGCGGAGGTGGCGCTTGCCGATCCACTCCGCGGCGCCGAGGAGCTTCGGGGCCCGGGTGAAGGCCAGGGCCCGCGACTCGCGCTTCGCGTACATGCCCGCGCGCACCACCTTCATCAGCCACGGCGCCACGCGGTACAGCTTCTTCGCGAGGCCCGAAGTGGGGCCGTCGTCGCGCGGAATCACCCAGGCCGGGGTGCGCTGGAAGAGCGTGAGGTGCTGCACCAACGGCGCGAGCGAGGGCACCAGCTGGATGGCCGAGGCGCCCGTGCCCACCACCGCCACGCGCTTGCCCCTCAGGTCCACCGACTCGTCCCACGCGGCCGAGTGGAGCTGTACGCCTGTGAACGTCTCGCGCCCGGACACCTCGGGGAACTTCGGGTGGTGCAGCGCGCCCACGCCGAGCACGAGGTGCTTCGCCTCGTGCACCTCGCCGCGGGTGGTGGTCACCGTCCACGTCGAGCGCTCGTCGCTCCAGGTGCAGCTCGCGACCTCCTGGCCGAAGCGGCAGCTGGGGAGCACGCCGTGATCGACGGCCACGCGCTCGAGGTACGCGAGGATCTCCTTCTGTGGCGCGTACAGCTGCGACCACTCGGGGTTCTGCGCGAAGGAGAAGGAGTAGAGGTGCGAGGGCATGTCGCAGGCGCAGCCGGGGTAGCGGTTCTCGCGCCAGGTGCCGCCGACGCCGGGGCCCTTCTCGAGCACCACGAAGCGGCGCCCCGACTTCTGGAGCGCGATGGCCATGCCCAGGCCCGAGAACCCCGAGCCGATGATCACCGCGTCGAGGGTGCTCACGGCGCCGTCACCAGTGAGCGCTTCCACGCCTCGATGAGCTCGGTGCCGCCGCGCGCCGCGGGGTGAAAGTCGCGCGCGAAGTACGAGAGAAAGGGGCGCACCAGCGAGCCGAGGGTGCTGGGGTCGATGAAGGAATGGCGGAACAGCCGCCACCACTCGCGCACCGAGAAGAGGGCGCCGCGCTTCGCCATGAAGACCACCTGCTGCAGCACCACGAGGATCCAGAAGAAGAGCGAGGTGACCACCATCGCCCGGCAGCGCTCGAAGTGGGTGCCGCCGACCGCGCGGTAGAGGTCGAAGGCCACGCTGCGGTGCTCGTTCTCTTCGGCCGAGTGCCAGCGCCACAGCTTCGCCATCGTGGGGTCGGAGCCCTGCAAGAGTTCGTCGTGGGAGAGCACGAACTCGCCCATCAGGGAGGTGAAGTGCTCGAGCGCGCAGGTGATGGCGAGCTGGCGACGGGGGCTCAGGAACTTCTGCGCGATGCCCAGGCTGAACTTCACCAGGGCCTCGAGCTTCGTCACCGGGATGCCCTGCGCGGCGAGGTGCTCGTTGTAGGCGACGTGCTCGCGGCCGTGGTGGCCCTCCTGCGCGCAGAACGCGAGGCACTCGTCCTTCAACGCGCCGTCGACCTGCGGGAGGTAGTGCTTCACGCTCCTGACGAAGAAGCGCTCGCCCACGGGGAAGAAGATCGACAGCTGGTCCCAGTACGCGGTGATGGCGAGGCCATCGCGGTGCCAGTCACGCGGTACGGGCCCGAGCGGAAAGCGGAAGTCGCGCACTTCGATGGACGCCATGGGATGCAGTCTGCCCGGGACGAGGCCGGGGTGCAGCCCGCCTGGATGGAACGCGGTTTTTCGAGCGTGTTCGCCGCGCCGTGCGAGTCGCGTGCAGCCCCTCGGTGCGGGGCGCAGGGTGACGCGGTCACTCGTCTTCGCGACAGGAGCCGCGGGACCCGCGCGGGTCTGCAAGCGCGTCATCAAAATTGACAACGTCCAGTTTGAACCGGAGCGGTTGTCAATTTTGATGACGCACTCCGCGACCCCTGGCCCCTCCGCGGTCACCTCCCCCGAAGCCACGCTGCCCTCGTCACCCGGGGGTGGTGTCGCGGGGCACGCACGCGACGAGCACCGCCGCGATCCCGCACGCCCCTCACCACCAGGGCCGTGGTGCCCGCGTCACTTCACCGGGAACGGGTTGCGCTCGGTGAACTGCGCCTGGTGCCAGTACGGGTAGGTCATGGGCACCGCGCTCGCCGCGTCGAGGCGTGCGCGCTGGGCATCGCTCAACGACCACCCGATGGCCCCGAGGTTCGCGCGCAGCTGCTCCTCGGTGCGCGCCCCCATGATGACCGAGGCCACGCCGGGCCGGCTGGTCACCCAGTTGAGCGCGATCTGCGCCACGGTCTTCCCCGTCTCCTTCGCCACCTCGTCGAGCGCGTCGACCACGCGGAACAGCAGCTCGTCGGCCACCTGGGGCCCCCCGCTGGCGGTCACCTTGTTCTGCAGGCGCGTCACCTCCGGCATCGGCTGGCCGCGGCGCAGCTTCCCCGTCAACCGCCCCCAACCCAGCGGGCTCCACACCACGGTGCCCACGCGTTGATCGAGGCCCAGGGGCATCAGCTCCCACTCGAACTCGCGACCCACGAGCGAGTAATACGCCTGGTGTGCGACGTAGCGCTGGTAGCCGCGCGCCTCGGACACCGCGAGCGACTTCATCAGGTGCCAGCCCGAGAAGTTCGAGCAGCCGAGGTAGCGAATCTTCCCCGCGCGCACGAGGCCGTCGAGCGTCGAGAGCACCTCCTCCACCGGCGTCAGCGCGTCGAAGCCATGCAGCTGGAAGAGGTCGATGTAGTCAGTGCCAAGTCTGGTCAGCGCCCGGTCGACGCTCTCCAGCAGGTGGTGCCGCGACGAGCCGGTGTCGTTGGGGCCCTTGCCAGTGCGGAAGGTGGCCTTGGTGGAGATGAGCGCCTGCTGCCGCCGCCCCGCGAGCGCCTTGCCCAGCAGCTCCTCGGCGACGCCGCCTGAATACACGTCGGCCGAATCGAACATCGTCACCCCGGCCTCGAGGCACAGGTCGACCATGCGGGTCGCGTCCTTCGCGTCGACGCTGCCGAAGCCCTTGAAGAAGTCGCCGCTGCCCCCGAAGGTGCCCGTACCGAGCGAGAGGACGGGGACCTTCAGACCTGAAGCGCCGAGGATGCGATGTTCCATGCGCGGCGATGTAACGGTGACCGCTACTCGCGCGCCAGCGCATCGCGTCGCACGTAGACCGCGCACGGCGCCGACTTGCACTCGAACAGCCGCTCCCAGGTGCCGGGCTGGGCCTCGAGCAGCGCGCGGTTGCGCTCGCCCGCCGCGAACACGCGCACGTGGTGGTCTTCGAGCCACCGGCTGAGCTGGGCCTTCGAGGGCCGGCGCGGCACGGCGTACACCGGGTAGCGCAGGTCGGGTGACCACAGCAGGCCGGGGAACTCGAAGTCGGGGTCGAAGGCCACGGACTCGCCGCGCTCCACCCGTTCCCACGCGGGCGGGTAGTCGGTCGGAGGGCCGTACGGCCCCAGGGCCACGCGCCGCTGCGCATCGTCGAGCGCCACGAAGCTCGACCAGTCGGGCCCATCCCCCACCAGCCCGGGCCACGCGTGGTGGAGCTGCACCAACGAGAGCGCCAGCACCGCCCCCATCGCCCCGCGACGTGGCGCCCGGCCGACCTCGGCCGCGGCCAGGGCCAGCACCAGCGCGGGGAAGGCGAGCACGTAGCGCGCGATGGATGGGTCGGGCGAGAGCAGCGTGGCCACCAGCGCGAGCACCAACGGCAGCGCGCGCCGACGCACCAGGCCCAACACCGCGAGCGGCAACGCGACGAGGAAGAGCACGCCCAGCCCCCCGAGCTTCATGTCGAACACCGGGAGCGTGTCGATGGCCAGCCACGAGACCGACAGGCGCTCGAGCAGCGAGCCCGTGGCGTGCGGCAGCGCGGCGCCCGCGGCGAGCAGCGACTCGACCGAACTCTCCCCCGGCAACGTCAGCGGCCCGAGCCGCACCGTCACCGGCCACACCGGGTTGCCGTGGCGCAGCCACATCACCACGTACATCTGCGCGCCGAAGATGACGGCCAGCACCGACGAGGCGAAGACCGCGCGCAGTTGGCCCGCGCGCCAGCCCCGCACCAGCGCCACCGCCCCGAGGAACACCGCGGCGAGGGGCGCCGAGGGCTTGCTGCCCAGGAAGAGCCCCAGGGCGAGGCCTCCGACGACGAGGTGCCGCGCGGTCGAAGGCGAGAGCACCAGGAAGAACACCGCCGCCAGCAGCGCCGCCGCCGTGCCCACGTCGACGTAGTCGGTCGGCAGCTGCAGGAAGACCGCGGGCAGGGTGAGCCAGCTCGCGCCCGCCAGCAGCGACCACCCACGCTGGGCTCCGAGGCGCCGCGCCACGGCCGCGGTGAGCAACGCGCCGGCCACCCCGTACGGCACCTGCGCCAGGTCGACGAGCCGGTCGTCGGGCAACATCGCGCGCAGCCAGATCATCCCCAGCTCGATGTTGTGCGGGTAGGTCGAGATGTAGTGGAGATCCGCCGGCACCTCGGCGAACCCCCGGTGCTGCAGTACGAAGTTCACGAAGGGCAGGTGGTACCCGTAGGCGTCCCACTGCCAGATGGGCAACAGCCGCGCGGTGAGCAGCACCACCAGCACCACGGCGCTGGTTAACACGCTCGCCACCGGCGCATCGGTCCACGCCGCGTGCAGCAATCGGTCGGGGTGGAGGCCCCGCGTCGCGACGGCCAGCGCGGCGGCGGTGATCAGCAGCGCGCCCAGGAGCGTGGTCCGCGAGAGCAGCCCCACCTCGCCCAGCACGCCCACGCTGGCGTGCACCAACACCATCGCGAACGTCGCCGCGGCGGCCACGCGCCCGGGGCGATCTCCCTCGGGAAAGACGAGCCACGAGGCGCGCTGGGCGCAGAACACCAGCAGGGGAAACGCGAGCGGCAACACACCCCAGGCGGGGATCTCGTCGAGCAACATGAGCGGTGAATTGCGCCCCCTCGCGGGCCCACTCAAGTCACGACTCTGCATCGGCGGTCACCGGTTCGTGACGTGACCTCGCCGACACCAGAAGACCGAAGAGACGTCACCTCGCGCCGCGCCTCGTCGCCCCTACCGTGCGCCGCAGACATGAACGCCCTGCCGCTGCTCGTCACGCTGATGCTCGCCCAGCCTCTCCCCGCGCGGAACGTGGTGCTCGTCGCCCTCGACGGCCTGCGCCCCGCGGAGGTCTTCACCGGCGCCGAGCGCGCGTTGATGCGCGGGGTCGAGAATGAACAGGGCCTCGTCGACAAGTACTGGCGCCCCGACGTCGACGCCCGGCGCCGTGCGCTGATGCCCTTCCTGTGGGGCGAGGTGGCCCGCCAGGGGCAGCTCTTCGGCAACGCCGAGCTCGGCAGTCCGATGCAGGTGACCAACACCCGGCGCTGCTCGTACCCCGGCTACAACGAGCTGTTCACCGGCGCCGCCGACCCGCGCATCGAAGACAACGAGCACCCCGGAAACCCCAACGTCACCGTCTTCGAGTGGCTCGCCCAGCAGCCCGGCCTCGAGGGTCGCGTGCAGGCCTTCGCCACCTGGGACACCTTCTACCGAATCCTCAACGTCGAGCGCTCCGGCCTCGACGTGCGCGCGGGGTGGGAACCTCCGTTCTCCCACGAGCGCGAGCGCACCCCGGCGCGGGACGTGCTCGACGGGTTGTTCCGCACCACCACGCCGCTCTTCGGCGGCAACGCGCTGGACGCGCTGACCTGGGCCGCGCTCAAGGAGTCGCTGACCACCACCCACCCCCGCGTGCTCTTCCTGGGCCTGGGCGAGACCGACGAGTGGGCGCACGCCGGGCGCTACGATCTCACCCTCGAGTCCGCGCACCGCGCCGACGCGGTCATCGCCGAGCTCTGGGCCACGTTGCAGGCCCTGCCGCAGTACCGGGACCACACCACGTTGATCATCATCACCACCGACCACGGTCGCGGTCGGGGCCCGTCCGACTGGCAAGAGCACGGGGCGCGCATCGAGGGCGCGCAGGACGTGTGGCTCGCGGCGATGGGCCCGGGAATCCCCGCGTGGGGTGAGCGCAGCGACACCGGCCTCGTGACCCAGGCGCAGGTGGCGAGCACCGTGGCCCAGGCGCTGGGGCTCGACTGGAACGAGGCGCGTCCGCTGTCAGGCCGGCCGTTGCCGCTCACGGCAGCGCGGGTGACCCGTGCAGCACCCGCTCGAGCAACGGTGGTCGCGTCGGCGCAAAGGCGTGAACCCAGCGCCCGGCCGTGACCTGCCCTGCGTGGTGGCTGAACACCCGGTAGGCCCCGAGCACCGTCGAACACCCCGCGTTGGCCACGCGCAGCGGCCGGGCGCCGTCGAGCACCTGCTCGCGGGGCACGTGCTTGTGCCCGTGGAGCACGAGGTCGACGCGGCCCTGCACCCGGCGCAACAGCTCCCGGCCCAGCGGGAGCTCGGCGGCGTGGGGCCAGCCGAAGCGCTCGGCAAACCACTCCCCCAGGCCCTCCACCGGCAGCGGCGTGACGTGGTGGTGCAGCAGCACGGCCCGGGTCCACCCTTGCGGCGCGCGCTCCAGCGCCTCGTCGACCGCTCCCAGCATCTGCTCGCAGAGGTCGCCGTGGCTCCGGAAGGTGCTGCGGTTGTGTGGTGCGGTGGAGTCGATGCACACCATGAACAGCCCCTCGCGGCCGTCCACGGAGACGCGCAGCTCGTCGCTGAGCAGCTCCGCCACGCCATCGCCCGCGCGGTCGTGGTTGCCCGGCACCACCGTCACCTTCTTCAGGGCGAGCAGCGGCGCGAAGAGCTCGAGCCAGGCCTCGTATTCCGCCACCAGGCCCGAGTGCGTGACGTCGCCGGTGACCACCACGTGATCGACGTCTTCTTCGAGGAGCGAACGCACCAGCGCGCGCGCAGCGACGAGGTGCTCGGGCCGCTCGCCGAGGTGGAGATCCGACAGGTGCGCGAGCCGGTACACGTCAGGCCTTGAGCCACTGCACCGCGCGCAGCGTGTGCACCGCGGTGCCGACCATCACCACCGCCATCAAGAATGAGAGCTTGTTCATGTGATCTCCACGCGTGCGGGTTGAAGAGCGGGCGAGGTGCGGATCAACCGGGAGCGGGGGCCGACGCGCAGCCGCTTGCCGCGCCAGGTCACCGACCGAGACCCCAGGCCGTGGAGCCAGGTG
>CAIVGN010000061.1 GCA_903905455.1 uncultured Archangium sp.
CCCCGGCCCTGCGCGCCCGCTTCTTCCCCACGCTGTCCGCGGCGTCCCGCTGCGCGGCCTTCGGCAACGCCACCCTCTTCCTCGAGGTGGGCGAGCTGCTCGACGAGCACTACCCCGCGTACCGCCCCGCGCTGGCCGCCGCGCGCCCCGGGGCCTGTGCCAGCGACTTCATCGCCCGCGGCCTCGACGGCCGGGCGGCGATGGCCCCGGGCGCGTGGGCCCGCGCGCTGCGCGTCGCCGCGAGGGACCCCGGAGACCCGGACGCCGTGGGTCCATCGCTGATGACCCGCGCCGCCCGCTCCAGCAGCGTCACGCGCGGGGCCGCGCTCGAGACCTTCCTCACCCTGGTCGCCAGCAAGCCCTTCCCCGCGAAGCAGCCCTGAACGGCGCAACACTTCTTCACGCACGGAACGGGGCCCCGTCCAAACGGCCGGTTTCCAAGCGAAAGGGACCGGGGCACACGGGGTGTGACAGCGGCGACACGCAACTGATCATTGCGCGTTGGTTAGTTAGCCCTTACTAACGAACCCGAATGGCCCGGCCCCGGCAGATCACCGACGAGCAGATCCTCACGACCATGCGGTCGTGCGTGCTGGAGCACGGGGCCCAGGTGTCGCTGGAGGTGGTCGCCGAGAAGCTGGGCGTGACCTCGCCGGCGCTGCTCAAGCGCTTCGGCAACCGCCAGGGGCTGATGCTCAAGGCGCTCCAGCCCCCCGAAGACCCGGAGATGATCGCCCACTTCACCGCCGGCCCCGATCAGCGCCCCCTGCGCGCCCAGTTGGCCGAGCACTTCGAGGAGATGTGGCGCTTCTTCGCCGAGGTGCTGCCGTGCGTCGCCGCCCTGCGCGAGAGCGGCATTCCCCACGAGAAGATCTTCGAGGGCAAGCACAAGAACCCGCTGCGCGCGCTGCAGGCCATCTCCAGGTGGCTCGAGCAGGCCCACGCGCGCGGTCTGGCCGAGGTCGCCGCGCCCGAGAGCGTGGCCACCGCGATGCTCGGCGCCGTGCAGACCCGGGTGTTCACCTCGCACGTGGCGAAGGTGAAGTACTCGTCGCGCAGCACCCACGAATACCTCGAAGACCTCGCCGACCTCTTCAGCAAGGCGCTCGCCGTCAAGGCCCGCCGCCCCCGTCAGGAGCTCCCGTGAGTTCCGCCTCCAGTTCCCCCACAAGGATGCACCCCATGAACCGCTACACCCTGATCGTCGCCGTGCTCGCGCTGGCCGCGTGCAAGAAACACGAGCCCACCCTGGAGGCCGGCCTCACCAAGCCCGCACTCGTCGCGCTGGCTCCGGTGAAGGTCGAGCTGGGCTCCGTGGAGATCCAGAAGATGCCCCGCTACCTGACGCTGACCGGCAGCGTGTACGCCGACCGCCAGTCGGACATCGCGGCCAACGTGTCGGGCCGGGTGACCAACACCTACGTCGAGCGCGGCATGCCGGTGAAGCTGGGCCAGGTGATCGCGGTCGTCGACTCGCGGGCCGCCGGGTTCCAGGTGGCCGCCGCCGTGGCCCAGAGCCAGGCCGCGCAGACCCAGGTGACGCTCGCCAAGCAAGACTGCGAGCGGGCCGACACCCTCTTCGCCCAGGGCGCCATCGCCAAGAGCGAGTACGAGCGACTCAAGACGCAGTGCACGTCGCAGCTGTACCAGGCGAACGCGGCGCAGGCGAACGCCGACCTGGCGAACAAGGCCGCTGGCGACACCATCATTCGCGCGCCCTTCGACGGCATCATCGGCGAGCGCTTCGTGAACGTCGGCGAGTACGTGCAGCCGCCGACCCGCGTGGCGAGCGTCTTCGCGGTCAACCCGGTGCGCGTGAGCTTGAGCGTGCCGGAGCCGGCCGTGGCGCTGGTGAAGGAAGGCCAGACGCTGATGCTCGCGGTCTCGTCGTACCAGGGCCGGGAATTCCCCGCGACGGTGCGCTTCGTGTCGCCCGCGCTGCGCCCCAACACCCGCGACCTCATCGTCGAGGCCTCGGCGAAGAACGACGAGCTGGCGCTGCGCCCCGGCATGTTCGCCACCGCCAAGCTGAGCGTCGGTGAAGAAGACCAGCCCACGGTGCCGGCCACGGCCCTGCGCGTGGAAGGTACGGTGCGCCGCCTGTACCTGGCGCGCAACGGCCAGGCCTTCGAGGTGGTGGTGCAGACGGGCGTCGAGAAGGACGGCCGCATCGCCGTGCTCGAGCCGCTGGCCGCCGGTGAAAAGGTCATCCTCTCGCCGCCGCCTGGTCTGCGCGACGGCTCTTCCATTCAGTGACGGAGCGAACACCCCATGCAATGGCTCGCTGAGTTGTGTGTGAAGCGGCCCGTCTTCGCGACGGTGCTCTCACTCGTCATCATGGTCGTCGGCAGCGTGTTCTACACGCAGCTGGGCGTCGACCAGTTCCCCAAGATCGAGTTCCCGGTCATCGTGGTCACCACCATCCAGCCGGGCGCGTCGCCGGCCGACATGGAGCGCGAGATCTCGGACAAGATCGAAGGCGCGGTGAACACCATCAGCGGCATCGACGAGCTGCGCAGCACGTCGGCCGAGGGTGTCAGCCAGGTCGTCATCCAGTTCTTCCTCGAGAAGAGCGTCGACGTGGCCTCGCAGGAAGTGCAGCAGAAGGTGAACACCGTGCTCGCCGAGCTGCCCAAGGGCATCGACCCGCCGGTGGTGCAGAAGATCGAGCCTGACGCGCAGCCGGTGCTCTTCGTGGCCCTGCGCGCGCCCGGCAAGTCGGTGCGTGAAGTCACCGACATCGCCGACCGCATCGTGCGTCGCCGCCTCGAGTCGGTCAGCGGCGTGGGCAAGGCGGTGCTCATCGGTGGCCGCAAGCGCCAGATCGACGTGCTGGTCGACCCGGTCAAGTTGAAGGCCCTGGGCCTCTCCCCGCTGGAGGTCGCCGGCGCGATCAACGCGCAGAACATCACGCTGCCCGGTGGGCGCGTGGACACCAGCCGCGACTACTACACGCTGCGCATCAACGGCCGCGTGGAGTCGGTGGACGAGCTGCGCGCGATCATCGTGCGCGACCAGACGGGCCGCAGCATCCGCCTCGACGAGATCGCCGACGTGCAGGACGGCGTGCAGGACGCCGACACCGGCGCCATGTGGAACGGCGAGCGCACCGTGTTGCTCGCCCTGAGCAAGCAGTCGGGCACCAACACCGTGGCCGTCGTCGACTCGGTCTTCGACCGCATGAAGGACATCCAGA
Organism: uncultured Archangium sp.; assembly: GCA_903905455.1. Classification (GTDB taxonomy): domain Bacteria; phylum Myxococcota; class Myxococcia; order Myxococcales; family Myxococcaceae; genus Archangium_A. The sequence continues at coordinate 3,197 of CAIVGN010000061.1, forward strand.
AGGAGCTGCCCAACGGCTACGTGCTCGAGGTGCAGCGCGACGGCTCGGCCGTGGTGCGTACCGGAGCCGAAGCGGTCACCGAGCACTTGATCCTCGGCGCCATCTTCGCGGCCGTCATCGTGCTCCTGTTCCTCGGCAACCTGCGCAGCACGATCATCGCGGCGCTCGCCATCCCCACCTCCATCGTCGGCACCTTCGCGCTGATGCGGCTGCAGGGGTACACGCTCAACACCATCACCCTGCTGGCCCTGGCGCTCGCCGTGGGCATCGTCATCGACGACGCCATCGTGGTGCTCGAGAACATCTTCAAGTTCGTCGAAGAGAAGGGCATGGACCCCAAGCAGGCGGCCATCGAGGGCACGCGGGAAATCGGCACGGCCGTGCTCGCGACCACGCTCTCGCTCATCGCGGTGTTCCTCCCCATCGCCTTCGTGGGTGGCATCCCCGGCCGGTTCCTCGGCAGCTTCGGCATCACCATGTCGTTCGCCATCGCCGTGTCGCTCTTCGTGAGCTTCACGCTGACCCCCAGCCTCGCCTCGCGGTGGCTCAAGGCGAAGAAGCCGGGCGACCACTCGAAGACGGTGCTCGAGCGGGTGGTCGACGTGTTCTACCGCCCGGTGGAGCGCGCCTACGTGACGCTGCTCGACTTCCTCATGGCCCGCCGGTGGATCGTGGTGCTGGTCTCGGTCGGCTCGCTGGTGGCCCTCGTGCCGCTGGTGAAGATGGCCCGCAAGGGCTTCTTGCCGGTCGACGACCGCGCGCAGTTCGAGGTGGTGGTGCGCCTGCCCGAGGGCCGGTCGGTGCCCAGCACCGAGCTGGTGGGTGAGCGCGTGGCGCGGCTCATTCGCGAGCGCCCGGAGGTCACGGCGACGCTGGTGACCATCGGCGACGACGCGGCCAAGACCCCCAACCTGGCGCGCATCTACGTGAAGATGGTGCCGCCCGACCAGCGCGCCATCACCCAGAACGACTTCAAGAGCGTGGTGCGCGAGACCATTCTCCCCACGCTGCCGCCCGACCTGAAGGTCTCGGTGGCCGACGTGAACGAGTTCGGTGGCGGCCAGTCCACGGCGAAGATCCAGTACATCATGGCCGGCCCGGACCTGAACGTGCTCAGCGCCGCGGTGCCGCGCATCATCGAGCGCATCAAGAAGGAAGTGCCCGGCGCGGTGGACATCGACTCGACGCTGGTGCTCGGCAAGCCGGAGCTCGGCGTGTACGTGGACCGGGAGCGCGCCGCCGACCTGGGCGTGCAGATCATCGACGTGGCCCAGGCGCTCCAGTACCTGGTGGCCGGCCAGAAGGTGTCGACCTACTCGGAGTTCGGCGAGCAGTACGAGGTGCGGCTGCGCGCCACGCCGGAGTACCGCAGCAACGAGGACGCGCTGCGCCTGATCACCGTGCCCAGCCGCAAGCTGGGCCTGGTGACCCTGGCCGACGTGGTGCAGATCAAGCACGGCTCGAGCCCCTCGACGATCATGCGCTACCAGCGCGAGCGGCAGGTCACCTTCCTCGCCAACGCCGCCCCCGGCGCGTCGGAAGGCGCGGTGGGCGACGCGATGCGCGCGGTGCTCGAAGACGAGATCGGGAGGATGGGCAAGGGCTTCGCCATCAAGGCGCAGGGCACCACGAAGATCATGAAGGAGACGGGCATCGCCTTCGTGCTCGGCCTGCTGGCGAGCTTCGTGTTCATGTACTTGATCCTCGCGGCGCAGTTCGAGTCGTGGCTGCACCCGATCACCATTCTCATCTCGCTGCCGCTGACGCTGCCCTACGCCATCGCCTCGATCATCCTCTTCGACCAGGCGATCGACATGTACAGCTTCCTGGGCATCTTCGTGCTCTTCGGGGTGGTGAAGAAGAACGCCATCCTGCAGATCGACCACAGCAACGGCGTGCGCGAGTCGTCGGCCGCGGTGGTCGAGTCGGCCATCGACGCGGCCTACGAGCAGAAGACCGAGACGGCCATGCGCAACACGCTGCATGAGCGCCTCGACGCGGTGGTCGGCCGCGAGCGGCTCGAGAAGTTCCTGGGCAAGGCCAACTTCACGAAGTTCGCCTCGGTGGAGAACGCGGTGCTCAAGGCCGCGCGGCTCCAGGCGATCCTCAAGGCCAACAAGGACCGGTTGCGCCCCATCTTGATGACCACCTTCGCCTTCGTGGCCGGCATGATTCCGCTGGTCACGGCCCGCGGCATCGGCTCGGGCTTCAACCGCGCCACGGCCGGCGTGGTGGTCGGCGGGCAGTCGCTGTCGCTGCTGCTGACGCTGGTGGCCGTGCCGGTCGTGTATTCGTACTTCGACGACATCTCGATGTTCGTGGCGCGAAAGAAGAAGCGTGGCGTGGTGGTGGACGACAGCCCCGTGCGCGAGCCTTCGGGCGCGGTGGCGGAGGTGGGCAAGTGAAGAACCTGGTGGCAGTGGTGGTGCTCGTCGCGACGGGTGCCTGGGCGCAGGGCCTCAAGGACTTCCTCGACTCGGCGGAGAAGGAGAACGTCGACCGGAAGATCTCCATCGAGCAGCGCAACCGGGCGGCGGCCGAGTACCGCCAGGCGTGGACCGCGCTGTTGCCGACGCTCGCCGTCTCGGGCGGGTGGACGCACAACCAGTACAACGCCGAGTTCGTGGTCAACCCGGTCACCATGGCCAAGGCGGTCATCGTTCCCTACGACCAGCTGGACGCGGTGTTCCGCATCGACCTGCCGTTGATCGACACCGGCCGGTGGTTCCGCAGCATGGCCGCGGGGGCCTCGTCTGAGTCGGCGGCGCTGCGCGAGCTGGTGACGCGCGACCTCATTCGCAAGCAGGTCGTGGCCTCGTACTACGGCTACGCGGCGTCGCTCGCGGTGCGCGAGTCGGCGAAGAAGTCGGCCGGGGTGGCCGAGGCGCAGCTCAAGCTGATGCAGATCCGCTCCGGGGTGGGCACGATCACCGAGCTTGAGCTGCTGCGCGCGAAGGCCGAGGTCGCGCGCACCAAGCAGACCCTGGCCGACACCGAGTCACTGGTGGCGACCTCGCGGCGCACGCTGCGCACCTTGAGCGGCCTCGAGCCGCCCGAGCTGGTCGCCGCGCAGCCCGACGACGTGCGCCCGGTGGAGGCGCTGGAGGAGCTCGAGGGCCGGGTGGACCAGTTGCCGTCGGTGCAGGCCGCCGACAAGGACCGCGAAGCCGCGGGGCGCATCTCCACGGCCTCCAAGCTGGCGCTGGTGCCCATCGTGTCCGCGCAGTTCACCGAGCGCGTCACCAACGCCACGAGCTTCACGGGCCAGGCGGCGTCCTTCAACACCGGCGTCAACCTCACCTGGCGGCTCGACGCGCCGACGTTCATGGGCATGCAGGCCCAGGCGGCCACCGAGCAGACGGCGCTGCTCGCCGGTGAGCGGGCGCGGCTGCAGGCCCGCGACCAGGTCCACTCCGACTGGCAGCGGCTCAAGGCGTCGCTCATCAAGATCGACGCGGCCCAGGCCCAGGTCGAAGCGGCCCAGCGCGCGACGCAGGTGGCGCGAGATCGCTACGCCGCGGGCGCCGCCACCCAGGTGGACGTCATCCAGGCCGAGCGCGACGTGTTCGGCGCCGAGGTGAGCCAGATCCAGGCGCGCACCGAACTGGCCACCGCCCGCGCCTCGCTGCGCATCAGCGCCGCGTTGCCGCTGGAGTAATCCCCCAGGGAAGGCGAGCGTCAGTCGCCCAGGCGCTCGCCGTTGGGGTCGAAGAGCAGCACCAGCGTCGCGCCGGGGTCTTCCCCCTCGCGGCGCACGTCGTCGGCGTAGGCGCGGGCCTGGGCCAGGGTGTCGAAGTCGCGGTGGGTGGTGCGTCGCGACACGTCGACCACCACCCTCACCTTGCCCGGCGAGAGCGGCGCCTCACGCAGCGTCAGCGCGAGCAGCGGGTGCATGGAGCTCACTCCACGTACAGCGCGCTGGTCATCACCCAAGGCCGCTCGGCGGTGAAGAACGCCTTGCGCGTGCCGGCGAAGGCCCTCAGGTGTTTGGGCACCATGCGCACCTCGACCCGGTAGGCGCCCGCCTGCGTCGCGGGGAACGAGAGCGTGCCCTCGGTCACGCTGGCGACCACGTCCCACCCTCCTTCGCGCGCGCGCAGCAGGTTCATCGTCAGCACCGGCTGTTCCCCCGCGGGGTCGAGGTTCTTGACCTTCGGCAGGGTGGCCTGCAGCGTCACCCCGGCGGCCAGCGACGCGGTCTCGCCGATTTCCCTGGTCGCCCCGCCCGCGAGCGCCACGAACTCGAAGCCCTCGGCGTGGCCCAGGAACTCGAAGACCCCGAAGTTGCGGCCGGCCTTGAGCGCGGCCTTCAAGTCGGCGTCGTCCCAGCTGCCGTCGGCCTTCGGCTTGACCAGCAGGTGGTTGCTGAACGCGCTCATCATGCGGCGGTAGCTGTCGATGCGCTCCCCGTCCTGCAGCAGCTGGGGGAACGTGTTGCGGTGACAGTCGCTGCCCATGGTGGTGACGCGGTGGTGCCCGCGCGAGAGCACCGTGCCCCAGGTCGTGAGGTAGGTGTCGTCGTCCAGGTTGAAGGCCGCGAGGAAGAGGTCGGGGTGCATCAGCCCGTCGAGCAGGCCCTTGTCGACGTAGTTGAGGATGAGGTCTGCCGCGACGCCGCCATTCTTGAGCGCGTTGCGGTGCAGGTTGAACATCTCGAAGCCGTCGAGGTGCATGTCGATGAGCTGCTGCACCGTCCAGTCTTCGGTGTGCGCCACGAGGGTGACGCCGCCGACGTCGTGGAACGCGTCGAGGGCCACGTTCTCGAGGCTGCCGTAGGTGTTCCCCCGGGTGGCCGGGGTGCCCACGTGGCGCTCGAGGCCCACGGGCATGGCGCCGGTCTCGGTGCCGGCCATGATCAACGGCGCCGCGGTGGTGCCCGGACAGGCGAGGCGGTTGGCGACGGGCGCGCCGTTGCGCTCCACGAGCACGTCCCCGCGCGAGGCGTCGTGGAGCAGCACCGCGGGGAACTCGTTGGTCGAGAAGCTGGTGCCGTGGTCGGTGAGGAAGAAGAAGTCGTCGCCGGTCTGGCAGACCCCGCGGCGGAAGTCCTCGAGGCAGGGCTGGTTGTAGACGCCGGCGTCGTCGTGGGGCGCGTTGTCGCAGGCGTCGTGCGAGTAGATGCTGTGCACGTGCACCAGGCCGCGCAGCTCGGTGTAGCCGCGCGCGTTGGGCTGCTTGTCGAGCACCAGCACCTGGCCGGGCTGCCACGGCGTGGGGGTGACGGGGGCGGGCTTCACCGGCGCCGAGCAGCCCACCAGCACCAGACCGAGAAAGAGAGCGTGTCGCATCGGCCCTTCTGAGCACACAATCGGGCCCGATCTCACGCCCCATGGCCCGACTGACCCGCAGGCAGCTCCTCGTGCTCACCACCGGCGCCGCGCTCTACGGCGGCTTCCGCTACGGCACCGCGCGCGTGGCAAGGCCCTCGGAGCTCACCGGCCCGCTCTCGACCGGGGCCCAGGCGCTGCTCGACCGCGCGTGGCACGGCCTCGACCCGAAGCGGGTGCTCGACGCCCACGTGCACGTGGTGGGGCTGGGCCGCGGCGGCTCCGGGTGCACCGTGGGCGAGCGGCTCCAGTCGGTGCTCGACCCGTTGGAGTACATGAAGTTCAGCATCTACCTGGCGGCCTCGGGCGTGACCGACCTCGCCCAGGCCGATCAACAGTACGTGGGGCGCCTGCGGGAACTACTGCAGCGCCAGGCGCCGCACGGCCGCGCGCTCCTCTTGTCCTTCGACCGGGCGCACGACGACGCGGGCCAGCCGCTGCCCGACGCGTCGGAGTTCTACACGCCCAACGAGTACGTGCTCTCGCTGGCGAAGGCCTCGCCGGAGCTCTTCGTGGCCTGCGCCTCCGTGCACCCCTACCGGGCCGACGCCGTCGAGGCGCTCTCGAAGGCGGTGGAGGCCGGGGCCGTGGCGGTCAAGTGGCTGCCCAACGCCATGAACATCGACCCCTCGAGCCCGAGGTGCGACGCGTTCTACGACGCGCTGGTACGGCTGCGCGTGCCGCTCATCACCCACGCCGGTGAAGAGAAGGCGGTGCACGCCGAAGAGGCGCAGCGCCTGGGCAACCCGCTGCACCTGCGGCGGCCGCTCTCGCGCGGGGTGACGGTGGTGGTGGCGCATTGCGCGTCGCTGGGCAGCAACCCCGACCTCGACGCCAGCGGCGGGAGCGGGCCGTGGGTGGACAACTTCCAGCTCTTCGCACGGCTGATGGCCGAGCCCGCGTGGAACGGGACGCTCTTCGGCGAGCTCTCGGCGATGACCCAGGTCAACCGCGTGGGCGCGCCGCTGCAATACCTCTTCGAGCACCCCGAACTGCACCCGCGGCTGATCAACGGGAGCGACTACCCCTTGCCGGCGATCAACGCGCTGTTGCAGACCAGCGCCATCGTGAAGGCCGGCTTCCTCACCGAGGACGAGCGCGGCTGGCTCAACGAGATCGACCGTCACGACCCGCTGCTCTTCGACTTCGCCACCAAGCGCACCCTGCACCTGGGCGACCGGCGCTTCCCCGACGAGGTCTTCATGGCGCGGCCCGAGGTCTTTCCCCGGCTCGGCTGAAGTCCCTGCGCAAAAACAAACCCCGCCGGCTCCCGAAGGAGACGGCGGGGCGAATCGGTTCCCCCCGGCAGTGCGCGGGTCAGCTCAGCTGCGACGGCGGCGGGCGATGGCGAGCAAGCCCAGGCCGAGCGCGGCGAGCGAAGCGTCCATGGGGATGGCGCTGCACGAGGCCTGCGCCCCGCCCTTGCCATCGGCCGACGCGTTGAGCTTGAGCGACGAGGTCGACTCGCGG
>CAIVGN010000062.1 GCA_903905455.1 uncultured Archangium sp.
GAGCGCGTGGAGGCCACCGAAGACGGCACGCGCATCCTCTCGTGGCTCGCGGCGCACCCGCCGGACCAGGTGCAGATCATCGTCGGCAACCACGACCTGGTGCGCGTGGGCGAGCTCTTCGGCTTCACCGACTCGAGCTACATCGAGGCGCGGGCGAGCGCCGACGAGGTGCTGCTCAAGACCAACGACAAGGCCTTCCTCGCGCGCTACCCGGTGCTCGCCTCCGCCGCGGTCATCTCCCGCGACTACTCGTGCTTCGAGGAGCGCCAGCGCGTGCTGCTCACGCGGCTGCTCAAGAAGCGCCGGGTGCGCCTGGCCGTGGCCTCGGCCGCCGACCTCCTGCTGGTGCACGCCGGCGTCACCACCGACGACCTCGCGCTGCTGGGGGTGACGCAGTTCAACGCGGTGGAGATCGCCGCCGCCCTCAACCGCTTCCTCGACGCGCGGGTCTCGCACTGGAAGGCGGAGGGTCCGCTCGACCTGGCGCCGCTGCACGAGCTGGGGTCGGCGAAGGACGGCGAATCGCGTGGCATCCTCGCGCACCGGCCCGCAAACCCGGCCATCAAGAAGGTCGACCGCGCGAACCGTCGCTACGACCCGCGCTCGCTGCCCTCGGGGCTCACCCAGGTCATCGGTCACATCAACGACAAGAAGTGCCGCGACCTCTTCGGGGACTGGGCCGACTCGCCGACGCCGGTGTTCGGTTCGCTGCGCGGGCTCCAGGTGCGCGGCGGCCTGCGCTACCACCTGGGCTGCGAGGAGGACGACGCCCTGCTCTTCCTCGACGGGGCGATGAACCAGGTAGACCCGGTGGAGTACGAGTTGCTCGACCTGGAGCTGCGCGAGCGCCTCGTCTTGCGCTGATCAGCGGGCCTGCACCGGCCGCGTGGAGAGGCGCTTCACGAAGCGGCTGAAGAGCGCCAGCAACTCCGGGCGGAAGCGGTGCCCGACCCGGGTGGTCAACGCCTCGAGCGCCGCGTCACGTGACAACCCTTCGCGGGCCGCGGTGGTGGTGGTCAACGTCTCCCACGCGCGGGCCAGGGCCACGAGGCTGCCCAGCAGGCCCACGTTCGCGTTCACCCCCACGCCTCCGGGGGTCTCGCGCGTGCCCCAGTCGATCTCCTGCTCCACGACGACGGTGGCCCAGGACGTCGCGCCGTGGGCATCCCCCAGGCGCGCGAAGGGCTCGGCCACCGAGCGACGGCGGGCCTGGGCGACGTCGCGTTGATCCTCTTCGGTCAGCCGGCCCGCGCGCAGCAGCGTCTCGTCCTTCAGGTCGAGGTTGCCCACGTCGGCGAAGAACGCGCAGGTGGCCAGCTCGAGGCGGCGCGCGTCGGAGAGGCCGAGCTCGGCGGCGAACACCAGCGAGAGCAGCATCACGTTGGCGCTGTGAAAGAGCTCGGCGTCGCGGTTGTTCGCGCGGGGAGTCACGCCCACGAAGCGCACCTGGCGGGCCCCCACCAGAAGCGCCAGCTCGTGCAGCGGCGCGCGCACGTCGGGCCTCGGCGTCGCCGGGTGCCGCGACCGCTCGGCGAACCACTCGCGGAAGGTGAAGACCAGGTCGACGTAGCGGATCATCGCCTCGCGCGAGTCGTCGGCGGTGGTGGGCGCGGTGAGCACCGGCGCCTCGAGCGGCGCGGTGCCCGCGGTCGCCAGCGCGCGGGTGATGGTCGGCGTGTCGAGGCCCTCGGTCGGCGCCCCGCCGGCCAGCCAGCGCGCGAGGTCTTCGAGCTCCCGGCGCGGCGCCTGGCTGGCGAAGGTGAAGCTCGCAATGCCCCGCTGCTGGAAGCGGGTCACCACCGCGTCGAGCTCGGCGTCGGCGCCCTCGACGATGGGCTGGCCGTTGACGCGAATGGGGCTGGCGCCGACGGTCACCGTGGCCGGCCCTTCGCGCGGCTGCAGCGCCTCGAGCCGGTGGGCGAGGCGGGCGAAGGGCACCTCGAGGCTCGGGTGGTGAAGGTCGATCAGCCGTGACGCGCGGGCGAGCGCGTCGAGGTCGAGCACCACGTCGCGCCACGTGCTGGGCGTGCGCTCCCAGCGCCGCGAGTCGCTCGAGCGGAACATCGCTTGCTCGGCGGCCGTCTGGTCGATCAACGCCGACGCGCGCAGGTGCCGCTGCGCCGCGGCCCGCACCGCCTCCCCCTGCGCGGGGTCTTGCGAGACGGAGCGCAGGAGGTCCGCGCCCGCGGGGCCCTTCATCGCCGCCACGGCCTCCAGCGCGTCGACCTTCCGAGCCTCGACCTTCGCCCGGTTGAGCAGCGAGGCCGACTGCCGCAGCTCGAGGACGATGGCGTCGAGGGCCTGCGGCTCGGTGGAGTGGCCGATGGCCACCCACATCGCGCGGCGCTCGCGTTCGCTGCGGTTCTCCCCGCCACGCAGCAGCGGGCCCAGCACCTGGAACGCGCGGTCGGGGAAGTGCTGGCCCATCAACTGGCTGGCGAGCACGCGCTCGTCTTCGTCCCCTTCACTGAAGGACTGCGTGAGCCAGCGCAACGCGTCGTCGCTGCCCGCGCGCGCGAGCCC
>CAIVGN010000063.1 GCA_903905455.1 uncultured Archangium sp.
CCGACGCGGGCGAGCGCACCGACGCAGGGGAGATCACCGACGCAGGCCATCTCGCCGACGCAGGTGAGTTGCCCGACGCGGGCCCGTGGGACGATGGCGGTGCCTGCGCGAACGCCGACGTCTGCGAGCGCTTCGACGTACCCGGCGTGCCCCCGGGGTGGACCGTGCATGAGGTCGCAGGGGTCGTGAGCTGGGAGGCCGACGCGGGCCTCCACGGCGGCGCGCTGAGGCTCGAGCCCGTGATGACCGGCACCGACGTGAGGACCACCCTCTCCAGGACGTTCATCGGCGATGCCGGCACCGTCTGGGTGCGAGCGCACTTCCGCTTCAGCACGGCGACCGCGAACCACGACGTCTACACCTTCGAGGCCCATTCCCCGACCAACCGGGGCCGGAGCATCGGCACCGGCGTCTCCGATCGGCCCCTGGCCTTCGCAGATGACGGCCTCACCCTGTTCCCCCAGGGTCCGCTGATCATCGGGTCGGGCTGGCGCTGCTATGAGTTCGAGCTCGACCCGTCACCGCGCCCTTCGCTGAAGGTGTTCGTCGACGGCGTGCTGCAGGTCACGCTGGATGCCGGAGTCTTCCCCAACGGCGGGGGCCGGTTCGAGGAATTTTACCTCGGAGCGTGGGACTTCACCCTGAGTGCGCCACCCACCGTGTGGGTGGATGAGGTTGCCCTGGGCAACCGCCGGCTCGGCTGCGCCCCCTGATCAGCGTGCCGCGCGGCACTTGTACTCGCGTTCATTTGGACATCTGACGCAAGCTTCGGTCAATGCGAGCCAGTTTTCGTCTCCTGCTCCTCGTCGTCTCTTCCGTACTCGCGAGCTGCACAGAACAGACGAAGGTACCGCCGTTTCCGCACCCGGTGACGCCCCAGAACCACCCCTTCTTCCCCATCGGCGCGGGAGCGAAGCACGAGCTGGGACAGCAGCTCTTCAAGGCTGACGCCCCCGTCGCGTGTGACTCCTGCCACCCCGCGGGCGCCGAGTCTTTCGCCGAGATCTCCTGCACCAGCTGTCACGGCCACGAGGAGATCCTCACCGGCCGCCTGCACGGGCAGACCGCGCTGTATGCCTTTGAGAGCAAGGCCTGCGTGAGCTGCCACCCGGCGTCCGACGAGAAGGCCTACGATCACGCGGGCATCACCGGCGAGTGCGCCATGTGCCACGACGTCGAGACGCCCTTCGCGGCGTTGCCCGTCGCCAACTTCACGCACCCCGCGATGAGCGGCGCCGACTGCGTGGGCTGCCACGTCACGAGCACCTGGCGCAGCGCGACCGGCGCCCCCGCGCAGCTCACCTTCGACCCGGCCCGCAGCGTCGTGGTGCGGGCCTGGGCGCCGACCTACTCGGGTCTCGACATCTCGCTGGTCACGCCGATCGACGAGGTGGTGCCCATGACCATGGACCACGCGTCGCCCGAGCTCGCCACCGCGGCGAAGTCGGCCTGCTCGAACTGTCACCAGGGCGCGGCCTCGGGCGTGTTCTTCCCCGGCGCGCTGCACAGCTCGCTGGCCAACCTCACGCTCGCCCAGCCGACCCGGTGCGACGCGTGCCACGGCGCCGCGGCGCCGCGCGGCTTCGTGGGACCGCTGGCCACCAACCCCGCGCGCAGCCCGGCCTCACCGGAGATGAAACACGACGCCGTGCAGTGGACCAACGGCGCGCCCACCACCACCGCGCTGGTGCCCACCGACTGCGGGGCCTGTCACCTGGCGCCGGGCACGCAAGGCGTGACCACCTGGGCCGCCGGCCGCCTCGGCACCAGCCCCGCCCTGTACCACTCGGCCCTCGAGGCCAGCGGGCGGCCCCAGCCCGGCTCGTGCATCGACTGCCACGCCAACACCCGGCCCGCGCGGCTGCTGACCTCGGCCAACGCCACCATGCCGGCGACGCTGCAGTTCGACCACGCGGCACCGCTGGCCCAGGCCGACTGCGCCACCTGCCACGCCGCGAGCACCGCCGCGCCCTTCGCCAGCTGGTCAGGCGCGCTCTTCCACGTCGCGGGGAGCAGCACGCCCGCCTCGTGCCTGCCCTGTCACGCCGCGCGGCGCCCCACGGCCACCACGGGGTGGACCGAGCCCGGCTACGCCACGGCGCCCTTCGACTACGGCACCAACGGCAACGGGGTGACGCACGGCGCGGGCCTCGACTGCGTCACCTGCCACGCGGGCCCCGGCGCGGGCCAGTGGGGCGGCACGCACGACTGGGCGCGCGGCCACTTCACGCACGGCCCGGCCACGCTCTCGGCCACCACCTGCCTCACCTGTCACGCCACGCAGCGCCCGGACCTGGTGCTCGGCGCGAGCCAGGCGAACACCGCCGTCGGCTTCGACCACGCGCTCAACGGCAGCGGTGACTGCTTCGGCTGCCACCAGGCCACCGTCACCGCGAACACCTACGCGCGCTACTTCAACGCCACCACCGCCACGCTCCCCAACGGAGACTGGAAGGGCGGCGTGCCCTACCCCGGCTCGACCTTCGCCAGCTCGGCCACCCGCTTCATCACCGTGACCCAGACGAAGCTCACGCGGCCAAGCCCCACCAGCCTCGTGACGGGCATGACCTCGAGCACCGCCACGCTGCCCAACGGCATGCTCCACGTCTCGGCCCAGGTGCCCGCGGCGCTCAACGCCGGCGCCACCGGGAGCCCGGACAACACCAGGTGCTGGCACTGCCACACCAGCACCGGCACCACCGTCACCGCCTTCAACGACGGCAAGTTCCACGCGGCCCTCACCAGCTACAGCGCCACCCCCGGAGGCACCGTGGTGCCCTTCGCCCAGCCCGTGCGCGGCTGCGCCGACTGCCACAGCACCGGGCTCCCCACCGACATCGTGGAGCGCGATGGCGGCGTGCTGGTGCCCATGGACCACGCCGCGCAGTTCACCCAGGCCGTCACCCTGGGCGGCGCCTCCGTCACCGCGGTCAACCAGGTCGACTGCTCCGTTTGTCACCACACCCCGGGCGGCGCGTGGAGCGACGGCGTGTTCCACGCCAGCATCGGGGCCTCGGTGCCGAAGGACTGCGTGGGCTGTCACTACCCGCTGATGGCCGACGCGGCGAAGGCGGACCATGCGCAGGGCACCACCTTCGCCATGAAGCACCGCTCGAGCCAGCTCGCCTCGCAGCGCTGCGACACCTGCCACCTCGCGGCGCTCGGCCAGGCCAGCACCATCCCCGTCGCCGCGGCGCTGTGGGCGACCGGCGTGTTGCACCCGTCCGTCACCCCGCAGCCCGCGGCCTGCGTCGACTGCCACGGCGTCTCGCAGCCTCCGCCCAACCTCTCGACCCAGGGCACCGTCACCTGGGCGCTGCCCAGGGGGGCCACGCCGACCAACACCATGATGTGGATGAACCACGGCGCGCCGCTGGCCGCCGGCCGGGAATGCGCCCAGTGCCACGCCGCCGACGCGAAGACCTCGGGCAGCGCGTGGAACAAGGCGGGCCTCTTCCACGCACCCACGCCGGGCGCCACCGCCTGCGCCGCCTGTCACGGCCTGGGCAACGGCCGCGGCGCGACGCCGGGCACCAACAACAACCTCCCCTCGGGCCTGACCGACAGCTCGACCCTCACCTCGGCCTCGGCGAGCACCGGCGTCTCGGGCCAGCCCGACCAACTCACGCACCAGGACGCGAACGTCGGCACCCGCGACTGCGCCTTCTGCCACTCCAGCGTCACCGATTGGCGGCTCGCGAAGTTCCACGCGAACTTCAACTCGGCGACGCCGCTGACGCTCAACGGCGGCACCGCGCGGTGCAGCAACTGCCACATGAACGTGAAGCCGGGCGCGGGCTTCGCGGCGCAAGACCACGCGACCTTCACCAGCACCGCCGGCACGCAGGACTGCAGCAGCTGCCACTCCTGGCCCGGCACGGGCACGACCGCGGCCCCCAACTGGCTGGGCGCGACGGGCGCCCCGCAGTTCATCGCGGTCGGCGGCTTCACCATCAGCTCGCCGCCCGCGACGGCCGGCACCACGCAGCCGGCCGTGATGAACCTGCCGCACCCCTCGGGCCCCGCGTGCATCACCTGCCACGCGTCGTCGGGCGGGGGCCAGGGCGCCTTCGGCTACGACCACGCCTCGCCGCTCATCAACAGCAACTGCGGCGCGTGCCACGAAGCGGGCAGCGGCCTCGTGGGCACCGCGTGGAACGGCGCGACCTCCGTCGCCGCGGGTGCCGGCGACACGCGGCCCTTCACCCTGGCCAGCCTCGTCGCCCACTTCGGCGCGGGCCTCACCGTCACCCGGGCCAACCACTTCTACCCGGCCGACTGCGGGCAGTGTCACCTCAGCCCCGCGGGCACCGGCGCGGTCACCACCGGCGCGGCCTACGCGACGGCGTGGCGCTTCCCCCATGACCAGGCGCTGATGGCCAACCCCGGCACGTGCCTCATGTGCCACGTCAACGGCATCCCCGGCGCCCCCGACGGCGGCGTCGCCGACCCCAACGCGAACATCACCGTCAGCAGCCTCGTGCCGCGCTTCACGGCCACCACCATCTCCGCCGTCACCCCGCTCACCGAGGTGGTGCCGATGACCATGGTGCACAGCTCGACCGAGTACCCGGCGGCGGCCAACGGCGCCTGCTCCAACTGCCACACCAGCGCGGCCTCGGGCGTCTACTACCCGGGCGAGCTGCACAGCGCGCTGGCCAACCTCGGCCTCGCCCAGCCCACCGGGTGCGCCTCGTGCCACGCGGCGGCCGCGCCCTCGGGCTTCGTGGGCCCGCTGGCCACCAGCCCCGCCCGCACCCCGGCCACCGGCGAGATGCGCCACGAGGCCGTGCGCTGGAGCAACGGCAGCCCCACCACCACCGCGCTGGTCTCGACCAACTGCGGCCAGTGCCACGCCAGCCCCTCGGCCACCCTGCAGGCCACCTGGGGGATGAGCGCCGACGCGGGGGCCGTGCGGTACCATGCGTCGCTCGGCGCCCAGCCCACCTCCTGCCTCGACTGCCACGCCAACAGCCGCGCCAACGGCCTGTTGACCTCGATGAACGCCGCGCTCGGCGCGACGGTGCAGTTCGACCACGGCACCACCACCGCACTGGGTGACTGCGCCGACTGCCACGCCAGCAGCACCTCGAGCCCCTGGGCCTCCTGGACCGGCGGCCGCTTCCACCTCGCCGGCGCGAGCACCCCGGCCAGCTGCCTGCCGTGCCACGCCGCGGCCCGGCCGACCTCCACCACGGGTTGGGCCAGCACCACGTACACCCAGGCCCCGTTCGACTACGGCACCAACGCCTCGGGCGTCACCCACGGCGACGGCCTCGACTGCGTCAGCTGCCACGCCGGCCCCGGCACCGGCGCCTGGGGCAGCACCCAGAACTGGCAGGGCGGCCACTTCGCCCACGGCCCCACGACGGTGGCGGCGGCGACGTGCCTCACCTGCCACAGCACGCAACGCCCGGACCTCGTGCTCGGCGTCAGCCAGGCCAACACCGCCGTGGGCTTCGACCACGCGGCCAACGGCACCGGAGACTGCGTGGGCTGTCACCAGGCCACCGTCGTCGCCAACACCTACGCGCGGTACTTCAACGCAGGCACCGGCCTCTTGCCCAACGGCGACTGGAAGGGCGGACAGACCTACCCGGGCTCGTCGCTGGTCAGCGCGCCGACGCAGTTCGTCTCGCTCACCGGGCTGGCCCTGACGCGCAACGCCACCAACTTCGTCACCGGCATGACCAGCACCACCTCGACGCTCTACAACGCGATGCTCCACGTCTCGAGCGTGGTGCCCGCGGCGCTCAACGCCGGCCCCACCGGGACGCCCGACAACACGAAGTGCTGGCACTGCCACACGCACAGCGGCACCACCGTCACCAGCTTCGCCGACGGCAAGTACCACGCGTCGCTCACCACCTACGCGGCGACGCCAGGCGGCACCGTGGCGCCCTTCGCCCAGCCCACGACCGCCTGCCGCGAATGCCACGCCACGATGTACCCGCCGAACATCGTCGAGAAGGCGGCCTCGTCGCTGCAGCCCATGGACCATGCGGCGGAGTTCCTCACCGCGGTCACCCTCGGCGGCAACTCCGTCACGCGCGTCGACCAGGTCGACTGCTCGGTCTGCCACCGCGCGCCGGGCTCGACGTGGAGCGACGGGCTCTTCCACGCCAACATCGGTGCGGCGACCCCGAAGGACTGCGTGGGCTGTCACTACCCGCTGGTGGCCGACGCGGCGAAGGCCGACCTCACCAGCGGCGTGCGCTACGCGATGAAGCACCGCTCCCCGCTGCTGGTGGTCCAGAAGTGCGAGAGCTGCCACGCCACTGCGCTGAGCCGCGCGACGACGGCGTCCCACGCAGCGACGCTGTGGCAGACGGGCGCGCTCCACGCCTCGCTGACGCCGCAGCCCACGGCCTGCACCGACTGCCACGCGGTCTCGGAGCCGGCCGCCAACGCCTCGACGCAGAGCACCGTCACCTACACCCTGCCGCTGGGCAGGACGACGAGCAACGGCGCGCAGTGGAACAACCACGGCTCGGTGGCGGTGGCGGGCAAGGACTGCGTGACCTGTCACGCGGCCGACGCGAAGACCTCGGGCAGCGCCTGGAGCCGGAGCACGCCGCTGCACCCCGCGGCCACCACCACGGTGTGCGCCAACTGCCACGGCACCACCAACGGCAAGGGCACGGTGCTGGGCACCAACAACAACCTGCCCTCGGGCCTCAGCAACTCCTCGACGCTCAGCGCCTCGGCCGGCGCGGTGATGACCGGCATTCCCGCGGGCACCTTCGCGCAGTTGACCCACGCCGACGTGAACGTCACCAGCTTCGACTGCGCCACCTGCCACACGCAGAAGGGCACCTCGACCACCGCCGGCGTGCAGGGCAAGGAGTGGGCGCAGGCCCAGTTCCACGCGCACTTCTCGGGCGCCACGGCGTTGGTGATGAACACCACCACCGGCCGCTGCAGCAACTGCCACTTCGCGGAGAAGCCCGGCGTGACCTACCTCGCGCAGGACCACGCCACCTTCACCGCCACCGCGGCCTCGCAGGACTGCAGCTCGTGCCACTCGTGGCCAGGCACGGGCACCGCGAGCACCCCCAACTGGCTGGGCGCCGCGGGCGTGCCGCAGTTCATCTCCGTCGGTGGGTTCACCATCTCGCAGCCCCCCGCGACCGCCGTCACCACCCAGGCGGGCATCACCAAGCTGCCCCACCCCACCGTCGCCGTGGGGACGCCGTGCACGACCTGCCACGCCAGCAGCGCCGGCGGGAAGCAGGCCGACGGCTACGACCACGCGTCGACGTTGATCACCACCGCGTGCAACGCGTGTCACGAGGCGGGCACCGACCTCCTCGGCACGGTGTGGAACGGGGCGGCCACCATCGCCGCGGGCGCCGGTGACAGCCGGCCCTTCACCGCGACGGCGCTCACCGCGACCTTCAGCGGCAACACCTGCCGGTTCACCAACCCCAACCACTTCTTCCCGGTCAATTGCCGCCAGTGCCACACCGCGCCGACGGGCATCGTGACCACCAGCACCGGCACCGCCTACAAGACGAAGTGGGCCTTCGTGCACAAGGAGTCGAACATGACGAACCCGGCGACCTGCAACCTCTGTCACAACACCTGCCCCAAGGGCTGAGCTGGAGGGTCGATGAGCGTTCACCAACTGTTCGACGTCAGCGTGCTCTTCGCCACGGGCGCCGCCGCGACGCGCGCATACCAGGCCGTCTTCGGCGCGACGCCCGAGAACGCCAAGGTGACCTTCGGCGCGCTCAACGTGTTGTCCACGCTCAGCACCACGCCGATGCCGGCCGAGGGGCTCGATCTCCGGCTCGAGGGCGCGCTGCCGCTCGGGGAAGCGTACATCGGCGTGAAGCTGGGCCTCCTCGACGCCTTCACGGGGCGCCGCACCTTCGGCCCGAGCGACGCCTTCGCGGCCAACGGGGGGCGCATGCGCGAGGCCTCGCGCCTGGTGTTGGCGCTGCTGGACCACGGGGGCCACGCGGTGGTGCTGCACAAGGCCGCGGGCACGGTGAAGTCGGCGGGCCGCTTTCGCGACCAACTGCGCGACGTGTCGAACCCCGAGGTGCGCCCCTTCGCCGCGTGGCTCGACTTCCTGGCCAGCGCGGAGGCCGACGGCTTCCAGTGCCGCAGCTACGGGCTCCCGCACTACTTTGGCCGGCCCAACGTGAGCGCGGTGGCGTCCGGCGCGAGCGACGACACCTTCACCCTCGAGCGCACGATGCAGGCGGTGCAGTTCGCCTGTGGCCGCCTCGCCGCCGACCCCACGCTCGACGAGCCGCCGGCGGCCTTCGAGGTGCCCGTCGCCTACCGCCTGGGCGCGCGCAGCCCCAGCCTCCCCGGGGCGCACGACAGCACCTACCGCTGGGACGCCGCGACGGACGACGACGGCCTGATGCTCACGCTGCGCTGCGCCGAGCTGCCCGCGCGCCACCCCGCCCGCCTGTGGGACGCGAACCCGGCGCAGGTGCCGCTCGACGTGTACCGCCGCGCGCTCGAGGAACTCCTGCAGCGCCGCTATGCCGGTGACGGCTTCCAGGGCACCGACGGACTGCTCTACGAGGCCCGTGAAGGCTTGCCGCCCATCGCGCTCGAGGTCTTCACCCGGGACGACGGCGTGGTGCTGATCACCACCGTCGGCACCGGCCGGTCCCGGGCGCCCGCGGGCCTCGTGGAGTACGCCACCGAGCACGCGGAGTTCCTGGTGGTCGCCCGCGCGGACACCCCGGCGACGCGCACCGCGCTGCTCAACCTCGCCGAGCTCTCGTTGATCACCACCGCGCGCGGAGGCCTCAAGGACTTCGACGGCTTCCCCCCGAGCCCCAACGGACCCAACGGCCTGGGGCTGATCATCGCGCCGATGAACGATCTCCCCCTCGGTTCAGCGCGCCCGCTCGCCTACCGGCTCTTCATGCCGGTGACCGCCGTGGAGTACGTGAATTACCGCACGCTCGACGTCGAGGCGCGGCGCGCGTGGTTCGCGGCGAACGCGCCCTCGTTCGCGGCGATCGCCTCGCGCTGGCCGCTCCCCACCGCGGCCTGAGTCCCGAAGAGCACGTCCCACAGGGGGAAGGTGCCGGCGAAGTGGGTGTCGTACAGCCGCGGGTC
>CAIVGN010000064.1 GCA_903905455.1 uncultured Archangium sp.
CCGAGGCGTGGCGCGGGCGGCTGCGGGCCCAGCGCCGGGGCGCGGCGCCGTGGCAGTGCGCCCTGTCCATCGCGTCCATCGAGGGCGCCGGCTTCGAGGTGTGGGTGGCCCGCGACGTGAGCCGCGAGGTCGACCTCGAGGCGCAGCTGCGCCAGAGCCAGAAGCTCGAGGCCATCGGCCAGCTCGCCGGCGGCGTGGCCCACGACTTCAACAACCTGCTGACGGTGGTGCTCTCGAACACCCAGGCCCTGCTCGACGACAGCCTCACCGACGAGCAGCGCGAGAGCATCACCATGATCGACGAGGCCGGCCAACGCGCCTCGGAGCTCACGCGGCAGTTGCTCGCCTTCGGCCGCCGCCAGGTGCTCAAGGTCCAGGAGGTGAACCTCGGGGACACGGTGCAGCGCTCCAGCACGCTCTTGCGCCGGGTCATCGGCACGTCGATCGAGCTGAAGACCGAGATTCCCCCGGGCCTGTGGCCGATCAAGGCGGACCCCGGGCAGCTCGAGCAGGTGATGATGAACCTGGCGATCAACGCCCGCGACGCGATGCCCCAGGGCGGCACGCTGGTGGTGGGCCTGACCAACGCCAGCCTCGACGGAACGCCCACCGCCGACGGCCGCACCGTGCCTCCCGGCGACTACGTGGTGCTCCGCGTCGGTGACACCGGCAGCGGCATGTCGGCCGAGACGCTCACCCACATCTTCGAGCCCTTCTTCACCACCAAGGCGGCCGGCCGCGGCACGGGCCTGGGGCTGGCCACGGTGCTGGGCATCGTGCGCCAGAGCGGCGCCTTCATCTGGGTGCTCAGCGAGCCCACGCGGGGCTCGGTGTTCCGCATCGCCTTCCCGCGCGCGCCCGATGGGCAGGCCGCCGCCGAGCGGCCCGCCGAGCCCGAGCTGCCCCGAGGCCACGGGGAGCGCGTGCTGCTGGTGGAAGACGAGCCGCTGGTGCGCCGGGTGCTGGAGCAGATGCTCACCGCCGCGGGCTACCAGGTGACCACCGCGGGCAACGGGGTCGAGGCCATGGCCCTGCTCGAGAAGGGCCTCGCGCCGAACGTGGTGCTCACCGACATCGTGATGCCCCGCATGGGCGGCCTCGACCTGCGCCGCCTGGTGCGCGAGCGGTGGTCGATGCCGGTGCTGTTGATGAGCGGCTACAGCGCCGAGGTGGTGGAGCTGGGCGGCGTCGACGACGCGGAGCTGTTGTGGAAGCCCCCCAGCCGGGCGGCGGTGCTCGCGGCGCTCCAGCGGGCGCTGCGGTGAGCCAGCGACGTCAGCGCTCGCGGTAGCCGGTCCCCGCTGGTGCCGGACGGCGACGACGCACTCATTCATTTTCTCGACGTGCTGCGTCGGAAGGTCGTTCTGGCGACTGTCCGCGACTTCCCGCATGTTCCCGCCCGCGCCGTACCCCCACACCCATTCCCGGAGCCCTCATGACCTGGCAGCAGCAGCTGACCGAACGCGTCTCCAAGCTGAAGACGAAGACCCTCGTGAGCATGTTCCGCGAGCGGGTGAAGGCCAGCGGCAGCAAGCGCGCGGCCCGCGGGCGCAAGAAGGGCGTGTGGAGCGAGCTGACGTGGAACCAGCTCGACACCCGGGTGCGCGACCTGGCCCACGGCCTGATGGAGCTGGGCATCAAGCCCGGGGACCGCGTCGCCGTCTTCGGGCCCACCCGGCTCGAGTGGGCCCTCGCCGACCTGGCCATCGTCACGGCCGGCGGCATCACCGTGCCCATCTACGCCTCGAACACCGTCGACGAGTGCGTCTTCATCCTCGAGAACTCCGGCGCGGTCGCGGCCTTCTGTGACAACGACGAGGGCGAGAAGGGCGCCAAGGGCCGGCTGACGCGCATCCTCGCGGCCTCGGTGCAGGTGCCTGCCTGCCGCACGGTCATCGCCTTCGACGACGAGACGGTGGGCGCCACCCTGGCCAAGGGCATGAGCGCGGTGGAGACCGCCGGCCGCGCCTACGGGGCCGCGCACCAGGGCGAGCTCGACGCGCGGGGCGACGCCATCAGCCCCTTCGACCCGGCGTGCTTCATCTACACGTCGGGCACCACCGGCAACCCCAAGGGCGTCGTGCTCGCGCACCACACCTTCGTCTACGAGGCCGAGGCGCTGGCCGAGATGGGCATCATGAAGGCCAGCGACACCATGCTGCTCTTCCTCCCCCTGGCGCACGTCTTCGGCAAGGCCGCGGCGGCCACCTGGGTGGGCCAGGGCTTCGACATGGCCTTCTGCGACAACGTGGACAAGATCCTCGAGTACGCGGCCGAGGCGAAGCCCACGGTGCTGCCCGCCGTGCCGCGCATCTTCGAGAAGGTCTACGCGGGCGTCATCCAGAAGGCGCTGAGCGCCCCGGGCATCAAGGGCAAGCTCGCGGCCTGGGCCTTAGGCGAGTTCGACAAGTACGCGGCGGCGCGCATGGCCGGCAAGGACTACAGCTCGCTGGGCCTCACGCTCGCCAAGAAGCTGGTGTTCACCAAGATCAGCGCCACCTTGAAGGAGCGCCTGGGCGGCAACATCCAGGTGTGCGTCTCGGGCTCGGCGCCGTTGGCGCGGAAGATTGCGTACTTCTTCGAGTTCAACGACCTCCTCATCCTCGAGGCGTACGGGCTCACCGAGAACTGCGCGGGCACCACCGCCAACCGGCCGCACAAGAACAAGATCGGCACCGTGGGCGCGGCCTTCCCCGGCACGGAGCTGAAGATCGCCGAAGACGGCGAGATCCTCATTCGCGGCCCGCATCTCATGAAGGGCTACTGGCAGAACGAAGCGGCCACCCAGGAGGTGCTCGGTGAAGACGGCTGGTTCAAGACCGGCGACATCGGCGAGCTCGACTCCGACGGCTACGTGCGCATCACCGACCGCAAGAAGGACCTCATCAAGACCAGCGGCGGCAAGTACATCGCCCCGCAGAACCTCGAGAACGCGCTCAAGGCCGGCACGCCGCTGCTCAGCCAGGTGCTCATCCACGGCGACCGCCGCAAGTACGTGAGCGCCATCTTCACCCTGAACGAAGAGGCCGCGCGCAAGCTGCTCACCGACAAGGGCCTCTCGGCGCCCTCGATGGACGCGGTGGCCAGGCACGCCGAGGTGCGCGGCGCGCTGCAGAAGGTGGTCGACGAGCTCAACAAGACGCTGCCCAGCTACGAGACCATCAAGAAGTTCGAGGTGCTGGCCACCGACTTCTCCATCGAGAGCGGCGAGCTGACCCCGTCCTTGAAGATCAAGCGCAAGGTCATCACCCAGCGCTACATGACGGTGCTCGACAGCATGTACGACGAGAAACTCGACTAAGGGCAGGGGGATGCGAATCCTCCACACCATGCTGCGCGTGGGCGACCTCGAGAAGTCGCTCGCGTTCTACACCGAGGTCCTGGGCATGCAGTTGCTGCGGCGCAAGGACTACCCCGACGGGCGCTTCACGCTCGCGTTCGTCGGCTACGGGCCCGAGTCCGAGCAGGCCGCCCTGGAGCTGACCCACAACTGGGACACGAAGTCCTACGAGGTGGGCACGGGGTATGGGCACGTGGCGCTGGAGGTGCCTGACGCGTACGCCGCGTGCGCGGAGATCAAGAAGCGGGGCGGCCTCGTCACGCGCGAGGCCGGCCCCATGAAGCACGGCACGACGGTCATCGCCTTCGTGCAGGATCCCGACGGGTACAAGGTCGAGCTGATCCAGCGCGCGGGCTGACGCTCAGGCGAGCGCGCCGATGATGGCCTTGGTGAACTCCGCGGTGTTGGCGGTGCCACCGAGGTCACGGGTGATGACCTTGCCCTCGCCGAAGACCTTCCACACCGCGTTCTCGAGGCGGCGGGCGAGCACGGGCTCTTCCATCCAGTCGAGCATCATCACCGACGACATCAGCAGCGCGGTGGGGTTCGCGAGCCCCTGGCCAGCGATGTCCGGCGCGGTGCCGTGCACGGCCTCGAAGACCGCGGTGCTGTGACCGATGTTCGCGCCGGGCACCACGCCCAGCCCGCCCACGAGGCCCGAGCAGAGGTCGGAGATGATGTCTCCGTAGAGGTTCTCCATCACCATCACGTCGTAGCGCTCGGGGTTGCGCACCAGCTGCATGCACAGGTTGTCGACGATGACCTCCTCCGACTTGATCTGCGGGAAGCCGCGGGCCACCTTGCGGAAGCAGTCGAGGAACAGGCCGTCCGACAGCTTCATGATGTTCGCCTTGTGCACGGCGCTGACCTTCTTGCGGTCGTGCTTCACGGCGTACTCGAAGGCGAACTGGCAGATGCGGGTGCTGGCCTTCTCGGTGATGATCTTCAGCGACTCGACGACGCCAGGCACCACGATGTGCTCGATGCCCGCGTAGAGGTCCTCGGTGTTCTCACGCACCACCACCAGGTCGACGTTCTCGTAGCGTGTCTTCACCCCGGGGACCGACTTCACCGGCCGCAGCGACGCGAAGAGCTCCAGGCGCTTGCGCAGCCCGACGTTGGCCGACTGCTGCCCCACGCCGATGCCCGTGGCCGTCGGCCCTTTCAGGCCGCACCCGTTGCGCAGCACCGACTCCACCGTGTCGTCGGGGAGGTTGGTGCCGTACTTGTTGGCCACCTCGGAGCCGGCCTCCTTGTATTCGAACTCCAGCGGCGCCTTCACCGCCTCGAGCACCTTGCGGGTGGCGTCCACCACCTCGGGGCCGATGCCATCACCGTTGATCAGCGTCACCTTGCGCGTCTTCGTGGTCGTCATGGTGCGCGAAGACCTAGTGCCCACGCGCGGTTGAGTCGAGCCTCTTCCCCCCGTGAAGGTAAGTGTGGGCAGGAGGTGAGCGCAGACCCGGTATTCACGGCCTTCAGCTGGGCTACCGTGCGCGCCGTGGAGATCGACCGCATTCGGGAAAAGGTGTGGAACGGCGAAGTGCTCAACGACGCCGAGTTGATGGCGTTGCAGCACGCAGCTCAGCGTGACGGCGGCCCCGTGTGGCGCACCACCGTGGCCCAGGCGCTCATCAACGCCGACGCGGTGACGCAGGCCATCCCCATTCTCGAGGCCGTGCGCCGCGACTTCCCCAGCGACGTGCAGGCGCACCTCGCCCTGGGCCGGGCGTTGATCAGCGTCGAGAAGTGGAACGAGGCCGAGGGCCCGCTCAAGGCAGCGCTCGCCCTCAACGCGCAAGACCCCGAGCCCATGAAGGCCCTGGCCACCATCGCCCTGCGCCGCGCGGAGTTCGAGCGCGCCCGGGCCCTGGTGCTCGAGGTGCTGCGCATCGACCCCCTGGACGAGGAGGCGATGATGCTGCGCGGAGAGCTCGAGGCCCTCGTGCCCTCGCCCCCCGGCGGCGGCCCCAGCTTCGACGAGTTCACCCGCGCCCTCATCGACCGGCTCAAGGCCCAGTCGACGCCCCACGTGGTGGCCAAGGGCCAGCTCTCCATCCGTCTCGGCCGCGGTGGCGTGGCGCGGTTCAGCCTCGAAGACCTCTTCAAGGACTCCAGCCGCCTGGGCAGCTCGCTCGCCGAGACGGTGGAGCTGCTCGCCCGGGAACTCGCGGAGCGCAGCCTGGGGCTCCCGCCCGGGCAGGCGCAGTTGCTCGCCAAGGTGCTGCCGGTGGTGCGCGACTCGTCGTTCCTCGAGCGCGGGGAAGGCGCGGCGCGGCGCGAGGGCCCGGGCGGCCTGTGGCTCTTCTTCGCCCTCGATGATCCGGAGGCGGTGCTCTACGTGCCCGACGGCGTGCTCGCGGCCTACCGCGTGTCCCTCGAGGAGCTCGACGAGGCCGCGTGGAAGAACCTCGAGGCGCGGCCCACGGAGGTGCGCGCGCTGGAGCTCGAGCAGGGCGCGCTGCGGCTCTCGAACATCCCCACCGGGCTGTGGGCGCTGGCGCACGGTGACGGCCACGACGCCGCGCGGCTGCTCACCGCCTCGCACCAGGTCTCGATGGAGAAGGTCACCGGGCCCGGGCCGCTGCGCGTGTACTTGGGCCTGCGCGAGCTGGTGCTCTTCTGCCGCGAAGACGACGCGGTGTCGGTCAAGAAGCTCCAGGGCCTGGACGCCGCGCGCGAGGGCATCGTGGGCGCCTGGCAGTTGCTCGACGGCCGCCTCACCTCGCTGCCGGAGTGGGACCTCGAGGAATAGGTCGAGCCCCCGCCAGTGACCGTCCATGCCACGCGCAGCCCGCTCGCGTCTCCTTCTTCGGCGCGGGTGTGCGCCAACGAGCGCTGCGCCCAGCCGCTGACGGCCGACCGCTGCGAGCACTGCGGCATCGCCAACCGCGCCGGCAAGTGGACGGTGGAGCGCGTGCTCGCGCAGAGCGCCCACAGCCGGGTGTACGTGGCCCACGACGGCGCGGGGCAGGTGGTCGCGCTCAAGGAGCTGCACTTCGCCCTCGTGCCCGGCACGCAGGAGATCGACGCCTTCGAGCGCGAGGCCCGGACCCTCGAGGCGCTGCAGCACCCGGCGACGCCGCGCTTCGTGGAGCGCTTCACCGAGGGCACCGGCGTGGGCCTGCGCCTGTACCTCGCCACCGAGTTCGTGCGCGGTGAGTCGCTCGCCCAGCGGCTCTCGCGGGGCCCGCTGCCCGAGGCCGAGGTGCTGCAGCTGGGGCGCCAACTGCTCGCGGTGCTCATCGCCCTGCAGCAGCGCTCGCCGGCGCTCTTTCACCGCGACCTGAAGCCCGCCAACGTGATGTTCCGCGAAGACGGCTCGGTGGTGCTGGTGGACTTCGGGTCGGCGCGCTCCGTCGAGGGCTCGCGCACGCACCGCAGCACGCTGGTGGGCACGTTCGGGTACATGCCGCCGGAGCAGCTGGGGGGCACGGTGGACCGCACCAGCGACGTCTTCGCCCTCGGGGCCACGCTGCTGCACGCGGTGACGGGCCGGGTGCCTTCCGAGCTGTTGACCTCCGAGTTCCAGTTGACGGTGCCCGGCAGCGTGTCTCCTTCGCTGCGCGCGTGGTTGCAGCGGGCCATGGCCTTCGAGCGCACCGCGCGGTTCGCGGACGCGCGCGCGGCCCTCGAGGCGCTGGAAGGCCGTGGCCCCCGGGCCCGGTCGCCGCGGCGGCAATGGCTGGTGCTCGCGGGCCTTGTGGCGGTGCTGCTGGGCGTGGTGGTGGTCAACGCGCAGGAGCTCGCCGAGTCATCGCCGGTCTCGGTGCCTGCGGCCTTGCAGCCGGGCGCCGCGGGCTGGTTTGCGCGGGTGAAGTCGGGGTGCAACCAGCTCGAGGTGAGCGGGGTGATGGCGCGCACGCCGCCGCCCGCGGGCATCGACGGCGCGGGCTACGGCGCCGGGTGTTACGCGCTGGCCGGGCGCCATGCCGAGGCGCGGCGGCTCATCGAGACGCTGCCGGCGGGCAGCGCGCGCACCAACGCCGCGTGGCGGGTGTTCGAGATCGCCCACCCCGTCGCGGACCAGGGCGAAGACTCGGCGGCGGGCCCGATGATGGAGCTGGTGCTCGAGTATTGGCCGGAGAACTACCAGGCGCTGTACCACGCAGGCATCGCCGAATACGCCGGGGGGGACACCACGCGCGCGCGGCAGCGGCTCGAGGAGTTCCTGCAGCGCTACACCGCGAAGGACTTCTTCACCGACCAGGCGCGGCTGGTGCTCGACCGGCTCGACAAGGGTCTCCCGGCAGACCCCGCGATGGGCCTCGGGCGGCACTGACGCGCGCTCCAGCAGCGCCTGTGGGCTGGCACAACGCACGCGCGAGGTTCAGAGTCGGCGGCGTGAAGACCTTCCTGGTGTGCGTGTTGGTTGCCGGTGTCTCCCTCGCCCAGGGTAAGCCGGTCGCGTCGCGCGACGCGGGCGTGGTGTTGCCGAGCAAGCCGATGATGGCCGCCGATGCCGGGGTGCCCGAGCCCATGCGTGGACCCGCGGCGCCGAGCGGGGCCGAGGTGGAGAAGCTGCGCAAGGACGTGGTCGAGCTGCGCGCGCGCCTCACCGACCTCGAGCTCAAGGCCGCGAAGACCGACACCCTGGCCAACGATCTCGAGAAGTTGAGCCGCAAGTTCGACACCCTCAAGGCCGACGTCGACGCCGCCGAGGAGCGTCGCGGCGGGGCAGAGCGGGAGCTCGAGCGGCGCAAGGTGCAGACGGCCCAGGCCACCACCACGGTGACCGCGGTGCTCCAGCAGCTGTCTTCGGGCAACACCTCCAACGTCGATGCCTGGCTGCGCGGCGCCGAGCAGCAGTACACGGGCAACGCCCAGAAGCTGGTGTCGCTGGCGCGCGAGGCCCTGAGCCGGGGCGACCTGGGCTCGGCGCGGCAGTACCTGAACCTCGCCCTGCTCGAAGGGCCTTCGACAGCGCCTTGACGGAATGAGTAGCGTGCCCTCCATGGGACGCATTCTCTCCGCCGTGATGGGCATCGCCGTGTTGGGTTACCTGGGGTACCGCTCGATGTACGGCATGAGGCCCGTGGGCAGCGCGACGCCCAAGGAGCGCCTCGACAACGTCAAGGCCGCGGCCAACCGCATCGAGGTGCAGCAGCAGAAGGCGGCCGACGAGGCCCTGCAGAAGGCCCAGCCGACCGAGTGACCTTCCGCGTCACTTCGCGGGGGCGGGCGCCGGGGCTTCGGGCGCCTTCTCTTCGACCTTCTTCGCCTCGGATGCGGGCGCGGCGTCACCGAGCACCGCGACGCTGCGCGCGGCCGGCGGGAGGAAGTGGTCGAGCTTGCCGAGGTAGTACGAGATGGCGAGCGACAGCACGATGACCAGGGCGATGTAGAGCTTCCAGGGCCGGCGCGCCTCGGCGTACGGGTCCTGGGTGTCGAGCTTGCTGCCCTCGGGGAGCCTGGCCGTCTTGGTGAGCGACGCGCCGAAGGGCACGTTGAGCATGGCGTTGGCGTTGACCGCCCAGCCGTTGGCGTCGAGCAGCGGGCCGATGTTGCGCTGGCGCAGCTTGAGCCACGCGATGAGCATGGAGGGGCCGGAGATGAGGCCGAGCAGGCCCACCACGCCCAGCGGCATCCACATGCCCAGGCCGAAGAAGCTCTGCAGCAGCGCGCCCATGGCCGCGGTGATGCCGCCGACCGCGACGCCCAACGCGGCGACCACGCCGATGTCGAGCTTCTTGGGTTCCTTGACGACCTTGCCCTCTTCGCCCGCCTTGCCCACCGTGGTCACGCCGTCGGCGAGCAGCGCGTTGCTGTCCTTCTCCTCTTCCGCGGCCCGCTTGGCGACCTGCTCCTCGATGAAGCGGATGACCTTCTTGTAGGGGCTCCAGAACGCCTGGCGGATGGAGATGGGCGAGTCGATGATCTTGGTGATGGTCGCGTCCCAGTCACGGCCTTCGCGGTCCTTGAAGAGGCCGTTGCGGCCCACCATCAGGTTGTCCGAGTCACCGGCGGTGAAGGCGGCGACCACGCTCATCTTCTCGCCCGACGCCGGGCGGCTCACGTCGCAGTAGGCGAGGAACCCGCGCGAGAGCGGCGCCATGGTGGCGTGACGGCCGGCGTCTTCGACGCGGATGCACAGCTCGCACTCGCGCTGGTCGAGGAACAGCGTGCCCACCTGGAAGATGGCGGGCGTCTTGCGCTCGTAGAAGTCCTTGAAGGACACGAAGTTGTTGCTCAACTGGAAGAGGTCGCGCGTGAAGCGCACCAGCTTCTCCACGCTGGCGATGGAGTTCGCGGTGGGCTCCTGGGCCTTCTCCTCGGCGAACATCGCGTCGAGGGACGACTTCTGCGCGGCGACGTCGAGGGCCTTGAGGCGCTCCACGCCGAGCTTCTCCACCGCGGCGCCGAC
>CAIVGN010000065.1 GCA_903905455.1 uncultured Archangium sp.
CGAGCTGGCGCAGGTCGAGCTCGAGGTGTTCGCCGAGCGCACCCCGCTGGATCTCGCGGCCCGCGGCGCCCCCGGGGGGTCCATCTACGGCTTCCTCCCGCACGGGAAGTTCGGGCCCTTCCGCCGCCCGCACCTCACGGGCCGAGATCGCGGCGTGTTCTTCGCAGGTGGGGGCACGCACCCCGGCGGCGGCGTTCCGCTGGTGATGCTCTCGGGGCACTTCGCGGCGGGCCTCGCGCACGCGCACCTCGGAGGTGCCTCGTGAACCGCATCCAGCTCCCGGAGAAGAGCGGGGCCTACCGCTGGTACTACGTCGACGTGGCGGCGGGCGACTACACGGCCGTCTTCATCTTCATGATCGGCAGCATCTTCTCGGCGAAGTACTCGACCTCGCTGAAGAAGGGCGGGCTCCCGCGGGAGCACGCCGCGGTGAACTTCGCGCTCTACGAGAAGGGCGTGCGGTGCCAGTGGGTGCTCACGGAGTACGCGAAGGTCGCCGTGTCCGACGACGCGCGCACGCTGTCCATCGGCGACTCGTGGCTGCACTACGAAGACGGCCGCCTGGTGGTGGAGATCAAGGACAAGACGACGCCCTTCATGATGACTGGCTGGGGCTCGCCCACGAAGGTGCGCCTCGAGTTCACCCCCGAGGGCCCCACCCACGACGAGATCGAGCTGGTGCCCGGCCTCTCGCACCGCTGGCGCCCCATCGCCGCGCGCGGCCGGGCCACGGTGCGCCTCGAGAACCAGGACCTCACGCTCGAGGGCCGCGGGTACCACGACGGCAACCACGGCGACGTGCCGCTGGGTTCGGATCTCAAGGGCTGGGAGTGGATCCGCGTGCACCGCCCGGACTTCACCGAGATCACCTACCGCCCGTGGGCGGACGTTCCCGCGAGGCAGGTGCACATCACCGCCGACACCGCGCAGAGCCGCGGGCTGATCCTTCCGGCCGCCGAGACCACCCGCACCACCTGGGGCCTGCGCGTGCCCCGCGCGCTCGGGTTGCCGGGCGAGCCCATGCTGCTCGAGTCGTCACCGTTCTACGCCCGCGCCGAGACCGTCGAGGGCCCGAGCCACGCGCTGGGCGAGGTGGCTGACTTTCATCGCTTTCACAGCCCTGGCGTGCGGTGGATGGCGAACTTCAAGACTCGCAACGGGAGCGCGGCATGAGCTGGCTCATCACCCTCTGGGCAGTGTTCGCCGGCGGCTTCACCTGGGTCGCCGTGTTCCGGCTCCTCAAGCAGGACCGCGCCGAGTCGAAGCGCGCGCGGCTCAAGCGCCGCCCCCACGTGCTGCTGCTGCGGCCGGTGGACGCCCCGACGCCGCTCGAGCTCTCGAACCTCGACTCGCCCATCGACTACTCGGGCCAGCTCTCTCACGTGGTGCTCTCTCCGTTCCGCCCGCGGCTGCAGTCGGCGAACGTGCGCTGGCTCCCCTCGGATCCGCTCACCCGCAACCGCAAGGTCGGCCACCTGGCCTACGCGCTGGCGACCCTCACCCGAGCGCGCGACACGGTGGTGCTGTGCGTCGACGCCGACGTGCGGGTGGACGGCGCGCTGGTGGCCTCCCTGGTCGACGCCCTGCAGGACGGCGCCTCGCTCGCCTCGGCCGCGCCCCGGCCGGAGGTCATCGACACCCTCGCGGGCCGCTGCAACCGTGGGCTGCTGGTGCAGTCGCATCACAGCTTCGAGGCGCTCGACGTGATGAGCGCCGGCGCCAAGGCCATCTGCGGCAAGGCCATCGCGCTGTCGTCGACCGCGGCCGCCGAGCTGGTGCTGCTCGCCGACTGCATCGGCGAGGATCTCGAGCTGTCCCAGGTGCTCTTCGAGCGCGGCCTCCCGGTGACGCTCGCCTCGGCCCCGGCCCACATGCCCCAGGCGAGCACCGGCACGCTCAAGCCCGTGGTCGAGCGCTTCACCCGGTGGATGCAGGTGCTCCGCGCGCACCGGCCGGCGTTGTTCCCCTCGGTGCCGCTGTTCTTCGCCCCCACGCCGCTGCTCATGGTGCTGGCGTCGATCTCCGCCACGCCGCAGGTCGCCCTCGCGTTGTGCTTCCTGGTCGCCGCGCGCATCACGCTCGCCAACCGCCTCGATCGCCGCCCGGGCCTGCGCTTCGAGTGGCTGCTGGCCGAGGTGCTGCTCTTCGCGTGCTGGTTCGAGGCGCTGCGCGTGGGTCGCACGGTGACCTGGCGCGGGCGTCGCTTCTCGTTGGTCGAGGGTGGCCGCATGGTGGCCGCGCCGTCCGAAGGAGGTGCCTGATGATCCGCGACCAGAAGGGCGGGCTCTTCACCTGGCTGCTCGACCGCTACATCCACCGCAAGCTGCAGGGCGCGTTTCGCGGGGTCTGGGTGCGCGGCGCGTTCCCCTCGGCCGAGGGCGGCCTCATCGCCTACTTCAACCACTCGAGCTTCTGGGACGGCTTCATCGCCCAGCAGTTGACCGAGCTCGCCGGCTGGAACGGCTTCGCGATGATGGAGGAGGAGAACCTCGCGAAGTACCGCTTCCACACCCGCATCGGCGCGTTCGGCGTGCGGCGCGGCGACGCGAAGAGCGCCATGGCTTCGATCCGCTACGCGCGCGAGGTGCTCCAGCGCCCGAAGGCTGCGCTGGTCATCTTCCCCGAGGGCGAGATCCACGCGGGGCAGGGACCGCTGGGCACGCTGCAGCGAGGCATCGAGGTGTTGGCCCGCGCGTCGAAGGTGCGCAGCGTGCCCATCGCGGTGCGCTATGCGTTCCTCGAGCATGAGCACCCCGACGTGTTGATCGAGATCGGCACGCCGCACGCGCCGGGCCCGTTGGCGGACTTCGAGCAGGGCCTGGGCGAGACGTACGCGCGCGTGCTGTCGGCGCGCTCGGTCGAAGGTTTCAGGCGCATCGTGCGAGGTCGCACGAGCGTGCAGGAGCGCTGGGATTCGGTGCGCAGGTTGCCCGCGGCGTCTGGCAGTTCAGTCGTGACCTCGGGAGCAGTCGACCGCTGATGGAACGTACCTACCGCATCCACATTGCCTCGGAGATGACCGGCGTCAGCGAGGGGCTCATCCGCGCCTGGGAGCGTCGCTACGGCGTGCTCAAGCCGCGGCGCACCCCGTCGGGTTACCGGGCCTACACCCAGGGCGACATCGAGGTGCTCAAGCGCCTGAAGAAGCTCACCGAAGAAGGCGTGTCCATCGCCGAGGCGGTGCGGCTGCTGCCGCAGATCAAGAAAGAAGCGAAGGACCACCTCGAGGCGCAGGAGTCACCGCGCATCGCTCCGGCTGCCGAGCAGTACGGGCGCTGGCGCCAGGAGGTGCTGGTGGCCGCCGAGCGGCTCGATCAGCAGGTCATCGAGCGCGTGCTCGACGAGGCCATGGCCTCGCTGCCCCCGGTGGCCTTCTTCGACGACGTGCTGATGCCGCTGCAGCGCGAGGTCGGCGAGCGTTGGCACGCGGGGCAGATGACCATCGCCGAGGAGCACCTGGTCACCCAGGCTGCGCGGCAGCGGGTGCTCACCCTGCTGCACCAGGCGCCGAAGCGGGCCCGGGCGCACGTGGTCTGTGCCTGCTTCCCCCACGAAGATCACGAGCTGGGCCTGATGGGCGTGGCCCTGCGTTTCCGCCACGCGGGTTGGCGGGTGACCTTCCTGGGCGCGCGCACGCCGGCCGAGCACCTCGCCCGGGTCGCGCGCATGTTGTCGCCGGAGCTCATCGCGCTGTCCTCGGTCGGGGAGCCCGACGAGGCCGCGTTCCGCAAGACGCTGCAGCAGATCATGACGGAGCTGCCCGCGGGCTCGAAGGTCGTCGTGGGCGGCGCCTCCGGCCTCCAGCACCACGAGGCGGTGGTGGCGCTCGGCGCCCAGTCCGTGGCCTCGGCCGAAGAGTGGGAGAAGCTGCTCGCCTGAGGGCGACTTTGCATAAGGTGCCCGCCCATGAACCACCGTGTCGTGGCGGTTGCCGTGCTGTCCCTGTTCGTCTCGTGCTTCATCGGCACGCTGGCCTTCGGCGCGCTGACCTTCATCGAGAAGGTCCGCGAGTCCGTGGCGATGAACGCCGACCCGTCGCCGCCGCCCGAGCCTGACGCCCCGCCGCAGGCGACGCCTGAAGAGCCGGCGCAAGAGGAACCCGACCAGCCGCCCGCGGAGGCGACGGAGCCGACCGAGGCCTACGCGGCGCCGCTCATCGCCACGGCCCAGTTCGCCGTCTTTCACCTCGAGCGCGCGAAGGTCGACCCGTGGAAGGCGCTGCAGAAGGCGGTGAAGGGCACGAAGCTCGAGGCCTTCCAGGGCGAGGCGCCGCTCACCGCGAATCCCCCCTACGTGGTGCTCCGCGAGCTGCCGATCGCCGACTACGCGGTGATCGTCGGCCCGGCGCTCGACGAGGCGCGGGTATCCCCGGCGGTGAAGAAGGCGCTCCCGCGGGCGCGTGCGGCGACGGTGATTGACGTGGTCCTTCCGCTCCACGACGCGTCACTGCGGGAGGTCTCGAAGGCGATGGCGGCCCTGGTCGCGGCGACGGGCGGCGTGGTGTGGGACGAGGAGTGCCAGGAGTATTACGACCTCGCCACGTGGAACGAGCGCCGCGTCGCGAGCTGGGAGAACGCGGTGCCCGAGGCGACGATGCACTACGTCGTCCACGAAGACTCGAATGACCGGGGCGTCGACTTCAAGACCGCCGGCCTCTCGCACCTCGGCCTGCCCGAGCTGGCGCTCAACCACGTGCCCGTCGCGCTCAAGGACCAGGGCCTGTGGTTGCTGCACCTCGTGGCTCAGTTGCTGTTCGAGGGCGGCACTTCGGCCGACCCGGGCCCGATGCTGGTGCGGCTGGAGGACGTGAAGCACGGAGGCCAGCGCGGCCTGGTGGAAGCGGAGCTGCTGGCGGGCGCCACCCGCGAAGCCGACGTGGTGCTGGCGGGCGCGCACGACGGCAAGCGCCCGGTGCTGGAGATCACCTTCCCGGGGAACACCGCCGTGGCCGGGCGCGCGCAGAAGGTGCTCGGCTCCTTCTTCGGCACCGCCGAAGAGTGAACGCTCAGCGGCAGGCGAGCCCGGCGTCGGCGAGCGCGCAGCTGGTGGGCGCGGTGCACGAGACGACTGCGTGCAGCCCGCCGTCGCTGCACAACAAGATGTTGGCCCCGCCGTCGGGGTCGCAGCGCACCTTGCCCTCGGAGGTCGGCGCGCAGTGATCGCCCACGGAGTTGCCCGAGGTGTCGCAGTCGGCGGTGTCGTTGACGATCGAGCACCCGCGGGTGCCGTGGCAGTCGGCGTAGAGCTGGTAGCCGCCGTCGAGGCACTGCAGCAGCCGCGGCGCCTCGCTGTCGCAGCGCCCGGCCAGCTCCGTGGTGCAGGGGCCGCCGAGCGTCGGGTCCACGGGGGCAGGGCAACCGAGCAACATGAGGGCGAAGAGAGTCCAGCGCATGGCGCGCACGCTAGGCCATTGGGCCGCTATACAGAGGCCCCGTGACGTTGCTCGATGAGGTCGATCCCCGGCTCCAGCCTGTCCTCCGTGCCGAGTGGGAGCGTCGGCGGGGCGAGCGCGTCGAGGGGCTCCCGTGCGACGTGACGGTGGTGCTCGCCGGCCACCGCGCCGCCGGCAAGACCTCGCTGCTGCCTCACGTGGCGAAGGCCCTGTCCCGCGTGGGCGTCGACCTCGACCAGGAGCTGGTGCGACGCCACGGCCGCGACATCAAGGAATGGGTCGAGGCCGATCTGCGCGACTTCCGCTCGGCCGAGCGCGCGGTGTTCAACTCGTTGCCCACGGGCCTGGTGGTCTCGGTCGGCGGGGGCTTCCTCTCGAACCACGCCGAGCTGCTGCGCGGCTGCCTCACGGTCGAGGTGCCCATCAGCTTCGAGACCTACGTCGAGCGCCTCGAGAACGACCCCACCCGCGGGCGGCTCCGGCCCGAGCTCAGCCTGGAAGAGGAGCTGCGGGAGATCTACTCGGAGCGCGAGTTCCGTCACGCGGCGGCGCGGCCCCTGTCGCTCATCGACTTCATGCTCAAGCTGGTGCGGGGGCGCCGCGCGCGGCGGGTGGTGACCTTGCCGCCCCACCAGCCGGTCGACGTCTTCGCCTGGCGGGCGCGCCACGCCGGGGCCGAGTTGCTCGAGATCCGCAGCGATCTCCACCCCCCCGAGATGGACCTGCTGGCCGCCTCACGGGCGCTGCCGCTGCTGGTCGCGCGGCGTACCCCCACGCTGCCCGATGCCTGGCGCGTGCTGGCGACGCTCATCGACGAACCCCTCGAGGGCCAGGCCACGCCGGCCATGGTCCGCTCGTTCCACAGCGAGCGCCCGCTGCGCACCCACGACGCGCTCGCGCTGTGGGACCACGTAGCGCCGGGGTCTCGCGTGAAGCACGTGGAGCCGCTGGGCTCGCCTTCCGACTTCCCCCGCCTGCTCGAGACGCAGCGCGCGCTCATCGAGCGCTTCGGCGCGGAGTCAGTCACCGTGCTCGCCACCGGGCCCCTGGCGCTCCCGTTTCGCGCCGTGCTCGCGCAGCGCAACGCCCTCGACTACCTCGCGCTCGACCGGGCCTGGGTCGCGGCGCCGGGGCAACGGCTGCTCGCCGACGCGGTGCGGGAAGCACGCTTTGCCCAGGTCGATGGGCGCACGCGGCGCCTGGGCATTCTCGGCGGCTCGCTGGGGCACTCGCGCAGCCCGCGCCTTCACCAGCAGCCGTTCGATCGCATCGAGCTGCCGGTCGACGCCCCACTCGGCGAGCTCCTCGCCGCGTTGCTGCCGCACTACCGCGGCTTCGCGGTCACCAACCCCTTCAAGAAGCCCGTGGCGCAGTGGCTCTCGAGCGAGCTGGCCGCGGTGAACACGCTGACGCGCGGCCAGCAGACGTGGTCCGCCGACAACTCCGACGTCGCCGGGGCCGAGGCGGTGCTCGAGGTGCTCGCGCCGAACGGGGCGGTGACCGTGCTCGGCGACGGCGGCGTGACGGAGGCCGTGCGGCTCGCCGCCTCGAAGCGCCACCTGCAGCTCACCGTGCTCACCCGCGCCACGCTCACCCCGGAGCCGGTGCGCGGACCCGTGGTGTGGACCTGGCCTCCCGAGGTCGAGGTGCCCGAGGCGCTGCGCTTCGAGGGCGCACGCGTGGCGGTGGTCTCGTATGGGGCAGGCGCGCGGCGCATCGCGCGGGAGATTGAACGTCGGGGCGGCGAGGCGGTGCGCCTGGGGCCCCGCTGGTTCATCGCGCAGGCGCGGCGACAACGTGTGCTCTGGGAGTCGGCTTCATGAACACCTTCGGCGAGCTCTTTCGCGTCACCACCTTCGGCGAGAGCCATGGCCCTGCGCTCGGCGCCCTCATCGACGGGTGCCCCGCGGGCGTCCCCCTGACGCGCGAGCAAGTGCAGCGCTCGCTCGACCGCCGCCGCCCGGGCCAGTCGGCCGTCACCACCGCGCGCGCCGAGGGTGACGTGGTCGAGCTGCTCTCCGGGGTCTACGAGGGCAAGACCCTGGGCACGCCCATCGCCGCCATGGTGCGCAACGTCGATCAACGCAGCCAGGACTACGCGCAGCTCGCGAAGGAAGACCGGCCCGGTCACGCCGACCGCGTGTGGCGCGAGCGCTTCGTGCACCGCGACCCGCGCGGCGGAGGTCGCACCAGTGGCCGAGAGACCCTGAGCCGCGTGATCGGTGGCGCGGTGGCCGAGGCGCTCCTCGCGCGTGAGGCGCCGGCCCTCGCCACCGTGGGGTGGGTGTCGCAGGTGGGCCCGTTGGTGCTGCCGCTCCCCTCGGCCGCGGTGACGCGCGCGCAGGTCGACGCGCACCCGACGCGCTGCCCCGACGCCGCGCTCGCCGCGCAGATGGAGGCGCTCATCCTCGACGCGAAGGGGAAGGGCGACAGCCTGGGCGGCGCGGTGACCATTCGGGTCGAAGGACTCCCGGTGGGGCTCGGCGAGCCGGTGTTCGGCAAGTTGAAGTCGCTGCTGGCGCACGCGGTGACCAGCATCGGCGCGGTGACCGGCGTGGTGTGGGGCCCCGATGATCTCGAGGCGCGGCTCAAGCTGCCCGGCACGCAGTTCCACGCGGTGCGCGCCGACGGCCGGCCCAGCGACGCCTACGGCGGCATCCAGGGCGGGCTCTCCAACGGTGAACCGCTGGTGCTGCGCGTGCTGTTCAAGCCCCCCGCGACGTTGACCGAGCACGCGAAGGCCGGCCGCCACGACCCCTGCATTCTCCCGCGCGCGGTCCCGGTGGTGGAGTCGATGGTCTCGATGGTGCTGGCGGATCTCTGGCTGCTCCAGCTCGCGAGGCCCCACCGCGCATGATGCCCGGAGCCTGGAAGCAGAGTCACGACGTCGAGGGACGCTTCAACACCCTCGTGCCCCGGCTCGGTGAGGGGCCCCTCTTCGCCATCGCCGACGCGCGCGTGCTCGAGCTGCACCCGCATGTCCGCAAGGCGCTCTCACGTCCGAACGTCACCCTCGTCGCCTTGCGCGCGGGCGAGGCGGCGAAGTCGCTGCGCACGCTCGAGCTGCTCACCCGGCGCGCCCTGGCCCTGCCGCGGAAGCTCACGGTGCTGGCCGTCGGTGGCGGCACCATCGGCGACGTCGCCACCGTCTTCGCGCACACCTTCAAGCGGGGCGTGGGGCGCCTGGTGCACGTGCCCACCACCTTGCTCGCCGCCGTGGACAGCAGCGTGGGCGGCAAGGGCGCGCTCAACGTCGCGGGCGCGAAGAACGTGCTCGGGGTGTTCCACGCGGCCGACGAGGCGTGGTTGTGCCGCGAGGTGTTCACCACCCTGTCCGAGGCGCAGCTCCGGGAAGGGCGGCTCGAGGCGTGGAAGATGGTGGTGACCCTCGACGCCCGGCGCTGGGTGCAGTGGCGCGTGAAGTTGCCCAACGACGCCGAGGTGATCCGCGTCTCGCGGGCGCTCAAGAACGCGCTCGTCGACTCGGACCCCTACGAGACGAAGGGCCTGCGGGCGGCGCTGAACTTCGGCCACACCTTCGGTCACGTCATCGAGTCGCTCAGTGGCTACCGCGTGCGCCACGGTGAGGCCGTCGGCCTGGGCATGCTCTACGCGCTCGACCTCGGCGTGCGCCAGGGCGTCACCCCGCAGGCGCTCGCCGCGGATCTCGAGCGGGTGTTGCCGGTGAAGCGCGCGCGGCTGACCCAGTGGCTGGCGCCGAAGTACCGGGCCCGCGCCCAGGCGCTGCTCGCCGCGGACAAGAAGTCGGGCTGGGTGTTGCTCAAGTCCCCCGGTCACGTGTCGATGCTCCCCTTCGGAACCGCGGCGTGAACGAGCTCGTTCCGCCGCTCTCGAAGTCTGACGCGCAGCGCGCGTTGGTGCTGGCCGACGTCCTCGGGGTCCCCTTCGCGGCGCTGCTCCCTCCCACCGAGGCGCTGCCCCGCGACGTGGAGGTGCTGCGGGATGGGCTCCTCGCCTTGCGCGGCGCGACGGCGTTCATCGACTGCCGCGACGGCGGGGCTCCCTTTCGTTTCCTGCTGACCCAGGCCGCGGTGCTCCCGGGCCGGCGCGTCGAGTTCACCGGCACGCCGCGCCTGGGTGAACGCCCGCACCTCCCGCTGCTCGAGGCGCTGCGGGCTGCGCTGGGGCCCCGGGGTCTTGCGCTCACCGAGGGCACGCCCTGGCCGGTGCGCGTCGCGGCGCCGCTGACCCTTCGCGGACCGTTCGCCTTCACCGTGGGTGGAGCCCAGAGCAGCCAGTACGCCTCGAGCCTGTTGCTGGGCGCCGCGCGGCTCTCCCGGAGCACCGGCGAACCCGTCACCCTCACGCTCGAGGGCGGGCTCACCAGCGAGGGCTACTTCGCGTTGACGAAGTCGTGGCTCCAGCGCACCGGCTTCTCGCTCGTCACCCACGACGCGACGCTCACCGTGGGCGCCCCGCGCGAGGCGGTGGCCTTCCCTCCCATTCCCGGTGACTGGTCGTCGCTGGGGTACCTGCTCGCGCTCTCGTGGGTGTGTGGCCTTCGCGTCGCGCGCCTGCAGTTCGACACCGGGCACCCCGACGAGCACCTCGCGACGCTGCTGCGCGAGGTGGGCTTGCGCGTCACCGACAGGCTGGAAGGTGAGGCCACGCGCGGCTTCGAGGTGGACTCCGAGGTGTGCCCCGACGCCATCCCCACGCTGGCGGTGCTGGCGACGAAGCTCCCGGGGCCGTCGGTGTTCCGCAAGACCGGCGTGCTGCGCGTCAAGGAGAGCGATCGCCTCGAGGGGACGCGCGCGCTGCTCGCGGCTGCTCAAGTCCCCACTTCGCTCGAGGGTGACGCGCTCACCGTGCACCCGCACGCGGTGCTCTCCGATTTCCGGTTCGATGCCCACGACGATCACCGCATGGCGATGTCGGCGGCGGTGCTGGCGCGGCTGCACGGGCGCAAGGTGACGCTGCGGGGCATGGACTCGGTGGGCAAGAGCTTCCCCTCGTTCTGGGTGGAGGCCGCCAAGGCGCAGGTCAACGTGGAGTCGTGGACATGAAGCAGTGGGACGCAGTGGTGGTGGGCAGTGGGCCGAATGGGCTCGCCGCGGCCGTGGCGCTGGCGCGCGCGGGGCACTCGGTGAAGGTCATCGAGGGGCAGGCGACGCTCGGCGGCGGGGCGCGCACCTTGCCGCTCACCTTGCCGGGGTTTCAGCACGACCTGTGCTCGGCGATTCACCCCATGGCCATGGCGTCGCCGTTCTTCCAGGAGCTCGGGCTGCACAAGCTCGGCGTGGAGTTCGTGCACTCGCCGTACGCCTTCGCGCACCCGCTCGAGGGCAACCGCGCGGCGATCCTCGAGCGCGGCGTGGAGGCCACCGCGGCGCGCCTCGGCGTCGACGAGAAGGCGTGGCTGCGCGTGATGCGCCCGCTGGTGCGCGACTTCGAGGTCCTCAAGCGCTTCATGTACTACCCGGTCACCCAGCCGCCGCTGAACGCCCCGCTGGCCTCCATGAACTTCGGGCTGCAGGCCCTGCAGAGCGCGTACTGGTTCGCCGAGGAGAACTTCGAGACCCCGGAGGCGAAGGCGCTGCTCGCGGGGTGTGCCGCGCACAGCTTCTCGTCGCTGAAGACGCCGCTGACCAACGCCTTCGCGCTGCTCCTCGCGGTGGCCGGGCAGGCGGTGGGCTGGCCCCTGGTGCGCGGTGGCTCGCAGAAGATCATCGACGCGCTGGTGGCGCTGCTGCTGCGCAACGGTGGGGAGATCGAACGCGATCGCCCCATCACCTCGCTCGACCAGCTGCCCGACGCCAAGGTGGTGCTCTTCGACACCCACGCCGAGGTGGTGGAGCGGATCTGCGGTGACGCGCTGCCGTCCTGGTACCGCGCGCTGCTGCGCCACTTCAAGCGCGCGCCCGGGGTCTTCAAGCTCGACTACGCGCTCTCCGGGCCCATGCCGTGGAAGGCCGAGGCCTGTCGCCAGGCGGCCACGCTGCACCTCGGGGGGACGTTGCCGGAGCTCGCCGAGTCGGAGGCGCGGTTGTCCCGGGGCGAGGCGCCCGACCGGCCCTACGTGCTCGTCGCGCAGCAGAGCCTCTTCGACGACGCGCGCGCGCCCGCTGGCCAGCACACGCTCTGGGCCTACTGCCACGTGCCCAACGGCAGCGACCTCGACGCCACCGAGCAGATTGAAGCCCAGCTCGAGCGCTACGCCCCCGGCTTCCAGCGCCTGGTGCTGGCGAAGACCGCCAAGCGCACCTCGCACATGGAGGCGATGAACGCGGCCTACGTGGGCGGCGACATCTCAGGCGGCGCGGTGGAAGGACTGCAGGTGGTGTTGCGCCCCGCGCCGGGCTTCGCGCACGCCACTCCGAACCCGAAGCTGTTGATCTGTTCCAGCTCCACGCCCCCGGGCCCCGCGGTGCACGGCATGTGCGGGTACTGGGCGGCGCAGGCGGCGATGACCACGTTGCGAAAGGTGACCTGATGCGAAGCGCGCTGCTGTGGGGGGCCCTGATCTCGGTTCGGGCGTGGGCCGGCGACGACTGCAGGGTCGGCGACAAGTCGGTCAGCATGGACAACGGCAACACCACCCGCGAGCTGACCGGCACCATCCGCTGCGTCGATCGCGACACGAAGGAGGTCACCCGCACCATCCCCTTCGTCAACGGCCAGCAGCACGGCCGCGAGACGCGCACCTTCCGCTCCGGCGACTCGATGGAGCAGGACTACAAGGCCGGCAAGCGCCACGGCGAGTACCGCAAGTTCGAGGGCGGCAAGCTCATCGAGGTCTCGCACTACGTCGACGACCACGAGCAGGGCGAGTTCGCGCGCTACTCACCGAAGACCGGCAAGGTGACGCGCAAGGGCGACCGCCGCGAGCCCGACAGCGCGAGCACCTGGCAGGACTTCACCGAGGCGGGCCAGCTGGCCGAGGCGGGCTGTGGGCTCCAGTCCTCGTACGAGGCGGGCCTGCGCGACTGCCAGTGGAAGGGCCCCTCGCCGCTCGTCTTCTTCCACGAGAGCGGCCAGAAGCGCGCGGTCATCGAGCTGTCGGGCGGCCTGCGCCAGGGCGTCACCACCACCTTCGATCGGGAGGGCTCGAAGTCGACCGAGACGCGCTACGGCAAGGGCCTGCGTGACGGGCTCTTCGTGGACTTCGAGGAGGGCAAGCCCCGCCGCAGCACCCAGTACGTGGCGGGCAAGAAGTCCGGCGACGACACCGAGTTCTTCCGCGACGGCGAGAAGAAGAAGGTCACCACGTGGAAGGACGAGCGCGCCGTGCGCGAGCAGGAGTTCTTCCAGAACGGCGCGAAGAAGTTCGAGCGCGTGCGTGACGGCGAGCTGGCCACCGAGACCCGCTACGACGACGACGGGCGCCTGGTGGATCGCGCCCACCTCCGCGGCTACGACCAGGAGGGCCTCCACGAGCAGTTCCTCCCCGATGGAGGGCTCTCGCTCACGGAGACGTACGCGAAGGACCGCCTCCAGGGTCGTCGCCAGGTCTTCTTCGATGACGGAAAGCCGGCCGAAGACTCCACGTGGGACCACGGCCGGGTCAGCGCCCGCAAGTCCTGGGACGCCGACGGTGGGCTCGTCGAGGACGAGGCCTTCTACGAGGACGGGTCGCGGAAGAAGAAGAAGCCGTGAGGCGCCCGCAGTAACCGGGCTTTCCAGTGAGAGCCCGACGCTCCACTGCACCTGTGGGGCGGCGCACCCAGTTGAGGCGGCGTCTCCACCCAACCTGCCGGATCACGGTCCCGCGAGGTCCGGCCCGGCGCTTGCTCAGTGGCCCGCGCATGAACGCACTTTCCATGACCCTCGAGCGCCTCATGAACGATTCCCGCGTGCGCATCGGCGCCGTCGTGGTCGGGGCGCTGGTCATCGCGGTCTCGCTGGGCGTGGTGAACGTGTCGCACACCGCGTCGCGGCTCTCGAAGGTGGTCGCGGTGCTGCCCGCCTCTCCCCTCAACATCCCCATGCTGCGCCAGCTGCCGCCTCCCGAGCCGAAGAAGGGTGACGTGGTCTCCGTGCGCACTGCCAAGGCCCCGAAGGCCCGGGTGCTGACCGCCCGTCGCTGAGCCGACGCCTTACTGCGGCACGAAGCGCAGGCCCGCGCCGGTCAAGATGCTGTTGGGCGTGCGGTTCGAGTGCTGCGCCGCTTCCGTCCCGGTGGCGTTCTCCACCCCGATGGTGACGGTGCCCCCGGTGAGCCGGTCCACGACGCCCCCGTTGAGCACCATCGCGCAGTAGTGAAACTCCAGCACGCCGGTCGTCTCGAGGAGCTTGAGCTGGAAGGTGAGCCGCTCCGGCCCCGGCCGGCCCACGAGGAAGGCGAACTCGGCCCACTCCACGGTGAAGGTGCGGCTCGGTGCGGTCCCCTGCGTGAGCGTCCGCACGTGGCTCGCCGGGCCGCCGGTGGTCAGGTCGCCCCACCACAACGCGACGAGCGAGTTGGGCACGTTGACGTTGGGCATCGCCACGTTCTGAAAAGCGTTGCTCGCGACGGCCATCGCCGAGGCGTGGAGTTGCGCGAAGCCGTTGCTGCTCACCGAGTAATGGGTCACCGGCGCGCGGAAGTAGTCGAAGGCGAAGCCCGCCGGTAGCGCGAGCACCGGGGTGGTGCTGTCGTCGCTGAGCACGGGCACGGTCATCGGGCCCAGCACGTCGGCGGCCGTCGAGAGATCGTCACAGCTCGCCGCGATGAGGTTCACCGCGTACTTCGCCTGGGGCAGCGGGGTGAACGCCGCGCTGATGTCGAAGGTGCTGTTGCGGCCGTTGGTGGTCGCCGCCACGGAGACGATGATGGTCTGCGGGCCCATGGTGCCGTTGTCGAAGGTGAAGGTCTGCGAGCCGTTGACCTGGCCTGCGGAGAGGCACGTCGTCGCGGTACACGAGCCGAGCAGGCGCACGGACAGCGGGGCGCTCATTCCCGTGGCGCTGACGGTGACGCTGGCCCGTTGGCCGGCCGGGACGTCCACCTGGTAGAAGAGCTGTCCACCCGTGGCCTGCAGGCACTGGCCGCTGGCGGTGAAGCCGTCCGCCGAGCTTCCCGGGAGGACCACCCCCGCAGGCAGCGGCGACGCCGAGGTGCACACCGTGTTCGCGGCCACCGCGCCGACCGTGGCGCTGATCGTATAGACGCCGCCCACGGGGTTGGCTCCCCACTCCTTGACCCCCACGAAGTAGGTGCCGGGCTGCAGCGCGAGCGTGACGCGGCTCAGGTAGTTGATGGCCGGCGTGTCGTCGTTGCAGGCGAGGTCGGTGGTGGCGTCGCAGGCCGCGCGCACGAAGAGCACCGTGTCCAGGGGCCCGCCCGTCTCGAGGGTGACGATGGTGGGCGACGCGAGGGTCAACGTCCACAGCGCTTCGTAGCCCAGCGAGTTGAGCTCGCAGGTCGGCGGCGGGAGCCGGGCCATGCCCACGGGCAGCGTGTTCATCTCGGTGGTGTTGAGGGCCAGTGTGCGCGTGGCCGGGCAGCCGCCGCACAGGCCGTTGAGGCAGCTCATGCCCGTGCCGCACACCGTGCCGCAGGCGCCGCAGTTCGGGCTCGCCGAGAGGCTCGTCTCACAGCCGTTGCGCGGGCCGGTGTCGCAGTCGCCGAAGCCCGGCACGCACTGCGCCCCGCACTGGGCGCCGGTGCACGTCGCCACCTGGTTGGGCCCCGCGAAGCACGTGTTGCCGCAGGCGCCGCAGCTCGAGCTCGAGCCGAGATCCGCCTCGCAACCGTTGAACGGTGAGCGGTCGCAGTCTTCGAAGCCGGGGTCGCACGAGAGGCCGCACTGGCCCTGCCGACAGCTGGCGCGGCCGTTGGGGCCGGCGGGGCAGAAGTTGAACCACGTGCCGCAGGTCGCCGGGTCGCCGAGGTTCGACTCGCAGCCGTTGAACCGGTCGCCGTCGCAGTCCGCGAAGCCCGCGGGGCAGGTCTCTCCACCACCGCCGCCGGAGCCCCCTCCCAGGGGCGCGCCTCCGCCCGTACCGCCACCGAGGGGAGTTCCACCACCGCCACCGCCGACAGGCGTGCCGCCGCCCGAGCCACCACCGCTCGCGCCGCCGCCACCGCCGGAAGCACCGCCCGCGTCGACGAACGCGCACCCATCGACGGTGCACACCTGGCCGCGCTCACAGTCGGTCGCGGCCACGCAAGTGACCTGCGACCTCCCGCACCCAGCGAAGCCGAGGACCGCGATGACGAGGGGCAGCGTGGAGGTCAGGGTCCGCATCACCTCCGGGGTTTAGCTCAGAGCCGCACGTCGGTCTGGAAGATGGGCGGAATGTGCACGAACGAGATGCTCGCCGAGCGGCCCATGAACCCCCGGGCCTCTTCGATGGCCTCGGACAAGGTGTCGGTGCGATCCCAGCCCATGATCGCCGGGACGTGGTTGTTCTCGGCGCCCGCGGCGATGACCTTGCCGACGTGCTGACGCCCGTTCTCGCCCCAGTACCACATGTAGAAGGGGTGGGCGCCGTGGTAGCTGTTGCCCTTGCGGTACAGGTGCACGTAGCTGGGGTTCTTCGCGAACTCGCGCTCGTACTTGTGCGACAGCACGTGGGCGTCACGCGTCTCGGTCAGG
The DNA here is from genome assembly GCA_903905455.1 of uncultured Archangium sp. Classification (GTDB taxonomy): domain Bacteria; phylum Myxococcota; class Myxococcia; order Myxococcales; family Myxococcaceae; genus Archangium_A. Next base: position 15,934 of record CAIVGN010000065.1, read on the forward strand.
CACCGGTTGAAGAACTCGATGTAGGGCGCGTGGTGGTCGGGGTCGAACTCGTCGTAGCAGGGGTGCGTGAGGATGATGACGCCCCCCTTCTTCACCAGCGGCACGCCGCGGTTCAGGTTGAAGAGGTAGCCCAGCGCCATCACCTGCACGAGCAGCGGGTTCAGGATGCTGTTGACGTTGTAGGGCGAGACGTACGGCATGCCGAAGATGACGATGTCGCTCTGGCCCTGCACCGGCACCGAGTACTGCTTCCAGCTCATCTCCAGCGTCTTCTCGTGGGTCGGCTCGGTGGCGCCGGCGAACACGCCCGTCACGTCGTAGGGCGCGAAGATGTTGTGGAACACCTTGCGCTTGGCCGCCCGCGGCATCTTCGAGAGGCCGTACTTGAAGGCCTGCAGCTTCAGGCGATCGAACTCCGTGAAGTCTTCCTCCTTCTTCATCAGGAAGCCGACCGGCTCTTCGAACATGCGGTTGTTGATCGTGGTCTCGATGTGGAAGACCTTGAGGTTCTTGTCGATGACCTTGCCGATGCGCTCCGTCGACTTGTGGAGCTGGCTGGTGCGCGGCTCCATGTACGAGGGCGTGTCGCGGATGGTCTGCGGGTTGTGGTGCGCGCGCAGCGACTCGTAGTTGGTCAGGCCCGTGCCCACCGACTTGTGCCCGCCGTCCATGGGCACGAGGTTGATGTTCACGTAGATGATCAGGTCCGACTCGGCCGCGCGGCGGTTCACCGCGACGACCTCGTTCTGCGAAGTGCGCTCGAGCTCCACGATGCCGTCGGGGTCCTCGGCGTCGTGGTTGTAGTAGCGGTCCGGGTAGAACGAGTCGTGGATCTTCTCGCCCACCATGCGCTTCATCTCCGCCTCGGTCAGGCGGCGGTGCAGCGCGTTGGCGATGACCAGGTGCACGTCGTCCACGCCCGAGTCGGCCAGCAGCTCGAGGACGATCTCGCAGATGGTCTGGCGCACGTCCGGGGTCTTCATCGGCGGCAGCGGCAACGAGATGTCGTCCAGCGCAATGGTGACCTTCATGCCCGGCTTGAGCAGCGCGTGCAGGGGGTCCATGCCGTCGGGGTGGTTGAGCGCGTAGCGGATGGCCGCCTTCACGTTGGGCACGCCCTCGAGCGGGGGCCGGGGGAAGATGATGCGCGTGCCGACCGGGAGATCTTCGACCCAGAAGTCCTCGCCGTAGAACATCACGCGGGGCGGCGAGCCCTTCTCCTGGATGACGATGTGGGACTCTTCGTCGTACAGCTTCTTCAGGGTCTTCAGGGGGCGCATCGAGCCGGACGTTCTCGCCGCCCGGGGCCTCGGAATCAAGCCAAACTCCCCCACGCCCAGCTCCTCGTGGGTGCTTCGGAGGCGATTGCCCGCTAGCATCGCGACACCCCATGGTTCGCTGGTCGGTAGGGCTCGATGCACTCGGCGCTTGGTTGGTTCGTGGGCGCAAGCTCAACCCGGCGGAGCAGGGCCGCCTGCAGTTCTTGATCAGCTGCGTCAGCGTCGGGGCCCTGATGGGCCTGGTCTCGGTGCCGCTCGAGCTGCTCGACCACGGCCGGTACACGGGCCTCATCGGCGTCGTCACCTTCGTCGTGGCGACGGTGGGCCTGCTCTCGACGGCGCGCCTCGGCGTGTCGTTGCCCGCGGTCGAGGCGGCCGAGCTCGTCGTCCTGACCCTCTTCCTCACCTTCATGAGCTTGCAGGGGGGCGTCTTTCACGTCGAACAGCTGTACTGGCTCTCCTTGCTCCCCCTCTCCGGCGGCCTGATGCTGGGGCGCGTGGGGGTCTGGCTGGGGAGCGCCCTCGCCCTGCTCGCCGGGCTGTGGATCGCCCTCTTCCACCAGTGGGGGTGGACCTTCGAGGGCCCCGCCGAGGCGTCGCCGGTCCTGTCGTTCGCCAACTTCGCCCTGTTCGTGGTGTCGGTGGGCCTGCTCGCCGGGCTGTACGAGTTCCTTCGCTCGCGCGCCGTCGACCGGGCCGAGCAGGCCGCCCAGGCGCGGGCCGACTTCCTCGCCAACATCAGCCACGAGCTCCGCACCCCCATGAACGGGGTCATCGGCATGACCCAGGTGCTCGATGGCACGCCGCTCAACCCCGAACAGCACGAGCACCTCGCCCTCATTCGCCGCAGCGGCGAGGCGATGGTGGACATCATCAACGACCTGCTCGACTTCTCGAAGCTCGAGGCGGGCCAGCTGCGCATCGAGGCGGCGCCCACCTCGGTGCGAGACGTGCTCGCCGACGTGGTCCAGCTCTTCATCGGCCCCGCGGCGGCGCGCGGAGTGCGCCTCGAGTCGACCGTCGACGCCGCGGTCCCCGAGTGGCTCACCAGCGACCCCCTGCGGCTGCGCCAGGTGCTGCACAACCTGGTGAGCAACGCGGTGAAGTTCTCGCGCCAGGGCGCGGTGCGCGTCGCCCTCGCCTGGAGCGACGGGGTGCTGCGGGGCTCGGTCGAAGACGACGGCCAGGGCATGTCGGTGGACCTGATGAGCCGCCTCTTCACGCCCTTCGAGCAGGGTGACGCCAGCACGGCGCGTCAGCACGGCGGCACCGGCCTCGGCCTCGCCATCACCCGCAAGCTGTGCCGCGGCATGGGCGGCGAGGTGCTCGTCGAATCGGAGTTCGGCGTCGGCAGCTGCTTTACCTTCACCTGCCGCTGTCCCCACTCTCTCGAGGGCGTCGCGCCGCGGGCCCCCACCGGCGATCTCGCGGCGCTCCATGGCCGGGTGCTGCTGGTGGAAGACAACCCCGTCAACCAGCTCGTGGCGCGCAAGCTGTGCGAGCGCTTCGGCCTCGAGGTGCACCTCGCCGAGCAGGGCGCGCAGGCGCTGGAATGCGTGGCGCGCGAGCCCTTCGCGTTGGTGTTGATGGACTGCCAGATGCCGGTGATGGACGGCTACGAGGCCACGCGCCGCATCCGCTCCTTGCCGGGGCTGCAGGGCCAGGTACCAGTCATCGCCTTGACCGCCTCGGCGTTACCCGACGATCTCCAGCGTTGCCGCGACGCGGGCATGAACGAGACCCTGAGCAAGCCCGTGGACGCCGCGAAGCTGCGCGAGGTGCTGGGCCGCTACCTCGCCTAGCGAACGTCGAGGATCGGCCAGTTGTAGCTGCGCGCCAGCGACCGGAGCCGGAAGTCGGGGTTCACCGCCGTCGGCCGGCCCACGATGGTCAACATCGCGTAGTCGGACGCCGAGTCGGTGTAGGCGAAGCTCTTCATCAGCGAGATGCCCTGCGTCTCGCAGTACTCGCGAATGACGTTGGCCTTGTTCGCGCCTTCGATGATCGGGGGGATGACCTTGCCGGTGGCCTTGCCCCCGACGAACTGCATGCGGTTGGCGATGAGCTCGTCGGCGCCGAGGTGCCGCGACAGGGGGCGCATGGTGAAGTCGAGCGCGCCCGTCACCAGCACGATGCGGCAGCCGGCCCGGCGGGCCTCGTCGATGAGATCCTGCGCCTTGGAGAAGATGGCGCCCTTGATCACGTCCTCGAAGAGGTCCTCGGCGAGGGTCAACAACCGGTCTTCGGTCAGGCCCTCGTACTGCCGGTAGAAGTACTCGTTGAAGATCTTCCGGTCGACGAAGTTGAGCGCTCCGAAGAGGGGGATCTGCGCGATGGTCGACAGCGAGCGGCCGAGGATGCCGGTCACGCTGCCCTCGTTCATCGCGTAGTAGCCATACGCGTGCACCACGTTGGTGCTGATCAACGTCCCGTCGATGTCGAAGAAGGCGGCCTTGCCGGTCAGTGGCTTCGGCTCTGAGACCCGCATTTCATGCCCGTGCGTCTTCATCGGCCGCAGCCTGTAGCACCGTCGGCCTGATTCCCGCGAGCCTTCACGCCTCGGCGGTGGTGAAGGTCAGGTCGAGCCCCGAGCCGTCGGCCTTCACGTCGGCGAACGCCTTGCCGCCGTTGCGAAGGGCCCCGAAGAGCAGGGCCTCGGCCATGGCCTTCTTGAGGTGCTGGTCGATGGTCCGGCCCATGGGACGGGCGCCGAACTCGGCGTCGTAGCCCTTGTCGCCCAGCCACTCGCGGGCCTTCTCCGAGAGCGAGATGGTGACCTTCTTCTCGGTGAGCAGCGCCTGCAGCGCCTTCACTTCCTTGTCCACCACCTTGAGGATGATGTCCTTGTTCAGCCCGCCGAAGGACACGGTGGCGTCGAGGCGGTTGCGGAACTCGGGGCTGAAGGTGCGCTCCATGGCTTCCTTCGACTTGGCGAGGTCGATGGTGGGACGGTCACCGAAGCCCAGCGTCTTGGCCTTCATGTCCCGGGCGCCGGCGTTGGTGGTCATGATGAGGATGATGTTGCGGAAGTCGGCCTTTCGGCCGTTGTTGTCCGTCAACGTCGCGTGGTCCATCACCTGGAGCAGGATGTTGAAGAGCTCCGGGTGCGCCTTCTCGATCTCGTCGAGCAGCACCACCGCGTGGGGGCTCTTGCGCACGGCGTCGGTCAGCAGGCCGCCCTGGTCGAAGCCCACGTAGCCGGGGGGCGCGCCGATGAGCCGCGAGACCGTGTGCCGCTCCGAGTACTCCGACATGTCGAAGCGCAGGAAGTCCACGCCCAGCACCTTGGCCAGCTGCTTGGCGAGCTCCGTCTTGCCGACGCCCGTGGGCCCGGCGAAGAGGAAGTTGCCCACCGGCTTCTCCGGGGTGCGCAGGCCCGAGCGCGAGAGCTTGATGGCCGCGCCCAGCTCTTCGATGGCCTTGTCCTGGCCGAAGATGACGGCCTTGAGCTCGCTCTCCAGGTTGCGCAGTTGCTCGCGCTCGTCCTTGGCCACCGACTTGGGGGGGATGCGCGCCATGCGGGCCACCACGGCCTCCACGTCGGCGACGGTGACCCGGTTGGTGGGCGTCTCGCGCAGGCGATCGATGGCGCCCGACTCGTCGATGACGTCGATGGCCTTGTCCGGGAGGAACTTCTCGTTCACGTACTTGTGCGACATCTCCGCGGCCGAGCGCAGCGCGTCCTCGTCGTACTTCACCTTGTGGTGCTCTTCGTACTTCGGCGCCAGGCCCTTCAAGATGGCGATGGTGTCCTCGACGCTCGGCTCGCCGATGTCGATGCGCTGGAAGCGGCGGCTCAGCGCGCGGTCCCGCTCGAAGCTGCTCTTGTATTCCTGGTACGTCGTCGAGCCGATGCAGCGCAGCTTGCCCGAGGCGAGCGCGGGCTTGAGCAGGTTCGAGGCGTCCATGGATCCGCCCGACGTCGCGCCGGCGCCCACGATGGTGTGGATCTCGTCGATGAAGAGGATCGCGTCGTCGTGCGCGGCGAGCGCCTTGAGCACGCCCTTGAGCCGCTCCTCGAACTGGCCGCGGAACTTGGTGCCGGCCAGCAGCGCGCCCATGTCCAGCGAGAAGACCTTCGCGTTGGCCAGCGCGGCGGGCACCTTCTTTTCGTAGATCGCCAGCGCCAGGCCCTCGGCGATGGCCGTCTTGCCCACGCCCGCGTCACCCACGTACAGCGGGTTGTTCTTCCGGCGGCGGCAGAGCACCTGCACCGTGCGCTCGAGCTCGGTCTTGCGGCCGATGAGCGGGTCGATGTGGCCCTTGGCGGCCTCGGCGTTGAGCTCGGTGCAGTAGGCCTCGAGCGGGTTCTTGCCCGACGGGGCGCCCTCTTCGTCGTCACCGCCCATGCTTCCCACGCCCTCGTGCTCGTCGTGGCCACCGGGGGCGGCTTCGCCTTCGCCGTCCTTCTTGATGCCGTGCGAGACGTAGTTGAGGAGGTCGTAGCGGGTGATGCCCTCTTCCTTGAGGAAGAACAGCGCCTGCGAGTCGACCTCGCGGAACAGCGCGATGAGCACGTCGGCCGAGTCCATCACCTTCTGCTCGGCGGACAGGGCGTGGAACGCGGCGCGCTGCAGCACGCGCTCGACGCCGATGGTCTGCTGCGGCTCTGCCTCCACGTCGTCGGCGAGGCGCTCCACGGTGTCGTTCAAGAAGGTCTCGAGGCGCCCCTTGAGGCGATCGGCCTTGCCGCCACAGGCGCGCAACACCTCGACGGTGCGCGGGTCCTTGAGCAGCCCCAGCAGCAGGTGCTCGAGCGTGAGGTACTCGTGGCGCATGCGCTTGGCTTCCGACAACGCGAAGCGGATGGCGGCCTGCAGTTCTTTGGCGATGATGGGAGAGGCCATCGGTTCAGAGCTCCTCGGGCTCAATGGACAGCTTGAGCGGGTATTCGGCTTCTTTGGCCAGGTTGTGAGTCTTCTCGACCTTCGTCTCGGCGACGTCCTTGGTGTAGACGCCGGCGACCCCCGTGCCCGTGCGGTGCACGTTGAGCATGATCAACATCGCGTCCGTCTCGGTCTTGTTGAAGACGGACTGCAGCACGAAGACCACGAACTCCATGGTGGTGTAGTTGTCGTTGTGGAACAGCACCTTGAAGAGCGGAGGCTTCTTCAGCTGCTCCTTCTTGCGGGTCTGTGTCGCGACGCCCGTGTCGCTGTCGTCCCTGCCGGGGCGAGGCTTCGTTGCCATGGAGTCGCAACGGTACCCTTCAGAACTGTCGCCTGCACCTGCCCGTGTATCGGCGTCCCTCTGATCGGGCGGGTGAAACAGGTCTGTTGACGGGGGCTTCGGGGGCAGGTCTCCTCGGCGGCGAATGCTCGCGTACGCGCTGGTGCTGGTGATGACGCAGTCGGACGCGCCGCAGGTGGCGGTCATCGACATCTCCTCGGAAGACGCCATCTACGAGGACGTGTCGCGGCGCTACGCGCAGTCGCTGGTCGAGGCGCTCACGAAAGAAGGCGTCTCGGCCGTGCGCATCGACGAGTCGGAATTGCCCCCGGAAGGCTGCCGCCTGGGGCCGTGCCTGGGGGTCGCGGCGCGGGCAAAGGGCGCGTTGGCCATCGTCACCCTCGATGCCGAGGAGGTGTCCTCGACCAACAGCAAGGTGGTGGTGACGGTGATGCGGGCCACCAACGGAGAGCCGCTCGCTGGCGGGCGCTACGAGCTGAAGGCCGGCGCGAAGAAGGCGCCGAAGGGGCTCACGAAGTTCCTGGGCCAGGCGAAGAAGGCGATGACCAAGGTGATCGCTGCCGCGGCGGCGGCTGCTGCGGCGCGAGGTCCCTGATCGTCCGTCAGGGCCGGGTGGCGTAGCGGACGACGACCTGGTCGCCGGGGTTGGGAGTGCGATCGAGCCGGAAACGCACTTCGTTCCTCGCGGGGTTGAGCGCCCACACCACGCCCTGAGCATCGGTGGACGCCACGGGCAGCGCGTTCACCATCACGCTCAACGGCACTGCTGGGTCGACGGGCGCGCTGAGGTGAAAGTGAGTTCGCAGCCCGCTCGCCACTTCGGCCATGCGCTCCACGTTCTCCGGGAAGTCGGTGGGTACTGCTGGACAGACTTCTTCAGCCACCGCGCCTGCGGCTGACTGGAGCACGAGCAGCGGAGTCACGTAGATCTTCGCCGCGTCGCCGAAGTTGTCGAAGTCACAGTTCGCGGTGGGGTGGTGCGCGTACTCCATCCCGCTCAAGCCGCCCCAGCTCAGCAGCTGGGGCCTCGTGACGCCCTTGACCTCCTGAAACAGTCGCACCACGTCGCCGGTGTCTTCGACCGTCATGGGAAAGTCAGGAAAGGCGTAGGAGCCCCAGCCATCCATGGCGTCCTCCTCGGCGCGGTCGGACATGCTGATCATCGCGAGGCGCGCGCCCGGGCGGGGAATGCCCCCGTTGAACCGGGTGGCGTTGGGTTCGGTGACGGCGCGCCAGGTCGAATAGGTCTGCAAGCGCCCTCCACTCCCAAAGGAGCAGAGCGAGAAGTATGCGCCCTGGTCATCGCGACAGCTCGGGCTAGTGAGGCGATCTCGCAGGCTTTGCACTGCATTGGGGTCTTGAGGCCCAATGGTGGGGCTCGCCGAGGCGGAATCGAGCGCGAACTTGCCTCGCCACGAAGGGATGCCCTTGCCAGCGTTTAGCAGCAGCACGCCGATCCGGAAGTCAGACGCCGAGCGCACGAGGTGGGCGATGAAAGCGGTCGCGTTTGCGACGAATTGGGCTACCGACCAGGTGATGAACTGGTTGTCGACCGAGAGGACGACATCCACGGGAGAGCCGCCACCCTGCGTGTAGACATCCTCGGTGAGCCGGGTCGGGTTGCCGGAGGCGCGAATGGGAACGACGTGTTTGCGGCTTCTTCCGTTCTGTTCAATTTCGACGATGACTGCGCCTCGCACCAAGCCGGTCACAGTGGGGCTCGCCTGGACCTCGAAGGGCACGGTGTTGGGCGCCATGCCTCCATTGGCGATGAGCCCGGGGAAGCCGTCGTACAGGACATTGAGCCCGCCATCAGGAATCGGAGCGTGGAGGGTCACGCTGAGCGCCGACGTGTCGCCCACCAGCGTCACGCGCCTGATGGTGAGGGGACTCATGACCGTCGGGTTGACCCAGTCGCCTCGGCAGTGATTGAGCCACCGCACGCCGGCTCCCGTTGAAGTCTGGCCTGGCACGACCGCTCCGAGGTTCACCTCGGTGGGGAGGGGACCGAAGCACGCGGGGCCTGCCGCGCCCGTGAGTGGAACGCCCACGCTCGGAGCCAGGGGCGCCGAGGCTTCGAGTTCCAGGGTGCCGAGGATGGGCCGCACCGTGTTCCCCTCGGCCTGTCGTGGCCAGAGTTGGATTGGAAGTTCGAGCTCGGTTCCTGCGGCGACCTCGAGTGGGCCCACCACGGACATCTGGTAGTCATCGGGTGTCCGTGGGCTCAACTGGGCTCGCAACAGGCACGGCTCGGTGCCTCGGTTCCGGAACACGAGGCTGCGCGACATCGGGTTGGTCGCGTGAACCACTCCGAACTCGAGCGCGGTCTCGTTGACGTCGTACTGGCACGCTGCATACGTGGCGACGTTGGCGGTGACCCGTACGAGCGTCGAGGGATGAACAGGGTCGTTCGAGTCAATGCGCAGCAACGCGGCCTTGGCTCCGACTGACCTCGGCGTGAACTGAACCTTGAGGTCGAGCGTACCGCCCGCATCGACTTGACCCAGCGTGGGCACCGCGAACTCCGCTGCGGAGGTGTTCGCGTTGTCGGCGGAAATCTCGACGTGGCTCACCACCAGACGAGTGCTGGTGGGAGGCGCCTCGGCCGGCCCGCCAACATTCTCCAGTCGCAGCCATCGCGAAGCCTGGACTCCCGCGTCTTCAGTACGTGCGGTGAGGCCGAAGTCGAGCGTGCCCGGCGCCAGCAGCGAGGGCGCGGCACCACCGACCTGCAGGGCGATGACACCCTGGGCCTGCCCTGCGACTCCCGAAATTCCGAAATCGAGTTGGCCCACGAAGAGCCCGAGGCCCGCGGGGCGACACTCGATGTCCCTGGTGGCTGAGCCATGCGGGGCGAGGTCGAGGCCCCCATCGAGTCCCCAGGAGTCGGCGGGCAAGAGGAAGGTCGCTGACGTGAGGGCGCTGGGGGTGAGCCGCGCGGAAGCGTCGCCCAGGTTTGAGAAGGTCACGGACCGCCGCGCCACGCCCCCCGGAGCAATCCACCCGCAGTCGATGGCCTCGGGTTGCCACCAGAGCGTGCTGGAGACCGCCTTGCCGCGCACTTCGAGCCGAGCGGCGTCGCAGGCCGGGGGCAGGGCGAGCTGAAACTCGCCACGAAACTCACCTGTCGTCTGGGGCTTGAATTGAACGACGACGTCCGCAGCATGGCTGGGGTGCACGACGAGAGAGGAAGGTGTCACGACGAAGGCTGGATCGAGACCCTGCGAGACGACCGACAACACGGAGTCGCGCGCGGAGGGGTTCTCGAGGTGAATCGTTCTGGCTCGTGTGGCCCCAGCAGGCACCAGTCCAAAGTCGACCACCGTGGTGCTCGGACAGGCGCTGGGACGAAGTCGCGCGCCGACGATGATGGTTGCCGAGTCGCTCCCAGAGGCGATGCCGACCTGGGCGCTGAAATCCTCAGGGGTCGAAATCAGCGGTCTCACCAGCAGGACGCCGACTTCGCGAATCTCCCCCGGCAGCAGCTCAGCGCTCGACAGTCCAACGGTGAGCTCCGCTGGCTGCGCGCCAACCGTCAGGTCGATGGCATCGCGGCCGGCATTCTTGATGAAGGCGCGACCAGCAAGGCGTGCCTGCCCCCAAGCGTCGTCCAACGTCAGCGTGGCCGCCGAACTCCACGGCCCTTGCTCATCGAGGGAGACCTGAATCGAGCCGCCCAGCGGTTGAACCACGGGCTCACAGCGGCAGCCGCTCAGCGCGACGAGGACCGCAAGTGCCGGCCCCGTGGCTCTCACGGTCCAACCTGAGCCCAGTTTCCAAAGCACTCCACCCGGCCCTTGAAGTCATTCTTGGGATAGCCGCTGGATGGCTGCCTGATTAGTCCATAGACAGTGCTCGAGCCGGTATTTGGTTGGTTGAATGTGTTTAGGTTGGTGTTGGCGCAGGCGGCCGCTATCATGCCCGTTGCCGGAGGGGCCCCCGTATAGTTGAGCGTGAACATCTTAAGGGCAGTGAAGAGACCCTTGAATTCGACCCCAAACGTCAAGATTGGGACTACTTGTGCTGGTGTTAGTATGTACGTATTGGTTGGGGCGGAGGAAAAGTACTCAAACGCGGAACCGGTGAGCGGATTCTGAAATACGGTGGTCGCATACCCGCCGTGACCGCCCTCGGATGCGAATCCGATCGCGTACGTCTTGCAGGTGACGTCTTCCTCGGTGGATTCTCCGGCCGCCTGAATGTTGAATCTGCAGTTCATGCCCTGCTTTTGATTCTGTTGCGCGGGAGTGGTGCAACCGACGGCGGTTCCAGTGGCGTTGGCTCCAACGTCTACCAAGACCTGCTTTAGGGTCCCGAGTCTTCCGCTGTTCGTCGAAAGGTCAAAGCCTGCCGTCATGAATCCCTTGAAGGACATGTTTCCTGCAGGCTGCACATTGCATACATTGATGTCCGGTGCGACGGTGCAGCCGCCATTGCCCGTACATATCTTGTCCAGGCCTTTGGTGATTGTCTGCTTGGTTGAGTTGTCGCCTCGATAGAGGGCGTATTGGTAGCTTGCTCCAAAGGTTGTTGATGGTGACGCGTCCAGGCGCAGCGTCGCCCTCTAGATGTAGTCTCCAGTGAGTGGGTTGTATGACTTCTGCGTTATTCGAACCTTGATTCTTCCGATCTCATCTCCGGCTTGACTGGTTGTTGAGAAATTCCAGCCGCTCAGAAATATTGCGGATTTTGCTGCGGAATATGAGGCGGATGTCGGAAACGTTATATGGACGTCGATTGTGCAGTCTGTGTTCGTGTTGCAGACTATGGAGTGGTGGTATCCATTCGTCACTGTGCTGAAGTCGTGGTTGATGGTGCTGTATGTTCCGGTGATTCCGGCGTTCACTGCGCCCGTGACCACAACAGGTTGCGCTCGAACTGCGGTGCCTGTCACGAAGCATGCTGCCAAGAGGATTCGAAGAAGAAGATGCACTGGCGCCCCGATGTGTGTGGTCTGTTTGCAACTCGCTAGCGTCTCAGTATTTCGAATTCGGGGCAAGGGATCGGGGACGCTGTAGTCAGCTGACGAATGGAAGGACGACCGTGACAGCTGCGGCGCGAGGTCCGTGACTTCGGCTCACGCGAGCAGCGCGTGTACTTCGTCGGCGATCTCCAGCGTGGCCGTGAGCCCGGGAGACTCCATGCCCGCGAGGGTGATCAACCCCGGCAGTCCCCGAGCGCTCTCTTCAGCGATCACGAAGTCCCGCGCGGGCTGACCCGGCTGGCTCAACTTCGGGCGGATGCCTGCTTGATCCGGAGCGAGCAGCTCGCGCGTCAGCCACGGCAGGTACCGCACCGCGCCTGCATAGAACGACTCCGCCGCGGCCTCGGGTACCCCGTAGTCCTCGACCCGCTGCCCGAGCACCTCCACGTCGGGTCCGAGCTTCACCTCGCCCGTGAGGCCCACCGTGACGTGCACGCCCAAGCCCGCGAGGCCGGGCAGGGGCACCGGGTACACCAGGTGCTTCACGCGCCCCGGAGCGTTCACCCGGAAGTAGCGCCCCTTCACCCAGTGCTGCCGGTACCCGAGCGCGTCCACGTCGAGCTCGAACGTCTCGGCCACTGTGTCTGCATGGAGCCCCGCGGCGTTCACCACCTCGCGGCACTCGAGCTCGATCACTTCAGCCTGGGGATCGATCAGTCGTAGCCGGTAGCCGTGGTCCACGCGCGCCCCGCCGACGAAGCGGTGCCGCAACGCCAGCGTCGCGCCTTGATCCACCGCCACCTCGCTCAACGACTGCGCCAGTGCGTGCACGTCGATGATCCCGGTCGACGGACTCCACAGCGCCGCGCTCGCCCGCACCTCGGGTTCCAGCCGCTTCACGAACGCCCCGTCGACGGCCTCGAAGCCGGGCACTCCGTTCGCGCGCCCCTGCGTGAGCAGCCGCTCGAGCGCTCCTTCTTCCTCCGGCGCGGTGGCGACGATCAGCTTTCCGACCCGGCGCATCCCGACGTCATGGTCCGCGCACCACTGGCCCAGCGACACGTTGCCTCTCAGGCACAGCCGCGCCTTGAGACTTCCCTGTGGGTAGTAGATCGCCGCGTGCAGCACCCCTGAGTTGCGCGACGACGTGACCTGCGCCGGTCGCTCCCGCGCCTCGACGACGAGGACCCGGCGGCCCTCCCGCGAGAGCCGCTGCGCGACCCCCAACCCGAGGAGCCCTGCGCCGATGATGACGGTGTCGAAGTGCAGCACGGGCAGCCCTGGCGGTTTGGTCGCTCGCGGCTCGAGCGCTCCATGGGCGCCGAAGCTAGCCGACCGCGCCGCCCTGTCGACCCTCGCGCTTCGAGGTCAGGAACCCCACAATCCTCCGCGGCGTCGGTCAAACGCCCGACGGGCGAGCGGCCGATAGACCCTGCACCTCCCCCCGCCGATGCTGCGTCACCTCCTGCCTTTGAAAGCGAGCTGCACTTGACCCGAACTGGCCTCCTCGTCGCCTGCGCAGCGCTCCTCTCCCTCGCGAGCCTGGCCCTCGCCGGGCCGCGCCCCAAGGCGTCCGCGCCGGTCCCTGAACGTGCGAAGCCCGGCACCTGCCTCGGCTACACGTGGAGCTTCAAGGCCCAGCAAGGCAAGGTCGGGCGCGTCGGCTCCGACGTGAAGTTGAGCAACGCCTACCGCGGAGACACCGACTGCGAGGTCTCCCTGCCGCTGCTCTGCGTCCACCGCACCGAACGCCCAGTGCCCGCGGGCATCGAGATCTCCCAGTACAGCGGTTGGCTGGGCGGCGAGTTTGCGCTGGTGGGGCCGCTGCCGGGCCGCGAGCTGACGTCCCGAAAGGTGGCCGACGCCCGCTGCGCCGAACGGCTCGGGGCGGGGTGGCGCATGGGCGAGCACCACGACGGCGCAGGCTCGGTGGGCTGGGGCTTCGCGGGCTACGGCGAGGTGCCGTCCGATGTCCGCTTCTGGGTGGCGATCAATGATCAGCCGGCGAACCCGTGGGACTCTCTGTCCCCCTGATTCCGACTCGAAGCGGTCTCGTTGACGACGACCCCTGCGCTGCCCTGGGTAGGGCTCGCTCCCACTTTTCGGGCGAGATTTTTTCTCTAAGCGCGGAACCTCATTTCTGGATCGCTGCCCCTACGGGCGGGTAACTTGCGGGGGCTGCCCCACGCCCCACCGGAAGGTATCCCCATGAATCCCATGCGTCGTCGTTCCCGCAGCAGCCGTCGCGGTTTCAGCCTCATCGAACTCGGCATCGTCATCGCCGTCATCGCCGTGTTGGCCGCCGTCGTCATCTTTGGCCGCGGCTTCATCCTGGCGGCCCGGGTCACCAAGGCCGTCGACGCTTCGAACACGCTGCGCAAGGCCGCTTCCACCTTCGCCGGCCTCAATGGCGGGTCGCTGCAGAACTTCAGCACCACCAGTCAACTCTCCGCGCTCTCCCAGCGAGCCCTGATTCCGCCGCTGCCGGCGGGCCAGACGACCTGGACCGTCTCCGGCGCCCTGGGTTCGAATGACGCCATCTCCGTCACCGACGTGCGCTTCGGCCAGACGGCCGGCGCCACCGGCCAGGGCAATGCCATCGCCATTCGCGTCACCGCCCCGACTGCAGCCATGGCCCAGGACGTCTTGAGCGCCGTTCGCGACGACCGGAACCTGGTCACCACCGCGCCCACCATCGGGCTGGCCTGCCAGAACCCTGCGGTGCCCGTCACGGCCCCCAACGTCGTCATCTGTTTCTTCCTGTAACCGGTCTGGCTCATGCTCAAGCTCGCGACCTTCGGCCTGGTGTGTCTGCTGTCCATGACCTTGGGTTGCGCGCGAACGCCTGAGTCCGCGGCCCCAGTCTCGGCCGCGGTGCCCTGCGTGGCTGGCGCGGGCGAAGACGGTGGGGTGTGCTCCCCGGGCCAGGTCTGCGGCTCCACCGGGTGCCGCGCCTGCCTCAGCAACGACGAATGCGAGGGGGGCGCGAAGTGCTGCGCCGGCCAGTGCTCGCCGGTCGCCGCCTGCGCGGCCTGTTCCGCCGACCGCCAGTGCAGCACCGGCGAGGTGTGTTGTGGCGGCGCCTGCGTCGGTGGTGAGTGCTGTGCCGCCAGCGACTGCAACGGTCGGCGGTGCGAAGACCACCAGTGTGCCCCGGTGGCCTCGACCCGACCGTCTGCGGTGTCGTGCAGATCCAACGCCCAGTGTCCCGAGGGAAAGGCCTGCGTCGGAGGCGCCTGCGCTCCGTGCGCCGCTGACGCCCAGTGTGGCGCGGACGCGCGCTGCTGCGCCGGGGCCTGCGTGGCCGGCTCCTGCTGTGGCGATGCGGAGTGTGCGCGGGGCAAGTCCTGCGTGGGGAACTCCTGTGAGCGCTGCTCGGCGGACGTCGATTGCGGCTCCTCGGAGAAGTGTTGTGGTGGCTCGTGCGTTCCCGGCAACTGCTGCGGCAGCGGTGATTGCGAAGGGCGGGCCTGCCGACAGCATTCCTGCCAACCTTGCGCTGACTCGGCCCAGTGTGGTGACGGGCAGGTGTGCTGTGGTGGCCTGTGCAAGGCCGGGGCGTGCTGCTCGACCAACGACTGCCAGGCCGGCCAGGTGTGTCGCTCCGGTTCCTGCGAGGCGTGCCAGCGCGACGCCGAGTGCTCCACGGGATCACGGTGCATCCAGGGCGCCTGTATTCCTGACAGCGAATGTGGGGCGAACCTCGATTGTTCCGATGGCATGTGCACGGTGCGCGTCTTGCGACCCGTCGCCGTCGCCGCGCTCGGGGCCTCATGCCAGCAGACGTCTGACTGCGGCTTCGCCGAGGTGTGCTGCGGCAATGTCTGCCTCAGCGGAGAGTGCTGCGGCGACGCGGAGTGCGCCGCGTTCGGCCTCCCATGTATTCAGAATGCCTGTCAGCCCTGTGCGGTCGATGCACAGTGTGGGGCAGGCCAGGTGTGCTGCAGTGGCAGTTGTCACGCGGGTGGTTGTTGTCCCGGCCAACTGTGCCCCTCGGGTCAGATCTGCAACGCCTACCAGTGTGCCGCCTGCGCCAACACGGCTGACTGTGGCCCCGGGCGGGTGTGCTGCAGCGGCGCGTGCCAGGACGGCAACTGCTGCACCAACGCCAACTGTGGGCAGTATGTCTGCCAGGGCAACTCGTGCGGCGCGTGCAACGCCGACGGCGACTGTGGCGCCAACGCCCGGTGCTGTAACGGCGCCTGCACGCCCAATGCTGCCTGCTGTGACAGTAACGATTGCCCCGCGGGCAAGGTCTGTCAGAACAATGCCTGCTCCAGTTGCGTGAACAACACCGACTGTGCCTCGGGCGACCGGTGCTGCAATGGTTCGTGTCGCCCCGGGAATTGCTGCACCACGGCCGATTGCCCAGGTGGCGCCACCTGCAACCCCAGTGGTTTTTGCGGTCTGTGCGCCTCCGACGCCCAGTGCGGTGCGGGCCAGAAGTGCTGTGCGGGCGCCTGCGTCAACGGTTCGTGTTGCAGCTCCACCGACTGTGCCTCGGGCCAGGTGTGTACCGGCAATTCGTGTGCTTCCTGCCAGTCGACACAAGATTGCGGGCGGGGCCAGATCTGCTGCAACGGTGGTTGTCAGACGGGGAACTGCTGTGTGCCCCCCGGCGCGGGACCCGCTACCGCCGATTGCAATGGGCTGATCTGCACGGGCAATGTCTGTACGCAATGCACCTCTGATACCGAGTGTGGCTCGGGTTCGAAATGCTGTCGCGGGGCCTGTTACGCCGGGGCTGTCTGTTGCAGCTCGACCGATTGCCCCGGGAGCCTGGCCTGCGTGCAGGGGGCCTGCTCGAGCTGCACTGCCGATTCGCAGTGCGGCGCGCTCAGTTGCTGTGATGACGATGGCGCCGGTCCCCTGCCGGGGCGCTGCAAGGCGTTCTGCTCCATCACCCAGACCTACAGCAACCTCGCCACCTTCAACCAGGGTACCTACAACGGCACCGTCGCCGCCGGCAGCACCTTGAACCCTGCCTGTGCCGGCGCGCTGTGCTGGGCCGGTGAGAACGTGGTCATCAGCGTGCCCTACCTGTGGGTTCCCAACACCGGCGACGGCAAACTGTATCGCTACAACGTCAACACCGGAGCGATGGTCGGCGGCTTCAACGCCGGCGTGGTGTCCGGCTGGCCCGTGGACACTGGCACGGCCCCCGGGGCCAATATCTCTCGCACCTCGGTCAACCCCTTCGACGCCACGGTCTGGGTCGCCGACCGCGATGGGCCGGGCGGCGGCGGGCTGGCGCACCTCGACTACGAGGGCCGCATGCTTTGTTATGTCCGGGTCAGCGGCGGCCCGCGGGCCGTGGCCACCGATGCCCAGGGCAATGCGTGGGTGGGCTCCTATTCCCCGGGGGTGCTTTACAAGTACTCGGGGTCCGAGTTCGAACCCGGCAACGCCAACCCCAAGCAATGCAAGCTGATGGGCGCTCCCATTTCCCTCCCGGGAAACCCCTACGGGGCGGCCGCCGACAACAACAACTGGATCTGGGTCCAGGCGGGCGCGAGCAACATCATCGCCATCAACGCCAACACCGGGGCGTTGGAGAAACACTACAACGCCGGTTGCGCGCCCTACGGCATCACCGTGGACCAGGATTACGTCTGGATGGGGTGCTACGGCAGCAGCAACGTCAGCCGGTTGAGGAAGTCGGACGGCCACGTCGACCTCGCCGCGACCGGCGCCAACCCCCGCGGCATCGCGACCTCGGCCGACGGCTTCGTCTACGCCGGCGGCAACAACAACCAGGTGTTCAAGATCAATCGAAACACCATGGCGTTCTCGACGATCACCGTCCCGCTCTCGGCCGCCATCACCGTCGCCGTGGACAGCTCCAACCGGGTGTGGGCCGTCGACTACTATGGTCCGGTCGTCCGCATCGACACCAACGGCAGCCAGACCACCTTCGGCAGCGGGGGAAAAGCCCAGTACGTGTACACCGACCTGACCGGCCAGCAGACCGTCAACGCCGGGCTCACCCCGGGCCTGTGGAACGTCGTCAATGACGCCAACTACGCGACCCCGCACTGGACGCGGTTGAACCTGACCACCATCAAGCCGGCGGGCACCACCGTCTCGGCCCGCGTCCGCGTGGCCTCTTCCCAGCCCGCCCTCGCCACCACCCCGTGGTGGAACGGGCTGCTCCCGGCCGGCCAGTACCGGCTCGAGACGACCGGCCAGATCAGGCTCGACGACATCGCCGGGCTGCCCGCGGCGCGCTTCATCGAGGTCGAGGTGAAGCTGACGACCACCTCCGACACCGTGACGCCCGTGGTCCAGTCCGTCTCTGCTTCCTGGGCCCCTTGAACACCACCGCCCCCCGTCACGACCCAGCCATGCCGCGCTCTGCCCACTCCCCCCAGTTCTCCGTTCTCCTGTGCGCGCTGTGTTGGTCGCTCCTTGGCCTGACGGGCTGCAAGACCGAAGCTGGTCCCGACGCCGGCTCCGGCTCGAAGTGTGACGTCGCCTCGTGTGCCACGGGCCAGGTGTGCAGCCTGCTGGGGTGCCGCGACTGCCGCCAGGACAAGGAATGCGGTGCCGACTCGAGGTGCTGTGCCGGCCGCTGCGTGCAGGGCGATTGCTGCGCCGGGGCTGACTGTGGTGGCGGCACGGTTTGCGCCGACTACCAGTGCTCGGCCTGCACCTCCGACCTGCAGTGCGCTGCCGGCGACCGCTGCTGTGGCGGGGCGTGCGTGACGGCCGAGTGCTGCACCAGCCCGGTCAGCGCCACCTGTGGCGGTGGGCCCTGCATCGGCGTCGATGGGGGTGGTGGTGCCTGCCTGCCTTGCTCCGACGACGGCCAGTGCGGCATCGGCAAGTGCTGTCCCCGCCTCGACGGCGGCACGGCCGCCTGCGTCACCGGGGACTGCTGCGGTTCGTCTGACTGTGGCTCCGGTGGGTCCTGCATCGACAACTCCTGCAAGTCGTGCGTGGGGGACACCGATTGTGCCGGCGGCAAGTGCTGCAACAACCGCTGCCGGCCGGGCGCCACCTGCTGCTCCGGGTCCGACTGCGCGCCCAACACCGCGTGCCTGCTGGGGGCGTGCCGCGCGTGCACCTCCAACGACGAGTGCGGCGCCGATGCCGTGTGCTGCGGCGGATCCTGCAAGCAGGGCAACTGCTGCGCGACGCCGGAGTGCGGCGTCGACCTGCAATGCGTGGGGAACACCTGCGTCGCCTGCGGCGCGGACTCGGACTGTGGCCAGGGCAAGAAGTGCTGTGCCGGCCGCTGCGAAACGGGAGACTGCTGCGGTTCGGCAGACTGCGCCGGCGCGGTGTGTGTGAACAACGCTTGCCGCAACTGCGCCACTGACGCCCAGTGCGCCAACGGCCGTTGCTGCAACGGCGTGTGCCAGTCGGGCGCGGCCTGCTGCGCGTCTTCGGAGTGCCCAGACGCGAAGGCCTGCATCGGGGGGGCCTGCGCGGTCTGCACGTCCGATGTGCAATGTGGGGGGGGGGCCAGGTGCTGCAACGGGGCGTGCCGGGTGGGTGATTGCTGCGGCGACTCGCAGTGCGGCGTGGCCCAGTTCTGCGTCGACAACCGGTGCTCGGCTTGTTCCACCAACGCCCAGTGCGGCGCCGGCAACGTGTGCTGCGCGGGGCAGTGCAAGGCCGGGCAGTGCTGTGGGGCTGGAGACTGTTCCCAGGGCGCGCTCTGCACCAACAACGCCTGCGTCCCGTGCGCTTCCGACGCGCAGTGCGGTGGTGCCGCGGTCTGCTGCAATGGGAGTTGCGTCGTGGGCACCTGCTGCACCGCGGCGCAGTGCGGCGGTGCCGCGTGTCTGAACAACAGTTGTGATGCCTGCGTGGTTGATGCCCAGTGCGTGGGCGCCGACGGTGGTTCGGGTGGCAAGTGCTGCAACGGCGGGTGTCGGCCCGACGCGAACTGTTGCTCGAACAGCGACTGCCCGGGTGGAGCCTGCCTCAATGGCGTCTGCGGTGGCTGCTCCACCGATTCTGACTGCTCGACGGGTCAACAGTGCTGCGCCGGCACTTGTGCCGCAGGCGTGTGTTGCCAATCGGCAGACTGCGCGGCCGGTCAGGTCTGCGCCAACGGCCAGTGTGGCACTTGCTCCGATGACGCGCAGTGCTCGCCGGGGAGCCGGTGCTGTGGTGGGGCCTGCACCACCGCCCAATGCTGTTCTGGCGCCGATTGCCCGGGGGGCCTGTGCATGGCTGGCCAGTGCGCCGCCTGCACCCAGGACAGCCAGTGCGGGGCGGGCCAGAAGTGCTGCGGCGGTTCGTGTTCGACGGGCACCTGCTGCACCGCGGCCGACTGTGGCGGTGGGGCCTGCGTGGGCCACAGTTGCGCCAGTTGTTCGGGCACCAATTCCTCGTGCAGCACCCAGGACGGTGGCGCGGGCCGCTGCTGCGGTGGCGGGTGCTTGCCGGGCAGTTGCTGTTCGGCCGACGACTGCGCCACGGGCCAGGTGTGTGCAGGTGGTGCCTGCCGGAGCTGCCAGTCCGATCTCGAGTGCGGCGCGGGCCTGAGCTGCTGCAACGGCGCCTGCTCGGCCGCGGCGTGCTGCGGCGCGAAGGACTGCCCGGCGGGCGAAGTGTGCAAGGCGGGTGACTGCCAGTCGTGCAACAACGCGCTCCAGTGCCCCGCAGGTTGGAAGTGCTGCGGCGGCACGTGCAGCCCCGCGGCCTGTTGTGTGGGCACCGACTGCCCCAGCGGCGTCTGTTCCAACGGGGCCTGCGAGTCCTGCACTTCCGACTCGCAGTGCTCGGCGGGGAACAAGTGCTGCAACGGAACCTGCAAGCAGGGCACCTGTTGCAACAGCGCCGACTGCGGCGGCGCGGCGTGCTTCAACAACAGCTGCCAGACGTGCAGCGCGACCGCCCCGTGCGCCGCAGACCAGGTGTGCTGCAACGGGTCGTGCCTGCCTGGAGACTGTTGCAACAGCGCCGGCTGCCTCCCGGTGCGGCCGGTCTGCCTGGCCGGACGGTGCGAGCAGTGCACCAGCAACGCCCAGTGCGGCACGGGCAAGGTGTGTTGCGGAGGCCAGTGCCTGGCTGGCAGTTGCTGCGAAGGCGCTGACTGTGGCCCCGGGCAGGCCTGCAGGAACCACGTGTGCGGGGTGTGCTTCAGCGACAGCCAGTGCGCGACCGGGGAGGTCTGCTGCAACAACCAATGCAAGGCCGGCAGTTGCTGCACCGTGGGCGAATGCGCGGGGCTGACCTGCTCGGGCTTCGAGTGCGCGGCCTGCACCGCGTCGACGCAGTGTGGCGCCGGCAACCAGTGCTGCGGTGGTGATTGCCAGTCGGGCGCCTGCTGCGCGGCCAGCGACTGCAGTGGCGGCGCGGTGTGCGCGGGTGGGGCCTGCCAGCCCTGCCAGACCTCCGAGTCCTGTGGCGCGGGCAAGGTGTGCTGCTCCGGCGCGTGCGTGGCCGGTCAGTGCTGCTCGAACGCCGAATGTGGGGGGGGCCAGGCGTGCCTCAACAAGCAGTGCTCCGACTGCACCACCGACCAGCAGTGCGGGGGCGGCAGCCGCTGCTGCTCGGGCCGTTGCGTGACGGGCGACTGCTGCCAGAACCCTGACTGCCCGGCCGGTGCGACCTGCACCAACAACAGCTGCAGCAGCTGCCAACTCGACGCGGAGTGCCCGGCGGGGTTCCTGTGCTGCAACGGGGGCTGCAAGCGCGGCGACTGCTGCACCACGGCCACCTGCGCGGGCCGCGTCTGCACGGGGAACGAGTGCCAGGCCTGCACCAACTCCGCCCAGTGCGGCAGCGGCTCCGTCTGCTGCAACGGGCTGTGTGCTGCGGGGAGCTGCTGCAACGCGGCGGACTGCCCCGGGGGCCAGCAGTGCCGGGGGAACCAGTGCGTGGCCTGTTCGGGCGACGCCGACTGCGGCTCGGGCTCGGTCTGCTGCGGTGGGAGCTGCGTGGCAGGCTCCTGCTGTACCTCGCAGGACTGCCTGGGGGCCCAGGCCGGCGGGGCGTGCCTCGGCCATCGCTGCGAGCCGTGCGCAACGAACAGTCAATGTGGTTCACGAATGTCGTGCTGTGACGGTGGCTCGTGCGCGGTGCAGGGCGCGTGTCGCTGACTACGGCCGGAAGAGGAGCTCAAAGAACATGAACAGCGTGAGATGGGGCCTTCGAATGGCCGGGCTGGGGCTGGTGGTGTTGTCGGCAGCGCACGCCGAGGCGCCGTCCTTTCAGGCGGAGCGTCTGGCCACCGGTGCCGTCCCCGCGGAGGAGGAGGGCGCCGCCGCGCGCCTGGCCCGGGCGAAGATCACCATCCGGGGCAACGACCTGCCCCTGGGCACGGTGCTCAACCAGATCGCCCGCTCGGCGCGGTTGTCACTGGTGGTCGACAAGGACGTTCGCAGCGAGACCCGGGTCGCGGCGGTCGACCTCGACGGCGCCGCGCTCGACGCGGCCCTCTCGGTGGTGCTCACCCCCCTGGGCTACAGCTTCGCGGTCGATCCCGAGCGCAACTTCCTGCGGGTCTTCGTCTACGCGGTGAACACCTTCAAGGTGTCCATGCCGGTGGTGGTGCAGAACTGGTCCACGGGCATCTCCAACGGTGACCCGGCCAGCGGTGGGGCGGCCGGCGGCAGCGGCGGGCTCGGCGCCCGCATCGCGTTGTCCACCCGCTCGGACACCAACGGGCTCTGGGAAGAGGTAGAGAAGTCCATGGGTCGCCTGCTGCAGACCGACGCCGCCGCGGCCGCCCCCAAGGAGGGCCAGTCCCAGCGCCCGGAGCTGGGCTCGTTCTCGGTCAACCGGGTCGCCGGGTTCGTCACCGTGCGGGCGCTGCCCACCGTGATGCCCACCGTGGAGTCCTACTTCCAGGCGCTGGAGCAGGAGATGGGGCGCAGCGTGACCATCGAGGTCAAGGTGATGCAGGTCGATCTGCTCAACGACAAGGCGGGCGGGGTGGACTGGAGCCTCGCCTCGGTGGCGCTGGGGCCGGTGATGCTCTCGGCCGGGACCAGCCTCGGGTCGACGGCCAGCAACCAGATCTTCAACGGGCAGACGGCCGGCGCCGCGGCGCCCTTCGTGCGCATCTCCGGTCGCGCCGGAGACGCCTTCATCAAGGCCCTCGAGCAGCAGGGCAAGGTGAAGGTGCTGGCGCAACCCACCATGGCCCTGGGGAACAACCTCCCCTCGATCCTCGAGCTGGCCGAGGTGCGCAGCTACGTCGACCAGGTCACCACCACCGTGGTGATGGGCAGCGGGGCGCAGACCGCGGTGCGCACCGCCACCGTTTCCAACGGGCTGATCATCTCGATGATGCCCCGCGTGCTCGACCACGGGGAGGTGTCCATCGCCCTGGGGTTGATCCTGCAAGAGGTGCTCGGCATCGAGACCTTCGCCTTCGCCGGAGGCGCGGTGCAATTGCCCAACACCTCGCGGCGCAGCTACAGCGGCGTGGTGCGTGCCAAGCTGAACGAGACCCTGGTCATGGGCGGGCTCATCACCACCCGCAAGGAAGAGCGGTCGAAGGGCGTTCCGTTCCTCGCCAAGATCCCCATCCTCGGCATCTTGTTCGGGACCAAGGAAGGCGTCGACCGGAAGTCGGAGCTGATCCTCACCGTGACCCCGCGTGAGATCCAGACGTCGGCAGCGGCGGCGGTCCCGCTGCGGCTCGAACCTCAAGCAGAGTGAGGAGACGCGGATGAAGAAGTTGATCATCATCAGCGCCTCGCACGTGTGGGTCGAGGGCGCGCCCCGGCTCATGACGGTCGACGAGGTGCTGGCCCAGTCCTGGGCCAAGGCCGGCACCCTGCTCATCGCGGTGACGCCGTCGGAGGTCGGCCGGGTGTTGGCCACGGTGCGGACGCTCGACTCGGCGGTCACGCAGCAGTACCCGGGCGAGAACAGCTATTCCACGCTGCTGCTCGAGCCCAACGTGTACCAGGTCTACGTGGCGCCCGACGAGCTGCTCAACCGGCTGCGCAAGCTGGGCCGGGACGTGCGCATCGTCCCCTTCCCGGCGGCCGTCTTGACCGAGGTGCTGGGCGAGACCCGCGAGAAGTCCTTCATCGAGAAGACGCAGATCTTCCTCAGCGCGCCGTCGCTGCGCGCCCCGGCGGACGCGGTGGCCAAGGAACTGGTGGTCATCGACACCGTCGGCGACCAGTTCTTGATCACCGCCATCCGCCACCGCGAGGTGGTGGCGGTGCGCGTGGCCCAGGGCGACGTGGTCACCGAGTTGCAGCGCACGCTGGCCGGCACCCGCATGGAGTCGCCCACCGTCATCTGCCGGGACGAGGAGTTGTCGCTGGACCTGCGCGCGGTGGGTTTCGTGGTGGAGCTCGCCACCGGGCCCGGCGACCTCATCGGCGCCTCGGCGCTCAAGCTGGTCGAGGGGCAGCGCTTTCTCAACCAATTCGAGGTGGCCCAGCGGCGCGCGGTGCAGTCCCGGCGCAAGGCCCTCAGCTTCCTGATGGTGAGCGTGGTGCTGTGCGTGGTCATGGCCTCCGGGTGGCTCTTCTTCCGCGCCCGCGAAGCCGTGGCCAGGACCGAGAGCGCCCGGCTGACCGCGCTCAAGGACGAGCAGATCGCGACGCTCATCGGGCTCAACCAGGAGCGCTACGGCTCGCTGGCGCGCGCGCAGTCGCTGCAGATCCGCGAGGAGTTGTTCGACCTGAGCATCAGCCTGCCGCCCCAGGTGGTCCTGTTGAGCGTGCGCAAGGACGAGCAGGGGCTGTCCGCGGTGGTGGAGCGCCGGCCCCAGGCGGCCCCTTTCTCGCGGGACGACCTGCGCATCGCGTTGTCCACGTCGCCGGCCTTCGCCCGGGCAGAGATCAGCGAAGAATACGAAGGCCACATCATCCGCTACCTGCTCAAGGTTCCCCCCGCGGCACTGCCGGTGCCGCCCACCCCCTCGAAGTGACGCATGCCACTCATCTACGCAGTGACCCTGATCCTGATGGCGCTCTCGGCCTGGCTGGGCGTCGAAGCCAGCGACGCCTATGACGCCGCGGAGGCGGCCCAGGGGGTCAACCTCACGCTCGAGGGAGAACTCCAACAATTGGCGCTCGACCGGGCCCGGTTCGATCACCTGGTGCCCGGGCCCCTGCGCTTCAATGCCGACGCCCTTTCCGACTTCTATTCGCGGGTGATGGAGGCGGGCGAGGTGCTGGGGGCCGGGGTGCGCGTGCAGTCGCGCGACGCCGACACCGGCATGACGGCGCTGGTCTTCCAGGACCAGGGCCAGGGGGTCGGGGTGTGCCGGGTGACGCTGCACGCGGCCATCGAGGGCGATGACGCCACCCCGGTGTTGGCGATGTTCGAGGAAGAGCTGGCAGAGCTGCCGGTGACGGTTCGAACGGTGGCCGCCCGGCGCGTCTCCGCGGACATCGGGCTGACCATGGACGTCGACATTTTCGGGAGGATGCAATGAGCACGAGGCTGTGGGCCGTAGTGGCGTTGATCACCGTTCCGGTGGGCACGCAGGCAGAGGAGCCCCGGAAGGACAAGGGCGAGACCGTCGAGACGCGGGTCGCCGCGCCGCAGTCTCGAGAGGTGATCGAGCGCCTCAA
Organism: uncultured Archangium sp.; assembly: GCA_903905455.1. Lineage (GTDB taxonomy): Bacteria > Myxococcota > Myxococcia > Myxococcales > Myxococcaceae > Archangium_A. The sequence goes on from CAIVGN010000065.1 coordinate 40,833, forward strand.
GACCATGCGCGCGCAGCTGCTGCTCGACCAGGAATACAACCGCCTGCTCGAAGCGCGGGTCAAGCGCATGGAGTTGGAAGAGAAGCTGGGGGTCGAGGGCGCGGAACTCAAGGGAGGGAAGCGGAGGGCCGACGACCTTCCCCGGCCTCCCCCGCGCAGCATCTCGGCGCCCCCCGCGGCACTCGATGTCTCGGGCCCCAGGGACCTGGTCGTCAAGTCGGTCACGGTGGCGCCCTTCAAGGAGGCGTTCGTCGTCTACAAGGGCCGGGTGTACACGGTGCGGCCCGGCGACCAGATGGGTGACCTCACGATCAAGGACATCACCGAGAACGGCGTCGTCACCAACCGCTCTGCCGTCATGATGGAGCCGTGACCATGGCGGTTCCCCCCAAGCCGGCGTCTCCCCAGCGTCCATCGTCACCTCCCAAGCCGGCCGCCGAGTCTGCCCCCCCGCCCGTCGCGCAGCCCAGGGCCCCGGCCCCCCGGCTGCCTCCGGCGGCGCCGGGCCGCGGAGGGCGGCTCCACCTGGGCGAGATGCTGCTGCACGCCGGGGTGATCAACCAGGCGAAGCTCGACCAGGCGCTGAGCATGGCGCGCCGCAACAACGAGCGCCTGGGCTCGGTGTTGATTGCCAACGGCTTCGCGCGCCCCGAGGAGATCGCCAAGACGCTGGCGCAGCAGTTTCGCGTGGCCTACCTCGAGCCGAACCGGGTGAAGGTGGAGATGGTCGATCGCGAGGCGGTCACCCTCGTGGGCATCAAGGTGCTCAAAGAGCGCAAGATGCTGCCGCTGTTGTCCCGGGGGCGCCCGCAGCTGCTCCTGGGGGACCCCCTCGATACCCAGGGCACCGACCAGGTCGAGGCGGTGCTCGGCAAGCGCGAGTACGTGATCAGCACCACGAGCGCGATCGAGATGGTGCTGCAGATCATCTCGTTCGAGACGGTCGACGCCGACCAGATCGTCGAGAGCGCGCGCGACAGCATCGAGGCCGGCGAGGTCAACGCGCTCTTCCAGTACATCCTCGCCAAGGCGGTGCTGGAAAAAGCCAGCGACGTCCACATCGAGCCCAGCGCGAGCACCTCGGTGGTGCGGTACCGCATCGACGGCGAGATGAAGGTGGCGCTTTCCATTCCCCGCACGCGCCACGACAACCTCGCCAACGTGATCTACGGCATGGCCGGGGTCGACCTGTCCGACTTCGGGCGGCTCCACGACGGGCGCTTCTCCTTCGCCTTCGCCGGTCGCAAGCTCGACATCCGCTTCGCCTCCAGCCCCACGGTCGAGGGGCCGATGATGGTGATGCGTATCCTCGACGATACGCGCTCGTTGGCGACGCTGGAGGAGCTGGGCTACGCGCCGTGGAACCTCACGGCCATCGACCAGCTGTTGCGGTACCCTTTCGGTCTGGTGCTGGTCGTCGGGCCCACGGGCTCGGGCAAGACCACCACGCTCTATTCGTGCCTGAGCCGCATCAACGACGGCGCCACCAAGATCCTCACGGTGGAAGACCCGGTCGAGATCCGGGTGCCGTCGGTGCAGCAGGTGCAGGTCAACGAGAAGGCCGAGGTGACCTTCGCCCGCTCGATTCGCGCCTTCCTCCGCCAGGACCCCGACGTGATCCTGGTGGGCGAGATCCGCGACGAGGAGACCGCCCGGGAGGCCTTCCGCGCGGCGAACACCGGCCACCTCGTCTTCTCGACGCTGCACGCCAACTCGTCGGTGGAGGCCATCGGTCGCCTGATGGACCTGGGCATGGACCCCTACCAGGTGTCGACCACGCTGCTGGGGTCGCTCTCCCAGCGCCTGATGCGCAAGGTGTGCAAGTACTGCGCGAAGCGCGTGTCGCTCAACCCCGCCACCCTCATTCCCGAGCACGCCGAGAACCTCTTCGGCGCCGGGCGGGTGCCCACCGCGCCCTTCGAGGTCTTCGAGCAGGGGACGGGCTGCGAGAAGTGCAGCGGGGGCAACGCCGGTCGGACGGTGGTGGCCGAGGTGATGCTGCTTGAAAAGTCGGTGCGGGAGCTCATCTACCAGCGGGCGTCGAACCAGCAGGTCGTCCAGGCCGCGCGCGAGCACGGGTTCCGGACCATGACCGACAACGCCCTGTGGATGTTGGTGAAGGGGGAAGCCTCGCTCAAGGAGATCGAGGCGACCATTGGCCCGGTGACCCTGGCTCGGGGCAAGCGCGGCGATCGAACTCAGAACGGAGGGACACCATGAAGAATCGTCTTGTCGTCGCCGGTGGTCTGCTGGTCGCGGGAGCTGGCTGCAGCCTGTTCGCCAACCCGCCCGTGGAATGTGATCCCAACCGCGAGGCGGTGGTGCAGTTGGAGCAGACGGTGTCGCCGGCTCGCGCCGGGCTCCCCTGCGCCTTCGTCGACCCGTACCCCTTCACGGTCGCCTACGCGCCCCGCGTCGACCGGCTCGCCCTTGCGGAGTCGGCCCCGGGGACCCCCGCGTCGGCTGATTCGGTGCTGATCGGCGGCGCGGTGAAGGTGACGCAGAGCAGCGCCGCCACCCGCCTGTGCGCGAGCGTCGAGGACGCCTGCGCCAACGGAGGGGCGCCGGAGATCGCCACCACCATTCGCGGCGACGGGAGCCTGGCCTACCAGGGCCTGTTCTCGGTGGACGCGCTCGGGGTGGTGCTCAACCCCGGCGACAGCTACAGCTGGACCGGGGTGGTGGCCACGGAGATCTTCGGCCCCGGCAACAGCTGCCCGGTGAAGGGCTCCGTCACCTTGACCTGCCAGAAGCCCCAGTAGATGCACTACCGCTACCAGGCCATCGGCAAGTCGGGGCGCTTCATCGAGGGCAAGGCCTCGGCCGAGGACATCGCCGTGCTCCGGGGGGACCTCGCGCGCTCGGGGCTCTCGCTGGTGGACGCGCGGCCCGACGTGGTCGCGGTGCTGGCTGCGTCGCTCAAGCCCTCCAGCCTCTCTCCGGCGGTGATGATCGACGTCTTTGGTTTCTTGCGGGGCCTGCTGGCCATGGGCATCGACATGGTCACCGCCTGGGAATCGGTGGGTGACGCGCTCACCAGCCAGGTGGCCAAGGAGGCCTGCTCCTCGATCCAGGCGTCGATTCGGGCCGGGTACTCGCTGGCCGACGCGATGGAACGGGTGCGGGTCTTCCCCCAGCTGGTGATCGGCAACGTGAAGGCCGGCGAGATGTCCGGCAAGCTCGAGAAGGTCTTCGGTTCGCTGGAGGACACCTACCGGCAGCAGCAGGCCCTGACGCAGCAGGTGCTCAAGGCGACGATGTACCCGCTGATCTCGGTGGTGGTGCTGTTCTTCATCGCCGTGGGCCTGCTCGCCGGCGTGGTGCCGCAACTCAAGGAGATCTTCCCCCCTCACCCTCCGTGGCCCACCCGCATTCTCGTGTTCTTGTCGGAGTCGGTGGTCGGCTACTGGTGGACGGTGCCCTTCGTGGCCTGTTCCCTGGGGTTCGGCTGGTGGCGCATGCCGGACCGCTACAAGACCCGCGTCTGGGAACTGTTCTACCGGGCGCCGGTCTTTGGGGAGCCGCTGAAGAACGTGGTGCTCTCGAACTGCTTCGACAACCTGGCGCTGATGCTCGACGCCGGCGTGCCGCTCACCCAGTCGTTGCGCATCGTGGCCGACGCCGTGTCCTCCCGCGCCCTCAAGGTGCGGCTCGAGTACATCCTCTCGAACATCGAGAAGGGGGGGCGCCTGTCCGATGGGTTTCGCGACCCTTTCTTTCCGGCGGTGACCGCGGGGGTGATGGCCCAGGGTGAAATGATCGGGGCCATCGACGCCTACTTCAAGCGCCTCTCGGGCTTCCTGCGCGACCGCGCCCAGGCGCGGTTGCTGACGCTCTCCACCCTCATCGAACCGCTGCTGCTCCTGGTGGGCGGCGGCATGTTGATGCTGCTGGCGGTCGGCATCTTCCTGCCGATCTACGGGCAGATGAAGAACATCGGGCACTGAGCGACGACGCCCCGCAGGGGGCCATGCCCTCCCCTCACGGGGGGCACTTGAGCGTCCCGCCCGGGCCGCTGGGCACGGGCACCTTCCCGTTGCAGGCCTGGAGCAGGTTGGCGCCCGGCTTGGGGACGAAGCTGCAGCAGCGCACGTAGCCAGCGGGCAACGCCGTGGCCGAGGGCGGACACCCGGCCCCGCAGCTCGACTGGGGCAGGTACGAGATGAAGGCCTCGGAGATGGTCAGCGGCACGCTGGTGGAGACGCCGAAGAGGCACGCCGGGGCGACCGCCCCCGCGGGGGCGTACACGCTGACCTCGTAGGCCTGTGCCCAGGGGTTCTGCATGAAGGTGGGGGAGCCCTGGGCCATGGGGTTGGCCGGGCCGGCGCCGCTGGTGAGGTAGCCGCCGCTGAGCACGTCGAGGAGGAACTTCCCCTTGGTGTACCCGGTGCTGCAGTAGCCGGAGGCGTTCTCACCGGGCCAGCGGTTGGGGTTGTTGGCGTTCTGGACGTAGAAGAGTCGGGCCGCGTCGTGAATCAAGGCCACGTCTCCGGCGGCTTTCTCGGCCATGCGGTTGCGCATGGTCTCGATGATGTCCGGCACGATGGCCCCCGCCAGGATGGCGGCCACCCCGATGACGATGCCCAGCTCGAGGAGAGTGAAGCCGCGGCGCGCTCTGGTTCGACGGGTCAATTTCATGCGGCGTCAGGGCCTCATCGGGGTGTCGGTGAACAGCGGGGGGAGCGACTGTACGGTGCTCGGGTCGTCGGCGGCGTAGCTGTACTTGAACTGCGCCGACTCCCGGTGGAACACGGGGGTGGAGACCAGCAAGCACCTCGTCGGCTCCCCGGTGAGCGGGGTCGGGGCGGTGCACGCACCGCAGTCGAGGGCTCCGGCAAACCCAGCAGAGCCCAGCTCGTCCTGGGGGACGCAGGTCAGCACCTCGGCCCGCGTCGGATAGAGGCAGACCACGAAGGGTTCACACCAGGCGTTGAAGCCGTTGCCGTAGACCGTGCTGCCTCCGCCGAACATCGCCAGCAGGGGCGACCCGGCCGGCACCGCGCTGACGGTCGGGAAATAGGTGAAGTTGCTCCACGGGGCCCCGGCATTCCCGGTGGCTGGGCAGAGGGCGGCGGCGTTGGGTGCCCGCGACAGATCGTAACAAAGGGGCGCGGTGCCGGAGAGGGGCACCGAGGCGGCCGCGCCGGTCGGGCGAAAGCGGAAGAGGCCGGGGTTCTGCCGGTCGATGACCAGGTTGCGCTTGAGCGCCGCCGCTGCCGAGCGCGAAATCGAGAACAGCTCCTTGCCGGTGCGCTCGGAGCGGGCGCCCTGGTTGGCGCCCTTCATGGTGGCGGCGATGGCCGTCAGCATGATGATCGCCACCCCGAGCACGATGCCCAGTTCGAGCAGTGTGAAGCCCCTCCTGCGCACGGCTCACCTCATGACGACGGAAAAAGTGGTGCCGTTGCAGGTGGCGCTCACGGCCTTGTCTTGCAGGCTGGCCACCAGGTACGGCGGGCTGCCGGCGCACTCTTCAGCGGGCACCGGCATGTCGATCTTGATGCAGGCAAACTCGGCGCAGGTGGTCCCCGCGGTGTGAGGCGTGACGATGATGTTGGGGTCGGCCCAGGGCGTGGTCACGTTGGTGGGCAGGAAGCCTTCGGCTCGCAGCCCCTTGAGGGTCACGTTGGCCGGGTCGTTCTGGCTGACCGAGATGCCGTAGGACAACCCCTTGCGATGCCGTAGCGAGAACTGCTGAGAGGCCTTGCGGATGGTCAGCACCAGCTCCACGGCCGTGCGTTCCCGCGCGGCCCGGAAGTAGCCAGCGCTGCTGATCACCACGACCGCCAGGATGGCGATCACCGCCAACACGATGCCCAGTTCGACCAGCGAAAAGCCGCGCGGCACCTTCTTGCTCGAAACAGCCATGGCGGGACCCTAGCGCACCCCTCCCGGGGCTCGCAGCCCGGTCAGGCGCGACTTTTTCTACGTGGCGGGGGCAGGCCCCGCTCAACGCGCGCTGACGGGGGCCTCGCGCTTGTGGATCTGGACCGCCGCGGGCACGCCCTCGTGCAGTTCGCGGAAGGGCACGATGGCCCCGACCGTGGTGTAGAAATGTGCGCCGGTGCGGGTCTTCGTGGTCTTGAGCGGGTACTGCTTGGCGCGCGGCACGAACCAGTCACGCACCGCCTTGAGCTCCAGCACGTGCACCTGCTGCACGTCGACGAACACGTACACCAGCAGGTCCGCGATGGAATAGAGGAAGCAGCCCGGCGAGTCCTTCTCGGCGTTGCTGATCAGCTCGAAGAAGTACGACTTGCGCCGGAACCCCTGGCGGTCGCCCTTCACCTCGACGCCGAGCACCTTCTGCCCCGGCCGTTCCCACAACAGGTCGACCCCGCGGTGCTGAAACCGGGGATCCGACGACACGTCGTGAATGAGGCTGTCGGGTGCCTGCCGGAGCATCACCTCGCGCGCCAAGGACACGGCGCGGTCCGCGGCGCCCATCACGCCGCGCATCGAATACGCGCGCAACTACTTGCGCAGCTCGACGCCCGTCGCGACCAACTGCACCTCGCGGTACTTGCCGTCCTTGCCCTTGGGCACCGACGCGCCCTCGGCCTCGAAGTGCTTCACCTTGGCCTCGGACAGCTCGGCCACCTTCACCACGCCCTCGACCTTCGCCGTGCTGCCCGCCGAGTCCAGGGGCACGAAGAAGCCGTAGTCCTTGAAGGTCACGCGCACGCCCGGGCCCTTGGCCTCGGTGCCGGCGAGCTCCATCCAGCAGCCCTTCTTGGTGCACGCCTGGCGGATCTTCGCCTCGACGGTGACCGTCTTGCCTTCGAAGTCGGTCGGGGCGGTGAGCAGCTTCTCCATCTGGACCACTTCCGCACCCTTGAGCTTCTCGCCGCGCAGCATCACGCCGGCCTCGGTGGTCTTGGTCTCGGGAGCAGCGGTCAGCACCAGCGCGACGAGCAGAGCGTTCATGGACGCAGGACGTACCGAATCGCCCGGGCCCCGGCAAGCAGGGCCAGCCGCGAACGGCCGGGTGTTTGTTATAGGGTCAGCCAGCCGTGCAACTCGTCATCCCCCAGCGCAACCGGAGCTTCGGCTCCCTCGACGCCATCGCCCTCATCGGCGTGGTCGGCTTCGCCGTGGCCCGCTGGGTGCCCATCGCCATGCTCGTGCCCTTCTGGGGCTGTGGCTTTCGCAAGATGACCGGCGTGCCGTGCCCCGGGTGCGGGCTGACGCGCGTGGCGGATCGTTTCGCCCACTTGAACGTCCTCGGGGCCTTCAAGGCGAACCCCCTGGGCACCTTCGCCGCGGCCCTCTTCGCCACGGCCATCGTCGGCAGCGTGCTGCACCTGGCCTTCCGCGTGCCGGTGCCGGAGCTGGTGCTCGAAGAGAAGGAATGGGTGCGCGTGCGCTGGGCCGCGCTGTTCCTGTTCGGCGCCAACTACGCCTGGGTGGTGTTCGCCTACACCACGCTCCACTGGCGATGACGGCCTTCCTCGTCGGCCTGGGGTACCTGTGCGGTTCGGTGCCGTTCGGGGTGATCGTCACCTCGCTCTTCGCCAAGAAGGACGTGCGCGCCGAGGGCAGCGGGAACATCGGGGCCACCAACGTGGCGCGGGTGGCGGGCAAGAAGCTGGGCGCGCTGGTGCTGCTGCTCGACGCCGCCAAGGGCTCGTTGCCGGTGCTCATCGGGCTGCAGGTCTCGCCCACCGATCAGTGGCTGCACGTGGCCATCGCCGCCGCGGCGTTCCTGGGGCACGTCTTCCCGGTGTGGCTCAAGTTCAAGGGCGGCAAGGGCGTGGCGACGGCGCTGGGCGTGGTGCTGGTGCTGCTGCCGCTCTCCGCTGCCGTGGGCTTCGTGACCTGGGTGCTGGTGCTCGCCGTGACGCGCACCAGCTCCGCGGGCTCGCTGCTCGGGGCGCTGCTGGCCATCACCAGCAGCTTCTTCCTCGGCAGCCCGTGGCCCTACTCGCTGCTGGGCGTCGGGTTGTTCCTCGCGATGCTCTACACGCACCGCGGGAACCTCGAGCGCCTCTGGAAGCACACCGAGAACCGCGTCTGATCAAGGCTGGGCGGTAGGCCGCTTCAGCTCGCTCTTCGCCGCGCTCGTGTCTTCGTCTTCATCGAGCTTCGAGGCCGGGCGCGGGCCCGCGGGCTCAGCGGCCTTGAGCACCGGCTTCTTCTTCGGCTCCACCTTGGGCGCGGGGGCCTTGGGCGCCGGCTTCGGCTCGGGCGTCTTCTTCAACACTGGCGCGGGTACCGGCTCGGGCGCCTTCTTCAGCACCGGCGCTGGCACCGGGGTGGGCACAGGCGCGGGGGCCGGCTCCGGGGGCTTGGGCGCAGGCACGACCTTCTCCACCTTCACCGGCTCAGGGGCCTTCTTCGGCTCCTCGGCCTTCACCGGCACGGGCGCGGGGGACGAAGGCAGTGCGGTCAACGTCTGCGCGAACTCGAGCCGCTCGCCGGCGCCGCTGAGCCGGGTCACACTCGGCGCGTAGCCGGGCTTCTCGAGCTTCAACTCCACGGTGGCGCGGTTGTTCTGCAGCGCCTGCTCGAGGTCGATGGGCGTCTGCCCCAGCGTCTTGCCGTCCACGGTCACCGTCGCGCCCGGGGGCGTCGACTCGACGTGGAACAGCAGCTTGGTCGGCATGGCGGGCTTGACCACCGCCCAGGTGCCCAGCACGCCGGCGACGGCCGCGAGGAAGAAACCGGCGATGAACAGCACCGACGGGTTGCGGCGCGGCGGGGCGAGCAGCTCCGGCTCAGCCAGGGGCAGGGCGACCACGGCCACCGAGGCCTCGGTCTGCGGCACCTCCGAGGTGCTGGCCCTCGCCGGCAGCGACACGTCCTGCATCGCCAGCAGCAGCTCTTCCATCGACTGGAAGCGGTCCATCGGCGACTTCGCGAGGCACTTGGCGACGATGGCCGAGAGCGCCTCGGGCACGGCCTCGAACTTCGCCGGCGTCACCAGGGGAGGCACGGGCTGGTGCACGTGCTTCATGATGATCTCCAGCGCGCCGCCGCCGGTGAACGGGGGCTGGCCGGTGAGCATCTCGAAGAGCATCGTGCCCAGCGAATAGATGTCGCTGCGCGGGTCGGCCCGGTTCTTCTCACCCTGCTCGGGCGCCATGTACGGCGGGCTGCCCATGAGCATGCCCTGCTTGGTGATGGCCCGGCCCTCGAGCTCCTGGCCCTCGACGAACGACTTCACCAGGCCGAAGTCGAGCACCTTGACGAAGTCGGTGTCGTCGTCGGCGTGGAGCATCACCACGTTGCCCGGCTTGAGATCGCGGTGCACCACGCCGAGTTCGTGCGCCTCGCGCAGCGCCCGGGCCATCTGCTGGCCAATGGACAACACGCGGTGCCACGGCAGCGGGCCGCGGCTCAGCAGCTTCTCGAGCGTCTCGCCGTCGAGGTACTCCATGGCGAGGAAGAACAGCCCGTCCTTGGTGCTGCCGTAGTCCACCACCCGCACCGTGTTGGGGTGGTTCAGCTTCGAGGTGAGCGCCGCTTCCACCAGGAAGCGCTGCCGGAAGCTCTCGTCGCGCCCGGCGCCGTAGCGCGAGTCGAGCACCTTGAGGGCCACCGCGCGGTTGAGCGGCAACTGCACCGCCCGGTACACCTTGCCCATCGCGCCCTTGCCGATGACGTCGACGATGCGGAAACGGCCATCGAGCGTCTGGCCCACGAGCGGATCGAGGGCGTCCGCGGCGATCTCCGCGGTCTGCGATTCCTCAAGCTCCCCCGAGTTGGTCACGACGCTCATGCGGGCCCCGACACGTTACCCCCGACGGTAGATCGCCGGGTACTGCAGCAGCTCGCACTCGATGGGGCCGTTCCACAAGTCCGTGCGCTTGTTGGGGCGCAGGCCAAACGCGCTCTCGAAGGCCGTGTTGCCCGCGAGGATGGACAGCCGCCAGCCTTCCCACTTCTGCAGCGAGCGACCCAGGGCGTGGAAGAAGCTCTTCATGCCCTTCTGGCCACCGTCACCGATGCGCTCGCCGTAGGGCGGGTTGGTGATCAGCAGGCCCTTGGGCATGTCGGGCGGCTCGGCGTGCAGCACGTCGGCCTCTTCGATGCGCACCGCCGTGGAGAGCCCCGCGGCCACCACGTTGCGCTTCACCGCCGCCAGCGCGTCGGCGTCGTAGTCACGGGCCAGCATCTGGAAGGGCAGGGTGCGCTGCTGCGAGACGGCCTCGCGGCGCAAGTCGTCGAGCAGGGGCTTGGCCTTCGCCGCGAACTCCGGCCAGTCCTCGAGCGCGAAGTGCCGCTTGAGCCCCGGGGCGCGGCGCATGGCCATCCACGCGCCTTCGATGATCAACGTGCCCGAGCCGCACATGGGGTCGGCCAGCGGCTCCTCGCCGGTGTAGCCCGAGGCCATCAGCAACGAGGCGGCGAGCGTCTCCTTGAGCGGCGCGATGGTGGTCTCGATGCGGTAGCCGCGCTTGAAGAGCGGCTCGCCACACAGGTCGAGCGAGAGCGTGAGGTGGGTCTTGGCGAGGTGGGCCACCACGCGCACCGTGGGGTCGTGGCTGTCGACGTCGGGTCGCGCGCCCAGCTTCTGGCGCAGGCGGTCCACGATGGCGTCCTTGATCTTCAGCGCCACGAAGCCGGTGTGGGTGTGCTCGGAGTCCTTGAGCGTCGCCTCGACGGCGAAGGTGGTCTTGGTGGTGAGCCAGTCTTCCCACGGCACCTGCAGCGCGGCCTCGTACAGGCCCTCGGCGCCCACCGACTCGAACTCCCCCAGGGGGTAGAGCACCCGCATCGCGATGCGCGAGTGCAGGCAGACGCGGAGGATCTCGTCGAGCGCGGCCATGAAGCGCACGCCGCCGCGGTCCTGTCGGATGCGCTTGCAGCCGAAGGTCTCGAGCTCCTGCGCGAGGAAGGGCTCGGTGCCCCGGGTGGCGGTGGCGAAGATGGGGAGTCGAACGGCCATGGCTCGGCGCTACTCCACCGCACCCCGCGCTGGAAGGTATTTGGACCATTTCCCCTTGCAGCCCGGCGACAGGGAGGCGAGGAGGGCGCCCATGTTGGGCTTCCTCTACGTCCTGGTCATCTACGCCGTGGTCTTCGCGCTGCACCTCGCCGTCCCCGGCCGCTGGGTCGACGGCTACGTCATCGATCCGAAGACCAACAAGCCGCTGCGCTACCACTTGAACGGCCTGCGGGTGTTCGTCGTGAGCATCGCCCTGTGGGCCGGGCTGTGCGCCTCGGGCACGCTCCCGTGGGACGCGTTCTACGTGCACCGCTGGGAGATGCTCGCCAGCGCCTGCGGCCTGGGGCTCACGTTCGCCGCGGCCATCGTCTTCTCCGCGCCGAAGAAGCCGGGCAGCAACGTGTTCGCCGACTTCTACCTGGGGCGCCTCGACAACCCGCAGGCCCTGGGCGGGCGCCTCGACGCGAAGATGTGGCTGTACCTCATCGGCGCGATCATGCTCGCGCTCAACCTCTACTCGTTCGCCGCCGCCCACTGGCTCGCGCACCGCGACGACCCCTCGATGGGCGTCTTCGTGTCCATCGGGCTCTTCACCTTCTTCCTCGTCGAGTACCTGAACTTCGAGGAGGTGCACCTCTACACGTACGACTTCATGGCGGAGAAGGTGGGCTTCAAGCTCGGCTGGGGCTGCCTCACGTTCTACCCGTTCTTCTACGCGGTCGGCCTCTGGACCCAGGCCGAGAAGCCCAACCCGCACACGCACCCCGCGTTGCTGGTGGGCTGCGCGGTCATCTTCTTCACCGGCTGGGCCTTCGCGCGCGGGGCCAACCTGCAGAAGTTCCACTTCAAGCGTGACCCGAAGCGCACCTTCCTCGGCATGACCCCCGAGGCCATCGAGGGCCGGGTGCTGGTCAACGGCTTCTGGGGCCTCTCGCGGCACATCAACTACCTGGGCGAGTTGCTCATGGCCACGGGCATCACCCTCTCGCTGGGCTACGGCCTGTCGTGGGAGCCGTGGCTCTACCCGCTGTACTACGTGGCCCTGCTCTTCCCCCGGCAGTACGCGGACGACCAGCGCTGCGCGCAGAGGTACGGCCCCCTGTGGGAGGCCTACGTGAAGAAGGTGCCGTACCGCATCATCCCCTTCGTCTACTGAGCAGGAGCTCGGGCCTTCGGCGAGTCACATCGAAGCGGTGCCGGGCATCTGCCCGACCGGGCGAATGAGGACTTCGCTGGGCTTGGCGTCGTCGCTGCCCAGGCCCTCGTGCCCGGGGGGATCGAATCCGCTTCAGAACCGAAACGGGTACACGCCCGCATCCCAGCCTCGAAATATCTCGCTGCATTGGCGGAAAACCTGAAGGGCGGCTGCGTCGAAGCTTTGGGATGGCCCCGCGGCTGAGCCGAGGATCCAGGTGATCGGTGCCTCGTCGTCGAACTGCGCGACGGCTTCAGCGACGCTCGTCACGCAATACAGACCATCCAACTCTGCCGTCGACCGGCAACGCAGCTCCGCAATTCCGGAACTCAGGTCGGGAGAAAGCGCGCCTCCGTGGGCCGTCTGGCGGAACCCGCCATCCGAAGCATCCTCCGCGATACACGTCATCACGCCGGCATCGAAGTCGAGCACATGCCTGAATCGACAACCGGTGATCCGACAGTCCGGTGCGACGAGTGTCAGTTCCACGCGCTGCGAAATCGTTCCGCTACAGGGCGGGATGCGCCGGCGACATCTGCCTTCGCAATAGGGCGGAAGGATTACCTCACATTCCCAACCCGTCGGACACGGAGAGAGCGTCGAGCACACCGCGCAATCCCAAGTACAGCCCAGAATGGTGCAACTCTGACGGGAACTAACACAATCACAAGGGTTGCCTGACACGGGAACACCGACCACAACGCCTTCGCAGGAGGCGAATACTGGGCGAGCAGGTCCCGCATCGAACTCCCGTCCCCCATCGAATCCGGCATCGAGGACGGATTCTTGCGATGCGTCGGGCTGACTGGGCGTCACGCAAGCGCTCAGCGCCATCCCGAGTAGAAACCGGAAGCACCTATTCAAGGGCAGTTGCTTCCGCCGACCTGCAGTTCATCCACGCCCAGCACGTCGGCGAGCAACCGCTGGGTGTTGCGCTTCGACAGGCGGTACTGCCCCATCAACCCGCACACCAGCGACGCGAGTCGCTCACCGAAGACGGACGCAGACCCGTGGGCGATGGCCGCCACGCCTCCGACGAGAACGAACTCGACCTTCTCAGTCACCAGCCGACGCAACAGCGCGAGGGTCGAAGCCATAGTGTTCCGTTCCTGCCTTGCGGAGCGCACGGACGAGTTCGAGGGCCGCCTCGTGTCGCTCGATGCGTTGCGCTGGGGTGAGCGTCAGCAAGTACTCGAGCAGATCGACGTCGATGTCGTCATCGTCGCTCGTCGTGTGAGATGGCTGCTGCACGGACCCATCTTCTCACCTTCGACGCCCGCGTGCGCCGGTCGACTCGCGATCCGCGCGAGACGTCAGGAGGAGCCCGTCAAGAACCCGAGCACGGCGTCGAAGGTGCTGCGCGGGCCGGCGACCCCGGTGGCTACCTTTGGCCTCGGGCTGCAGATGCTGGCGCGATGCGGTCATCGACTGGCAGGACATCAACCTCGACTTGGCGCTGCCCGGCACATTGGGATCTCCTTCGTCTACTGAGCGGTGGCCACGCCCCGGGGCGCGAACACCAGCACCTGCCGTCGCCCGCGCCGGAAGGTCTCGATGGCCGCGCGCACCGCGTCGTAGTCGCGCCGGGAGACCACCCCCACCAGCCGCGTGGCCGTGCGCTCCAGCCGCGCGCCGCGGGGCGTCTTCTCGACCTTCACCTCGATGCTCAGGTTCTCGAGCTTGAGGGTCACCGGCCGGGGCACGTCCACCAACTCCAGCGAATCGGGCACGCTCAACTCGACCACCTCGGTCACCCGGTCGCTCTCGTCGAAGTGGAGATCGAGCTCGCGGTCCGGGGCCTCGAACACCCCTTCCCACAGCGGCCGCAGGAAGGTGGTGGGCACCAGCCAGCGCGTGCCGTCGCGCTTCGCCTCGAGGGGGTACTCGGCCTTCGAGGACCACTCGCAGGCGGCCGGGCCACAGGCACCCCAGCTCGCGCTGTTGACGCTCGCCGCGGGGCTGACCTCGAAGACGCGCCCGCGCTCGGCCTGCAGCAGCGCGTGGGCCTTCTTGTTTCGCTGGAGCTCGACCTGGTCTTCGGCCCGCGCCCCGGTGGCCTTCAACGTCGAGTCGTCGCGCACCGTGCCGTCGGCCTCGAGCCGCGCGTCGTGGCGCACCGAGAGCTGCTGCGGCGGCGCATCGTCCTGGTTCAAGAACACCCAGCGCCCTTCGGTGTCGACCTGGCTCACCTCGGGCTTCGACTTGAAGGCGTAGATCGGCGTGCCCTGGTACGCGGAAGAGATCTGCCCCACCGCGCACGCGTCGCAGGCGGCGTCGAGGGTGAGCGGCCGCGGCACGCCCGGCTGCACCGGGAGATGCACGAAGAGCCGGTCGAACTGCCCGAAGCGGGGGAAGGTGGGGGAGGCCTGCTGCCCGAGCTTCGCGGTGCCGTAGGCGAGCCACACGTCGAGGCCCTCCTTCTCGAGCCAGTACTTGAGCAGCAACGCGCGCTCCACGACGCTGGCCTTGCCGCTGGCGAGCGCCGCGCCGAGGCGCTCCTCGCGGTTCCACTTCACCCCGCGGGTGGTGGTGCGCTTGACGAGCGTCGACAGGGCCCGGCTGGCCTTGCAGTTCAGGTCGCGGCAGCCCGTCACGTCGAGCTTCTCGTCGAGGCCCTGCTCGAACTCGCGGTCCACGAAGAACGACTTGCCGCGGCCTGCCACCACGTCCTTCCAGTCGCGCAGCCAGTCGATGCTGTAGGCCCGCGTCTTGTAGGCGACGGCCCGCCATGCCCAGCGCGGCTCGGTGAAGGTCCAGTGCGGCGCGTAGTCGGCCTTGCGGCGCCGCGGGAGATCCTTCAAGTCGAAGAGCAGTTGGTGGCGCCCGTCGGCCAGCGAGCGCCCGGAGATGGGCGAACCGCCGTTGAACTCGATGGTCTCGAGCACCAGCGGCGCCGCGGCCGTGAGCTCGAACTGGTACTCGCGCACCGGGAACTCGCCCAGGGTGTCCTGCTCGTCCGAGTTCCACAGGCCCGGCGACTCGACGACCCAGCCGAACTCGAGGACGCTGCCCAGGCGCACGTCGGGGAAGCGGAAGAACTTCGCGTTGAGGTCCTTCTCGTCCTTGCCGCCGGAGTCCGAGAGCAGCTGGCTGCCGTCGAAGTGCTGCTGCGTCCCATCGGGCTGCAGCACCCGCGCCTTGAACTCGATGACCTTCCAGCTCTTCATGATCGGCACGCGGATCTCGGCGAGATCGAAGGCGCCTTCGCCCTGCACCGCGATGACCTCGTGCCTCAGGTTGTGCGTCACCGAGTCGCTGCCGCTCTGGACCAGCTCGGTCTTGTCGGCGCGGTAGAGCACCACCGCCGCGTCATCGCGGTACTTCGTGGCGTCGAACTTGAGCTTCTCGTCGGCGACGAACTGCACCCGCAGACCCGAAGTCACGCAGCCCGAGGCCGCCAGCAGGCACCCCAGCAGGAAGAAGGGCTTCATCGCGAGGCCTCCAGCGTGGTCGGCAACTTGAGCACCGCGGCGGCGTGCTCGGCCTGCAGCACCTGGCTGGCGAAGGTGTTTGCCTCGGGCAGGCTCGCCACGGGGATCACCCGGCGCGCGCGCACCAGCGTCCGCTGCACGCTCATCCCCGTCGCGGTCTTCTTCCATTGCAGGGTGTACGAGCCCAGCGACGACTCGACCTTCACGTCTGCGGGCAGCGCGCGCACCTCGGTGCCGGGCGGCAGCACCAGCTCCACCACGGCCTCGCGGGTGTCGAGGAAGGACGAGACCACGTCGGTGTGCCGCGTCGAGGCCCAGGTGTTGAGCCACGGCTCGAGCAGGTCGGTGGTC
>CAIVGN010000066.1 GCA_903905455.1 uncultured Archangium sp.
CGATGAGGACCACCCGGGTGTTGGCCGGCACGCTCGCGGCCAACCGGTAGCCGCCGCCCGACGAGGTGCTGTTCGACGCGAGCTCCTCGCCGGTGTCGGCCCGGCGAATGGTGACCCGGGCGTCGGTCAACGGCTCGCCCCGGCGCTCGTAGCCTCCCGCGTAGAGCGTGCCGGTCATCACTACCTGCGACGACTCGGGCCGACGGATGCTCGGGGGGCAGGCCGTCAGCAGCAGGCACATCAGGGGGAGGGACCGCATGCGGCGCGTCGTAATACGAAGGGCGGCCGGTTGGACCGGTGCGGGGCAGTCCTGATATTTGTCACAGGTGCGAAACACTGTCCTGCTGGTCACCTCATTTTTCCTGGCGCTGGGCTGTGGTCGGAACCCGTTGATCGGCGTGACCCCCGGAGACGACGCGGGTCCGGGCGATGGAGCCTCCGACGCGAGCGTGCTGTTCGACGCGGACGCGGGCGTGGATGCCGGGATCGACGCGGGCCCGACGGTGTTTCCCATCAAGCACATCATCGTGATCGTCAAAGAGAACCACACCTTCGACAACTACTTCGGCACCTTCCCCGGGGCCGAGGGCACGACGACCTACAAGCGCTCGGACGGCAGCACCGGCACCTGCGGCCACGCGCCGGACAACACCTTGCGCGACATGGACCACTCGCACGCGGCGGGCGTGACGGACTGGAACCACGGGCAGATGAACGGGTGGGACCAGGTGCAGGGCACCAGCACCCTCGGCGACAACCTCGCCTACGCGCAGTACCGCGAGTCGGACATCCCCAACTACTGGGCCTACGCGCGCACCTTCACCCTGGCCGATCACTTCTTCTCGCAGATGATCGGCCCGAGCTTCCCCGGTCACCTCGCGGTGCTGGCGGCCCAGGCGGGCGGCTCGACGGGCAACCCCGACACCACGCTCACGCACCCGTACTGGGGCTGTGATCAGTCGGCGAGCACGCGCATCAGCGTCGAAGACCCGGTCACCTGCACCGAGAAGCGCGTGTTCCCCTGCTTCGACATTCCCACCGTGCCCGACGTGCTGCCGCAAGGGACGACGTGGAAGTTCTACGGCTCCAACTTCTACGCGCTGCCGGAGATCTGGTCGATGTTCAACGCGGTCCGCAACATCCGCTACAGCCCGCAGTGGGCGAACATCGTGCACACCGACCAGTTCGATCGCGACATCGACAACCACGATCTGCCCGCGGTCACCTGGCTGGTGAACCAGGACCTCGCCGACGAGCACCCCCAGGTCGGCGGCGTGTGCTTCGGAGAGAACTGGACGGTGCGGAAGATCAACAAGGTGATGAACAGCGAGTACTGGAAGGACACCGCCATCCTCTTCACCATGGATGACTTCGGCGGCTGGTACGACCACGTGCCGCCCCCCCGTCTCACCGGCTGCGCGCCGACCACCAACCCCTACGGCCTCGGGTTCCGGCTGCCGCTGCTGGTGATCTCGCCGTACGCCAAGCCGGGCTTCATCTTCCGCGAGAACTCGGAGCACGCCTCGATCCCCCGGTTCATCGAGAAGATCATGGGCTCGACGAAGACCCTCACCGAGCTCGACCCCGCGGCCGAAGACGCCCAGGCCAACGACCTGCTCAACGCCTTCGACTTCAACCAGCAGCCGCTGCCTCCGTTGGTGCTCCAGACGCGGACCTGTCTGTGACCCTCAAGTTCGCGGTCGTTCGCGAAGACTTCGAGCTGGAGTTGGCGTTGTGCCGGGCGAACGCAGCCCGTCGCGTGCTGACCGTCGCCTCGGGTGGTTGTTCGGCGCTCGCGCTCAAGCACGCCATTCCCTCCCTCGACGTGCACGCCTTCGACCTGAACCCGGACCAGCTGGCGCACGGTCAGCACAAGGCCCAGCGCACGGGGGAAGACCTCTCGCAGGGCGGCGAGTTCGAGAAGTTGTTCCGGGTGCTGCGGCACGCGCTCATCGAGTTCGTGATGCCGGTGGCCGAGCTCGAGGCGTTCTTCTCTGCTGCGACCGACCGCGGCGCGCTGCTCTCGAAATGGCGCGCGTCTCCGTACTGGGCCGCGGCCTTCGAGGTCACCTTCACCGAGTCGCTCCTCCACGCGATGTTCGGCCCCGACGCCACCCGGCACGCTACGCGCGGCTCGTACCCGGCCTACTTCCAGCGCGTCTTCGAGCGCGGCCTCGCCCGGAGCGACGCGGCCACGAACCCGTACCTGCAGCACGTGCTGTTGCAGCGCTACCTCGACCCGGCGCCGTTCCTCGCCGCAGGACCGAAGCTCGACGTCACCTGGCACCTCGCGAGCCTGCCCGCCGTGCCTTCGCTCGAGAGCTTCGATGCGGTCAGCACCTCGAACATCTTCGACTGGTCCGACGAGACGCTGGTGTCGGACTGGGCCGGGGCCCTGCGCGCGTTGAAGCCCGGCAGCCTGGTGGTGTGGCGGCAACTGAACAACCCGCGCGACTGGCGCCCTCACTTCGCCCCCGAGTTCGAAGAAGACCTCGCGTTGTCTGCCGCGTGGACAGCGCGCGAGCGGGCGCTGTTCTACGAGCGCGTCACCGTGGTGCGTCGCCGATGAGCCTGCGGGTGCTGCACCTGCGCCCCGCAGACCTGGCGCCGTACGTGACCCAATTGCAGGCCCTCGAGCGCGACATCAGCTACCCGCTCGACGCGGACCGTTTCGTGCTCTCGCATGGCGGCGCGTACCACCCGTTCTTCTCCGCCCTCGGCGAGGCGCACTTCCTCGTGGCCCTCGAGGGGGAACAGGTCGTCGGCTGCGTGGTGGGCGTGCGCAAGCCCGTGCTCACGCCGCGCGGCGAGGTGATGGGCGCGTACCTCGGAGACCTCAAGGTCCACCGCGCGTGGAGAGGCCGTGGGGTACCGGCGCGGCTGCTCGCCCGGGCGCTGGCGCTCTCGCTTCGAAAGTGGAGCGCGCTGCACTGGCGCTTCGCCTTCGGGGCGGCCATGCGCGGCGAACGCGGCGACGTGATGCGCTCGGCGAAGGGGCTCAGCTTGCTCCGGCTCGGTCGGCCGTTCGCCCTGCTCGACGTGTACTTCGCATCGCCTTCGCAGCTCGCGACCCTCGACGTGCAGGGGGCGCCTTCGACGCCGCAGGTGGGTGGGCTCGACCTGTCTCCGGCCGCACAGGTCGACGTGGTCTCGACCCTGGGCACGAAGGACTTCGTGTTGCAGTCGACGCTCAAGCCCTGGCCGCTGGTGCACCTCCCGCGGGGGCCGAGCGGGTGGGGTGTCAGTCATGCGGCGTACCTGCGTCGTGGCGGAGTGCAGGTGGGGAACGCGCCCGGGCCGGTGTGCTTCGCGCTCGATCGCAAGCTGCACGCAGAGCGCGAGTTCCTGGCCTCACGCGGGCTTTCGCCGGGCGCGGTGACTACGGTGTACGCGCTCTCGACGAGTCGCAAGACCAACGGCCTCGCGTGGACCCACCTCGCCACCTCGGAGATCTGATGACCACCCTCGATGCCTTCACCCGCGCGCTCAAGACGCGCCTCGCGCCGCTCGAGAATCCCTACTTCCGGGCGCTGCGCGATGGCTCCATGTCGCGCGAGGACTTCGTGGAGACGCAGCTGCAGTTCGCCCACGCGGTGTTCTTTTTCTCGCGGCCGATGCTGGTGCTCGCGGGCCGGGTGTCGAGCGCGAAGGTGCGCTGGCCGCTGCTCGAGAACGTGGGTGACGAGCACGGCAAGGGCGATCTCTCCTTCTCGCACGAGGCGACGTTCACCCGCTTTCTCGAGCGGCTCGGGGTCCCGCCCGACGAGGTGTGGTCCCGGCCGCTCTGGCCCGAGGTGCGCGCGTTCAACACCGTGCTCTCGGGCGTGTGCACCCTGGACGACGTGCCGACGGCGCTGGCGACGCTGGGCATCGTGGAAGATCTCTTCGCGCGCATCTCGGCGGAGATCGGTCGCGGCATCATCGCGCGGGGCTGGCTCACGGCCGAGGCCCTGGTGCACTACAAGACGCACGAGGAACTCGACGAGCTGCACGCCGAGGGGTTCTACGTGTCGCTGCGCGAGCGTTTCTCCA
The DNA here is from genome assembly GCA_903905455.1 of uncultured Archangium sp. Lineage (GTDB taxonomy): Bacteria > Myxococcota > Myxococcia > Myxococcales > Myxococcaceae > Archangium_A. The sequence goes on from CAIVGN010000066.1 coordinate 4,033, forward strand.
ACGATCCTGCGTTTCGGTACCAGGTGGAGCAGGGCCTCGAGCTGGGCGCGACGGTGTTCCTCTCACTGTACCGGGGGCTCCACGAATCGCGGGGGCGCCGAGACCTGCGAAGCACGAAGGGGCCGCACAGCGTCGCCGCCGGGTTCGAGTGACGTCGACGAAGGAAGAACAACCGCGCAAACCTCGGCCGCGGGTTGGGGCTCGAGCAGGCGGAGCGTGTGGCACCGGACGTCCCCTCGCTGCTCTGCGCTGCCAGCCCGTCCTCGGAGGAATGTGGGCTGCCCGCGCGCGGCGGCGCTATCCCTCCGACCGAGGTGTTGCCGATGATCCATCACGTCTACCTGACCCCGGGCATGTTCGGTTTCGCCCGCCTCGCCTCCTTCGACTATTTCGCCCACGTCGAGCATGGCCTGCAGCGGCGCTTCCTGGCCGCCGGCCAGCAGGTCGAACTGCACGTGGCCGACGTGGCCCCGACCGCCTCGATCCGCCGGCGCGCGGCGAAGCTCGCCGAGGCCGTGGGCCGCACCGCCGGGGATGAAGGGGCCATCCACCTCCTGGGCCACTCCACCGGCGGCCTCGACGCCCGCTTCGTGGCTTCGCCGGGCTCGCAGTTTTCCAACGCCGACCACGCCCTCCGCTGGCTCCCCCGCTTGCGCAGCATCACCACCATGAACACCCCGCACTACGGCACGCCGCTGGCGAGCTTCTTCGCCACGGCCAAGGGGCAGCGCGCCCTCCACGCGCTCTCGGCGTTCACCATCATCGGCCTCTCCCTGGGGCGACGGCCGCTCGGGCTGGCCAGCATGCTGATCTCCCTGGTGGGCAGGAGCGATCATGCCGTGGGCCTCCAGCTGCGCCTCCTCGATCGCTCCGTCGATTCGGTGCTGGGCCTGGTGGACGAAGCACGCAGCCCCGAGGTGCGCTCCTTCCTCGACGCCATCAAGGGCGACCAGGGCGCGGTGCTCCAGGCCAGCCCCGAAGCGATGGACCTCATGGTGGCCGGCTTCGAGGACCGGAAGGGCGTCGTCTACCAATGCACCGCGTCCATGGCGCCGCACCCCTCGCCGGCGAAGTGGCTGCGCACGCTCCCGGCGCCCTGGCGGACCACGTCCCTCACGCTCTTCGCCGCCCTGCATCGCCTCACCGGGCACTACGGCCAGGGGTATCCGTGCGGCGCAGTGCAGGGCGACGTCGCCTTCGCCGGCGCGAGCACCGAGGCCACCCTCGCGCGGATGATGGGCGCGACGCCCGACCTGCATGACAACGACGGCATCGTCCCCCTTCGCTCCCAGCTCTGGGGCACGCTGGTGTGGGCGGGGCTGGGCGATCACCTCGACGTGCTCGGGCACTACCGCGACGATCGACCCCCGGCAGGGACGGAACTGCGCCACCGGGACTGGCTCACCAGCGGCTCCGACTTCTCGCACCCGGACTTCGAGAAGCTGTTGGATGCGATCGTTACGGGGATGTTGGAGTCCACCCACGTCGCCGCCGACGTCGAGTGACGTAGTACGAAGGGCCCCATGATCCCTCGCGCACTGCTCCTGCTGACCGCACTCTCGCTGCCCGCGCTTGCACAAGACGCCGGGGTCCCGCTGATCCCCCGCGCGCTGCTCTTCGGCAACCCCGAGCGCAACCAGCCCACGCTCTCGCCCAACGGCGCCTCGCTGGCCTTCCTCGCGCCCGACGACAAGAACGTGATGCAGGTCTACCTGCAGCCGCTCGGTGCGAAGGACGCCACGGTGGTCACCGCCGACAAGAAGCGCGGCATCCGGTTCTACCAGTGGGGTGAAGACTCGAAGTCGATCCTCTACGGGCAAGACACCGACGGCGACGAGAACTTCCACCTCTTCCAGGTCGACCTCTCCTCGAAGAACGTGCGCGATCTCACCCCGTGGCAGGGCGTGCGTGCCGAGTTGCTCGCCACCTCGTCCAGGCAGCCCAACGTGCTGCTGGTGACCATCAACGTGCGCGACCGCAAGGCCATGGACGTGGCACGGCTGTCCCTGGACACGGGCGCGCTGGTGCTCGACACCGAGAACCCCGGCGACGTGAATAGCTGGGGCGTCGATGCGCAGCTGCAGGTGCGCGTGGCCATGGCCACCACGAAGGAAGGCGGCACCGAGCTGCGCGTGCGCGACACCGCGAAGTCGCCGTGGAAGCCGCTGATTACCGTGGGCCTCGAGGAGAACCTCGCCTTCATCGACTTCACCGAAGACGGCAAGGCGATCATCCTCCAGAGCAGCATCAACGCCGACACCACGCGGCTGCTGGAGAAGAGCCTCAAGTCGGGCGCCGAGCGGTTGCTGGCGGCCAGTGACAAGAGCGACGTGCTCGACGTGCTCGGCTACCGCACCCGTCACGGCGTGCGCGCCGCGGCCTTCGACGTCGACGGTCGCACCCAGTGGACGGCCACCGAACCCTCCATGAAGAGCGAGCTCGAGGCGCTCAAGGCCGCCTTCTCCGGCGACTTCACGGTGGTGAGCATGGACGCCGCCGACTCGAAGTGGCTCGTCAGCGAAGTGCGCGACCTGGGGCCCACGCGCTTCTTCACCTGGGATCGCAAGTCGAAGAAGGCCGAGCTGCTCTTCTCCAAGCAGCCGAAGCTCGAGGGCCTGCCGCTGGCGACGATGAAGCCGGTCCTGATCACCGCGCGCGATGGGCTGGTGTTGCCCTCGTACCTGACGTTGCCCGTGGGCAAGGCGCCGAAGTCGTTGCCCCTGGTACTGCTGGTGCACGGCGGTCCCTGGGGCCGTGACAGCTGGGGGCAGAACCCGATGGCGCAGTGGCTCGCCAATCGTGGCTACGCGGTGCTGCAGGTGAACTTCCGCGCCTCCGAGGGTTTCGGGAAGCGCTTCCTCAACGCCGGCAATCGGCAGTGGGGCCTCGCGATGCACGACGATCTCCTCGACGCGGTGGGCTGGGCGGTGAAGGAAGGCGTGGCCGATCCGAAGAAGATCGCGATCATGGGCGCGAGCTACGGCGGCTACGCCACGCTCGCGGGCCTGGCCTTCACCCCGGATACCTTTGCCTGCGGGGTGGACATCGTGGGGCCCTCGAATCTCTTCACGCTGCTCTCGACCATCCCTCCGTACTGGGCGTCGTTCCGCAAGCAGATGGTCCTGCGCATGGGCGACCCGGACAACGCGGCCGACAAGGAGTTGCTCACCCGTGCATCCCCGCTGTTCGCGGCGGCGAAGATCAAGGTGCCGTTGCTCATCGGGCAGGGGGCGAACGACCCGCGCGTGAAGCCCGCGGAGTCCGAGCAGATCGTCAGCGCCATGGAGAAGAACGGGCTGCCGGTGACCTACGTGCTCTACCCCGACGAGGGCCATGGCTTCGTGCGCCCCGACAACCGCCTCGACTTCTCGGCCCGGGCCGAGGGCTTCCTCGCCACTTGCCTGGGCGGTCGGTCCGAGCCTCTGGTGAAGCTGCCAGGCTCCACGGCGCAGGTGAAGGTCGTCCCCGCGAAGAAGTAGGGCGCGTCAGTCATCGAGGGGGATCAACTTCGGGTTCCCTGCGAGCTTCACGGCGCGAAAGTGGCGGGCATCGAGCGTGACGATCGCGCGGGCCTTGAGTCGCTCGGCGTGGACCATCACCACCGCGTCCACCAGGCCCAGGGGCAGCCGGGGGTACTTCTTCAGCAACGCCCACGCCGCGCTCAAGTCGCGAGGGCCCAGACCCTCGACCTGGAAGACGCCCGCGCTGAGATCCTCGGCGAAGGCGCGCGCCACCCGGTCGCCGAGTCGAGTGGCCGCGAGGTAGTCGACCTCGGGAAGAATCGCCCACGGGAGCACCCACTCGTCTCCGTCGGTCTCGAAGCTCTCCAGCACCGCCGCGTGGTGTTTGTCGTTGGCATCGAGCAGCGCGATCATCCCGCCGGTATCGACGACGATCATCGCTCCTGGCCCATGCCGGCGAGCAGTTCCTCGGCGCGCTCGCTCAAGTCACCCTTTGCACTTCGGCCCAGGCCGACGCTCCTGGGCTTGCGCTTTGGCTTCACCATGTATGCCGCGATCGCCTCGCGGACCACGAGCGCCTGCGTCGTCCCACGCTGTTCGGCCTCGCGCTGCAGCCGCGCGTACAGCTCGTCATCGAGGTAGAGCGTCGTCTTGTGCATGCGTGACATATATGGCGCGCATGCAGCGACGGGCAAGAGGGCCCCCCAAACATCTTCGGGGCTCCACGGCACAGGTGAAGGTCGTCCCCGCGAAGAAGTAGGGTCCCGCCACCGTGCAGGTCGCGCCACTCTCAGACAAACACCTCGGCGAGCTCCAACTCGCCACCGAACGCGCGCTCCAACAGTGGGCGAAGGACGTGTTCGCCCCCGCCGCCATCGTGTCCTCGATGGAGCGCGTCCTCCTCTTCCTCCGGCAGAACGGCGGCGCGTCGAAGCAAGCCCGGCAGGTCGCCTCGCTCGCGTTCATCATCGGGGAGCAGGTGGTGCAACTGGGCGAATGGAAGTGGATGAGCGTGAGCGAAGACGGCTCGCTCAACCCGGCGATCGTGTCCCCGGATGGAGCGCGCGCCTGCCTGGTGGTCGACGTGGTGACGCTGCTGGTGGCCGGGGAAGCGAAGGGCTCGCTCACGGCGCTGGTGCGCGCCTGCGTCGAGAACGAAGGTCACCCGTTGGTGGTGCCGGTATGAGCCTCGAGTCCGCGATCCTCCGCAGGTTGGCCGAGCTGACGAAGACCGCCCGCATGTGGGGCAGCCCCGAAGAACTCGAGGCGGTGGCCATGCACTTCAGCCACGTGCTCCTCTCGATGCGCCACGAGGGCTGGACCTTCGAGCAGACCTGGGAGCACTGGAAGACCCACGGGCACCCCTTCGCCGATGACGCCGAAGAGCACGCCGCGATGCGCTCGAAGATGTGGGGCGCCGACGAGGCGATCTCCCGGAGCCAGGTGGTGCAGGGGTACCTCGTGGTGTGGACGGGGCTCGAGCGGCAACCTGAGCGCGAGGCGAAGTTCGGCCCGTGGATCGAGGGCCTCATCGACTTCCCCGAGCGCATCTCCACGCCGGACAAGCTCAACATGGTGCTCTTCGCGCTCATGGGCTTCGTCGCCGCCGATCCCCAGCGCTACGTGCAGGCGCTCAACCTCGAGCGGCATCGCATCGGCGGGCATGAGCTCCGCGCGTTGCCCGTGGTCGCCCCGCCGGGACCGTCTGAATCCGCGCTGCCGTACACGCGGTCCTTCCAGAGCTGGGCGAAGGTCGTCGAGGGCATCAACGCGGTGGTGAAGGCGCTCTCGTGATGCTCGCGGCGTTGGTTCTCTCCCTGCTCCACCAGGCGCCGCTGGTGACCGAGCTGAAGTGCGCTGGCTTCTCGGTCATCACCACCTCGCCCTCCGGCGACCCGCTCAACGACGACGAGCGCGTCGAGCTCTCCGTCGAGGGCGCGCGCTTCCCCGTGCCCTTCAAGCCCACGATGTTCACCGGGGCCGGAGCGCGGGGCACCGCGTCTCAGCTCAAGTGCAGCGAGCACCTGCTGGCCTGGGAAGTTCGGCCGGGCGTGCTCGTCCTCGTGGTCTCGCGCAGTGGTCGGCCCCAGCTCGACCTCGTGAGCCTCGCCCTCGTCGACCTCGCGAAGAAGAAGACGCTGCAGGTGATCGACACGCCCTACGAGCTCTCCAGTGGCCGGGCGCAGACGAAGCAGGGCGTCACCTTCAGCTTCGTGACGCGCGCGGCTCCGGGTGGGTTCGACCTGCGCGTGGTGCGCGAGTGGCTGCCCGATGACGACTCCCCGAGCGGCGCCCTGGAAGACTGGCTTGCGGTGCGCGCGGTGAAAGAGAAGCTCACGGCGGGTTGGCTTCGTCCCTGAGGCTCAGCGGGCGACGCCGGACGTGAACCTCTGCTCGGCGCCCATGGTGGGCGAGGTCTCATCCCCCTCGAACCGAAAGGTCCCGGAGACCCACGTGTCTTCCTCTCTCGGTCGAGGGCACTTCGCCGCGAAGAGCTCGAGCTGGCGACCGACGCGCAGGTCGACCTCCTCGGGCGTGAGGCCCAGCAGCAGTTGCACCGCGTCGTCTGCGTGATCGATGGCGTGGAGCTGGAACCGGCCGCGCTCGATGGCCTCCACCACGTCATCGCGCAGCACCAGGTGTTGCACGTTGTTCGCCGCGAGGATGACGCCCTGGTTCCCGTCGAGGCCCGCGACCTTGCACGCGTCGTAGAAGCCCTCGATCTTGTCGGTGATGCCGCCCACCACCTGGGCCGCGCCGTCCTGTCCGAGCGAGCAGCTCACCGCGAGGCCCTGGCGCACCGGCGCGGCGGTGAAGGCCGAGACCACCGCCACCAGCTCCGCCACCGACGCCGAGTCACCTTCCACCGTGAAGTACGACTGCTCGAAGGTGAGGGTGCCGTCGAAGGTGAGGGGCCGCGTCGCGCCGAAGCGCCCGAGGAGGTAGCCCTGCAGCTGCATCACCGCCTTGGCGTGCACTGGCCCGCTGAGCGAGGCGCGGTGCTCGATGTCCACCAGCCCGCGCGTGCCCGGGCCCACCCGCGCCGACACCCGCGCCGCGCGCCCGAAGACCGAGTCGCCCAGCATGGAGAGCGCCAGCGCGTGCACCTGGCCCACCGCGGTCCCCGTCACCTGCAGCCGCAGCAGGCCGCGACGCACCTGGTCCTCCAGCTCCGCCCGGGGGAGCCCGTTGCGCCACGACACGGCCTCCTCGGCCCTGCGCACGTGGGCGGCCCTCACCCGCGTCGCGCCGTCACGTTTCGCTTCGTGGCTCGCCTCCACCAGCAGCAGCCGCAGCCGGTCCCACTCGAGCGAGAGGCGCTGTTGATCCGCGGCCAGGCGCAGCGAGTACTCGAAGGTGCGCGCCACCGCCGTGCCGTCGAAGGGCAGCAGGTGCTCCTCGCGCACCAGGGCGCCCAGCACCGCCGTGGCGTCGGACAGCGAGGCTGCGTCGAGGATCGTCGTGTCGCAGAAGTCGGCGCGCACCCCGAAGAGTTCGCGGAAGTCGGGGTCCTGCTCGAAGAGCGCCTGGTAGATCTCCGGCTCTCCCGTCAGCACCACGTTGCACTCGAGCGGTATCGGCGCCGGTCGCAGGGGCTGCACGACCACGCTCATCGCCTCGTCCTCGTCGGGGAAGCGGATCTCCCGGGTACGCAGGGTGCGCTTGAGCGCGGCCCACACCTCGGGCTGCGAGACGAGCGCGCGCGCGGGGATCAACAGGAACCCGCCGTTCGCGCGGTGCAGCGAGCCGGGCCGCAGGTGCATGAAGTCGGTGGTCAACACGCCCTCTTCAGCCTCGCGCGAAATGACGCCGAACAGCGTGGCCGCGGTGGGGTTGCCTTCCTTCACCATCGGCGCCTTCTCCCCCGCCGCGTGGGTGACGAAGACGTGCACCTGGAAGCGCAGGAGGCGCGCCGCGTCGCTCGCGGTCTCCTCGACGAGAAACAGCAGGTGCTGCTCGACCATCGCGCTGCGGAGGTGGGCGAGGTGCACGATGGCGCCGGGGCTCGTGGTGTACTCCTGCTCGAGGGGCCACAGCGCCCGGGTCGCCACCTCCAGGCTCGCTTCCCTCCGCAGCGCCAGGTGCCGGTCCGCGAACGACGCGTGAAGGTCGCCCAACCGACGGTTGCTCTCTTCCACGAATTCGGAGATCTCCGGCAACCGCGCGTCGATCGACTTGCGTTGCGCGGCCGGCAGCCTGTCGATGGGGCGGGTGAGGGGCCGACCGCGGACCAGCGGCACCGCCTCGAGCTCCCCCTCGAACCGGCGCACGTCGAAGTGCCGCGAGCGCAGCTGCTCCTTGAGTCGCGCCAGCTCCCCCTGCTCGGCCGCGTGCAGCTCGGTCTCGAGGGCGGCCTCCGCGCGGCGGTGGCGTCCTCCGCGCATCATCCGGGGCAGCTCTCGGCGCACCCGGGCCACGGCGTCGTTCACCGCGCGGGCGTAGCGGGGCGCCAGGCCCGGAGGCAGGCGCAGGGGTAACGGCCGGTCGGGCTCGGCCTCGTTGTAGACCCACGCCCAATCATCCGGCGGGCTGAGCGCAGCGGAGGCGAGCCGCAGTTGCGCCCACACCGCGTCGAGCTTCACGAGGTGCGCGCTGCCCGAGGCGAAGACGTTGAACCCCGGCGCCCGCGCGGCGATGGCCACGTCGAAGGCGGCGCGAGCCCTGGGCTGCAGGCGCATCGCGGCCTCGCCGACGCTCACTGAGACCTCCAGTGTCTCCGTGGTCTCGAACGGAAAATGCGCGGGGTCGATGTGGGGTCGCACCGCGTCGGCGGGGACGAGACGAGCACTCATGGGGGGCCTCGGGTGGCGTGGCAGCAAGCCACATGCCCTCCCTGATGGACGGCCGTCACGTGGCGCACGCGATGCAACGTGCACCGTCGAAAGGAGGCCCCATGGCCTACGAGATCCACAGGACGGACCTGCCCGAGAGCGAGGCGGTCTCGATTCGCACCGCGGTGCCGTTGGAAGAGCTGCAGGCGTTCTTCGGCGAAGCGTTCCACAAGCTCTCCGAGGCCATTGAGCTCGGGGGCGCGAACCCGGGGGGCCCTCCGTTCGTGCGGTACTACTCGGTGTCCCCGACCCACGTGGAGGTCGAGGCGGTGATGCCCTGCGACAGTGCCGTCCTGGCACGTGGCCGGGTGCATCCCCTGCGGCTGAGCGCCACACCTGCGGCGTACGTCCGCCACGTAGGTCACTACGAGAAGCTGCGGCCGGCCTACGACGCGATCACCGAGTGGATGAGCGAGCACGGGAAGCACGCCACCGAGCCGCCGCGGGAGCTGTACGTGACCTCCCCGGCCGAGGACCCCGACCCCAGCGAGTGGGTGACCCTGGTGGAGCAGCCCATCGACTGAGCGGGGCGGTCTGCGTGCCGTAAGGGTTCGGGCGCGGCCTGCACGTCTTGCGGGGAATTCCGTGGACCGATCGGGCGAACGCTGCCAGTCGGGCAGTACCCTGATCGTCGCCATGCCCGCCCCCGCCCTCCGCGTCCTCTCGGTCATTCCCCCGATGACGCAGCTCAACACCCCGTACCCGTCCACGGCCTACCTGACCGGCTTCCTGCGCTCGCGCCAGGTCGACGCGGTGCAGGAAGATCTCGCGCTGGGGTTGATCCTCGAGCTGCTGTCCGAGAAGGGCCTGCGCTCCGTGCGCGAGTGCGTGCTCGCCATCCCAGAGCGAAAGCGCACGCCGGTCACCCGGTTCTTCGCCGAGCACTTCGAGCGCTACGTCGAGACCATCGGCCCGACCATCGCCTTCCTCCAGGGCCGCGACGCCACGCTGATGCACCGCATCTGCAGCCGCGACTTCCTGCCTGAGGGCGCGCGCTTCAAGTCGCTCGACGCGTACCTCGACCCCGACGGAGGGGACCCGCTTGGCTGGGCCTTCGGCGCCATGGGCACGCACGATCGCGCGCGGCACCTCGCCACGCTGTACCTCAACGATCTCGCCGACGTGCTGCGCGACGCCGTCGACCCGCGCTTCGAGTTCGTCCGCTACGCCGAGTCCCTCGCCGGCAGCCAGGCCACCTTCGAGCCGCTCGCCGAGGCCCTCGCCGCCGAACCCAACCTGGTCGACCGCGTGCTGCGCGAGCTGACGCTGGGAGTCCTGGCCCGGCACGCGCCGCAGGTGGTGTTGATCTCCGTGCCGTTCCCCGGGGCGGTCTACGCCGCGTTCCGCATCGCGCAGACCATCAAGGCCCACGACCCGCGCATCGTCACCGTGCTGGGCGGCGGCTACGTGAACACCGAGCTGCGCGAGCTCACCGAGCCGCGGGTGTTCGATTTCTTCGATTTCGTCACCCTCGACGCCGGGGAGCGCCCGCTGCTGGCCCTGCTCGAGCACCTGGGCGGACAGCGGCCCGCGAGCAAGCTGGTGCGCACGTACACCCGGCCCAAGGGCGCGAGCGCCGTGCGCTACACGAACTTCGCCGAGCCCGACGTGCCCTTCGCGGAAGTGGGCACGCCCACGTGGGACGGGCTGCCGCTCGACCGGTACCTGTCGCTGCTCGACATGCTCAACCCCATGCACCGGCTGTGGTCCGACGGGCGCTGGAACAAGCTGACCGTGGCGCACGGGTGCTACTGGAAGAAGTGCACGTTCTGTGACGTGAGCCTCGACTACATCTCGCGCTACGACGCGGCCACGGCCGAAACCCTGGTCGACCGCATCGAGACCATCGTGAAGGAGACCGGCCAGACCGGGTTTCACTTCGTCGACGAGGCCGCGCCGCCCAAGTCACTCAAGGCCCTGGCCGCGGAGCTGAAGCGTCGACGGCTGGCGCTCTCGTGGTGGGGGAACATCCGCTTCGAGAAGTCCTTCACCCCCGAGCTGTGCCAGCAGTTGGCGGACAGCGGCTGCATCGCGGTCTCCGGTGGCCTCGAGGTGGCGTCGGACCGCCTGCTGTCGTTGATGAAGAAGGGCGTCTCGGTGGACCAGGTGGCCCGGGTGACGCGGGCGTTCACCGACGCGGGCATCCTCGTGCATGCGTACCTGATGTATGGATTTCCGACCCAGACGGTGCACGACACGGTCGATGCGTTGGAATACGTGCGGCAGTTGTTTGCGGCGGGCTGCATTCAGTCGGGGTTCTTCCACCGCTTCACCTGCACGGTGCACTCGCCGGTGGGCAAGGACCCCGAGGCGTTCGGCGTGACGTTGATGCCCGAGCCCAAGGTGTCCTTCGCGCGCAACGACATCGGGTTCATCGACCCAACGGGCGTGGACCACGACGCGCTCGGGGTGGCGCTCAAGAAGGCCATCTACAATTTCATGCACGGCATCGGGCTCGAGGAGGACGTGCGCAGTTGGTTCACGTTCTCGGTGCCGAAGACCCGCGTGAACCGGCACCAGATCGAGCGCGCGCTGGCGAGCAAGGGTGTGGGTTCGCGCTGAGGTACTTCGTTGACTGCCAGCATGCGGCGCGGCAACGCGGTTGCCTCCGATGCCAATTTAGCAGCGATCCCCCTCCATCCTTGGACTACTTGATGATCCGAGTGCTGTAGATACTGCACAAATCAGCGGTGGAGGTAGGAGCAGAGAAAGGCACTTCACCCACGGACTTCTGCTCGGGAGCAAATATCGCCGCAGTTCGACCGGTTTGAGAAACGAGGCCGTTTAGAATAACCGAGAACGGTGGAGCAAAGCGGTCGCAGTCCAATTCGACAGGCATTCCAGTTACAAGATTCTCAGGGGTTATTGAGCGCGGGTTCACCTTGCAGTTGACGGGGAGGCCAGACGCCACCACGCGCACGCGCTCCAGGAACGTCGACGGCGACAGGGGCGATATCCGCTCGCCAAATGACAGAGTGAGGTGTGATTCTTGTCCATCATCACAGGCGGCAATGCTCTCGAATTCAAAATAGTTCGGCGAGTATGTAAACTCGGTTGTGAAAACCAAGTCTTTGAGCGCCGTGACCTCGGCGGAACCGGGACCTACCGCGACGCCCCAGTCGGTCAATTTGACGGTCGCAGTATAGACCCCGTCCGCCAAGCCATTGGGGAGACGAAATGTCTGGGTCTCAAATCCGCGATATGTTTCTTCGGGCACGACATTCATGGGTTCCAACAGAATAGTCGCCCCGGCTCCCTTGATCTCAACGGCAGACAAGACCGAACTGACTGGGCGCGTAAAGAACTGGTCGCCAGTGAGATTGACACGCACGACAGGTGTCCTGCCGGCGTAGAACTCTGGAATTATTGAGATTGTAACAGGTGGACTGGACCGCACCGCAGCGCCACTCGGGGGAGCGCCAGTGCTACAGGCGGTCATCAGAATCATGATCAAAATGGGAATATGGTTCATGATAAACCTCAGTAGCGAAGGAACATGGGGTCCAGCCAAACAAAATCGTTGAAGTTTACATTCTCAGGCTGCGTGGCCGGCGGCTCCAGTCCAAATCTGTCTCGCATGTTGGTCCACATGGAGTCCATCGCTGGCCTTTGAGTTGGGCAATGGCCGACTGCAGGATACCAAGCCCAAGCCTCGGGGGAACCAGGCGCACATACATGCGCTGGGGGGTCCGAGTCCACGCCATGATTTGATTCGACACACAGTCTATTGTTGCTCGGATATCCCATGGTGCTGGTGTCGCAGAATGCGTCGCTGTGGAATTCGCTTGCTTGTGCATTGTTGCCATGGTCGGTGTATTCGTCAGGTAACAGCAAGAGAGAGTGGCCAAATTCGTGTGCAAGAACCCAAGGCGAATACCACTGAGTATAGGGTTCAAAGAACATCGTGACCTGATTTCCGGGAATCGCAAAACTTCGACCGCTTGCTTGTCGAAAGCAAACGTCGCAGAACCCCTGAGCGCACATGCACTCGCCAAGCCAGTTGGTGTGTTCATTGTATAGATGTGCTGACACGATCGCGAACTGTCCGTTCGTCAATCCAAAGATGCGCCGCTGCGCTTGCTTGAAAGCCGCGTCTGCGGTGTCCAAAGTTGTCGCTGATGGTGATGATGCGAACCCAGCCCGCACTCGCCGTGTGTTGTCTGGCTTGAAGACGCTAGCTTTAATGCGATACCAGGTCGCAGCACTGTACGCTTGAACAGCAAGGAAGTGAGAACCACTCCCTCGAGGAATCACGATGAAGTCGCCTGCTCCTGAACCCTGGGAGGCAACGTCGTAGACGCCAGCAGTCGGAAGTTCACCCTCTCTCAGATAGAGATCAATGTCCGCCTGCGCATCGACGAGTACGATGGTGTCATTCTCCGGGGAGGCAACCACCTCAAAAAAACGCGTATCCCCCGCCTCGGCAAGAGCGCCATATGTCCATCGGTCCACCGAGACGCTCTCCACCGCGGGCGTGAACTTCCCTGGCGCACAGATAGTGGTGACAAACCTCAGTTGAAGGCCCGCGCCGTAACGCGATGGCATTCTGGCCTCGTCGCTCTTGAAATTGGCGGAGAACATCTGTGCGCCCCAGAGCTCAATGTCCTGCTCGCTCGGACTGAGATGGTTTAGCTCTCCGACAACGACTCCCAGGCCCTGTGGCGCCGCGTAGGTCAGTCGCGCACCCGCCTCAAGTTGGATTCCCTGATAATGAAGAATCGTCTTTTGGGCCGCCGCCGATGCAAGGAATCGCCAACTAACATTGGCATGACTTGGATATGAAGTACGAGCAGTTTTCTTACGAGTGTCGACAACATAAGGCGAGCCTGGCCCCCACTTTTGATACATCAATGCCCAACTTGTTCCGATAGAGTCATTGGCTTCGATGTGCGCGTCGATGGTGCTCGGCGCGCTGCAGCGAGATTCAAGCGACAGGTGCGCGCACTTTAGCCCCTCGTCAACATGACCATCCCTGTCATCGTCGCATGAGTTACAAACCTCAGCAGCAATACAGGCACCGTTGGTTATTGTCCCTGAAACGCCGCACGAGGTCGTGCATGGCACATGAATCACGGGTTCTGGAAAGCACTCACAGGAAGCTGAGGGATCCCCGCGTTTCGCATGAGCAAGGCTGATCGAGACGATTGCGGGAGCACATGACCGCGTTGGCAAGCCCGTTGAACTGCAAGGCTCTGGCATGTTCGGAGGCGGGCATGCGCGAGAACCCGGTGAGCATCGAGGTGGTGGAGCGGTTCGTTCGCGAGGCGACGAGCGACGACATGCACGCAGCGCGAGTGGCCTCGCTGGCGGCGTCGGTACAGGGAGTGCTCCACGCGGCGGCCCTGGGCGTGACGACCATTGGGAAGGCGCTTGCGCAGGCCAGGGGTGTGTTGCCGCGCTCGGGCGTGAAGCAGGTCGACAGGCTGCTCTCGAACACGAAGCTGAACGTCTGGGAGTTGTTCTCGGGCTGGGTGCCGTACGTAGTGGGCGAGCGCACCGAGTTGGTCGTGGTGATGGACTGGACGGACTTCGACGACGATGACCACACGAGCATCTGCCTCAACCTGCTGACGAGTCACGGGCGGGCGACGCCGCTGGTGTGGCAGACGCTGACGAAGAGCGGGCTCAAGGGCAACCGCGCGGCGGCCGAGGACATGGTGCTGCTGCGCCTCAAGGACGTCCTGCCCGCGCACGTGATGAAGGTGACGGTGTTGGCCGACCGCGGGTTTGGCGACGTGAAGCTCTACGGGCTCCTCGAGAGCGAGCTGAAGTGGAACTTCGTCATCCGCTTCCGCGGCAACATCAGCGTGCGGAACGAGAAGGGCGAGACGAGGAAGGCGGAGGAATGGTTGCACCCGGAGGGCCGCGCCGTCCTGCTCCGAAACGCGAGCGTCACTGACGCAGGCTACC
>CAIVGN010000067.1 GCA_903905455.1 uncultured Archangium sp.
GGCATCGGCAAGTCGCTGCTCTCGGCCAACCTCGGCATCGCCCTGGCCAGGCGCGGGGCGAAGGTGGTGCTCGTCGATCTCGACCTGGGCGGCGCGAACCTCCACACCTGCCTCGGCGTTGGCCAGCCCCAGGTCACCCTGGGCGACTACATCGATCGCAAGGTCGCCAACCTCGACGACGTGCTGGTGCCCACGCACCACGAGCGGCTCTCGCTGGTCTCCGGCGCGATGGACGGCCTCGACGCGGCGAACCCCAAGCACGGGCAGAAGACCAAGCTCATCCGCAACCTGCGGCTGCTCGACGTGGACTACGTGCTGCTCGACCTCGGGGCCGGCACCGCCTTCAACGTGCTCGACTTCTTCCTCGTGGCGGACACCGGGCTGGTGGTGATGCTCCCCGAACCCACGTCCATCGAGAACGCCTACCGCTTCATCAAGGCGGCCTTCTACCGCCGCCTGCAGGCCCTGGCCCCCGACGACGAGTTCGTCGGCCTGGTGGCCAACGCGCTCGCCCCGCGCGACGGCGCCATGGCCAAGACCCCGTGGGAAGTGGTGGCCCAGCTGCGCGAGACCGACGTCGAGAAGGCCGCCCGGCTCGAGCAGGCGCTCGGCGGCTTCCACCCCTGGGTGGTGGTCAACCAGGTGCGCACCCGGGCCGACTTCGACGTGGGCCCGACCGTCGCCTCGGCGTGGAAGAAGTTCTTCGGCCTCGAGCTGGGCTACCTCGGGGCCGTCAACCACGATGACGCCGTCTGGCAGGCCGTCCGTGCCCGGAAATCACTCCTCGACGCCTTCCCCGACAGCGGGGCCGCCAACGGTGTGTTGCGCGTCGCGGAAAACCTGATTGCATTGGACCGGTGAAGTCGTTCCAGTCACAGACGCATTACGAGGTCCTCGAGATCTCCGTCGGCGCGACCCTCGCCGAGGTGAAGAGCGCCTACGAGCGCCTCTCGCGGCTCTATTCCGATGACCAGGTCGTCCTCTACGGGCTCATCGACCCGCACCGCGCCAACGCCCTGCGTGCGCGGCTCAAGGAGGCCCTGGAGGTGCTGGGGGATGACGCGCGCCGGGACGCCTACGACGTGAAGATCGGGCTGCCTCCGCGCGAGGGGCCGAAGAAGGCGCCGGCGCCGAAGCCCGTGGTGCAGAGCAGCGGCGCGAGCGCGGTGGCCGGAACGGGGTGGGGCGCCTTCGCCTTCGTCACGCCGCCGGTCTCGGTGCCCGTCGCGGCGCAGCCGACCTCGTACACCTACACCATGAACGCCCAGTCGGCGCCGGTGGCCGTGCAGCCCGCGGCGGTGGTGCCGGCGCCGGTGATCGCCGCTCCCGCGCCCGTGGTGGCTCCGCCTCCGGTGACCGTGGCGCCCCCGCCGGTGGCCGTGGTGTTCTCCCCGGAGCCGGTGCCCGCCGCCAGCCCCGCCGAGGAGCTCCAGCAGCTCGACCTGGGCATGAACCCCGGCCCGCTCAATGTCTGGGGGGCCCGGGCGCCGGAGCCCATCCTCGATCCACCCACGCCGGCCGCCCCGGTGCCCGCGCCGCCGGCCCTGACCCCCGTGCCTCCGCCCCTGCCGCAGGTCGTGGCCCCGCCGCCCCCGCCTGCCTCCGCGCCGTTCGAGGTGATGGTGGTGGCGCCCTCGGCCCCGGTGCCCCCTCCGCTCCCCGTGGCCCCGCCCCCGGAAGTGGTCGAGGCCGCGCCCGAGCCGGAGCTGCCGCGCCTGTCGGATGAGGTCGAGGTGGCCATCATTCCCGCCCGGGCGTCACCGGCCCGGGAGTTCCGCATCGAGCAGCGGCCCCGGCCCTACGAGGTGCCCGAAGACGTCGAATTCAACGGCGATCTGCTGCGCCAGGTGCGCATGGCCCGGGGGCTCACCCTGGTGCAATTGGCCGAGCGCACCCGCATCGGCCTCAAGCACCTGGAGAACGTCGAGGGAGATCGTTACGACGCGCTGCCCGTAGGGGTGTACCTTCGGGGCATCCTGATGAACCTGGCCCGCGAACTCGGGCTTGATGGCCTCAAAGTCTCGAAGAGTTACCTGACGTTCGTCGAGGCGCACCGGTCGAAAGATTGACCCACCCACCCCGCGGCACTACGAAATCTCTCCGATGACTGAAGAAGAACGAACGAAGGCGATGCGGTTGGCGCGGGCCATTGCTTCGGACATCTCGCTCTACAACGAGCAGAAGATCATCCGAGGCATCGAGCAGGACAACCTGTTCGAGACGCTCAAGGACGAGATCGAAGAGGGGCGTGAGCTCTTCAAGAGCCGCGTGAGCAAGGAGATCTTCACGCGCACCAACTTCTTCGATCGCGCCATCGTCGACGTGATCATCAAGCCCAAGGGGCACGTGAAGTCGAAGATCTGGTGAGTGAAGCCGTCGTCGTCGTCGTGGCCGGGCCTGAAGACCATGGGGTCCGAGCCGATCTGTTTCTCGCGCGCAGCCGGCCGGAGTTCAGCCGCGCCCGCCTCCAGGCGTTGATCGAAGCCGGGAAGGTGCGTGTCGGGGGCACCGCGATCAAGGCCTCGCAGCGCCTCCAGGGCGTCGAGCGCATCGAGCTCACCGTGCCCGAGGCGGTGGCCGTCGAGGCCCAGCCCGAAGACCTGCCGCTGGCCGTGGTGCACCAGGACCGCGACATCATCGTGATCAACAAGGCCGCGGGCATGGTGGTGCACCCCGGCGCGGGTCACGCCGGTGGCACCCTGGTCAACGCGCTGCTCCACCACGTCAAGGATCTCAAGGGCGTGGGCGGCGAGCTGCGCCCCGGTCTCGTGCATCGCCTCGACAAGGACACCTCGGGGCTGCTGGTGATCGCCAAGCACGACGTGGCCCTGCGCGTGCTCCAGGCCGCGTTCAAGTCTCGCGAAGTGCAGAAGACCTACCTGGCGTTGGTGCTGGGCCAGCCGCTGGACGAGGGCACCTTCAACACGCTCCACGGCCGCCACCCGACACACCGCCTGCGCTTCACCGGCAAGGTCACCGAGGGCAAGTCGGCCGTCACGCACTACAAGGTGGTCAAGCGCTACGCCCACGGCGCGCGCGTGGAGGTGGGGCTCGAGACCGGGCGCACCCACCAGATCCGCATGCACTTCGCGGAGGCCGGGTACCCGCTGTTCTCCGACCCGCTCTACGCCCCCAAGAAGGCCCAGCGGCCCGACCTCATCGAGCGCCAGGCCCTGCACGCGTGGAAGCTCGCCTTCCTGCACCCGCGCACCGGCAAGCCCATGGAGTTCACCGCGCCGGTGCCCCGCGACTTCAAGGACGCGGAGAAGCGCCTGTCGCTAGAGCATGCCGATCTGGACTGACTGCTGGCGCTTGGTGAGCACCTTGATCGGCTGGATGGCCATCACGCGCATGAAGACCTTGAGCAGGTCCGGGTCGAACTTGTTGCGCATCTCGGTCCACATCAGCATCAGCGCCACTTCCGGGCCGTAGGCGTCACGGAAGGGCCGCTTGGAGGTCAGCGCGTCGTAGGTCGCCGCGATGCTGATCATCTTCGCGTAGAGCCCCAGGTTGGCCTTGGGGATGATCATCTGGATGTTGCCCTGGCCGTCGCGCACCGCGGTGCCGTAGTCGACCTTGTGCTCGAAGGTGGTGACCAGGCGCAGCAGGGTGGAGCGGTTGATCTGCCGCTCCTGCAAGATGTTGCGGATCGAGATCAGCGGCGCCCGGTTGATGAGGTTGCGCTCTTCGATGGTCAGCGCCCCGCGCTTGTTGAGCAGCTCGTCGGGCACGGTGCCCATGCCGGCGTCGTGGAAGAGGGCGATGTAGCCGAGGTCGCGCAGCTGCGGCTTGGTGAGCCCCAGCTCGGTGCCGTACACGATGCTGATCAGCGCCGTGTTGCACGAGTGGTACGCGAGGTACTCGGAGTCCGAGCGCGTGGTGGTCAGGCCCAGGAAGTGCGTGCGGTGGTCGATGGAGATGTCGACCAGGTCCTGGATGACGCGCAGCACCTTGCTGGTGTTGATCGGCGCCTCCTTGCGCAGCGACTCGAAGTACTGCCGCACGAAGAGCACGGCGCGGCCGTAGCAGGTCAGCGCGTACTTCTTGCGGTCGAGCTTGGCTTCGCTCTCGTCCTTCTCGTTCTCGAGCTTGTCCTTGAGCTTCGACCACTTGGCCAACTTCATCGAGACGAGCTTCTTGCCCTCGACGCCGTCCTCGTCGGCCTGGTCGCTCTGCTCCTTGGAGAAGATCCAGACGAAGTTCTTGAGCTCGGGGATGCTCACCGAGCGGAAGAGGGTGATGCCGCCCACGTCCTTCCCGCGCATCTCGTCGAGCAGGGTGCGCACGTTGTCGAGCGCGCTCATGTCGACCTTCACCAGCATGCCGTTCAAGTAGAACGACTGCTTGACCCCCATGAACTCGAGCTTCCCGTCCTTCTGGATGACCTGGTTCATGGTCTCCTGGAGTTGGGCGATCGGCTTCTCGAAGACGTGGTTGTCGGGGTCGTACATCTTCACCGAGCGCAGCAGCATGTAGAGCGCCGAGATGAGCTGGCGCCCCGCGGTCTGCAGCTTTTCGTTGTGTTCCCGGGCGAAGACGTCCGGTGAGACGTCGTCGGCTTCGGCGACCTTGGTGACGGAGATCTCAGACATCGCTCAGGCCTCCTTCTCAGGGTTACCGAACAGCTGCTTGCGCACCCGCGCCAGGTGCATGCGGGCAGCCTGGGTCACTTCCGCGGGCTGCGCCTTGTCCTCCACGGCTTCCTGCAGGAGCTTGGCCGTCTGGATGGTGCACGCCCCGCCCAGGCCGGCCACGGCGAGCGTCTTCTCGGCGATCATCTTCTGCTTGTTGAACAAGCCGCTCTTCTGCTGCAGCACCTGGGCGAAGTAGTTGATCGCCCCGGGCACGCCGGTGGAGCCCAGGGCCACGTACAGGCCCTCCTTCTCCTGGGGCGACTTCTCCTCGAACTTCTTGTCCTTCACCATGCGCAGCAGGTCGAGGTAGGCCTTCTCCCGGTCGAACTCGGGCAGCACGCGCGCGGCCTGCAGGCGCACCTGCAACGTCTCGTCGTCGAGCAGCGGGGCGATCAGCTTGCGGGCCTCGCCGGTGCGGCCGCGGGCGATGATCGACATCACCTCGAGCTTGAGGGCCAGGTTCTTCGTCTTGAGCACGGTGCCGAAGAACTTGAGCTTGTCGGGGTGGTTCGAGCGATCGAGCACGTAGACCATGTCGCGCTGCACCTGCGGCTTGTCGGCGGTGCGCAGCTTGTCGACGAAGAGGTCGGGGTTCTGCTTGGCGAAGATCACCATCACGTCGCACAGCAGGGTGCGGTTCTCGGGCAGCTCGATCACCTCGAGCGAGGTGAGCAGCGAGGGGATGGCGTCGGCGTTCACGTTCGAGAGGTACTTCACCACCTCCGGCGGGTTCTTCAGCTTCACGTACTTGAGCACCTCGCCGATGCGGTTGAGGCGCTGCTCTTCCCCCATCTTGGCGATGAACCCGCGCAGCAGTTCGCCGATGGAGCTGTCCGCCCCCGAGCGCTGTTCCATGGCGCGCAGCTTGAGCACCACCTGGTTGATGATCGCGAAGTCTTCCTGCAGGAGCATGGCGTCGAGCAGTTGGCTGAACATCTCGCTGAGCAGGCTGGCGTCGGTGACGCCGTTCTCCACGACCTGGAACACGGCGCTGATCAGCTTGGGGAAGAGGCGCTGGTTCTCTTCTTCGTGCACGTCGCGCTGCAGCCGGGCCTTCAGCTCCGCCGTGGCCGTCAGGCCGGTGATCACGACGCCGCGCATCTGGTCGATGTCGTCCATCTTCATCTCGAGGTCCGTCTCCGAGAGCCGCGCGAAGCGGATGTAGTCCTCGCTGTTGGTGCGCAGGCGGCGCTGGAGGTAGTCGACGATCTTGTCGACCTCGACCTGCACCTCCTCCTCGGACATCTCGTCGACCTTGAAGCCCTCGACCATGATGTATTCGAAGTTCGGCATCTGGGCGCGCCACAGCTGCGCGTTGATGTCGTCGGCCCCGCGGTCGGGGTCCGAGAGCGCGATCATCACGAACGACGTCATCTCCTCGAGGCTGAAGCCGTCGCGGAAGATGATCTGGCGGATGCCGTCCTTGAAGAACTTGTAGGGGATCGGGTTGTCTTCGGTGAACAGGTCCTGCTTGAAGATGGTGAAGTTGGTGAGCTCCACGCGCAGGTTGAAGGCCCCGAAGACCTTCGTGTACTCCGAGAGCGCCACCCACGCCTTGGTCAGGTACTCGCTGAACTTCGCCTCGTTGTGGCGATACATCGCGATGGTCTTGACGCCCTTGAGCAGGTGGTACGCGACCTGGCGGCCCGCCTCGACCTGCTTGCGGACGTTGGGGTCCTGCATCGGGTCAGGCGGGGGAGCAGGGGCTCCGGGAACGGCTGCGGCGGCAGGGGCGGGGGCACGGTTCGGCATTCGCCTGCGAGTGTAACCCCGTCGTCAGCGAATGGCGTCGCGGAGTCGGCGGGTGAGCACCTTGACGATGCCCTGCGCGATCTCCGGCTTCTCCGTCATGATGTCCTGGAAGTCTTCCCGGGTGATCTTGAGCAGCGTGGTGTCTTCCACCGCGGTCACGGTCGCCGAGCGGGGCGCCGCGTCGAGCACCCCGATTTCCCCGAAGCACTCGCGTTCGCCGAGGTCGGCGATCACCCGGTCGGCCTTGTGCACGCGCACCTTGCCGTCGATCACCAGGTACAGCGCGTCGCCGGCCTCGCCCTCGGCGAAGATCTCGTCGGAGCTGTCCCGGCCCTCTTCGGTGGAGATCAGGGCGATGGCCGCCAGGTCCTCGCCGGGGATCTGGGAGAACAGATCGATCGACTTGAGGAAGAGCACCTTTTCGACAGTCGAGAGCATGGGGGCGCCGCCCATCGTTGAAGGAAAGCCCGGGGCTGTCCAGCGGTCCTTGGGCCCGAACGGTCAGCTGGCGACGGCGGCGGCCACCGCGGCGGCCCGGGCGCTGAGCACCGCGGCCTGCCTTCGCACCAGGGGCGCGTCGTCCTGCAGGCGCGCCTCGATCAGCGGGGCGGCACGGGCCGGGGCCGCGCGGGTGAGGGCCACCAGCGCGATCTCCCGCACCAGGGGGCTGGGGTCGCCCACCGCGTGGGCCAGCACCTCGTCGCGCGCCTGCCCGTCCTTCGCGGCCTCGGCGAGGCCCCACGTGGCGCAGGCGCGCACCCAGGCGGCCTCGTCCTTCGTGAGCTCGATGAGCATCGCCTCGGGGCTGACGGTGGGGGCGGGGTAGCGCTCGAGGACCTGCTTGAGCCGCTCGGTGCGGGGGCTCTCTTCGACCAGCGGCAGGAACCGCGACTTGAGATCGCGATCGAGGAGGTTGTCGAGCAGCTCGACCGCGTTGCCGCGGCGCCGGCTGGCGTCGACGGCGGCCGCGTCCTGGATGCCGGCGCTGATCTGCTCGATGTCGGCGTCGGGGTAGAGCACGGCCAGCAGGAGGAACACCCGGCCCTCGACCTGCTTCACCTTTTCGACCAGCGCCGAGGCCAGCAGGGCCCGGGCGGCCGGCTCGCCGTCACGCGGGGTGTTGGGGCCGGGCACCGCGTCGAGCGCCAGCAGCTCGAGCTGGTGCAGCGCCCGCCACGCGCGCTCCAGCTCGCGATCGACGGCCCGCCGCACCGGGCTGACGTCCTTGAGCAGCAGCCGCTTGCCCTTCACCGCGCGCGCCAGCGAGCGGTACATCACGCCGCGCAGCTCCTCGTCGGGCTCGTCGAGGTGCCGGGCGATCACCTCCACCGCGTCGCTCGTGCCCAGGCGGCCGAGCACCCGCGCGATGGCCCGGCGGATGTTGGCGTCTTCCAGGTGGTTGCTCAGCACCTTGGCCAGGGTGCTCAAGATCGTCGCCCCGTAGGCGGTCAGCGACTGGGTCGCCTCGCGCAGCGTCTCGCGCGCCTGGGTGCGGTAGATGAGGGGGATCACGAACTCCGGGCTGCGCAGCTGGCCGGCGGCGATCACCGCTTCGCGGCGCACCCGGAAGTCGGGGTCGTTCATCAAGTGCAGCACCGGCTGGTAGAAGTTGCGCACCCCGATGGCCCCCAGCACCTTCGCCGCGTGTTGGCGCATCACCGGGTCACCGTTGTCGATCAGCGCCTTGAGCGCCTCGGCCGCCACCAGCACCCCGTCGAGCCCGCCGAAGCGGATCATGCCGGTCACCGCGGCGCTGCGAATGCGCGGGTCGGGGTCGGCGAGGAACAACCGCACCGAGCGCACCGCCTTGTCGCGGCCCATCGCACAGAAGGCGTCGATGGCCGCCGCCCGCACCGCCGGGTCGCTGTCCTCGAAACGGCGGAAGACCGAGTTGGCGAAGCGCATCGTCTGGCGGTGCGCGTAGTACTCGAGGGCGCTGACCCGCACCGCCGACGAGCGGTGCTCCAGCAGCAGCTCCACGCGCTGGTCGAGCTCGAGCTTCTCGAGGTGGGGCAGCAGGGCGAGCGCGTTGAGCACCTCCTGCTCGTCGTCGCTGGCCAGCGCCCGCTCGAGCACCCCGCTGGTGTTGCCGTCGATCACCTGGTGCCGCGCCGACTCGAGGTCGAGGCGCCGCTGCTTCAAGTTGTCCTGGAGCGACTTGATGTACTTCGAGCGCATGCTCATCACCACGCCCACCCAGGTGAGCGCGAGAATGAGCGAGAACCACGCCAGCCGGTACGGGTCACCCTTGAGCCACAGGCGGTAGCCGGCCAGCGTCAGGCCCGCGAGCCCGATGGCCACCGGCTTGACCACGCCGTCGATGAAGGCCTTCGCCGACACGCGCACCTGGGCCGGCACCGGGAGGTAGAGGATCTGCGTGGTGGCGTCGTTGACCGAGTAGCGGAAGAGCGTGTCCGCGCCCTTGGCCATGGAGGCCGCCCACAGGGTGGGGAAGATCAGCAGCGCCGCGTCGCCGAAGGCCAGCGAGATGGGCAGCACCGCCAGCGAGCCGATCACCCCGGCCCGGTTGAGCAGCCGGCTGGTGCCGAAGAGCTGCAGCCCCAGCGCCAGCGCGCCCACCATGGCGCTGAAGTACGAGAAGTACGCCGCCAGCTCGTCGCCCTTGAGCTTGTCGGCGGCCACCACCTTGAACTGGAAGTCGATGAGCGTGGTGGTGAAGAAGGTGACCGCCGAGAGGATGGCCACGGTGCGCAGGTGCGAGTCGCCCATCACCCGGCTCGCGCCGCCGCTGCGCTTGGTGACCGCGGCTGCCTTGCCCGACGCCGCCCGCGCGAAGAGCCGCTGCCGCCCCAGGCGCCCGCCCGCGAAGCTCGCGCCGCCGGTGACGAAGAGCAGGGCGCCGCACATCAGCAGCAGGGCGTTGGTGCCGAAGGCCGTGGCCACCCGCGCCCCGAGGAGCCCGATGAGGATGTTGGCGAACGTGCCGCCGGCGCCGATGAAGCCGTAGAGCCGCTTCGCCTCGCGGGCGTTGAAGAGCTCGTTGGCCAGCGTCCAGAACTGCACGAGGATCATCGCCCCCATCACCTCGACGAAGACG
This sequence comes from uncultured Archangium sp., assembly GCA_903905455.1. GTDB lineage: Bacteria > Myxococcota > Myxococcia > Myxococcales > Myxococcaceae > Archangium_A. Next base: position 9,445 of record CAIVGN010000067.1, read on the forward strand.
TAGATGACGCTGTAGATGCCCGGCGGGTGCAGCCGCTCGGCGACCCAGAGCAGCACGAAGAGCACGCCGAAGAAAGTGGCCGAGATCAACGCCATCAGGTCCCGGCGCACGCGGTTGGCGAGGCGCGCGTAGACCAGGCCGCTGGCCGTCACGAAAACCGCCGAGAGCACGTACATCCACGCGAGCTGCGAGCGATCGCTGTGGGCCAGGAACAGGGCGTCGCGCACCGTGCGGCCGGTGAGGAACGCGCCGACCGCGAAGAGGCTGTGCAGGAAGAGGGTGAAGGTGAGCTGTCGCTCGCCCTTCCTCACCGGCAACACCATCTCGAGCATCCGCAGCAGCACGGCGCGCAGCCTAGCTGTTTCGGGGGGCGGTGAGGGCGTCGAGCAGGGCCTGGCGCTCGGACTTCGAGAGCGGCCTCCCGCCGAAGCGGGCCTCGAGGTAGCGACGGCTGGCGCGGCGCACCGGCTCGGCCAGGCGGTGGTGTTCCCGGCGCAGGCGCTCGGGCAGCCGCTCGATGTCTTCGCCTTCGCGCAGGCGAACCTGGACCTGGTCCAGCCGGCGCTCGAGGGCCGTCAGGAAATCAGCGGCCGGGTGCCGCCGGGCCGAGGCGCCGGTCAGCCGTTGCCACACCACCCACACCGCGATTCCTGCCGCCAACGCCGCGAGGATCGCCCGCGTGGGCGTGCGCGTGCTGGGCTCTGGCCGCTCGTCGCGGTCCTCCTGCTGGCGGCTGGCGTTGGCCGGAGGGCGGATCAGCTCGCGCACGAAGGTCCACTGATCGATGAGCGAATAGTCGACCACGCGGGAACGCCACAGCTCCTCGAGGCGCTCGTAGGCGTCGAGGATCTTCGCGATCAGCACCTGAGGCCGGCTCCCGCGGCCGTCGTCGGGCGTCGCGTCGAAGGTCACCCAGCCGCGCGCAGGAGAATACGCCTCGACCCAGGCGTGGGCATCGCCGGCGCGCACCACGTAGCGGTCGCTGACGCGCTCCCCGCCGAAGAAACCGCCCACCACCCGCGTGGGCACGCCCCGGGTGCGCAGCATCACCGCCAGGGCCGTGGCGAAGTGCTCGCAGTGCCCGGCCTTCCTCACGAAGAGGAAGTCGGCCAGCGGGTCTTCGACCTCGCCGGGCAGCTCGAGGGTGTACTCGAGGTTGTTGCGCAGCCATTGCTCGAGGCGCCGGGCGATCTGCTCGGGGTCGGTGGCGCTCCCGGCGAGCCGCGTCGCCAGCTCGCTCACCCGCGGGTCGATCTTCGGAGGCAGCCGCCGCAGGGCCTCGAGCACCTGCGGGTCGTCCTCGCGCATCGGGGCGTCGTCGCGGCTCTGCGCGGTGTAGGTGTACGCATTGCCGTCGTCGGCGATGCGCACCTCCTCGGAGCCCACCTTGATGAGGTTTGCGGGCATGGCGCCGCTGGTGGTCAGGGCCACGGCCGGGCCGAAGTAGACGGGGTGCTCGAGGCCGACGAGCGTGCGGCTCCCGTAGGCCGGCAGCAGCTCGATGCGCTGGATGATCGCGGCGCTGGGATCCCCGAGCATCACCCGCGGCTTGGGCTCTTCGGGCTGGCCGGTGCCTCGCCACTCGCGCCCGTCGAAGGTGTCGAAGTGCCGCCCCACCCAGTACTTCTCGAGCTTCTCGGCGGTGGGCCGGGGCTCGATCTTCGCGCGCAACACCACCCGGGCGCTGGTCTTGATGTCCCCGCCGCCGCCCAGCCGCACCCGGTCGGTCATGCCCGTGGTGCCGCCCAGCAGCCCCGGCCCGGTGCGCCGAGAGGCGAGGTTCCACGAGAGCCGGGGGAAGAGGATGAAGAAGCTGACCCCGCCGACGAGCGCCAGGGCCACGCCGATGCTCACCTGGCGCATCACCGGCGCCAGGGGGAGCTCCTCGTCGCGCTCGATGGGGCCCTCGACGACCGTCATGCCCAGCGACAGGCAGGCGAACACGCCGAACGACAACAGGCACAGCGCGTACCAGATCTCGCCGGACAGGGCGGCGGCGCCGGTCATCAACAGCAGCGACGCGAGCAGCACCTGCTGGTCGGTCGACGGGGTGGGCTCCGAGAGCATGCGCTGGCCGGTCACCAGGGTGGCGAAGGCCACCGCGGCGACGACGAGGTCGAGCTGGCCGCGAAAGGCGAGCCCGAAGAGCAGCACCGCGAGGCCCAGCAGCACCACCACCGACCAGGCCGGGTGGCGCTCGAAGGGGCGCTGGCCCGCGAGGCTCAGGAACAGCGCCGCCCCGAAGACGATGCTCACGTAGATCGGCAGGGCCCCCGACAGGGCCACCGCCGCGAACGAAGAAGCGGCCGCGAGATCGCGCAGGCGCAGGCGCAGCGTGCGTCGCTCGGCGAGGTTCATCGCTCGCGCCCCGGCAACGCGTAGCCCAGCATGGCCAGCGCCGAGAGGATGCGCTTCTCGTGGCCCGGCCCGGACCCGGGGCGGATCTTGCGACCCCCGGCCTCGAGGCCCACGTCGCCGCCCTCGGAGAGCAGGCGGTTGGTCAGCGCGGCGGTCTCCTCGCAGTCGCGCTCGAGCTGGTCTCCGGGCACCTCGCTGCCGATGCGCAGGGTGAACTGCTTCTTGTCTTCCCGCTCGCGCTCGACCTTGAGCAGCTTGCCGACCGAGGCGCTCTTCTTCCAGTGCACCCGCCGCGCGTCTTCGAGCTCTCCCAGCTCGCGCAGCCCCTGCACGTCGCCCGAGCCGTCGCGGTGGCGCTGGTTGCCCAGCTCGCCGGCCTGGCGACCGTGGTCGGCCTGGGGCGGCGTGCAGGTGAAGCCCCGGCGCGGCCACACCAGCAGCAGGTCCTCCAGCTCGAAGGTGCGCGACTTCTCGAAGAGGCCGAAGGGGAAGAAGGTCGACAGCTGCACCTCCTTGAGGCGCAGCGGGCCGCGGCGGGGGGCGACCACGTCGGCGCGCGCCACCACCGGTTGCCCCGCGAGCACGGTGGGGATCCACGCCCAGCCCGCGAGCGCGCCCTCGCCCTCGGACACCTTGACCGCGAAGGCGCGACCTTCCGCCCGCGTCACCTCGTAGCGCAGCGCGAAGGGCTCCTGGGCGAAGGCCCCGTCGGGCAGCAGGCGGCGCACGGCCAGGTCGCGGATCACGCGCTCCGAGAGCACGCCGGAGAGCACGATGATCGACAGCAGGAAGCCCAGCACCAGGTACAGCAGGTTGTTGCCGGTGTTGAGGGCGCCCAGGCCCACCCCGAGGGTGATCACCAGGTAGGTGCGCCCGATGCGCGTGATCTTCAGGGTGCGCGGCGGCCGCAGCCAGCGCCGCCAGCGTTCGCGCCAGGTCACCGCGGGGCCGGCACCTTTCGCAGCAGCTCGCCCACGAGGTGCGCCGCCTCGTCGCGGGCGAAGGTGCCCTGGGCGGAGCTCTTGAGCAGCAGCCGGTGCGAGAGCGCGGGCACGGCGATCAACTTCACGTCGCCGGGCGTCACGAAGTCGCGCCCTTCCCACAGGGCGATGGCCCGGGCGGCCGACATCAGCGAGAGCACCGCGCGCGTGGAGATGCCGCGCTCGATCTCCGCGTGGGCGCGGGTGGCGGCGGCGATGCGCACCGCGTACTCGGCCACGTCCTTGGAGATCTGCACCGCGTCGGCGGCCGCCTGCAGCGCCACCAGGTCGGCGGCGTCGGCCAGGGGCTTGAAGCCCGCGAGCGGGTCGGCGCGGCGGCTCATCAGCAGCTGGGTCTCGACCTCCGGCGCCAGGTGCCCCAGCGAGATGCGCAGCAGGAAGCGGTCGAGCTGGGAGTCGGGCAGGGGGTAGGTGCCCGCGAGATCGAGCGGGTTCTGGGTGGCGATGACCGCGAAGGGCGCTGGCAGCTGGTGCGTCACCCCGTCGAGCGTCACCTGGCCCTGGCTCATGGCCTCGAGCAGCGCCGACTGGGTGCGCGGCGGGGCGCGGTTGAGCTCGTCGGCCAGCACCAGCTGGTGGAACATGGGGCCGGGCCGGAACTCGAACTGCCCCTTGGCCTGGAGGAAGACCTGGGCCCCGAGGATGTCGCTGGGCAGGAGATCGGCGGTGAACTGCACGCGGGCGAAGCTCATGGAAAAGCAGCGCGCCAGGCCCTCGGCGAGGGTGGTCTTGCCCACGCCGGGCACGTCTTCGAGCAGCAGGTGGCCGCGGGCCACGAGCGAGGTGAGGGCCAACTTCACCTGCTCGGACTTCCCGAGCACGAGCAGGCCGAGGTGGTGCTGGAGCCGCTGGAGGAGGTCAGGGGGATTGATGAGTGGCATCGCTTCGGCTTTCGAGTGTAACGGAGGGTAAGGTCTGCCCGCCCGCACAAAGTCCATGGGTCGAATTCGCCGTCTCAGCGATGAGCTCATCAACCAGATCGCCGCCGGCGAGGTGGTCGAGCGACCTGCCAGCGTGGTCAAGGAGCTCGCCGAGAACGCCGTCGACGCCGGCGCCACCACGGTGCGCGTGCTGCTGTCGGAAGGCGGGCTCTCGGCGATCGCGGTGATCGACGACGGCCACGGCATGTCGCGCGAAGACGCGATCCTGAGCCTCGAGCGCCACGCCACCAGCAAGCTGCGTGACAAGGACGGGCTCTTCCAGATCCGCACCAAGGGGTTCCGCGGCGAGGCGATCCCCTCCATCGCCTCGGTCTCGCGCTTCACCATGATCACCAGCGAGGCCGACGCGCTGGTGGCCACGAAGATCAGCATCGAGGGAGGCGGGGCCCCGGTGGTCGAAGACGCGCCCCCGCCGGGCGGCACGCGCATCGACGTGGTGGACCTGTTCTTCAACGTGCCCGCGCGGCGCAAGTTCCTCAAGCGCGAGTCGACCGAGCTGACCCACTGCGAGGAGGCCCTCACCCGGCTCGCCCTGGCCCACCCCGAGGTCGGCTTCTTCCTCGAGCACGGCGGGCGGCTGCTGATCTCGAGCCCCGCCACCCCGCAGCGCCCCCGGGAACGCATCGCCGCGTTGCTGGGCTCCGAGGTCGAGCCCCACCTGCTGGAGATCGACGAGCGGCGCCTCGGGGTGCACGTGCACGGCTTCATCGCGTCGCCCGAATTCACGCTGCCCACGGCGCGCGGGCTCTACACCTTCGTCAACCGGCGCTACGTGCGCGACCGCGGCGTCAACTCGGCGGTGCAGCGCTCGTTTCAAGACTCGCTGCCCCCGGGGCGCCAGCCGGTGTGCGCCATCTTCATCGACGTCGACCCCGAGTCCGTCGACGTCAACGTGCACCCGCAGAAGCTCGAGGTGCGCTTCTCCGACCCTCGCACCACGCAAGACGCGCTGGCCGCCGCGGTGTCACGCGCCCTCAAGGCCGCGCCCTGGCGTCAAGACCCGTCGATGCCGGTGGGCGACGCGCTCAACGCGCACTACGCGCAGGCCGTCGACCGGTTCCTCTCGCGGGCCAACGAGCTCAGCGGGCTGCCCTTCGACCCCCAGGCCCCGCCCTCGGTGATGGACCAGCCCATGCGCGCCTCGTTCGGCACCGCGCGCCCCGGCATCAACGAGGCGCCGCCGCCGGGCTACTTCTCGCAGCTCAAGTACCTGGGCGAGCTCGGCAAGCGCTTCTGGGTGTGCGAGGGCCCCGGCGGTTCGCTGGTGGTGCTCGACCCGCGGGCGGTGCGCGAGCGCATCGTGCTCGACAGCCTGCGCGCCCGGTTCCGCGAGGGAGCGCTGCGCGAGGCGCCGCAGACGCTCTTCCGCGCCACCCTCACCACCCCCGACGCGAAGGCCATCCTCGCGGCCCAGGATCGCCTGGCGGGGTGGGGCGTGGAGGTGGAAGCCTTCGGCGGCGAGACCCTGGCGCTGACCCGCGTGCCCCCGGAGCTCGAGGCGACCGAGGTGGCCAGCTGGCTGCCGCTGGTGGCCGCCGCCCCCGACGACGACGCGGCGCTCAGTGAGCTCGCCTTCGCCGCCGGCGCCGCGCCCCTGCGCGCGGTGACCCACGATGAGATCCGCAAGCTGCTCGCCCAGCTCGACGACGCCGACTTCAGCGCCCGGGCCCGGCGCGCCGCGGTGGTGGTCAGCGACGTGCCGCTGCTCGACCTCGAGGCCCAGGCCGACCGCGGCTGAAAACTTGCGGGGTGGTCGCGCCCCGCTACCGTCCGCTCCAGACCCGTCGCACTGAGGGAGCGCGCGCGTCGCCCCCGTGCCTCCCCAGATGCCACCGCGCGCCCGTATCGAAGGCTGGAAGACCTGGTGAGCAGATGAAGCGGTGGTTCGTGGTGTGCGCGCTGCTGGTCAGCGCTTCGGCATTCGCGTCGGGCATCGACGGCATGGGTCGCATCTCGGTGGGTGGCGGCTTCCGCTGGGTGCCCAACTGGTGGTTCCAGGAGCACGCTGCGGCGGCCGGCACGCCCATGCTCCCCTCCATCGAGGGCGGGCCCCAGGGCACGGCCAGCTTCGGCCTGGGCGTCAGCAGCCTGCTCGAGGTGTCGATCGATCTCCTCTTCGGCTACCAGGGCTTCTCCCTCGGGCAGCCCGACGGGGGGAAGAACGACTTCACGGTGATCACCGCCGGCGGCGTGCTCGGCGGCCGGTTGGTGGGCACCGACGTCTTCTTCAAGGGCTTCATGCTCTACCTGGGCGTCGGGGCGGGCCCGATGCTGGCGGCGATCACCTCGCAGTCGCTCAAGGTGCCCGAGCGCTCGGTGCTGGGCCTCTCGGTGTCGGGCGGGGCCACCTACCGTTTCGCGGACCGCTACGGCATCACCCTCGAGGTGCGCTACCTCAACGGCCGCAGCACCGTGCCCGACATCTCGGGAATCAACGTGGGCGGGGTGTGGTTCAGCGCGATGTTCACCGTCTTCATCCCGCCGTCGCTCAAGCGCGACCTCGACGTGCCCGGCTTCTGATACAGCCCCTCCAAGCCATGGCCGACATCGCACCCGACTCCGGAAAGCTGCTGGAAGAGATTCGCCGCGAAGTAGTCGAGTCGCGGAACATGACCATCAAGACCGACAACGCGCTCAAGACGCTGCACGCGGAGTTGAAGGTCGTCACCGCCCAGCAAGACGCCTTCCAGAAGCGCACCTGGTTCAGCACCGGGGCCGTCTACATGCTCTTCGCGGGGCTCTGCGTGGCCGGCGTGGTGGTGATCTCCAACGCCCGCGCCTCGGCCGCCAACGCCGACCGCGAGCGCCTCGAGAAGCAGGTCGTCGAACTCAACGCCACCATCGAGAAGCTCAAGACCGACGCCTCGGCGCAGCAGGCCGCCGAGCAGTCGGCGCTGCTGGTGTACCGCCAGATGACCACGCTGCCCGGCGAAGAGCGCCTCAAGGGCATCGACGCGCTGGCGAAGATCGACCAGGCCCGCCTCGCCCCCTTCGCCAAGCTGGTGCTCCAGGACCGCGCGGTGCTGCTGCGCAAGGAGATCGGCGGCGTGGTGCTCGAGAAGGGCAAGGCCGCCTTCCGCCGCCAGGACTGGCCCGAGACCATCAGCCACTTGAACCGCTTCCTCACCATGGACCCGGTGCCCGAAGACGCCCTCGAGGCCTCGTTCTTCCTCGGCAACGCCTACTTCCAGTCGCGCAAGTTCGAAGACGCCATCAAGCAGCTCACGCGCTTCACCGAGGGCGACCGCAAGGCCAAGCTCCGGGACTTCGCGCTGATGATGCTGATGCAGTCCTACGACATGACCGGCAACAAGGACCTGGCCATCGCCACCGCGAAGGAAGGCTACGGCTCGTACCCCTCGAGCGACTTCCGCATGCAGTTCATCTCGCGGTTGCAGCGCTCGGCGCCGGCCACGGCCGCCCCGGCGACGGCCCCCGCGGCGACGCCCGCCCCGACGACCCCGGCACCTGCCCCCCGATGAGCGCTGAAGACCCGCGCGACCCGAGGTTCCGCAACTACCGCCGCGTCACGCTGGCGGTGTACCTCGTCATCTCGTGTGGCTTTTCGGCGTTGATCATCGGCAGCGTCTACCAGTCGGTGCTGCAGATGACGCCCGAGTTGCCCGAGGCCGCCGGGCCCACCTCCAGCGAAGCCGAGTGCCTCGGCCAGGCGCGCGGGTTGTTCGAGGAGCTCGAGCTGCAGCGCAAGGGGCTCGTGGGCTCGGCCGACGTCACCCACGCCGACCAGCGGTTCCTCGACTTCCGGGTCGAGTGGTTGACCCGCAAGCGGGCCATCGAAGCGCGCTGCGGGCTCGAGTCGCGCGAGAAGGTGCGCGGGGTCTACCGGACGCTCGAGCGCCTGCTCGACCTGTACACCACGGCCTCGGTGCAGTTCACCGGCGGAGTGGGCCCGGTCACCGACGAACTCAAGCGTCAGCTCGAACTCAAGCCTTGAGGCTTCAGCGCGACCCGCCGTCGAGGGTCGCCGAGGCGGTGGGCAACACCACCGAGTAGCGACCGCGATCATCGGAGATGGTCGAGCCGAGCAGGATGGACGCCGGCTTCCCCTCGACCGTGGTGACGCGGAAGAAGCGCAGCTGCGAGTAGGGCACCGCCTGCGACACCTGCGTGCCCATCGTCCCCGTCACCAGGCCCGAGACCGCCCGCGCGGCCGAGAGCTGCACCAGGGGCAGATCGATGGTGGCGCCGGGCTGGCCCGATTGCGGGTCGAGCACGGCCTTGATGGTGACCAGGCGGCTGGCCAGCGGCAGCACCTCGGCGGGGAAGTACTCGAAGCGCCACTTGCCCGGGTCGAGCGGCATCTCGAAGGTGCCGTCGTCGGCGGTGATCGCCTCGGCGGGCTCCACGGGCAGGGCGCGAACGTCGCCGGTGTTGCCCTTCGTCTCCAGCTGCAGCGTCGCGCGCACCGTCACGCCCTGCGCCGGGCCGTCGCCGCCGGGGCGCTGGACCTGGCCGCGGGCCACGAGCCGATCTTCGAGGCTGAGGCGGTCGGGGCTGAGCGTCGCCGCTCCGTTGGCCACCTTGACCGTCACCGGCCGCTGCGAATAGGCGGCCCGGCTCCCGCGGGGGGGCACCACGGACAGCGTGAAGCTGCCCTCGGCCTTGCTGCCCAGCGAGAGCAGGCTGAACTCGCCGGCCGCGTTGGTCTCGACGATCTTCGAGCGGAAGGTGCCATCACCGGCCACCGTGCCTTCGAGCACCACCTGCGCACCGGCCACGGCCACGCCCTGGCTGTCGACGATGGTGCCGGTCGCCGTGGCCGCCGCGCCGTAGTCGCCGTACTCGAGCGAGAGGGCCGCCGGCAGTGGGGTGTCGATGAGGAAGCGCCGGGTGGGAATGGGCACGCCCGGCTCGCGGGGCGCGGCCACCAGCAGCAGCGACGTGCGGGTGCGGGCCTCGGGGCTGACGATCACCGCGAACTCGCCGGTGGTGCTGGCGATGGGGAAGCGCTGCGAGAGCGGCAGGTTGGTGGTGGGGTCGAAGAGCTGCAACTCGACCACCGGCACCTCGATGCCCGCCCTGGTGAAGGGTTCGCTGACCAGCAGCGGCTCGGGCGGCGCCAGGGTGGTGTCGAGCTTGCGGATCAGCTGGCCCGCGAGGGCCGGCGCGCCGTCGACCGAGGGGAAGGCGAAGGTGATCGAGGGAGTGCCGGTATCGGCGCCGACCTGGGCCATGGTGACCGCCGGGGGCACCACGCGATCGGCCGGGGTGGCGGTGATGGTGAAGTCACCTGCGCCCACCTTCATCTCGAAGAAGCCGCGCTCGGGGTGCTCGAAGCGGCCCTCGAAGCTGCGGGTGATGCCCGGCAGCAGCATGCTCTGCCCGACCGCGCGCACCACCACGGCCTCGGTGTACGAGCTGCGCTCCAGCGGGCTCAGGGTCGAGACGGCGCGCAGGAACTGGCCGTTGAGCGAGAGGGCCTGGCCCAGTTCGAAGTTCTGGTTCGCCCCGAGGGTGCCGCTGGGGAGCGCGAAGTCGCGCGCGAACTGGCCGGTCAACGAGCCGCCCTCGACCTCCACCACGATGCCCTTGTTGGGGTCACCGCAGCCTTCGGCGAAGCACAGCTTGCCGTCGTCGCACTCGAGATCGCTGGAGCAGGCCGCCGACTGCGGTGCGCTCGTGCTGCCGCACCCGGCGAGCAATCCGATGAGGACCAGGGGGAGCGCCTTCACGGGCAGGGCTCCACGTCGAGCACCCAGGTGAAGCTGTCGATGTACCCGTCATCGGTCACCGTCTCGCCGGTGGGGAGCACCACGGGGGGCCGGGTGACGTTGATCACCCCGTTGCTCACCTCGTCGAACTCGCTGTCGGCGACGTAGGCGGTCAGCAGGTGCGTGCCCGAGGCCAGGTTCGACAGCGCGTTGGTGAAGGACAACGAAGTCGGTGCTCCGACCGCCCGCTGCTTGCTGCCGTTGGGGGGCGTCTTGGTGGGCGCGTAGGGCAGGGCGCTGGGGCTCACGTCGATGAACCACAGGCTGCGCAGGGTGTCGCCGGTGTCTTCGTCTTCGACCGTGAGGCTGAAGGTCTTATTGGGGCAACCGCTCGACGAGTAGTAGGTGGTGCGCGGCGTGGGCGGAGCCTGGCCCACGATGCGGGGCGGGCTGTTTCGCTTGGGGGGCAGCGCGGCGATCACCTGGTCATCCTGAGGAATCAGGCACCCCAGAAGCGGGGTGCAGACGGTCAGGGCGCAAAGCAACAAGCCTGCCATGGCCCGGCTGTCCTGCCTCCGCTGAGGTTCCAGGTGGTTACGCAACGTCAGGCCTCTTCGTACTCTGTCTCAGATGGCGCGGTTCGGTCCCCGAGATCGCCCTTCTGGCTCTCCAGGTGCCGGAAGACGGTGCGGGGGTCGACGTCGAGATCCTTCGCGGTGCGGGTGCGGTTGCCGTTGTTCCGCTCGAGCACCTCGTTGATGTACCGCTTCTGGAACTCTTCCTTGGCCTGGGCCAGCGGCAGGATGGGCGGGAGGTTCTCGGGGCGCAGGTCGAGATCCTCGGGCCCGAGCATCGGCTTGTCGGCGAGCACCACGGCCTTCTTGATGCGGTTCTCCAGCTCGCGAATGTTGCCCGGCCAGTTGTACTTCTTCATCGCCACCACCCCGGAGGGGGTGAAGCTGCGGGCCTTCGAATCGAACTCCTTCGAGTAGCGATTGAGGAAGAACTTGGCGAGCACGGTGATGTCGTCGCCGCGGTCCTTGAGCATGGGCAGCTTGAGGGTGACCACGTTGATGCGGAAGTAGAGGTCTTCGCGGAAGGCGCCCTTGCGCACCTCTTCTTCGAGGTTCTTGTTGGTGGCCGCGACGATGCGAATGTCGACGGGCTCCGGGCGGTTGTCGCCGACCTTGTAGACGACCTTCTCCTGCAGGGCGCGCAGCAGCTTGACCTGCAGCTGCACCGGCATCTCGCCGATCTCGTCGAGGAACAGGGTGCCGTTGATCGCCGCCTGGAAGCGCCCCTGCTTGGTGGCCACCGCGCCGGTGAAGGCGCCCTTGACGTGCCCGAAGAGCTCGCTCTCGAGCAGGTTCTCGGGGATGGCTCCGCAGTTGATCGAGATGAACGGGCCCTTGGCGCGGGGCGAGTGGCGGTGGAGCTCCTTGGCGATGAGCTCCTTGCCGGTGCCGGTGTCGCCGATGATCAGCACCGAGATGTCCGTGGGCGCGATCTTGTCGATGCGCTTGTAGACGTCCTTCATGCTCTGGCAGGCGCCGATGATGTCGCCGTAGGCCTGCTCTTCGAGGCGCGTCTTGAGGGTGGTGTTCTCGAGCTTGAGCTCGTTGACCATCAGCGCGTTCTGCACCAGCAGCGAGGCCTGGGCCGCGAAGATGGTCAGGGTGTCGAGGGCCCGCTGGTCGAAGCGGTTCACCAGGCGATCGTTGCCCAGGTAGATGAGCCCGAAGAGCTCGCCCCGGTGCATGAGCGGCACGCACATCACCGAGAGTAGCTTCAGGTTCACCACCGACTCGGAGTTGTTGAACTCCGGGTCGTCGAGGGCATCGGCGATGATCAACGGGCGCTGCGCGGCGACCACCTTGTTGACGATGGAGTCCGACACCCGCTCCAGCGCGTCTTCGAGGGTCTCGCGCTGCACGTTGCGGGCGACCTTCACCCGCGGGTGCGGGCCTTCCATCAAGATGAGGAAGCCCTTGTCGGCCCGGGCCACGTCGATGCACTCGTCCATCAGGCTCTCGAGGAGCTTGGTGAGATCGGTGCTCGAGAGCAGGTGCTCGGAGAACCGGGTCAGGCGGCGCAGCGACGCCAGCTCGCGGCCGGGCACGCCGGGCTGCTCCTGGGTCGAGGCGTCGGGATCCTTCGAGTCAGACCGGGAGAAGCGGGTGGCCAGCGCGGGCTGGGCCAGGGGCGCCTCCGTCGCCGAGAAGGTCAGCTCGGTGTCGCCGACCTTCACCAGGTCGTTGGGCTTGAGCTCGGCCTCGTCGGTGGCCTTGCCGTTGACGTGGAACTTCGTCTCTCCGCCGACCTTGTAGGAGAGGCCGTCGAACATGATCGCGAAGGCCGTCTCGGGCACCTTGGCGTCGTCGAGCACGATGTCGTTGTCCTGGCTCTTGCCGAGGCTGGTGATGCGCTTGAGCAGCGTGACGGATCGCGTCTTCCCGTCAGGCGTCTTGATGGTGAGGCTGGGCATCGAGTGCTCCTGTGAGGCTTCCTAGAAACCAATGGTGACGCCGGCACCGAGACCGCCGGGCGTGGGAAAGAAGCGCAGACGCGCCGTGGGCGGCGTCTCCTTGCGCTCGGTGACGACCTCGTCTTCGTGGCGCACCACCGCGTCGACGATGCCCACGGCCCACAGCGCGTAGAAGGCGGCGCCGGTGCTGTATTTGAGGACCGACCACACGTCGCGCTCGCCCTGCCGGGCCAGCGGCACCGCTCGCACCGTGCGCGTGACGGGCTTGCCGTCGGACGTCAGGAGGCCGTCCCAGGGGAGGGTCACGTACTCGCGCAGCGACTCGATGGCGAAGAACGAGACGACGCTCAAGATGGCCATCACGCCCTCGGTCACCGCGAAGGCCACGCCGGCGCCGACCCGGCCCTGCTGGAACTGGCCCGCGCCGAAGGGCACGAAGTTGAGCAGCATGGAGCGCTTCTCCACGGTGCGCACGGTGACCGACGAGGTGAGGAACTCGGCCTTGCGGCGCCGCTCTTCCTGCTCGGCCTGGAGCCGTTCGCGCTCGGCGGCGGCCCGCTTGTCCTGCTCGGCGCGAATGGCGATCTGCTGGCGCACCAGGTTGAGCGCGTCGCCGTTCTCGCGGCGAACCTGGTCGAACACGCGGATCGCCGGCGGGGGCACCGCGAAGGGATCCAGGATGTAGTCGGGGTTGATGCGTAGCAGCTGGAGGAACGAGGCCTGCGCGCCCTTGGGATCGCCGAGGTTGAAGGCCGAGAGCCCGACCAGCTCGTGCAGCTTCACCCGCTGGGGATCGGAGAAGTTGGTGACCTGGAGCGACTCGGTGGCCCGCTTCGACGCCTCGGCGTACTTGCCGGTGTCGTAGAGCGACTGGACGATCTCCATCTCCCGCTCGGGCACCACCTGGGCCTGGGCCAGGCACGAGACGAGGGCGATCAACGCGAAGGCCTGCTTCACGGCGCCCCCCGATCGATGACCAGCGGGCGGCCCGGCGCGGCGTACTTCACGCCCCGGTCGACGACCTGGCCGGCCACGCTCACCTGGTACTCGACCTTGTGCCGCATCTCCTGGCTCCCGGCGGCGGGGGTGGCGAGGCGGAACGGCGCGCTCTGCGACTCCTTCACCGTCATCTCCTTCGCGCCGACGCGCACCCGGGCATCGTCGGGCCAGCCGGTGAACGACACCAGCGAGGGCTTGAGCGGCGCCACCAACGGCACCTGGTCGCCCTTCGCCACCTCGACGCTCACGGTGCGGCCCTGCGACTCGCAGGCGTCACAGGTGACGGTGAAGCGGTGCCAGCCCGGCGAGACCTTGATCACGTGGCGCGCGAGCTCTTCGGAGGTCAGCGGGCCGTCGTCGACCTGCACGTGGCCGAAGGGGCGAACGATCACCGCCACCTCCACCAGCTCTGCGTTCGGCTTGACCACGGGCTTCAGGGGAGGCGTCACCACCACCGGGGGCTTCACCGGCTCGACGGGCACCTCGATCACCGGCGCCGTCTCGACCTTCACCGGCTCGGGGGGCCGGGGCCAGGTCACGCCGGCGAGCGTCACGTCGGTGGGCGAGAGCGGGAAGCGCGGGGTGTAGGGCTTCGGCGCCATGGCCACGCGCACGCCCTGGAGCACGCTCATGGCCACGATGAACCCGACGCCGCCGATGAAGGCCAGCCGTTGCAGCCGCTTGACCCTCGCCTCGCGCTGCTTGCGGGCGCGCATCTGGCCCAGCAGCTCGTTGGCCCGCGCGTTCGATGGCTCGTGGGCCAGCACCTGGTTGAGGGCCGACATGGCGCGGGCCGACTTCTTCTCGGCGATGAGGCTCTCGGCGCGGGCGAGCAGGGCGGCGGTGATGCGGGGGGTGAGCTCCTTGCGGTAGCCCCGGGGCTCGAGGAAGAACTTCGCCAGCTCCTCGTGGGGCCGGGTCAGGCCCAGGCCGTTGAGGTACTCGGCCAGCGCGTCGCGCAGCTTGGCGGCGGTGGGGAAGCGGTTGCCGGGCTGGCGCTGCAGGCACTGCCCGATGATCTCCGCCAGCTCGTCGGACACCGTGGCCAGCACCTGCCGCGGGTCGTCGTACACGCAGTCGAGGATCTTCTTGAGCGTGGCCGTGGTGTTGGGCGCGGTGAAGGGCAGCTTCCCGGTCACGAAGAGGTACAGCATGGTGCCCAGCGAGAACACGTCGGCCTCGGCGCCGGCCTCTTCGCCTTCGATGATCTCCGGGGCCATGTGCGCGGGGCTCCCCACCAGCGCGCCGGTCATGGTCATCTTCTCGTCGCGGTCGAGGATCTTGGCGATGCCAAAGTCCATCAGCTTGAGCACGCCGTCGTCGCGCACCATCACGTTCTCGGGCTTGAGATCGCGGTGCAGGATTCCGGACTCGTGGGCGTGGGCCAGGGCCGAGGCCAGCTCGTGCACCACCATGGCGGCGATCTCCGGCGGGGCCAGGGCCTCGTCGGTGATGAACTGCCGCAGCGTCTGCCCGCGGATGTACTCGGTGACGAGGTACGCCTCGGTGGCCGACTCACCCGAGTAGTCGAACACCTCGAGGATGTTGGGGTGGTGCAGCCGGGCCACGGCCTTGGCCTCGCGCTCGAGGCGCTTGCGGGACTCGACGCGGCCCGCGAGGTGAGGGTGGAGCACCTTGACCGCCACCTCGCGGTCCAGCGTGGTGTCGAGGCCCTTGTAGACGACACTCATCCCGCCCTGGCCGAGCTGCTCCAGGATCCGGTATCGCCCAATGTGGCGGCCGACGAGTGACATCAGGCTCCGAAGGAGATCCCCATCGACTTCGCCAGGCGAACCTTGTCGCTGCCGAGGTCGACGTGCCGTTCCTTGCGCGACTCACCCAGCGGGCTGAAGCCCAGCTTGCCGTCGCGCAGGCACACCATGTGGTCCCACTTCTCGTCGCGCACCAGGTCGAGCACCATGGCCCCGTAGAGCGAGGCCAGCACGCGATCAGCCGGGCTTGGCGTGCCGCCGCGCTGCAGGTGGCCCAGCACCGTCACCCGCAGCTCGGCCTCGAGCCGGGGGGCGAGGAGATCGGCGAGCACCTTGCCCGAGCCACCCAGCCGCACCACGCCGCGCCCGGGCACGGTGTTCGCTTCTTCGACCACGGCCTGGCGCCCGCCCGTGGGGAACGCGCCCTCGGAGATGGCCACGATGGCGAACTTCTTGGTCTCCCACATCTCGGTCAGGCGGGCGACGATGTGGTCCACGTCGTAGGGCTGCTCGGGGATGAGGATGAAGTCGGCCCCGCCGGCCAGCCCGCCCTCGAGCGTGAGGAAGCCCGCGTTGCGGCCCATGATCTCCACCACCATCACCCGCTGGTGCGCCTCGGCGGTGGTGTGCAGCCGGTCGATGGCCTCGGAGATCACCCCCACCGCGGTGTCGAAGCCGAAGGTCTGATCCGTGCCCGAGAGATCGTTGTCGATGGTCTTGGGGCAGCCGACGACCTTCAGGCCGCGCTCCGCCATCTTGTGCGCCATGGTCAACGTGCCGTCGCCGCCGATGCACACCAGGCCGTCGAGCTTCAGGTCGCGCGCGCGCTGCAACACCACGTCGCTCACGTCCCGGGTCACCAGCTTGCCGTCTTCCTTCACCGGCCACGCAAACGGGTCGGCCTTGTTCGACGTGCCGAGGATCGTGCCGCCCTTCTGGTGAATGCCGCGCACCTCGTCGAGGCCCAGGGGCATCGTGAGGTTCGGGAGGATCAACCCCTCGTAGCCGTTCTGCACGCCCACGAATTCGTAGCCCAGCTCGCTGACTCCGCGACGCACCAGGGCCCGCAACACCGCATTCAGGCCTGGGCAATCGCCGCCGCCGGTCAGCACTCCAAGTCGCATCAACCCTCCAGAATCATGAAGGCAAGCCTGTCAGTAGGACACCGGAGCGTATGACATGCGCGCCCCAAGGCACCAGCGCTTCCTGACAGTTACGTCAGAGGGCTCTGGCGTGGATGACGCGGTGGGTCAGGTGCGCTTGCGGGCGGTGATGCGGTCGAGCAGGCGCCCGAGCACGACTTCCCGGTTCGCCCCGGGCTGCCGCGTGGGGCTGGCGACCTGGGCCAACTGGAAGAGCTCGGCGAGGCGTTCCTTCACCAGGTCCCAGTCGGGGCGCTCGGTGAGGAGCTTGCGGTAGACGGTGATCGCCTCGGCGTAGCGGCCCGCGGCGGCGAGCGACTCAGCCTCGTGCATCGGGCTCTTGAAGGTGCCGCTGGACTCGACCCGGGCCACGGCGACGCGGCGGCGCTCGGCCGGGTCCATGCTCTCTTCGAGCATCGCGAGGCGCTCGGCGAGGCTCGCGTCTCCGGGGAACTCGTGCGCGAGCTTCTGCAGCAGGGCCCACGCCTCCGACAGCTCGCCCCGGCGGAGGTGCCGGTCGGACTGGCTCTCGAGCGCTGTGCGTTCCCCGGGCGTCATCGGCAAGGCGAGTTGAAGCACAGCCCATGGGGCAGGTCACTTCTTCCGCCGTCCCGTGGGCTACGGTGCCGCGGCGATGCGCGGGTCGGGTCTTCTCATGGCGTGCCTCCTGCTCTGCGGCGCCGCGGAGCCGCTGGGCCCGGTCGTCCGCCAGGACGGCTTTCAGTTCAAGCCGCCGAAGGCCTTCCGCATGGCGCGCATGGACCTCTTCCACGGTACCCACGTGGGCGCGGTGACGCGCAACGTGGCGGTGACCCGGTACCTGAGCGCCGCGCTGCTCGACGGGGAAGGGGAGGACGCGGCCTCGCTCCTGCTCTCGGTGATCGAAGAGCCGCTGACCCTGGGGCCCTCGTCGCGTGACGAGTTTTCGACGGCCGTGGTGCGCCACGTACACGACGAGCTGGGGCAACCCTTTCAGCTCGAGCGCGCGGAGGTGACCAACGGGCGGGTCGAGGTGCTGGGCTCCATCCGCCAGGGCAGCCAGCTGCGCCGGGTGCTCGTCGCCGCCTGGCCCGGCGAGGGGCGGCACGTGGTGGCGCTGTGCAGCGCGCCGGCCGGCCGGTGGGAAGCGCTGGCGCCGGTGCTCGCCGAGAGCTTCAGCTCCCTGAAGCTGGAGCCAGTCTCGTCGTCGCGGCTCCCGCAGCGCTACGTGTGGGCCTTCGCGACCCTGGTGGCCGCGATGTTGATGATCTCCGTCGGGCTCTGGCGGCGAAGGCAGGCCTCGCGGTCCGAGGGCTGAGCGGCCCCTCTCAGTTGGAGACGACGTCGACTGCGACCGAGCCCAGCTCCTTGTCGCCCCGGCTCACCTTGATCGTCCACTTGCCGATCTTGTTGAAGTTGTTGCCGCGCCAGCCGCGCGTGCGCCCGAAGCCCGCCACGGGGATGTCCACGGTCTGCCGCACCGCGCCCTCGTGGAGGAACTGGATCTGCACGTCCTCGTACTTGCCCTCTTTGGGGCAGTACCACTGCAGCCAGGCGAAGACGGTGGTGCCCTTCTTGACCGGCCCGGTGGCCACCTCGACGCACTGGAACTGCGTCGGGCTGCCCTTGGTGTTGTCGATCTTGAGGCAGGGGATCACGTCGAGCAGCGCCGGCCCCCGGTCCTTGCCGTTCTCGAGGTAATCCACGACCTGCTTGATCATCTCGGCCGAGGGCGGCGGCTCCAGCGGGCCCACCGGCGCGGGGGCCCCGGCGTCCTGGGCGGGGGTTCCGGCGTCCTGCGCGAAGGAGAACGACGAGACACACACCACGGCAGCAATCACGGCCCGACGAATCATGCGGCACACCCCCGGAAGGAAAAAGACCGCCCGAGTGTGCCTAACCGGCCGCCCGGGAGGAATGGATTTCGAGAAGGGTGGGTGCTAGTCGCGACGGACGCTCATGCCGTCTGAAAACGCGCACATCCGTAACTTCTCGATCATCGCCCACATCGATCACGGCAAGTCCACGCTCGCCGATCGCCTCCTCGAAAAAACGGGGACGGTGAACGACCGGCAGAAGCAGGCCCAGTTCCTCGACAACATGGACATCGAGCGGGAACGCGGGATCACCATCAAGGCCCAGACGGTGCGCATGCACTACAAGGCCCTCGACGGGAAAGACTACGTCCTCAACCTCATCGACACCCCCGGGCACGTCGACTTCGCCTACGAGGTGAGCCGCTCGCTGGCCGCCTGTGAAGGCGCGCTGCTCGTGGTCGACGCCACCCAGGGCGTCGAGGCCCAGACCCTCGCCAACGTCTACATGGCGATGGAGCACGATCTCGAGATCATCCCGGTGATCAACAAGATCGATCTCCCCTCGGCCGACGTGGAGCGCACGCTCAACGAGATCGAAGACGTCATCGGCCTCGACAGCTCGACCGCGGTGCCCGTCTCGGCCAAGGAGGGCGTCAACATCGACAAGCTCCTCGAGGCGGTGGTCAAGCTCATCCCGCCCCCCGCGGGCTCGAAGGACGACCCGCTCAAGGCCCTGGTCTTCGACAGCTGGTACGACAACTACCGCGGCGTGGTCATGCTGGTGCGCGTGGTCGATGGCGAAGTGAAGATCGGCCAGAAGATCAAGCTGTGGTCCAACGGCAAGACCTTCGAGGTGCAGGAGCTGGGCGTCATCGCCCCGTTCCCCACCGCGGTGAAGTCGCTGATGGCCGGCGAGGTGGGCATCTTCGTCGCCAACGTGAAGGAGCTGGCGGACGCCAAGGTCGGCGACACCATCACCGACGCCGAGCGGCCGACCGCCGCCCCGTTCCCCGACTTCAAAGAAGTGCAGCCCATGGTGTTCTCCGGCGTCTTCCCGGTGGACGCCGCCGACTACGACAACCTGCGCGACGCGCTCACCAAGCTGCGCCTCAACGACTCGGCCTTCACGTGGGAGCCCGAGACCTCGACGGCGCTCGGCTTCGGCTTCCGCTGCGGCTTCCTCGGCCTGCTGCACATGGAGATCGTCCAGGAGCGCCTCGAGCGCGAATACAACCTGAACCTCATCTCCACCGCGCCCAGCGTGGTCTACAAGGTGTTCCCGCACGGCAAGGAAGCGATCTTCATCGACAACCCGTCGAAGCTGCCGCCGACGCAGAACATCGAGCACCTCGAAGAGCCGTACCTCATCTGCCACATCCACGTGCCCAACGATCACCTCGGCTCGATCCTCAAGCTGTGCCAGGACCGCCGCGGCATCCAGAAGGGCCTCGAGTACCTGGGCACCACCGGCACCCGCTGCCGCGTGACCTATGAAATGCCGCTGGCCGAAGTGGTGTTCGACTTCTTCGACAAGATGAAATCGATCAGCCGCGGCTACGCGTCGCTCGACTACGAGCTGGGTGGCTACAAGGAGGCCGACCTGGTGAAGCTCGACATCCTCATCAACGGGGAGATCGTCGACGCCCTGTCGATCATCGTGCACAAGGACCGCGCCTACCTGCGCGGCCGCGAGGTCTGCGAGAAGCTCAAGGCCGTCATCCACAAGCAGATGTTCGAGGTGGCCATCCAGGCGGCCATCGGCAGCAAGATCATCAGCCGCGAGACCATCTCCGCGGTGCGCAAGAACGTGCTCGCCAAGTGCTACGGCGGCGACATCTCGCGCAAGCGCAAGCTCCTCGAGAAGCAGAAAGAGGGCAAGAAGCGCATGAAGCAGGTCGGCGTGGTCGAGCTGCCCCAGGAGGCCTTCCTCGCCGTGCTGAAGTCGGAGGAGTGACGTGGCCGCTGCGCCGACGCCCACCCTCGCCAAGGCCGTGCTCGCGCGGCTCAGCGCGGACGACCAGAAGACCGTCAACACGTGGCGCTGGCACGATCGCCTGGTGAGCCTGTGGGCCCCGGTGACCGTGCTGGCGATCCTCTTCGCCGTGTACCTCACCATCGTCGAGACGGCGGTGTGCACCTACCTGTGGCTCCAGCCGCTGATGCAAGGCGTGGGGCTGCTGTGCTTCGCGTGGTGGGCGGTGCTGCTGGTGGTTCGCACGCCCGTGGCGAAGAAGTGGAACGACGCCCGCGACGCGAGGTACCGCGCCGAGGAGATCCTCACCGAGGTCGAGGCCACCGCCCAGCGCGCCCGCAAGCACCTCAAGGACAAGGCCTGGGACGACGTGGTCGCGGCCTGCGAGGGCCAGGTGCGCGCGTTCGGCAAGCCGGCCGAAGAAGTGCGGGCCGCCACGCGCGTGCTGGAGCAGACCTGGGACAAGCACCTCAAGGCCCACAAGGGCGGGCTGCTCGATCTCGGCGGCGGCTTCGTGCGCGCCCTGGCCATCGCGCTCGCGTTCCGCGCGGTGCTCCTCGACCCCTTCAAGATCCCCTCGGGATCGATGATCCCCACGCTCGAGCTGGGCGACCAGATCTTCGTCAACAAGTTCATCTACGGCGTGCGCCTGCCGTTCACCAACAACGTGCCCTTCGTGATCGTCCGCCCGCCGAAGCGCGGCGACGTGATCGTCTTCAACAACCCGGTGCGCCAGGAGGTCGACTACATCAAGCGCGTGGTCGGCGTGGCCGGCGACAGCCTCGAGTTCACCGACGAGGGCCTGGTGATCAACGGGAAGCTCGCCGAGCGCACCTCGGAGAACGAGCAGTACCGGTTCTGGGAACACAACGAGGTGCAGGTCACCAGCCTCGAGGGCCTCAAGTACTGGGTCAGCACCTGGCGCGACGACGACTGGGTCGACCGCCCCGAAGGCCTGTACCGCGAGACCTTCGACGGCGTGCCCCACCTGGTCCTCGACGAGCCCGGCCGCCGCCGCTCGACCCTCGACAAGATGACCCAGGGCACCAGCACGAAGGTCCCCGAGGGGTCGGTGTTCGTCATGGGCGACAACCGCAACAACTCGGCCGACAGCCGCTTTGGCCTGGGCGTCACCCAGGGCTTCGAGTTCGTGCCTTACGGGTCGATCAAGGGCAAGGCCACGGTGATCTGGTTTTCCCTCTCCCACGGGGGCTTCCTGAGCTCGCTCTTCGGGGGCACCGGCATCCGCTACGATCGGTTCTTCACCCCGGTCACCATGTGCGGGGACGAGAAGCCCCGGAAGTAGTCAGCGACGCTGCTTGACGCACCGCATGGGCCGTGGCTACTTCGCCCTCGTGCGGAAGAACGGCGAAACGAACCCGGTCACGATCCTCGTCATCCTCCTGTTGGCGGCGGCGGGCTTCTACATCTTCCACGTCGGCCCGCTGTACATGGACAACCTCGAGGCCCGGGAAGCCGCCGCCGAGGCGTTCAACGTCTACTTCGTCGACGGCGAGGCCATCGCCCGGCCCCGGTTGATGATCCGCCTCAACCAGAAGACCCCCAGCACCAGCCACTACGAGGTCGACGAAGACGGCGTCGAGAGCGTCAAGCCGGGCTTCGGGCTCAAGGACGAGAACGTCACCTTCTCGTTCGACGAGACCACCAAGCGCCTGCTGGTGCGCATCGAGTACGACCGCATCGTCGAGTTCGCGCCGCTCAAGAAGCGCAAGATCTACCACCTGATCGCCGAGAAGACCGGGCAGCGCGTCAAGTGACCACGCGCCGACATCTCCTCGGCATCGAGGGGCTCCCGGGAGCGGAGATCGAGCAGTTGCTGGCCCGCGCGCACCAGTACCGCGAAGGCCACGTGGGTGGCCGGCACCTCGTGGGCCGCGTCGTGGCCAACGTGTTCTACGAGCCGTCGACGCGCACCCGCTCGAGCTTCGAGGTCGCCGCCGCGGGCCTGGGCGCGCACGTCCTCAACTGGACGGTGAGCGGCTCGTCGGCCTCCAAGGGCGAGACCCTGGTCGACACCGCGAAGAACATCGCCGCGCTGGGCGTGAGCATCATCGTGGTGCGGCACCAGAGCAGCGGCGCCGCGGCCCTCGTGGCTCGCTCGGTGGGCTGCGCGGTGATCAACGCCGGTGACGGCCAGCACGAGCACCCCTCGCAGGCGCTGCTCGACGCCTACACCCTGTGGCGTCGCTGGGGCGGGGCGATGGCCGGCAAGCGGGTGGCGATCGTCGGAGACATCCTCCACAGCCGCGTCGCCCGCTCGAACCTCCACTGCCTCAAGGCGCTGGGCGCGCACCTGGTGTTCTGCGGCCCGCCCACGATGCTGCCCCCGGGCCTCGCGGAGTTGGGCGCGGAGGTCACCACCGAGCTCGACACCGCCCTGGACGGCGCCGACGCGGTGATGATGCTGCGCATCCAACGCGAGCGTCAGTCGGACGCCCTGTTCCCCACCACCGCCGAGTACCACGCGCGCTGGGGCCTCACGAACGAGCGCGCCGCGGCCCTCAAGCCCGAGGCCGTGGTGCTGCACCCCGGCCCGGTGAACCGCGGGCTGGAGCTCTCGCCGGAGGTCGCCGACGGCCAGCGCAGCTTGATCCTCGAGCAGGTGGAGAACGGCGTGGCCGTGCGCAAGGCCGTCCTGGAGGCCGTGTCATGAAGCTGCTGCTCAGGGGCGGGCGCCTGATCGACCCCGCGGCGCGCCGCGACGGCCCGGGAGAGGTGTTGATCGTCGACGGGCAGATCGCCGCGGTCGGGCCGAAGCTCGACGCTGCCGGCGCCACGGTCCTCGAGCTGGGCGGCGCGTGGGTGTGCCCCGGCTTCGTGGATCTCCACAGCGTGGTGCGCGACGAGCGCGACCTCGAGGCGGCGCTGCGCGGGGGCTTCACCACGGTCGTCGCCGCGCCCGAATCACCGAAGCTGCACACCGACCTGCTGACCCTGCTGTGGGCCGCGCCGCTGACCCGCGACCTCGCCGGCGAAGAGCTGGGTGAGGTCACCACCGGCGCGTGCTGCCTGAGCCAGGGCTTCAAGCCGCTGGCTCGCTCGGGCGTGCTGCGCCGGGCGCTGCAGTACTCGGCGTCGCGCGGCAAGCTCATCGTGCTGCACGCCGAGGACCCTTCGCTGACCGGCGCCGGGGTGATCGGCGAAGGGCTCACCGCGACGCGCCTGGGCCTGCCCTCGGTGCCGGTGGCCGCCGAGGCCGCGGTGATCGCCCGCGACCTGCTGATCCTCGAAGAGACCGGTGGCCGGCTGCACTTCGCGCACGTGACCACCGCCCGCGGCGTCGAGCTGGTGCGCGCCGCCAAGCTGCGCGGCCTGGAGGTCTCGGCCGACGTCACGCCGCACCACCTCACCCGCGACACCCGCATCGCCGAGGACTACTCGTTGGACGCGCGGGTGTGGCCTCCGCTGCGCAGCGAGCGCGACGTCGCGGCCCTCAAGGCGGGCCTGGCCGACGGCGCCATCGACGCCCTGGCCTGCGATCACGTGCGCGTCGACGTGCTCGACCGCGAGCACCCCTTCGAGGCCTGCGCCCCGGGCTGCGAGGCCTTCGAACAGGCCGTGCCCGCGCTCTTCAGCTTCGAGCTGAGCCCCTCGCGGCTCGTCGAAGTGCTCTCGTCGGCCCCGGCGCGCCTGCTGGGCCTCTCTTCCGGCCTCGCCCCCGGTCTGCGGGCGTCGATCACCGTGCTCGACCCACACACGCGCTCCGTCCGGGGCGTGGTCGTGGGCGGGCGTCACACCTTCCCCATAGGAGTCTCCCCGTGAAGCGCGCCGTCCTCGCCCTGGCCGATGGAACCGTCTTCGAAGGCCGCTCGTTCGGCGCCTCGAGCGAAACCGTCGGGGAAGTCGTCTTCAACACCTCGATGTTCGGGTACCAGGAGATCCTCACCGACCCGTCGTACGTCGGGCAGATCGTCACCATGGCGTACCCCCACATGGGCAACGTGGGCACCACGCCGGAAGACGAAGAGTCGGCGCGGCCGCACGCGGTGGGCATGGTGGTGCGCGAGTACTCCGAGCCGTCGAACTGGCGCTCCAGGGAGTCCCTGGACGCCTACCTCGCGCGCTGGAAGGTCGGCGGCATCGAGGGCCTCGACACCCGTCGCCTGGTGCGGCACCTGCGCACCCACGGCTCGCAGATGGGCGTGCTCTCGACCGAGGGCCTGACGCCGGCGGCGCTGATCGAGAAGGCGAAGCAGGCCCCCGGCATGGAAGGCCTCGACCTGGCGACCGGCATCTCGACCAAGGCCGCCTACGAGTGGTCGAAGCCCACGCCGCGCTTCGTGGTGGGAGAGACCGAGCTCAAGGTGGTGCCCCCGCGGTTCCGCGTGGTGGCCGTGGACTACGGGCTGAAGAAGGCGATGCTGCAATTCCTCGTCGACGTCGGCTGCCAGGTGACCGTGGTGCCCGCGTGGACGACCGCGAAGGACATCCTCGATCGCAAGCCCGACGGCGTGTTCCTCACCAACGGCCCCGGTGACCCGGCGGCGGTGAAGGGCGCCGACACCACGGTGGCCGCGCTGCTGGGCAAGGTGCCGGTGTTCGGCATCTGCCTGGGCCACCAGATCCTCGCGCTCGCCCTGGGCGGCAAGACCTGGAAGATGAAGTTCGGTCACCGCGGCGCGAACCAGCCGGTCAAGGATCTCGCGACGGGCAAGGTCGAGATCACCAGCCAGAACCACGGCTTCGCGGTGGACGCCCAGAGCCTCGAGGGCAAGGCGGTGGTCACCCACCTCAACCTGAACGATCTCACCGTCGAGGGCCTCGCGGTGCCCGACGCGCGCGCCTTCTCGGTGCAGCACCACCCCGAGGCGTCGCCCGGCCCGCACGACGCCCGCTACCTGTTCCAGCGGTTCGCCGACGTGATGGCCGGCGCGCGTGTCACCGCTTGAGCTCCGCACCGCATCCGCTGCTCGATGAGCTGATCGCCTGGGCGACCCCCGAGGGCACCAAGGAAGACCTGCTCGTCGCCCGCGCCGACTGGTTCACCCGGAACGGCGAGGTCTTCGAGGAAGATCGGCAGATCGAGCTGCGCATGTCGGGGTTCCTCGAGCACTACGTGTGCGATCGCCCGGCGCCGCACTTCGGAAAGACGCCGGCCCGGGAGCGCTACGAGCAGTCGCTGCGCGACGACGTGCCCGAGCGGGCGGCGGCCTTCCGCGCCTTCACCGAGACCACCCACGGGGTGTTCGAGGTGCGGCGCATCTCGCCGGGCGAGGTGCGGCTGCGGGGGCTGTTCACCGGCGTCACCTGGGACGTCACCGAGCGGCGGCAGATCGTCGGCTTGACGGTGGGCGACGTGCTCGAGGCGCGGCTCATCCCCTTTGCGGGGCACCTCCATTTTTCCCCGGCCTACGTCTTCCACGCCCACGAGGCGGCCCCGCAGATCCGGGCCGAGGCGAAGCGGCTGGCGAAGGAGGGCACCATCGAGCAGGTCACCTTCGTGCAGGACTGCGCCCGGCGCAGCCTGAAGGCCGACCGGTACCGGCAGATCGCGGTCGAGAAGATCTACGAGTTCGCCAGCCGGAAGATCTGAGCGGTCAGCGGCTGTCGATCAGGTCGAGGAAGTCGCGCAGCCGCTCGAGCTCGTCGTCGGCGAGCTGGTCGAACTCCACCCCGTAGCCCCGCACCGCCACGCTCACGTGCTCGGCCCGTGGGGTCTTCACATCGAGGCGGCCGAAGCCCGCGTGGTGAAAGCGGACGTGCGCCACCCACGGGTCGCCGCCGGGGAGGGGGATGCCGATGACCCCTCCATCACCGGCCTGCACGTCGTCGAGGCCGGGCACCTCCTCGAGGAAGGCACCGGTCTCCGAGAGCTCCAGCACCCGCGTGCGGGCCGCGTCGCCCCCGGTATCGAGCTCGACCTGGCTCTGGATGTCGCAGCGGTAGCGGACCGGGCGGTTCGTCGTCATGTGGCCGCCCGACTATAGGGTGAGTCGGTGTCAGGAAAACGCTCCAATTGACGGTTTGAGCAGCGACTTTCTACGCTGTGACCAGGTTGGCCTTTGGTTTGGGCCAGCAGGTGGCGGTGCAGTGCCATCCGGGGGGAGCGCAGGAGTCGTACCTTGCGTCATTCGGAGGCCGGAAGTGACGATCAACAATCGGAAGTTCGAGCGAGTGCCCTCCCGCCTTCGCTGCTGGTGTGAAGGGGAGAACATCACCGTGTACGCCCGCATCGGGAACCTCAGCGAAGGGGGCATCTTCCTGCGCACCAGCACGCCGCTGGAGCGGGGGAGCCGGGCCATGCTGCGCTTCGGCACCCTGGGGGTCGAGGCCGTGGCCCGGGTGGTGTGGAGCCGCATGGAAGGACAGGGCGGGCCGCCCGGCATGGGGCTCGCGTTCGAAAACATCGACGACGTGGTACGGGAAGCGATACGTCGTCTCATCGAAGAAGACACCTCGCCTGCGAAGCTGCAGGCCGCCAACTGACGACAGCCGCCCCAAGGGGTCACATTGCGGATCGCCATCATCTCCGACATTCACAGCAACATCGAAGCGCTGACGGAGGTCCTCAAGACCATCGACAAGCTCAAGGTCGATCGCATCGTCAGCCTCGGTGACGTGGTCGGCTACGGCGCTTCGCCCAACCCCTGCTGCCAGCTGGTGCGCGAGCACGCGGAGGTCACGCTGCTGGGCAACCATGACGCCGCCGTCGCCGGCCGCATGGACTACTCGTTCTATTACGACGCCGCCCGCCACGCCCTCGACTGGTCGGCCAACGTGCTCGACGAGGAGAACCTCGCCTGGCTGCGGAGCCTCCCGTACACGTACCGCATCGGCGACGTGGGCTTCTGCCATGGCTCGCCCGTGGAGCCGCGGAGCTACGAGTACATCTTCGCCCTCGAGCAGGCCCGCGAGCTGACGCCGTTCTCGGGTGACCTGCCCGAGGTGACGTTCATTGGCCACAGCCACCTGTGCAAGGCCTTCGCGATCGGTTCGGGCGAGGTCAACGACGTGGTGGCGCAGAAGTTCGCCATCCGCAAAGGCTACAAGTACATCATCAGCGTCGGCTCGGTGGGCCAGCCCCGGGACTACGACAACCGCGCGTGCTTCGTGATCCACGACACCGAGAGCCGCACCGTCGAGTACGTGCGCGTGGAATACGACATCCAGCAGTCGGCCCAGCGCATCTTCGACGCCGATCTCGCGCTCAACTTCGGCAAGCGCCTGTTCCTCGGGGTGTAATTCACCCTTGCGACTGGTGCGCGGCGGGGTGAGAACACCTCGTCACCGATGCGCGATCAAACTTTCATGACGTTGATGCGGTTGCTGCCGAAGTCGGCCCTCTCCACGGTCGTCGGCAGGGCCACCCGGCTCCCCGTTCCCGCTGCGCTGCACCAGGCGGCGATGCGGGTGTTCGCCAAGCAGTACGACGTGAACCTCGAGGAAGCCGAGGGCACGCTCAGCGACTACCCGACCTTCGGCTCGTTCTTCACGCGCAAGCTGAAGCCCGGGCGGCGCACCATCGACCTGGGCGCGAACGTGGTGGCGAGCCCCGTCGACGCGCACGTCTCGCAGATCGGCACCATCGAGCGCGGCGCCTGCCTGCAGGCCAAGGGCATCAGCTTCCCCGTCGACAAGCTGCTGGGTGACGCCCGCCGGGCGCTGGACTTCGAGCACGGCTCGTTCGCCACGCTCTACCTCTCGCCGCGCGACTACCACCGCTTCCACGCGCCGCTCTCGGGGCAGATCACCGGTTACCACTACCTCCCCGGCGAGTTCTGGCCGGTGAACCAGGCCTCGGTGCGCACCAAGGACGCGCTGTTCGCGATCAACGAGCGCCTGGTGACGTACCTCGACACGCCGGCCGGCCAGTGCGCGTACATCGCGGTGGGCGCCACCTGCGTCGCGCGCATCCACGCCGCCTACGACGAGGTGATCACCCACGAAGGGCAGGGCGCGAAGGCCCACACCTACGGCCGGGGCATCGCCATCGAGAAGGGCGCGGAGTTGGGCATGTTCGAGATGGGCTCCACGGTGATCATGTTGTTCCAGAAGGGCCGCGTGACGTGGGACCCGTCGCTGAAGCCCGATTCGCCCGTGGTGCTCGGGCAGCGCATCGGAGTCTTTCAGTGAGCGGACCGAAGATCGCCGGCGTGAAGGGGATGAACGATCTCCTGCCTCCGCAGATCGAGACCTGGCAGTTCATCGAAGGCATCGCGCGCTCGCTCTTCGGCCGCTACGGCTTCGCGGAGATCCGCACCCCCATCGTCGAGCACACCGAGCTCTTCGTGCGCAGCGTCGGCGAGGTGACCGACATCGTCGGCAAGGAGATGTACACCTTCAACGACAAGGGTGACCGGTCGATCACCATGCGCCCCGAGGGCACGGCCCCGGCGGCGCGCGCGTACATCGAGCACGGGGTGGCCAACACCGAGCCGCTGACCCGCTGGTTCTACACGGGCCCCATGTTCCGCTACGAGCGCATGCAGACCGGGCGCTACCGCCAGTTCTACCAACTGGGCGCCGAGGCCTACGGCTCGCTCGACGCGGCCCAGGACGTGGAGGTGATCTCGCTGTGCGCCGAGTTCTTCAAGCAGGTAGGCGTGCCCGACGTGGTGCTGCACCTCAACTCGCTGGGTGACGCCTCGACGCGGCCGGCCTACCTCGAGGCCCTCAAGGCGCACTTCGCGCCGCTAGTCGAGGTGATGAGCGCCGACGCCAAGCTGGCCTTCGAGCGCAACACCATGCGGCTGCTCGACTCGAAGGAAGAGGCGCTGCAGGCGGCGATCAAGACCGCCCCGGCGATCATCGACTTCCTCGACGAGGGCTCGAAGAAACACTTCGACGACGTGCAGCGGCTGCTGACGAAGCTGGGCATCGGCTTCGAGCTCGATCGCCGGCTGGTGCGCGGTCTGGACTACTACACGCGCACCACCTTCGAGTTCATCTACCAGCCGAAGTCGGGCGAGAGCTCGCTGGGGCGCGCGGGCACGGTGTGTGGTGGCGGTCGCTACGATCGCCTGGTGCACGAGCTGGGCGGGCCCGAGAAGCCGGCGGTGGGCTTCGCCATGGGTCTCGACCGCCTGGTGATGCTGCTCGACTCGCTCAAGAGCGTGCCGCGCAGCGCGCCGACGCTCTTCGTGGGCACCTTCGACGGGCCGGAGCGGGACGACGCGATCGCCCTGGTGATGGCGCTGCGCAACGAGGGCTTCCACGTCGACTTCGACCCCCGCGGTGGAAAGTTGAACAAGCAGAAGGAACGCGCCAGCAAGGTGAACGCGGCGTGGTTCGCGGCCTACGGCGACGCCGAGCACAAGGCGCGCACGCTGAAGATCGACAACATGCGCCTGGCGAAGGACGCCCCGAGGGAACAGCTCGACGTTTCCTTCGATGCGCTCCGCGCCTGGCTGAATGGCGCCAGCAAGGGCTCGTCGTGACCCCGTCTTTGACTCTCTCCCGAAAGCCCTCCATGACCCGACAGTTGCTGGTGCTGGCGCTGATCTCCGCCCCGGTGTTCGCGGAGGATCTCGCCGAGGTCGACAAGCCGGCGCCGACCTTCCGTCTGCCCGTCTACAACGCCAAGGAATACGGCGAGTCGACGGTGGCGATGGACTCCTTCGTGGGCCCGGAGTCGGCCGACAAGAAGACCAAGGCGCTGCTGGTCTCGTTCATGGCCAGCTACTGCGGGCCCTGCAAGAAGGAGATGCCGTACCTGCAGAAGCTCCACCTCAAGCACCACGACGCCGGGCTGCGGGTGATGATGATCGCCATCGACACCGAGGCGGACGGCCAGAAGAAGGTGCAGGACCTGATCGCCGAGAACAAGGTGACCTTCCCGGTGGCGAAGGACCGCTTCAACATCGTGGCGCGGCGTTGGCTGGGCACCAAGAGCCCCCTGCCGTCGCTGTTCATGGTGCGCCCCGACGGGACCATCGCCACCGTGCACCGCGGCTACTCGGACGACGGCGCGGACCTGCTCGGCAAGGAAGTCGAGACGGCGCTGGGGCTCAAGAAGTAGCACCCGCACCTTGCTGACCGTGATCGCAGGGCCCACCGCGTCCGGCAAGACCGCCCTGGCGATCGCCGTGGCGCGGCGCCTCGACGCGGAGATCATCAGCGCGGATTCGCAGCAGGTCTACCGGCACTTCGACATCGGCACGGCCAAGCCGTCCCCCGAGGAGCTGGCGGCCGTTCCTCACCACCTGCTGTCCTGCGTGGACCCGCTCGACCCCGACTTCTCGGCGGCGCGCTTCGGCAAGCTGGCCGACGCGGCGATCGCCGACATCACGGCGCGGGAGAAGCGGGTGGTGGTGGTGGGCGGCACCGGGCTCTACCTGCGCGTGTTGCTCCATGGGGTGATGCCCGGCCCGGCGCGTGACGAGGCCCTGCGCGCCGAGCTCGAGGCCTACGCCGATCGGGAAGGCAACGAGGCGCTGCACGCGAGGCTGTTGGCCGTCGACCCGGTGACCGCGGCCAAGCACCCGGTGCAGGATCGCCTGCGGGTGATCCGCGCGCTGGAGATCCACACCCTGACCGGCAAGCCCGCCAGCGAGCACCGCGAGGCGCACGCCTTCTCGGCGGATCGCCACCCGTACGCGCTGTGGGTGCTCAACCCGCCACGGGAGCGCCTCTACGAGGTGATCAACCAGCGCACGAAGAAGATGTTCGCGTCAGGGCTGATCGAAGAGACGAGGTCGTTGGTCGACCGGGGGTACCGGCAGGCGGCCCCGATGCGCGCGGTGGGGTACCTGCAGGCGCTGCAGGTGGTCGACGGCGCGATGACCGAGGCGGAGGCGATCACCGACGTCGCTCAAGCCACCCGGCACTACGCGAAGCGCCAACTCACCTGGTTCAAGAAGGAAAAGGGCGCCCGGACGGTGACCGCCGAAGAGGCCCTGCAGTCGATCACCTGAAGCCGCGGCGACGACCACCACCGGCGAACTGCGGCTGCTGCATGGGAGGCGCCTCGAGGCCCAGCTGCCACCACATCGGCTCCCAGGGCGACATCTTGAGGCGCTTGTCGTTCTGGAGCGCCGCCAGCGCCTTCTTGAGCTTCTCGTCGCTGGGGTTGGCTTCCACGCCGCGGGAGAGCACGCGCAGGGCCTGGTCGTTGTCCTTGGTCTGAAGGAGGCACCACGCGTACGCGGCCCACATCAGGCTCTCCTTGTTGCCGTGCTTCACGGCGTCTTCGAAGGACTTCTGCATCGCGGCGAAGTCCTTCTTCTGGAAGTAGATCGCGGCCTGCATGGCCTTGGCGAAGTAGTTGCGCTGGCTCGACTTCTGGAACGCGGCGAGGGCGCCGTCGAAGTCCTTGAAGAGGTGCTTGATCATGCCGATCTGGCCGTAGATCTCGCCTTCGATGAGGAACTGCCAGCGGCTCAGGGGCAGGGCGGCCTCGAGCATCTTGATGGCCTTGTCGGCCTTGGCCTGCTGTTCCTTCTTGTTGGCGTTCATCGACGAGAGCTCGACCTGCACGGCCTGGACGACGGCCTGGAGCTGCACGAACGAGCGGCGGCCCATGACCACGAGGATCGCGAGGAAGACGACGGTCCCGGGGACGATGCCGGCGAGGACGCTGAAGCCGAGCAGCTTCACGAGGATCACCACGGCGATGCCCGCGGCGAGGGAAACGAGCAGATTGATCATGACGCGAACCCTCTACACTGCTCTCTGCGCTTCCGTCGATGTCCGGTTCTGATAAGAGCCGCGTCCGTCCGGGGAGAATGGCCCTCTGACGAAACTGGTAGACGTAGCGGACTCAAAATCCGCCGCCTTCACGGGCATCCCGGTTCGAGTCCGGGGAGGGCCACTGTTTTTGGGTAATGACTGCTGAGGGTTGCGGCGGCCGGTAGCAAAACGGTAGCAAATCCGCTCGCGGTGACCGCCGAAGTCCCCGGAATCACGACGATGGCCTCCCCGGTCTCCTGCTCGATTCTCAGCTTCAAGACCTCGCGGCAAACGACCTCCCACTCGTAGGTCGTGTAGCCCTCGATGACCTCTGTGGGCGGCTTGTGCGTGGCGCGCCGGAGGATGTCGGTCATCGCGCCCGCGGAGCGCGCGAGCGAGATGAAGGTCCTCCGCAGGTCGTGGCTGCGCCGGTGCCGGAGGCCCATCATCTTCAGGTCGTTTTCGAAGTGGTCGTAGACGTAGCCCTTGCGGCGCCACGGGCCGAACCTCGATGAAGTTCCCGGTACCCGAGGGACCACGAGGTCGTCGGGCGTCGGTTGCCGTCCCATCAACTGTGCCCAGCCGTGCAGCTTCCACTCGGCGAGCATGGTCGCGAGGGTGGGGTGGATGGGTACTGGGCGACAGACGTTGCCCTTCGGAAATGGGCGACCATACGAGAAGGCGACGAGGACCATGCCGAGTGGGGGGTGCTCGGGCTGCACGCCGCAGTTGCGCCAGAGGAGGCCCGAGACCTCGCCCAGGCGGAGACCTGCAAGTGCTTCGAGCGCGTAGAAGACCCGTCGGTCCATCGGAATGCGGTCGTCGGAGATGAGCCTCCGAACTTCGGTGGTGGTGAACTGGGCCTTGGAGCGCCACTCAGGGTCCTTGTCGACCTTTGGCCCGAGTTGCCGTTTCTTGAGCATGCACGGGGTGCTGGTCAAGAGGTCGTCGAGGCAGGCGTCGCGAAAGAGCGCCGAGACGACGGAGTAGTCGCTGTAGATGGTTCGGGGGGCGAGCGTCCGCTTCCACTCGTTCACCATCGTGATGAGGTGGCGAGGGCGAACCTCGTCGAGCCGCATGTGTCCGATGGCCTTGAGGACGCGCAGGCGCAATGCCGACTCGTCGTTCTTCCACGTGATGACTTCACTGCGGCGCCGCTCCAGCCAGGTCTTCGCGAAGGCTGCGACCGTGACGGGACCACCAGGAACGATCTCGCCACCCGCGGTGCGGGTCCTCTCCATCTGCTCGAGCATCACGCCTGCTGCTCGTTCTTGGCCGACCTTGAAATCAGTCCTGAGGCCCTTCCACTTCTCCCCGATCTTGAGGCGGAAATAGAGGCGGCCGCCCTTTGCGTAGATGCTGCTCATTTGCTCTCCGATTTGTGCAGCCGGTTCATGAGGATGGTGAGGTGCTTCTTGGGATCGAGTTCGGGCTCTTGATTCGAGCTTGCGAGGAAGGCGTCGAGATCGACGTGGTGCACCAGGTACCGCCTGCCTGCGCGTCGAGCAGGCAGGTTCCCTGAGTGAATCCACGACCGGACCGTAGTGGTGGTCACCGAGCAGCGACTGGCCACGGCATCGACCGTGAGCAGGGGGGGTGGTTGCTCCGCACGTTCGCCACGAAGCGCAAGGAGCGCCTCGCGGAGTTCGCGGGTCTCCTCGCGGATGATGCGCCGCAGGTCCTCGTCAGTGGTGACGACGATGGTCATGGCTGACCACCGAACGCGAGAAGGGTGAACAGCCGGTGCCCCGGCTGGGTGCTGCCAGTAACTGATTGCAAGACTCGACCTGCGCAGCCGGCACGGTGCGTCCATCAACACTGCCGCCGGTCGGGTCGATGTCAGCGAAGCGCTGACTCCACCGGCTATGAGGCTCGAGGGCACGTCGCTGCTTCCGACGGTGGCTCCCTCGTTCAACAGGTGCTGCGCCAACGACGTGGTGACCGAGGTCACTCACGAATTGAGGTCGAAGGACCGGTGTGCCGCCGGAGATCTCCCGCCCGCTCTTGGCGGGCCCTCATCACTACCGGCGTTCAATCCCACGAGGGGAGAAGACCCGTCAACGAGCCAAATCGTCGCTACGCTTTACGCGTGCGAACCGCGTTTCCTGCGCTCGGTCGCCGCTCGCTTTACGAGCCCAACTATTTTCAGCGCTCAGGTGGCTCAGCACTTTCGAGCCAGACGAGGGGCACCAGGAGCTGCTCCTGCGGCTCCCGCTGCGCCCCTGGCTGCCCGACTCGCGGCCGGTGCAGGCGCACGAGTCCGGTCGCGGCGTACTTGTAGTACCAGCCCTCTTGGCGCTGTGACGCGTGGGGGTCGGTGACGAAGGTGCCGGTACGCCCGCGCAGCTCCTCGGGGATGGGCATGCCCCAGTACGGTGTCTGCTCCGGCGGGTACAGCGCCTCGGTCCATTCGGGGTGGAGGAGCGGCGTCTCCCGCAGCCGCACGTACCTGGTGCGGATGCCGAGGCGTCGGAGCTCGTCGTAGTACTCGGGGCCGTGGACGTAGGCGACGGTGACCTTCACCCCGGCGTCGTTGATGGCGACCATCACCCGGGAGCCGTCGGGCAGTCGCTTCATCTCGGCATGCGCGGGCACGTGGCTCAGGTCGTGCGTCGGCAGCAACTTTCCGTGCTCGGCGAGGACGAACGCCCAGTAGGAGTCGTGCTTGCGGGTGCTCATGCCCCCTCCTCGGCGTCCTCGTCGAGCTCGGCGCGGCGGTCCTTCACCTTCTCGAGCCAGGCGATGAATCGGGAGGGCTCGGCGACCAGCTCGCTGAAGTGGATGCGGGTGACGTCGAAGCCGGCGCCCTTGAGGGAGTTCTCCATCACCGGCGCCATCTGGCTGTTCGCGCTGTGCACCAGGGCCGGGGTGGCCACGTCGACCTTGGCGATGATGGTGTCGACGACCCGACGGCCATCGGAGCGGAGGACCGCGCTCTCCGTGTAGAGGTCGTGGTCCAGAAGCAGCCCCGAGTGGGTGTCGGGAGCGTCCTTCTTCAGGAGGGTGATGGCGGCGATGCCCGTCTTCGCCCAGACCAGGTGGACGTCTGGGATGCAGGCGAGTTGCGCGGTGAACCACGCGTGGCGTCGCTGGTCGTCTTCCACCAGGAGAATGCGGGTGAACCTGCGGGGCTTGGGGCGACTCGGCATGGGGCGGTGAGCTCCTTTGCGGCGGGTGGGTATTCAGTTTTTCGGGTCTCCTTCTCGGGCGCCGGGTTGACGCGGGGGAGGAGGGTGCCTGACCGTCGCGGCCAATCGGACAAACGGTCAACGGTCCCCGGGGATGATGACGAGCACGTAGTCGCGCCTCACTCCCTTGCGCTTGATGCTCAGGGTCTGGAAGTCGCAGCTGTCGAACTCGGCGATGAGGCCAAGGCGCCGGCTCTCGGAGTTCTCGTCGCAGCCGACCTGCTCGCCGTCTTCGGTGTTCTTGACGGGCAGGGCCTCGCACCAGAAGCGAGCGCCCGCGATGGTGATGGCCCCGGTCAGGCGGCCATCGGTGCTGAGCGGGTCGCCCTTGAGGCAGTGGAAGGGGAAAGGGACTTCGGGGTCGATGGAAGGCATGGCGGTTCCTTGCGAGGTGGAAGAGGCGTCACTCATCTCCCTCGACGGGCCACCCCCGCTCGTCGAGCCAGACGTCTTCGACGAAGAGGTCGGGCGGCATTGGCTTCGTCGCCCGCCAGTACGAGACGACGTTGACGAAGTGGAAGCCGACCGACGCCGCCCAGTCGTCGGTATCTCCGTCGACGATGGTGAGCACGAAGGCCGGCGGCGCCGCGTACGCCTCAGCCTTGGTGAGCTCCTTCCAGGGCCCGTAGGCGCTCAGCTTGGTGGCGGCCATCGGTCAGTACCAGGCCGCGAAGCCGAAGCCCTTGGCACCCCAGTACCTGAGCCACTTCACGGCGGCCGTGATGTCGGTGCGCCCATGCCGGTGACGCTCACCGACGCCCACGAGCGCTGCCTCGAGCCGGTCGGCGTAGTCGAGGCACTCTTCGCTTGAGTGGTCGTCGTAGGCCTCGTTCTTGAGCTCGTGGTCGATGCACTCGGCCTGCCCGACGACCTTTCCGCGGAAGTCGAGCGCCCCCGTCAACATGCCGGTGATGCTGGCCACGCCCTCCGGGTCCTTCGCGAGCTCGACGACGTACTTGCCGCACTCGTCCTGGACGACCGCCTCAAAGGCGCGGCGCCAGTAGGCGATGAATTGCGGGTTCTTCGACTGGGGGAGCTGCAGCTGAATGGGGACGTAGACCTCGCGCCGGAACCACGCGGTGGCGTCAGCGTCGATGCCGACCCGCGGCGCGCCGATGACGTCGTACGGCGACATCGAGACGGACTTGAGCGCCAGCTCGAGCTCGTCTCGTTCGTGCTCGCCAGCATCGGCGCCGAGCGCCGCCAGCTTGTTGTTGATGCGGTGGTACTGCTTCTCGTGGCCGGCCCTCGGCATGCGGCCGCGCAACATCCAGTCGAGGCCCATGGGGACTCTCCGTTTCTTGGTTGATGGTGGGGGTGTTGGGGTGGGGACAGCGGTTCAGCGCGCAGCCTCGTGCGCGTGGGCAGACCGGCTGGCGTCAACTGGATGCGGTAGGTGCCAGTTCGGCCGCGCTGGTGCAGAATTGCCCGGTCAGATGCACTCGCTACAGGGGCAGGGGGGACGGATGATCGAACACGCCATCGTCATTGCGTTCGACTACGGGCTGCCGGATTTGTCGGCTCTGTTCGCGCTCGAAGAAGAACTCGAGCTGTTGATTCCGCCGGGTGTCGGGGAGGTGGACGGGAACGAGATCGCGGTCGATCTGAGCGACGGCTCGCTCTACCTCTACGGCCCAGATGCCGATGCTCTCTGGGCGGCGATTTCTCCTGCCGTAAATGCCACCGGGTTCATGCGGGGCGCAACCGTGCGGCTGCGCTATGGGCCGCCGGAAGACGGTGTTCGCGAAGTCCTTCACAGGATTCAGTGATGGGTTCCAACTCATCGCAAGAAGGCCCTGGCGAGGGGATGCTGTCTCTCGCGGGATTGACAGTGACGGCGGTGCCACGCCCCACCAACGTCGCAACGGAGTGGTTCGATTGTGTCATCGAAGTCGAGTGCGACCCCTTCAGTGGAAGGCTCTCGACCATCCTGACGGCAGATGACCTGTGCGGATTTGCTGCTGCGCTCGAGGGTCTCAATCCAGAGGGAACTGCCGTTCTCGGCGGAGGCAGGGCGGCAGAGCTTCGGTTGGTCGCCGCGAAGCAACAGGGAGGAACCCCCGGTTCGCTGGCACTTCAGTGCTCCCTGTGTCCGAGCGGTGATGATCCGTGGCCGCGTTTGTCGTTCTTGATCTTCGATGTAGCCCCGTCGTTTGCGTCTGATGCGGCGCTTCGCCTTCGGGCTCTGGCTGCAACGGAGCTTTGGCCCAAGCCCGGCCACGAGACCAAGAAGGGCTGATGCGAACGGGTTTCGGTTGGCGCATTGAGCGGTACCGGCCGGCCGCGTAGGCCGACCGGCTTCAGCGCTTCTTCTTCGTGGGCAACGGCGGGAGCACGACGTCCGGGTCATCTCCCTCGCCGCGAGGCAGCGCCTGGTTGTTGCGGTGCTCGAGGAGGCCCGCGTCGGCCGCGCCGATGACCACCTTCCGCAGGAGCCGCACCCGCCCCACGGCGAGGGCGAGCACGGACTCCAGCATCCTCGGTGCCCTCTTGACGGTGTCGTCATCGGGCAGGCCGCTGTTGACCAGCAGCTCCGCGATGAGCTGCGCGGACTCCAGGGTGTCGGCGATGGCAGCAAGCTCGGCGGCCAGGCTCACCTTCGTCGGGCGCATGTCATCGCTCCGACTCGCACAGGGCCCGGTACGGGCAGCTCTTGCAGGCCCACCCGCGCACGGGGAAGGAGACCCCGGCGTCGATGGCCGTGAGCACGCCCAGCGCCGTCTTGAGGAAGTCCGACATGTCGCCGTCATCACGGCGGACGTCCTCGACCTGCACGGCCGGCACCTTCGTCTTCGTGGTGACCGAGAAACGCAGGCCGACCTCGCCCCACTTCAACTGCTCGGCGGCGAAGGCGTACCCAGAGAGCTGCGTGTCGAACACGAGCTGGTCGAGCGAGTACTTCTTGGCGCTCGTCTTGTGCTCGACCAGCACCCGGTGCCCCTCTTCCTCCAGCACGAGGTCGATGACGCCCTTGAGCTTCTCGTCCAGCACCTCGCCCGACGTCGCGTCGTAGAGGTCCACGGTGAAGGGCACCTCGACGCCCAGCACCTTCGCTGGTTGCGCCGAGGGGTGCGTCAACGTGACGTCCAGCATCTGGAGCCCCTTCACCAGCGCGGCGTCGAAGCCCGTGCCGTCCTCGTCTTCCTGCAGGGGCACCGGGCCATTCTTTGCCAGCGTCATCGCATCGACGAAGCGCTGCCTCACCTCATCGACGGGCGCCGGCTCGCCCCTCATCAGCCACTGGTAGTGGTGGGCCAGCGCCAGGTGGAACGCCGAACCGAAGGCCAGGGGCATCGGCACAAACGCCGGCTCCGCGCCGACGATGTACCGGTACTCGAACTTCTTCGGGCACATGAGCCACGCCTTCATCTGCGACACGCTGAAGTGCAGCGTGTCCTGCGCGACAGGGGCATTCACGACGCGAGGCTTTCGCTCGGCGAATCAGCGTGGAGCTGGGCGTCGAGGCTCTTGATGACCTGGCTCGCCTGCTCACGCGAGATGAACTCCACCTGTGCGCCGAACTGCGTCTTGACCCGCGAGCGCAGCGCCGACGGCTCGACCCCCAGCTTCCTGGAAATCGACATGATGGCCGCGAGCTGCTTCGAGCTGAGGCGGTTCCGCTCCGGCGGAGAGGGGCGGGTGTCGACGGCCGGCCCGGTGCGCACGTAACCGGGGGGCGTCTGCTGGGGCTGCGTCGCCGGCGGCTTCGGCGCCGACTGCACGGGCGCGGACTTCGGCGGCGCCGTGGCGAACGACGGGTCGATCGGTTCGTTGTCTTCGTCGATCACTCCGGCGAACGCCTGCCAACCGCAGTTGAACATCGCGGCAGCCTTTTTTAGCCCGTTACTCGTCGCACCCTTGCGGGAATCGGCCTCAGACGAGTAGCTGATGTGCCCACCGTCGGCGACGGCCTCCGCGTAGGCCACGGCCGTGCCGTCCACCCACTCGACCAACTCGAGGACGACGTCGGCGACACAACTCCAGCCCTTGCGGCCCGACTGAGTCGTGATCTCCGTGCAGGTGACTTCGCGGTGCAGGCGCCAACCCCCGAGCCCGCACACGGCGTTCAGCCTCATGATCACGTACATCACTTTGACGCCGGTCGTGTTGTAGCCGCGGCCTGTGGCGCGAGCCTCGGTCCTTTCGATCGCCTCCTCGGGAAAGGCGGCGCTGAGGTCCTGCAGCATCTGCTTCAACTTCGCTTCGTTGGGCATGACTTCTCCTTGCTGCGTTGAAACGACGAAGCCCCCGCTCCGCGGGATGCGGGGCGAGGGCTCGGTCGGTGATGCGGTGAAGTTGAGCTGCTGCTTTAGCGCCGCTTCGGCGCCGACTTCTTCGCGCAGTAGGCCTCAGCTGCGCCGATGGCGATGGTGACCAACGTCTTCAAGACGGTCTTCCAGAACATGGTGGTGGCCTTCCAACTAGATGGTGAAGAGCGCCTCGGCCGCGGTGTCGTCCACCGTGTCGAGACGCGTGATGGCGTGGGCGTCGTCGCACCAGGGCTTCAGCGACTCCGCTGATACGCCGATGCCCACGCCCAGAAGCGTTACGCGGAGTTGCGCTGCGAACTGCCTGATGACGGGAGCGTCCTGCGTCTCGCTCTCTCCGTCGGTGATGAGCACCACGTCGGCGGCCTTCATACCCCCGGTGCTCGTCTGGATGATGGACATCGCCCGGGACAGCGCGCCGGTGATGTTGGTGCCGCCGCTGCATGCGGTGAACAGCGTCTCCTCGGGGAGCTGCCCGCCCACTTCGACGATGTCCTGCCGCTTCACGTCGCCGTCGAAGGCCACCAGCGCAAACGGCCTTCGCTGCCGCTGCGCTACGTCGAGCAGCGCCAGCGCCACCGCAGTCGCCCAGATGTCGCTCGTGCCTTCCATGCTGCCCGACTTGTCGATGCACACGATGAGACTGCCTCGCCCCAGGCTGTCGGTGCCGGAGAGCCGGTACTGCATGACCTTGCCCTCGGTGAGGCGGGCCAAGAAGGCGCGTCTCATCAACGGGTGGCCGAGCTGCGCCAACTCGGAGGGGAGGACCCTCGACAGGTTCGACCCGAGCTCGACGTCGCTCACTTCGTCGGCGCCGTGGCGCACCTTCGCCTTCTGCTTCGCGGCGGCGATGCGCTTGAACTTCCCCGCGAGAAGCGCGATGCGGGAGAGCCGCTCGTCCCGCTTGAGGCGCTGGCTGAGCCGACGGGCCTGGGCGCCCGAGGTCTTCGTGTGCTGCCCCGCGCCCGAGCCGAAGCCCACGCCCGCGAGACCGTCCATCGTCTCGCGCTGCTGGTCCACGGCTTCCGACGCCTTGTCGCAGGCGCGGTTGAGGGCACGGCGGAGCTGGGGCGGCTGCACCTCGTCCGACTTCTGCTTGAGGTGCGGCCCGAGGGCCTCCATGAGCTTCTCGGTCGCCGTGCCTGCGGCGTCGGCGTCCCCGAGGCACTCGTGCGCGAGCCTGTTGAAGTTCGGCAGCTCGGCGGTGATGCCGTGGAGCTTCTCGGCCCAGGAGGTCAGCTCGGCCGAGGTGTCCGGCTTCACCGCCTTCTCCGACTCGCCCGAGTACAGCTTGTCGAAGAGCTCATCCTCGAGCTTCCTCACCGGCGTATCGTCCTTGTCGACGGTGGGCAGCTCACGCGCGTCCCGGTGGAGGTACACGTGCCACCGGGGAACGTCGTTCACGAGGCGCAACACGGTCAGCTCCCCGTGCGGCGCAGGCCCAGCCCGGTCGAGACGGTCCGGGCCAGGTCCTCGTGGAGGCTTCGGATGTCGGCCAGGGACGCCTCGATGGTGGCCTTCGCCCGTCGGCCGGCGGACTTCTCCAACTTCTCGAGCTTGGTGACCTGCTGCTGGTACTGGTCTAGCCCCTGGGCGCAAGCGGCGATGTACATCTTGCGGTCCCCGCTCTTTTGCCCCGCGATCTTCAGGGCGATCTCGTTGGCCGCGTCCATCACCTCCGCCGCCTGAACTGACGCCGGGTCAGCGAGCTGGCCCACCAGCTTGGCCACCTTCGCTCGCTCCTTCGGTTCTCGCCAGAGCGCGTCCACCAGCAGGGTGAGGTCCTCGGGGGTGGTCTGCTTCTCGCCCGCCATCCAGGCCGTCGCCTGCACCAGTCGCAGCGACTTCTTCCAGCGGCGGTCGCTGGCGATGATGCCCTCGGCCTTCAGGGCGTCGCGCACCGCGATGAGGGCGTCCACCGTGGCGTCGGTGAGCTTCACCTTCTGGACCTCCGCCTGCGCCGCGCGAAGGGTCTTCATGTCGAGGACGTTGGTGAGCTTGGGCTCCGACGCCACCAGCACGTCCTTCAGGTTCTGCGGCCGGAGCAGGTAGTCGACCTGGAAGCGCAGCGCGAAGCGGTCGAACAGCGCCTCGAGCTCCTTGCCCTCGGGCAGCTCGTTGCTGGCGCCGAACATGGCCACGAGGGGCACCGGCAGGGGCGCGCCACCGTTGCTGTAGGTCCGCTCGTTGATGAGCGTGAGCATCGAGTTGAGGATGGCGCTGTTGGCCTTGAACACCTCGTCGACGAACGCGAACTCGGCGGTGGGCAGCATGCCGGTGGTGACGCGGGTGAACTTGTCCTGCTCGAGCCCCTTCAGGCTGACCGGCCCGAACAGCTCCTCGGGGGTGCTGAACTTCGTGAGCAGACGCTCGAAGTACGAGCCGCCGAACGCCTGGGCGAGGGCGCGCACCAAGGCCGACTTGGCGGTGCCCGGCGGGCCGACGAGCAGGACGTGCTCTCCGGCGAGAACAGCAGCGAGCGAGCCGTCGATGACGCTGGCTCGCTCGGGGAAACGGGACATGAGCTCCGCCCTGAGGGCGGCGAAGGTCTTCTGCATGGTGGTGCTCCTTGGTGGTGAGGGCGCAGCCGGGCCTCTGCGACGGGCCGCTTGCGGCGGTGGTGGTGGGGTTGTGGGCCGGTGCACCGGCCCGCGGGCCACGAGCAGCGGACCGGCGGACCAGCGTTGCGCCGGCTCCGAGGTGTCTATTTACGAGGGGTTACGGCCGATGGAGGGCGTCTGTGGGCCGGTTGGTCCGGTTGGTCCACTTCCCAGGAGGAGGGTAGGGCTCACGTAGAGGAATGTTCTCTCTCTGCCTTGGCGTGAACGCGGCGGCCTACACGAGGGGTCTCCTCCTGGGAGTGGACCAGGTGGCCCAATCGGACCAGCGGCCCCCTTCTTCTTCTTCAATCTTCAATAAAATTAGTTAGTTAGTGGTAGTTGAGGGCGAGGCGCTGGTCCGGTGAGGTCTCGGATTGGTCCGCTTCGCCACCGAATTGGGCCGCTGCTCAGGCGATTTGGTCCGGTCGCCGGCGTCGGCGGGTCGGCCTTGGTCCCCCCCCCTCGGCCCGCCGCAAAGATCCGGCGAGCCCTGGTTCGTCGCTGAAGACCTATGCGCGGCGCTCGGCCTCACCTCGGTGACCGGGGCCGTTGGTCCCATCCCTGGCGAAGAGAAGGGGGTCCATCCGATGGATACCCCTGTTTGAAATCAGAAGGTTACGGCGCTCGCCGAGGAAGGCATGTGGCGCCTCGTCATGCGCTCCGACAAGCCCAAGGCGCTCGAGCTGCAGCATGCAGCAGGCGCCAAGGGTAGGTGCCAGACACCGACCCTTTCATGACGGCGGGCGCTTACGCCGCATGCTTCGCGTTGAGCAGCGACTCGATGGACGACGCCAGCTGGTCGAGCGAGGTGTCCAGGTCCTTCACCTGGACACTCAAGACGGAGCGATACAACTCGGCCCGTCCGCGCAGCGCGTCGAAGGCGTCAAAGCGCCGCACCAGGGTGCTGGTGCGCTCCGGCGGTGAGGCGAGGAACGACTCCACCTCGGCCTTGAGCTCCGCCAGGTCGGTCTCCAGGCTCTTCGTAGCGGCATCCCCGAGGGTGCGGCTGGCGTCGGGGCCGTCGTGCACCGGCAGCAGGTACAGCTTGCTGTGGCCGATGCCCTCGATGCACCCCTGCAACCGGCGCAGCTTCTCCGCGTTGGGCGCGGGCACGTACCAGATGGCGCCCGAGTCGCGCAGGAGCACCGCCGAGAAGCTCTGCAGCGTCTTGGTGATGGTGCGCCTGATGTCGTCGGCGGTGTGCGTGTCCTTGAGCGCCGTGAAGCGCGTCTGGACGGCCGTCACCAGGTCGTGGGTGGGGGCGTCGGTGTTGATGGCGCCGGTCAACAAGTCGAGGCCAACGCGTGCCTCCTGCGTATAGACCAGCGTGCCGTCGGCATGACGGGCCTCGTGCACGATGGCGAACACCACGCTCGCCTCGTCATCCACGGCGACGCGGATGAGCCTGTCGGTGAGCCCGGTCTGCGTCTCGCGCACCGCCAACTTGAAGCTCTTGATGACGGTGGGGGGCTCCGGCAGCAGCTCCATCGGCAGCTGCGCGGCCTTCCACTTCGACTCAAGGTCGCTACGGCTGGTGCTGGCCTCCGCGAGCATCCAGAAGACGATGTCGCCAAGGTGAGCGCCGCCCTTGGCCAGGACGGCGGTGAGGTTCTGCATCGTTGCATTCACGGAGAGGTGCCTTTGCGCGGGTACGCGCGGTTGATGGTGGTGGTGGGGAAGGGGAGGGGCGGAACGACTACTGGCGGGGCTCGCGGTCCGAGGCCCAAGCCACCAGAACCAACGCCGTGATCGGAGCGAGGGAGGTGGCGAGTTGATGCACAGCAGCGACAAGGAACGGCTCGTCACAGGTCCAAGCGGAGAAACCTACGCCGCAGATGCTTGCGTGGTGCACGCCCACGGCGATCCACGCGCAGGGCCAGACTGAGAGAGCGAGGGCCCAGCGTGCCTTTGATGCGATGCGTTTCGCGAACATGGTGAACCTCGCGATCAACATAGCGGTTGGGTGTGTCAGCTGGGGGCGCTGGCCTGCTCTTCAGCCCAGCTGGCGGTGTCGATGAACTTGATGCCTTTCGCGGTCACGAAGGCCGCGCCGCCACCAAATTCGCCGGGTCTCATTTTACTGCACGTGAAGGCCCAGGAGAACGAGAGCGAGCCGGTCGGCTGGAACCGCTCGAGGTACTGCTGCAGGAAGGCCGCGACGAGTTCCGGGTTGCCGCTCTCTTCCGCGTAGATGTGCATCTCGGTGGCCGAGCAGAACCACTCGAAGTCGATGAAGTCGTAGCCCTCGGACATCACGACGTGGCCGAGGTCGCCGAGCTCCTTCGCGAGCTGGGTCTTCTCGTCGGGGTCGCCGTCGGCGCTGCACTCGAGCAGGTCGGTCAGCGCCGTCATGGTCTTCTCGCACCACTGCTGCTCGGCGCGGGTCTTCAACGGGAAGGAGAGGGCGAACTGCAGGTAGTTGTTGGCCATGGCTGTGCCTCTGCGCGGTGAGCGCGGTGAAGGTGATGTTGGTGGGGTGGGGGACGGTGCCTCGCGGGAGATCAGCGGGGCAGCGAGACGGGGTTGCTCAGGGACTTATACCCAGGGAGGGGTGGGGATTTCGGTCACGGCCGCAGGCCACGCTGCACCAGCACCTCCTGCGCTGCCCTCAGCACGCTGCCGAACCCCCCCTCAAGTCTGGGATCCGGGT
Source organism: uncultured Archangium sp. (assembly GCA_903905455.1). Lineage (GTDB taxonomy): Bacteria > Myxococcota > Myxococcia > Myxococcales > Myxococcaceae > Archangium_A. The sequence goes on from CAIVGN010000067.1 coordinate 53,857, forward strand.
CTCCCGGTTTGTTGTTCGCCTTCCTCGGGGCTAGGTTCAGCCCATGCGCTGGGGCCTGCTAATGATCGCCGTTGTTGGGTGCGGACCTGCGCTGAAGCCCAACGGGAGCGGGTGCGACGTTCAAGCCGACTGTCAAAACTGCTGCCTTCTGGGGGTCTGCAAAGACTGTAACAGTGGATCCGGTGGCGGTGCCGGCGGCGGCGCGGCCTACTCTGGCCCGGTGCAGTACATGTGTAACTACTCGCAGACCTGCACCGGCGTGCAGACCATGAGTTTGTCGAAACTGGTGTGCGCGGCCTCGGCCACTGCGGCGAGCCAGACCATCGGGAGTGCCTGCGGTTCTGGTTGTGTGTGTTCACCGAAGGGTTGCTCGAAGTGGGGCGGCGAACCAGGCGATCGCTGCACGCCATAAGGCCGGTCTTCCGCGGGCCGGTCCAACAGATCGCCAAGGTGCGGCGCTGGCGGCTTCAGGTTCTCCTCAACAGGCGCAGCCGTCGATGATGGTGGCAGGTACGCCGCCAGGTTCCCCGCCAAGAACAGGGCACCACGCCCTGAAGGCCTACCGCGCCCGGAAGGGCTCTTGGCTGTCACCACCGAGGTGACCGAGATCCACTTTCACCGAGATCACCGGAGACCCGGGTCCGTCGGTCGAGTGATCGCTGTCGTGTCGGCTGGCTCCGCCGGAGCGAGCGCAGCGAGCGAAGGCGCCCTGTCATCGGCACGCAA
>CAIVGN010000068.1 GCA_903905455.1 uncultured Archangium sp.
ACGGTTTCGCTCGGAGGGCGAAGCTTCTGCGCAGGTGCGCCTTCATGAACCGGGTCGGCTGGCCCGATCCGTGAATTGGCGCGCCCCGGGTTTGGTGATGCCGGTCTCGCGCCCCCCTGGAGGCACTATGAGTGCAGTCGACTTCTGGCTGAAGAACAGCCCCGCAGCGAAGCAGTTCGAAGCGTCGGAAGAGCTGGAGCGCGCGGAGGCCCGGTTCGGCCTCAATCGTCGAGACTTCATGCAGATCACCGCCACGGTGGTCGCCGCGATGGGGCTCCCCTCGACGGCCATGGGCGCGGTGGCCAACGCCATGACCCAGTCGAAGCGGCCGTCGGTCATCTGGCTGCAGTTCCAGGAATGTACGGGCTGCACCGAGAGCCTGCTGCGCTCCGAACACCCGACCCTCGACAAGCTGATCCTCGACCTGATCTCGCTCGACTACCACGAGACCCTCGCGGCGGCGGCCGGCCACCAGGCGGAGGCGGCGCGGCTCCAGGCGATGGCCGACAACAAGGGCAAGTACATCCTCGTGGTCGAGGGTGCGATCCCGATGAAGGACAACGGCATCTACTGCAAGATCGGCGGGAAGACGGCCATCGACCTCGCCCGTGAATGCGCAGCGGACGCGGCGGCGGTCATCGCCATCGGCAGCTGCTCGTCGTGGGGCGGCATGCCCTCGACGTCGCCCAACCCCACGGGCGCCAGCTCACTGGCCACGGCGCTCGGCAAGCCGGTGGTCACCATTCCGGGCTGCCCTCCCAACCCGTACAACTTCCTCTCCACGGTGGTGCACTTCTTGACCTTCGGCGCGCTGCCGGAGCTCGACGCCAAGGGCCGCCCCAAGTTCGCCTACGGCCGCCTCATTCACGAGAACTGCGAGCGCCGCGCCCACTTCGACGCGGGCCGCTTCGCCACCCAGTTCGGCGACGAGGGTCACCGCGCGGGGCACTGTCTCTACAAGCTCGGCTGCAAGGGCCCGGAGACCTGGGCGAACTGCCCGACGATTCTCTTCGGAGACTGCGGGCCTGGCGCCTGGCCGGTCGGCACCGGTCACCCGTGCATCGGTTGCACCGAGCAGGGCATCGGCTTCCAGAAGCCCATTCACGCGCTCGCCGAGCTGAAGACGGTGACGCCGCCCACGCAGTTCGCGCGGCCCGGCGAGCCGCAGGGCCAGGGCGTCACGGCGTCGACCGCGGGTGTCGCGGCGGTGCTCGGAGGCCTCGCCGTCGGCGCGGGCATCAAGTTGGCCAACAACCTCGGCAAGAAGGACGAAGCGCCGGGGTCCGACTCCCACAACGCGAAGTGATCGGGGAGTCCCACCATGACCATCGATCGAAGAAATTTCCTCAAGCTCGCGGGTAGGACCGCCGGCGTCGCAGCAGTGGCGACGACGGCCGGTGTGGCCGAAGCGCGGCCGAACAAGAAGATGCCGGAGGAGGCCGTGGGTCTCCTCTACGACGGCACGCTGTGCATCGGCTGCCGGGCCTGCATTCCGGCCTGCAAGGAAGCCAACAACATGCCGCCCGAGCTGACCCCGTTGAAGGTCAACGGCGAGCAGGTCGAGGCCCTGTGGGACGCGCCGCTCGACATCTCGGGCAAGACGCTGAACATCATCAAGGCGTACCGCGACGGCACGGGCGAACACAAAGACCAGGCCAAGGACGGCTTCGCCTACACCAAGCAGTCGTGCTTCCACTGCGTCGACCCGTCGTGCGTCTCGTGCTGCCCGGTCTCGGCGATGACCAAGGACCCGATCAACGGCATCGTCTCGTACAGCGAAGACGCCTGCATCGGGTGCCGCTACTGCGTGGCGGCATGCCCGTTCGGGGTGCCGCGCTTCACCTACGACACGCCCAAGCCGAAGATCTCCAAGTGCCAGCTCTGCAAGCACCGCCTCGCTGACGGCAAGTACTCGGCCTGCGCCGAGGTCTGCCCCACCGGCGCCACGGTGTTCGGCAAGGTGAAGGACCTCAAGGCGGAGATCGAGCGGCGCAAGTCACTGGCGCCGGGCACGACCACCACCTTCCCCCGCGGGCGCATCGGCGGCGGCGACACGTACACCGGCCAGGTCGGCAAGTACGTCGAGCGCGTCTACGGTGAGCACGAGATCGGCGGCACCCAGGTGCTGCACCTCTCGGGCGTGCCTTTCGAGTTGCTCGACAAGCCCGAGCTGCCCGACATCGCGCCGGCCTCGACGTCGGAGACCATTCAGCACGGCATCTATTACGGCCTGCTGGCCCCGGCGACGTTCCTGGGCATTCTCGTGGCCGCGGCGCGCCGCAACATGCGCCCTGAAGACGAGAAGCCCAAGGCGCCGCCTGAAGGAGGCACGCCATGAGCGCCGTGACGCACGCAGAACATGAAGCCCCGGCCCCGGTCGGAGGCAAGCTCATCACCCCGGTCACCGTGTTCCTCGCCATGCTGGTGTTGGCCATGGCGGCGGTGCTGGGCGTTCGCTTCGTGCAGGGCATCGGCGCGGCGACCAACCTGAACGACGGCTACCCCTGGGGCCTGTGGATCGCCTGGGACGTGGTCACCGGTTCGGCGCTGGCCGGCGGCGGGTTCGCCACCGCGCTGCTCGTCTACATCTTGAACCGCGGCGAGTACCACCCGCTGATTCGCCCGGCGTTGGTGGCGGCCTTGATGGGCTACATCCAGGCCGGTCTGTCGGTGATGTTCGACCTCGGCCGATGGTGGGATTTCTGGCACATCTTCTGGCCGAAATACGCGCAGATGAACTCGGTGCTCTTCGAGGTCGCGCTGTGCATCAGCGCGTACATCGTGATCATCATGATCGAGTTGATGCCGGCGGTGCTCGAGCGCTTCGGCTGGGAGAGCGCGCGCAAGAAGGTCAACCGCCTGCTCTTCTTCTTCGTGGCCGTGGGCGTGCTGTTGCCGATGATGCACCAGTCGTCGCTGGGCACGTTGCTGGTGGTGTTCGGGCCGCAGGTGCACCCGCTCTACCAGTCGAACCTCCTGCCCATCTTGTTCCTCAGCTCCACCATCGGCATGGGCTACGCGGCGGTGACCATCGAGAGCGCGATCTCTTCGATGGGGCTGCGGCGCCCGTTCGAGAAGGAGATCCTCGCCAAGCTGCTGCAGGTCGGGCGCATCCTCGCGGGGCTGTACCTGGTGGTGCGCTTCGGAGACCTGCTGTACCGCGGCGCGCTGCACTACGCCTTCGAGCCGTCGGTCTCGATGCTGACCTTCTGGATCGAGAACATCCTCTTCGCGGTGCCGCTCTTCCTGCTGGCGACGAAGGAACAGCGCAACAGCTCGAAGCTGATCTTGCTCTCGGCGCTGTCGATGGCGTTCGCGGGCATCATCTACCGGCTGGCGGCCTTCCTCGTGGCGTACAACACGGGCGCCGGCTGGCACTACTTCCCCTCCCTCGGCGAGATGACCGTTACCGTCGGTCTGATCGCTTTTGAAGTCCTGGCCATCATCCTCGCCGTTCGTCTGTTGCCCATCCTCCCGGCCATGCCGGGCAAGAGGACGTCATCATGAGCAAGCGCATCACGATTGATCCCATCACCCGCATCGAAGGCCACCTCCGCATCGACTGCGAGGTGGGCGCGGACAACAAGGTGAGCGCCGCGTGGGCCTCGGGCACCATGTGGCGCGGGGTCGAGCAGATCTTGTTGGGCCGAGACCCGCGCGATGCGTGGGCCATCACCCAGCGGTTCTGCGGCGTGTGCACCACGGTGCACGCCATCGCGTCGGTTCGGGCCGTCGAGAACGCGCTCGACCTGCCGGTGCCGATGAACGCCCAGTACATCCGCAACCTGATGATCGCCGCGCACGCGGTGCACGACGAGATCGTCCACTTCTACCACCTGTCGGCGCTCGACTGGGTGGACGTGGTGTCGGCGCTGAAGGCAGACCCGGTCAAGGCCTCGCAGCTGGGCGAGAGCCTCTCGAGCTGGTCGGGCAACGGCAAGAACGAGATGATCGCGGTGCAGGTCAAGCTGAAGACGCTCGTCGAGAGTGGCCAGCTGGGCATCTTCACCAACGGCTACTGGGGTCACCCGGCGATGAAGCTGCCGCCGGAAGTGAACCTGCTGGCGGTGGCGCACTACCTCCAGGCGCTCGACGTGCAGCGCAAGGCGAACAAGATCGTCGCCATCCTCGGGAGCAAGACGCCGCACATCCAGAACGTGGCGGTCGGTGGCGTTTCGAACGCCATCTCGCTCAACAGCCAGTCGGTGCTGACCGTCGAGCGGTTGCTCGCGATCAAGGAGTACATCGATGCGGTGAAGGACTTCTGCAACAACGTCTACCTGATCGACGTGGCGGCGATCGCGGCCTTCTACCCGGAGTGGACGACCATCGGGAAGGGCGTCACCAACTACCTGGCGTGCCCCGACTTCCCCCTGGATGAGAAGGGCACGAAGTTCATGACCAACGGCGGCCACATCGCCGGGGGCAAGCTCGAGTCGTTCAAGCCCATCGTGAAGTTCGGCGACGAGTACTTCCGCGACGGCGTGGCCGAGAGCGTGAAGCACTCGTGGTACCAGGGCGGCAAGGGCGCGCTCCACCCGTACAAGGGCGAGACCAACGCGGACTACACGGACTTCAAGGAGAACGAGAAGTACTCGTGGGTCAAGTCGCCGATGTTCAACGGCGAGCCCGCGCAGGTCGGCCCCCTGGCCCGCGTGCTGATGGCGGTGGCCACCAAGGACGACGAGATTCTCAAGCACCTCACCAAGCTGCTCGGCATCGTGGAAGCCGTGGGCAAGGTGAAGGTGCCGCTCGAGGGCCTGCATTCCACCCTGGGTCGGCACGCGGCGCGCGCGGTGATGTGCCAGCGCAACGTGGAGATCATGGAAGTGCAGTGGAAGATGCTCATCGACAACATCGCCAAGGGCGACGCGGCGACGTTCAACAAGCCCACGTTCCCCAAGGGTGAGATCTCCGGCTTCGGCATGCACGAGGCGCCGCGCGGCCTGCTCTCGCACTGGGTGGTGATCGAGAACGGCATCATCAAGAACTACCAGGCCGTCGTGCCCACCACGTGGAACGCCGCCCCGAAGAACGAGAAGGACCAGATGGGCCCCTACGAGGCGTCGCTGATCGACACCCCGCTGGCCGACCCGGAACGTCCGCTCGAGGTGCTGCGCACCATCCACTCGTTCGACCCGTGCCTCGCCTGCGCCGTGCACCTCACCGATGTGACGAAGCGGCAAATCGTCAAGGTGAGGGCACTGTGATGAGCGTGCCCAGCATCGTCATTCTCGGCGTCGGCAACATGCTGATGAGCGACGAAGGCGTGGGCGTGCACACGGTCGCGGCACTCGAGAAGGAGTACGACTTCGCCGAGAACGTTCGCTGCGTCGACGGGGGGACGTCGACCAACGAGCTGCTCGGCGATCTCGAGAACCTCGACCACCTCATCGTGATCGACGCGGTCTCGGCGGGCATCGAGCCCGGCGACATGGTGCGGCTGGAGGGCGCGGCGGTTCCCGCGGCCTTCACCACCAAGCTGTCTCCCCACCAGGTGGGGATCTCCGATCTGCTCGCGACCCTGACCTTCATGGGCCGCGCGCCGAAGAACGTGCTGCTGCTGGGGGTCGAGCCGGTGCGCTTGACCCTGGACATGGACCTGTCTCCCAAGGTCCTGGCCCGCGTTCCTGAACTCTGTGCGCAGGTCGTCGAAGAGCTGGCCAAGCTGGGCTTCAAGCCCACCATGCGCCCGGCAACTGCGCTCCCAAGCTGACCCGGGCCGCGGGGGGAATCACTGCGCTGCTCCCGCTTTCAAAGGGGGGGCAGCGCTTTTTCTTTGCGGGCTCAGCGCACGTCCTGCACCACTGTTTTGACCCACGCAGTACTTGCGTCGTTGCGGCAACGCGTCCCTCCCTGGAGACTCAAACCATCGAAATCAGGGGGCAGAATGGGGTGACGCGCCTTCCCTCGTGGCTCGCTCCTTGAAATGGTCGCGTCCGCCCGAGGAGGCGCTGGTTGGGAATCCCTGCGACAGGCCGACGCATTGCGGTGCAGGGCACGGTGCAGGGCGTCGGCTTCCGGCCCTGGGTGTACCAGCTTGCCCAGCAGCTCCAGGTCGCGGGCACGGTGAAGAATGGGCCTGAGGGCGTGACCATCGACGCGTTCGCCCCGGCGACGGTGCTCGACGAGCTGCTGGAGCGGCTGGCCTCGGAGCTCCCGGCGGCGGCGCGCATCGAGCGACTGGAGTGGCAACCGCTGAGCGCCGAAGCGCCCACGGGCTTCGCGATCATCGCCAGCGACTCGACGGGCGCGGCGCGGGCGAGCATCCCCGCGGACCTGGCGATGTGCGAGCAGTGCCGCGAGGAGATCCACGACCCGAAGGCGCGGCGCTTCCACTACCCCTTCACCAACTGCACGCACTGCGGGCCGCGCTTCAGCATCGCCACCTCGATTCCCTACGATCGGCCGCGGACCACGATGGCGGGCTTCCCGCTGTGTGAGGCCTGCCGCGCCGAATACGAAGACCCGAACGATCGCCGCTTTCACGCCCAGCCCATCGCGTGCCCGGCGTGCGGCCCGAAGCTCTCGTGGCTCGACGGCAAGGGGCAGCTGCTCAAGGCGCATGATCCCCTGGAGGTCGCGGCGCGGCGCCTGCTCGCCGGCGATCTCGTGGCCCTGCGCGGCCTGGGCGGCTTTCACCTCGCGTGCGACGCGCTGGCCGACGACGTGGTGCGCGAGCTGCGGCGCCGCAAGCACCGCGACCAGAAGCCGCTGGCGGTGATGGTCAGCGATCTCGACATGGCGCGCACCTACGCGACGCTGAGCGAAGCAGAGGTCGAGCTGCTCAGCTCCCCTGCCCGGCCCATCGTGCTGGTGACCCTGCGCCCGGGCCTCGCGCCGTCGGTGGCGCCGGGGTTCACCCAGGTGGGCCTGTTCCTCCCCTACACGCCGCTGCACGAGCTGCTGTTGGCGCGCGTGGGCCGGCCGCTGGTGATGACCTCGGGCAACCGGTCGGACGAGCCGATGGCGGTGGACAACGACGAGGCAGTCACCCGGCTCGCGGGCATCGCCGACGGGTTCCTGGTGCATGACCGGCCGATCGCCACGCGCACCGACGACTCGGTGGCCCGGGTGATCGAAGGCGCGCCGATGGTGCTGCGCCGCGCGCGCGGCTACGTGCCCGGGTCGCTGGCCGCGCCGAAGCCCTTCCGCGAGCCGGTGCTCGCCGTCGGAGGGCAGCTCAAGAACACCTTCTGCATCGGCAATGGCACGCGGGTGACGCTGGGCCCGCACGTCGGCGATCTCGGCGAGCTGTCCACGTACGAGAGCTTCAGCGCCATGGTCGATCGCCTCGAGCACTTCCTCGAGGTGACGCCGCAGGTCCTCGCGCACGATCTCCACCCCGACTACGACACCACCCGCTACGCGCGGCTGCGGCCGGCCCGGCAGCGGCTCGCGGTGCAGCACCACCACGCGCACGTCGCGGCGGTGATGGCCGAGCACCAGCTGGCGGGACCGGTCATCGGCGTGGCCTTCGACGGCACCGGCTACGGGCCCGACGGCGCGGCCTGGGGCGGTGAGTTCCTGCTGGCGACCTACGGGGGCTACGAGCGGGTGGCGACGGTGCGCGGGCTGAAGCTGGCCGGCGGCGAGCGGGCGATTCGCGAGGCCTGGCGCGTGTCCCTGGCGGTGCTCGACGACGCCTTCGACGGCGCCCCTCCGCTGGGATCGCTCGACCTGTTCCGCGAGGTCACCGAGCGCGACGTTGCCAACGTGCGGCAGGTGCTGAAGTCCGAGCTGCACGTCACGCAGGCGCACGGCGTGGGCCGGGTGTTCGACGCGGCGGCGGCGCTGGTGCTGGGCCGGGCGCGCGCGGGCTTCGAGGCGCAGCTGGCCATGGCCCTCGAGCAGGCGGCCGAAGGCACCGCGGCGCCGTACCCCTTCGCGCTCGACCAGGCGCGAAGCCCGTGGGAGCTCGACCTGCGACCGATGTGGCGCGCCATCGTCGAGGCGTTGATGGCGAAGCGGCCCGTCTCTGAAATCTCGGCGCGCTTTCACGCCACGCTCGGCGCGGCGACGGCGGCGGTGGTGCAGGCGCTCCTCGCGCGTGAAGGAAACCGGCCGGTGGTGCTCAGCGGCGGCTGCTTCGCCAACGCGCGCCTGGCCCATGACGTGTTCTCGCGCCTCGACGGCGTGTCCGTGTCCCTGCCCCGGCGCGTTCCCCCCGGTGACGGAGGCCTGGCGCTCGGCCAGGCGGTCGTTGCTGCAGCTCTTCTCGAAGGAGTCTCCTGATGTGTCTCGGCGTTCCAGGCAAAGTGATGTCGGTCGATGGGCTCGTGGCAGTGGTCGACTTCTGGGGGGTGCAGAAGCAGGTCAGCCTGCACATCGTCGATGAGCCGGTGGTGCCCGGCGACTACATCTTGAACCACGTGGGCTACGCGATCCGGAAGATCCCCCAGGAGGAGATCGCCGAGACGCTGGCGATGTACGACGAGCTGCTCGACGGCAAGCCGGAGGACCTCATGCGGCAGGACGTGGAGAGCGAGGTCGGCGCCTCGCGGGAGCGGCCCTCGTGAAGCCCGGGGAGCAGCTCAAGTTCCGCGACCCGGTGCGCGCCAAGGCGCTGACCACGCGGTTGGAGGAACTGGTGAAGGAGATCGGCCGGGACCCCATCTCGGTGATGCACGTGTGCGGCAGCCACGAGCAGGCCATCGCGCGCTTCGGGCTGCGCACCGCGTTCCCGCTCAAGCTCGACGTGGTGATGGGGCCAGGCTGCCCGGTGTGCATCACCGACGTGCCCGAGGTCGACGAGGCAGTGGCCCTGGCGCTCCAGGGCGTGCGGGTGTGCACCTACGGGGACATGGTGCGCGTGCCGGGCACGGTGAAGTCGCTGGCCGACGTGCGCGGCGACGGCGCGAACATCGAGGTGGTCTACGGCATCGACCAGGCGGTGGAGCTGGCGCGCAAGTCGACGGAGGAGATCGTCTTCTTCGCCACGGGCTTCGAGACCACCGCGGTGGCCACGGCGGCGGCGCTGCTCAACGACCCGCCGAAGAACTTCTCGGTGCTCTCGGCGCACAAGTACATCCCCCCGGTGATGGAGATCGTCACCGAGATGCCGGGATCGCGCATCGAGGGATTCCTCGCGGCGGGCCACGCGGCCATCATCACCGGCTCGGGCGTGTTCGAGGCGTTCGTCAACACCCACAAGGTGCCGGTGGTGGTGGCCGGCTTCGAGCCGCTCGACATCCTCGCGGCGCTGGTGAAGCTCGTCGAGCTGGTGCGCGACCAGAAGCCCGAGGTGGTGAACATGTTCCCCCGCTGCGTCACGCACGAGGGCAACAAGGTCGCGCAGGAGCAGCTGTGGAAGGTCTTCACGCCCACCGGCGGGCGCTGGCGCGGCATCGCGCACGTGCCCAACGGCAACCTGCGCCTGCGCGAAGAGTGGGCGGCCTTCGACACGCGCAAGCGCTTCAACATCGACGTGTCGCGCCTGTGGGACTACGCGCCGCCCAAGCTGCTGGGGCAGTGCATCTGCGGGGAGATCATGTCGGGCAGCAAGAGCCCGAAGCACTGCGCGCTCTTCGGCAAGGAATGCCTCCCGGAGAACCCGGTGGGCGCGTGCATGGTGTCCAGCGAAGGCACCTGCCGCATCTGGCACCAGTACGGCGGACATCTCGATCTGCGGGGCATCTCGTGAAACCGATTCCAGGGCTCGTGAAGCACAACCAGCGCATCGCCATGCGGCACGGTGGCGGCGGGCGCGCGATGCGCACGTTGATCGAAGAGGTCTTCATGCGCGGGGCCGACGACATCCCGGTCGACGGCGTGGGGCTCTCGGCCATGGACGACGGCGCCGCCATTCGCATCGGTGACCAGTACCTGATCGTCACCACCGACTCGCACGTCATTCACCCCCTGTTCTTCCCGGGCGGCGACATCGGCATGCTCTCCATCGCCGGCACGGTGAACGACCTGTCGATGATGGGCGCGACGCAGTTGCTGGGGCTGACGTGCGGGGTGATCCTCGAAGAGGGCCTGGAGCGCGACATCCTCGAGAGGGTGCAGGCGTCCATGCAGGCCACCTGCCGCGAGGTCGGGGTGCCGATCCTCACCGGGGACACCAAGGTGATGGGCAAGGGGGAGATCGACTCGCTGGTGATCAACACCACCGGCGTGGCGCTCACCAAGCGCATCGTGCGCGACAACGGGCTCCAGGTCGGCGACCGGATCATCGTCACCGGCACCGTGGGGGATCACGGCCTGGCGGTGATGGCCCTGCGCAACAAGCTGGAGCTCGAGGGCGATCTCCGGTCCGACGTCGCGCCGCTCTTCGACCTCGTGCAGAAGGTGCTCGCGGCCGGCGGCGACTCGGTGGTGGCGATGAAGGACCCGACGCGCGGCGGCGTGGCCAGCGCGCTGCACGAGATGGCGGGCAAGGCCGGGGTGGGCATCCTCATCTCCGAGCAAGCCGTGCCGGTCAGCGAGGCGGCGCGGGCGGCCGGCGAGCTCCTGGGCATCGACCCGCTGCACGTGGCCAACGAGGGCAAGGCGCTCATCGGCGTGCGACCCGAGGCGGCCGACCGGGTGCTCGCGGCGCTCAAGGCCCACCCCCTGGGCCGCAACGCGGCGATCATCGGCACGGCCATCGCCGAGCCGAAGGGCAAGCTGGTGCTCGACACGGGCTTCGGCAAGCGGCTGCTCGCGGAGCCCGAGGGCGAGCCGCTCCCGAGGATCTGCTGATGGAGTCCGCGCACATTCGCGTCACCCACGACGGCGGGGTGGGCGTGCTCACCATCGACCGGCGCGATCGCTTCAACTCTCTGGACGTGCAGACGGCACGGGAGCTGCGCAAGGCGGGCCTGCAGCTGGCGCGCGACGAGCAGGTGCGCTGCCTGGTGGTGCGGGGCACGGGCGGCATCTTCTGCAGCGGCGCCGACCTCAAGTACATCCGCGCCGGCGGAGACCCCAAGGACCTGGGCTACCTCACCCCCGAGGCGCGGGGTCAGCAGCCGGGCTTCGGGGCGATCTTCAAGCAGATCCTCGAGTACCTCCACAGCACCATCTCGGAGCTGCGCCGCGCGCCCAAGCCGGTGATCGCCGCGGTGGACGGGGTGGCGGCCGCCGGCGGCATGGGGCTCGCGATGTGCTGCGACCTGGTCATCGCCTCGGAGCGCTCGAGCTTCGAGTACGCGTACTTCAAGACCGCGCTGTGCGGCGCCGAGAGCTCGACCTTCTTCCTGCCGAAGCTGGTGGGCCTGCGCCGCGCGATGGACCTGGCGCTGCTCAACCCGCGGCTCACCGCGAAGGAAGCGAAGGACCTGGGGCTGGTGAGCCTGGTGTTCCCCGACGCCACCTATGAGACGGAGCTGATGGCCGTGGCGCGCCGGCTCGCCGACGGGCCCACCGCGTCGTACGCCGCCGCCAAGCGCTTGATGAACGAGGCCGCCGGCGTGGACCGCCTCGACTTTCACCTCGACCGGGAAATCGAAGCGCTCGTTCACTCGGCCGACAGCAGCGACTTCAAGGAAGGCATCACCGCCTTCTTCGAGAAGCGCCCACCGAAGTTCGAGGGCCACTGAAGATGCACGAATATTCCATCGTTTCTTCGCTCATCGATCGCGTGGAGGCCGAAGTGAAGAAGAACGGCGCCACGTCGGTGGGCAGTCTCACGGTGCAGATCGGCGAGATCTCCGGGGTCGATTCGCGGCTGCTGGCCATCGCCTTCGACACCTTTCGCGAGCGGACCTGCTGCGCGAACGCCGAGCTGAAGATCGAGAACGTGCCCGCCACGTGGAAGTGCCCGAAGTGCGGCACCCCACCGGTCGCGGGAGGTCCGCTGCGCTGTTTTCCCTGCAATCAACCGGCAGAGCTGGTCGCCGGCGATGAGATCATCTTGGCCCACCTGGAGTTGGAGGTACCTGATCATGTGTGACGTCTGTGGCTGTGGAGACCCGAAGCTCGTGCCCGTCGATGTGCACGACAAGATCCTCGCGAAGAACGATCACCAGGCAGATCACAACCGCGCGCACTTCGTCGAAGCCGGCGTGCTGGCGATCAACCTCATGGGCTCGCCGGGCTCGGGCAAGACGGCGCTGCTCGAGGCCACCGCCCGCGGGTCGACCGGCAAGCTGCGCTTCGGCGCGGTGAGCGGAGACCTCGCGACCGACCGCGACGCCCAGCGCCTCAACAAGGCGGGCATCCCCTCGGAGGCGATCACCACCGGCAACGCGTGCCACCTCGACGCGGACATGGTGCACGACTCGCTGCACGGCATGAAGTGGCGCGACACCGACGTGTTCTTCATCGAGAACGTCGGCAACCTGGTGTGCCCGGCCGTCTACGATCTCGGCCAGGCGGCCAACGTGGTGGCGCTCTCGGTCACCGAGGGCGAAGACAAGCCGCTCAAGTACCCCACGATGTTCCGCGGGGCGGACCTGGTGATCCTCACCAAGATCGACCTCATTCCCCACCTCGGCGAGTTCTCCATGAGCGCCCTGGAAGACGCGCTGGCGCGGGTGATGCCCACGCCGAAGGTGCTGAAGATCTCCTCGCGCACCGGGGAAGGCATCGACACCTGGCTCAACTGGCTCGAAGAGCGCCGGCCCCGCCCGGGCACCAAGGCCCAGCCGCACGGGCACCACGCGCACGACCACCACGGTCACTCGCACGAGCATGGTCACTCGCACGACCACACGCACGACCACGGGCACTCGCATGGGAAACACGGGTAGCAGCGTCCTGCTGGGGCTGGCGGCGAGCGTGGCGGTGGTGCACACCACCATCGGCATCGACCACGCCCTGCCCTTCGTGGTGCTGTCGCGGGTGCAGAAGTGGTCGCTGCGGCGCACCCTGCTCATCACCGGCCTGTGCGGCATCGGTCACATCGCCTCGGCGGTGTTGATCGGTGTCGCCGCCGTGGCGCTGGGCCTGGCCGTGGAGCAGCTCGCGCCCCTCGACGCGGTGCGCGGGAAGCTGGGCCTGGGCATCCTCATCGCCTTCGGGCTCGGCTACGCGCTGCTGGGCGCGGTCCGGCTGTGGAAGAAGCGGCCGCACCACCACGCGCACCTGCACCACGACGGCAGCCTGCACGACCATGATCACGGCCATCGCGATGAGCACGTGCATCTCCACGAGGCCGAGCGCCGCAAGGTGGTCAGCGCGTGGACGCTGTTCGTGGTGCTGGTCTTCGGGCCCTGCGAGGCGCTGGTGCCGCTGCTGCTCGCGCCGGGCGTGACCCAGGACTACACGCTGCTGGTGAGCGTCATCGTCGTCTTCGGCACGTTGACCGTGGCCACGATGTTGGCGCTGGTCACCCTGGGCGTGCTCGGCACCCGGCTCATCAACCTCGAGCGCTTCGTGAGCCCCCGGCTGGCCGGCGCGGGTGACGTGGCGGCGGGCCTGGCGATCGCCGCGACCGGCGCCGCGGTGGGCATGCTGGGGCTCTGAGGGCGGTATACAGCGCTCATGGACACCGACTTCATCGCCGGCCGTTTCGTGAGCGCCCCCTCACCCGAGGGCGAGCTGCTGGTGAAGAGCCCGGCGGACCAGAGCGACGTCGTGGTTCGCGCCGCCTGGGCCAGGTCGCAGCTGGAGCTCGCCGTGGACGCCGCGCGCACCGCGTTCCCCGCCTGGCGCAAGCTGGGTCAGCCCGCCCGGGCCGAGCTGCTGCGCAAGTACCAGGCGGCGCTCAAGGTGCACCTCGACGATCTCACCAGGGCCATCAGCCGGGAGATCGGCAAGCCGCTGTGGGAGGCGAAGACCGAGGCGCAGGCGATGATCGCCAAGGTCGACGTCTCGCTCGGCGAGGGCGCGGCCTTCACGAAGGATCACCGCCTCGAGGATCTCCCCGGCGAGATCCGCCACCGGCCGCACGGCGTGGTGGCGGTGGTGGGCCCCTTCAACTTCCCCGGGCATCTCCCCAACGGGCAGATCGTGCCCGCGCTGCTCACCGGCAACACCGTGGTCTTCAAGCCCTCGGACAAGGGGCCGATGACCGCGTGGTGGATGGCGAAGTGTTTCGAGGAGGCCGGCTTCCCCCCGGGCGTGGTGAACGTGGTGCAGGGCGGCGTGCCCATCGCCGAGGCGCTCGTCACCCACCCGGGCATCGACGCCATCCTCTTCACCGGCAGCGTGCCCGTGGGCCAGCGCATCGTCGCCGCCAACGCGCACCGCCCCGGGGTGCTGGTGGCGCTCGAGCTCGGGGGCAAGAACGCCTCGCTGGTGTTCGACGACGCCGAGCTCGAGCGCACGGTGCGGGAGATCGCCTTCTCGGGCTTCGCCACCTCGGGGCAGCGCTGCACCGCCACCTCGCGGGTGTACGTCACCCGGGGCATCGCCGACGCCTTCTGCGCGCGCCTGGCCGCGGCCGCGCAGAGCGTGCGCGTGGGCCACCCGGCCGACGACGGGGTGTTCATGGGGCCGGTCATCTCCGAGGGCACGCGGCAGCAGTTGCTCGCGGCGCAGCAGGCGGCGGTGGCCGCGGGCTTCGAGGCGCTCGTGCCCGGCGGCGTCTTCGAGGCGCGCACGCCCGGCTTCTACGTGCGCCCCGCGGTGCATCGCGCGACGGGCAGCGTGAAGCGCGCGGCCGGCTACACCGACACCGAGCTCTTCGCGCCCGACCTCGCGGTGATCGTCGTGGAGGAGATCGACGAGGCCCTCGCCCTGGCCAACGAGTCGAGCTTCGGGCTGTCGGCGGCGGTGTTCACCAAGAGCGCCGAGTCCTTCGAGCGCGCCGCCGACGTGTTGCGCGTGGGCGTGCTGCACTGGAACCGCTCGAGCGCCGGCGCCAGCGGCCGGTTGCCGTTCGGCGGCATCAAGGCCAGCGGCAACCATCGCCCCGCGGGCATCTTGATGGGCGCCTCCTGCGTGTACCCCATGGGGGTGTTGTTGCCTCCGAAGGCCGAGACGCCGCTGCCCAGCTGGCCGGGCATTTCGTTCTAGGCTTCGGGGCCATGCCCACCCTGAACACCCGCGTCACCACCGCCGAGTGCGCCCGCGTGGACGCGCTGTGGAACCAATGGCTCCTCACCCTGTTTGCCCACGCCGCGGGGGTGACGCGCAGCGAGCTGCAGTGCACCGTCGACGAGTCCGGCAGCCCGGAGGAGCCCACCCGGCGCGAGGTGTGGGTCGCCCCGAGCGGCGCGACGTTGACCCTCACGGCCGAGGGGATCGCCTCACCGCACGGCGTGCACGGGGAAGACCTCCAGGCGCGGGCGACGGGGCTGCCCACGGGCGTGACGTTCAGTGGGAAGTCGTCGCTCGATCGCCGCAGCGGAGGCCAGCTCAGCGTCACCCTCGAGGGGCGCGAGGGGCTCGCCGCCTTCGAGGCCGCGCTCAGCGCAGCAAGGTCTTGAGCCGGTCGAAGATCTCGCCCAGGGCGAGATCGACGATCGCGTTCTCTTCGTCAGCCGACAGCGCGCCCAGGCCCGCCTTCGCGGTCTCGTCGCGCAGCTTTCGTTCACGCCGCTTCAGCGCCGCCGGCAGGTCCTGCGTGCCGAAGGTGCTGCGCAGCATCTGCCCCAGGTCCTGCCCGTAGGAGACGAGGTCCAGGCGCTCGTCGCCAGGCAGGCGCGGCAACAGCTCGCCGGCGACCTCCCAGGCCACGCGCACGTGCATCGCCTCGTCCTTGAGGGTCTCGTTGAGCACCTCGCGCACCACCGGGTGCGTCGTGGCGGCGTAGCGCGCGCGGATCAACGCGAGCGACACCGTCTCGCTGAAGCAGCCGTTGGCGAGCGCCCACACG
This sequence comes from uncultured Archangium sp., assembly GCA_903905455.1. Lineage (GTDB taxonomy): Bacteria > Myxococcota > Myxococcia > Myxococcales > Myxococcaceae > Archangium_A. Next base: position 15,689 of record CAIVGN010000068.1, read on the forward strand.
TGCGCCGGCACGTCGGAGGGCAGCGCCAACCCCTGCGGCGCGTAGCCCAGGCCCTCGGGGATCTCGTCGACGTAGCCGCCCAGGCGCTCGGCGAGGTCGCGGCTGAGCAGCGCGTGGCGGACCTCGTCGTCGGCGATGGCGGTATAGGCGCCGAGCACCTCCAGCGGGGCCCCGGCGCGCACCAGCGCGAGCACCACCTGCGAGACGGCGGGCACGGCGGCGAACTCGCTCCAGGTGCGCTCTGACCAGAAGCGCCTCGCGGCGTCATTCGGGGGCACCTTGCCGGGCGGCACCTCGAAGCGCATCGCCCTGACCCTGGAAACGCGAGCGGCCCGCAGCTTTCGCCACGAGCCGCCGACGCGGGTGTTCGCGCCTGCCTTCTTCACTTCTTCTTGCTGCCCCCGCCCCAGAGGGCGTCGACGTCACCCGAAGGAGCGGTGCTGGTGCGTTCCCCGGTCTTCACCTTCGGGGGGGCGCCGTCGCCGAAGTCGCCCTCGGCTTCACCGACGACGCCGAAGGTCCCGAGGAGCGCGTCGACCTCGGCCTTCACCTCGGCGTCCGTCAGCGCCTTCTTCGCGGCCATGACTTCAGCCGACCGGGTGAATGGGGCGCGGCTGGCCGGAGGTGAAGTTCGCGGTGACGCCGAGCTTGCTGGCGAGCTTGTTGAACTCGATGGCCGCGTCGCGGGTCAGGGCGACGGTGCCCTTGGACATCGCGTTGGTCGAGGAGCGCGCGAAGACTTCCTTGAGCACGCGCTTCTGGGTGGCGACGTCGTAGTTCGCGGTGATGGCCTTGGTGAGCTTGACCGCCTCGGCCTTGCCGAACTTGTACTGCTGACCGAACAGCGGGGGCGTGTGGCCGGGCAGCGTGCGCCCGTAGGCGCGGTAGTCGTTGGCTTCGCTGTTGATCTTCTTGTCCGACAGCAGGGTCTCGACGCGCTTGGTGGTGCGGATGGTCATGGCAGGGAGGTCCGGTTGAGGGTGAGGGAGGCAGCATGGCCCACCAGGGCCCCGGTCGTCACTCCTCGTCGGGATCGGGGATCGACTCTTCCATCAGCTCGGGCTCGTCGAGCATCTCGGGCGCCTCGGGGTGCTCGCCGTTGTCGACGTGCTCCTCGAGGTCCGGGCCGCCGGGGACCTGCTTGCCGCCTTCCTTGGAGACGACGTACCACTGGCGTCCCTGCTGGATGCGCTGGCACAGGCCGAGCTTCTCCATCGCCTCGAGGAGGCGGCTGAACGTCGAGAAGCCGTGATCGCGCTCGTCGAAGTCGGGCTCCTTGCGGACGATGGTCTCCTTGATGAAGGAGGGGTTGATGGGGCCGGTGGCGCGCTGGAGCAGGCTGGCGACGACCTCGCGGGCGATGTTGGGGATCTCGCGCTTGCCCTTGGGGGCGCCACCACCGGTGGACGGGGTGGACGCGGGGGCGTTGCTGCCCTCGGCGGCGCGGGGGCGCTCGGTGCGCGAGCTGCTCTCGCGGCGGGGCTCGTCACGGCCGCGGCGGCTGCTGCCCTCGTTGCGGAGGTAGATGAACTCGTCGCAGGACTTCACGAAGACCGGGCTGGTGGAGTTCTTCACGCCCAGGCCGATGACGTACTTGTCGTTCTCACGCAGCTTGTTGGCGAGCGGCACGAAGTCGGAGTCACCGGACGCGATGACGAAGGTGTCGATGTGCTCGCGGGCGTAGCAGAGCTCGAGGGCGTCGATGACCAGGCGCATGTCGGCGCTGTTCTTGCCGGCGCGGGTGGAGGGCGGCACTTCGACCAGCTCGACGCCGAACTCGTGGAGGTGGGTCTTGGCGTCCTTGAAGCGGGACCAGTCGCAGTACGCGCGGCGGAAGATGACCTTGCCCTTTTCGAGGAGGCGGTCGAGCGACGGCTGGAGATCGAAGCTCGAGGGGGTGATGCCGGTGTTGGTCACCAGGTTCTCGAAGTCGATGAAGAGCGCGATGCGCCGGGCAGTCGGTTCAGTCATGCCTTGCTTGTTTCATGTTTCCGCGGGCCCGGCGCAGGGAATATGGGGGCCCGGCCATGAGTGCTCTCGAGTCCTTCTCCGGTCGGTGGTTCGTCGTGAAGATTGGCGGGGAGCTCGCGCTCGACGTCAAGCGGCTCTCGGTGACCGTGGGTCACGCAGTGCACGCGTTCCTGGCGGCCGGGGTGAAGGTCGCGGTGGTGCACGGCGGCGGGCCCCAGGCGACCGAGCTGTCCAGGAAGCTGGGCCTGGTGACGAAGCAGGTCGCCGGCCAGCGGGTGACCGACGAGGCGACGCTCGAGGTGATGAAGCAGGCCCTGGGCGGGGTGGGCATCAACGTGGCGTCGGCGATGCGGTTGGCGCAGGTGACGGCCATCGCCACGTCCGGGGTGTCGGCGGGCCTGGTGGAGGCCACGCGGCGGCCCCCGGTGCAGGTGGCGGGTGAGCCCTTGCCGGTGGACTACGGGCTGGTGGGCGACGTGACCCAGGTCAACGTGACGCTGCTGGAGGCGCTGGCGAAGGCGGGCGTGGTGCCGGTGCTGGGGTGCCTCGCGGGGGACGTGCACGGCAACGTGTACAACGTGAACGCGGACACGGTGGCCACGCGGTTGGCGAGCCGGCTGGGCGCGGCGCGGTTGTTCCTGGTCTCGAACGTGCCGGGCGTGCTGCGGGACAAGAACGACCCGACGACGCGCATCGCGAAGCTGACGCCGGCCGAGGCCCGCGCGCAGATCGCCTCGGGGGTGATCCAGGGCGGGATGATCCCCAAGGTGGAAGAGAGCCTGGCGATGCTCGACGAGGGCATCGGGGCGATTCACATCGTGGGGTTGAACCCCGAGTCCGCGATCCTCGACGAGGCGCGGGACCCCGGGAGCCGGGGCACGGTCTTCATCAAATAAACTCCCTCGCCCTGCGCCAGCGGGGAGAGGGCCGGGGTGAGGGGCCACTCCTCCTCAAATGATCGTCACGGGCACGCCCACCTCGGGCCGCGCCAGGCTCGCGACCACCTGCGGGCCGATGGCCGTCTTCAGCTTGGCGATGACCGCCGCGTCACCCGCGTAGTTGTGCCCGGTGTGCCCGCCCAGCGCGCTGTTCACGTCGCTCAACGAAATGGTCTCCGGCAGGTTGTAGCGCTTGAGGAAGTTCTTGAAGACCTCCCCATCGCGGTACCCCTCGTCGACGGCCAGCGACTGCGCGAACACCACCACGCCCGCGAGCTTCGCGTCTTCGGGGCTCATGCGGAGCTTCCCGCTGTCCTGCAGGTACCGGTTGAACTCGTAGGCGGTGGTGGCGCGAATGCACTCTTCGCTCATGTGCGCGTAGCGCGCGCTGAAGGTCATCACGTACTCGCTCTTGCCGTCCTTGGACTTCTGCTCGGCGAAGCGCACCACGTCCTTGGGCTCGCCGGGCTTCGGCTCGAACCAGCCGCCGGCGATCACCTTCGAGTCCGCGTTGGCGCGATCGAGGATGCCGCTGAACTCGGAGAGCGTGTTGATCATGTTCGCCGAGACGAGGATCTTGGTGCCGTCGAGCACGCTCGCGGGGCGGTCCTGCTTCACGGGGGCGAACTCGCGCGCGGTGTCTTCGGGCACCTTGAACGTGGAGTAGTTGAAGTGCTTGTCGAGGTAGTCGGCCTGGCCGTCGTTGTCGCGGTCGAGCACCTTCTCGCGGGTCTGGGTGGAGATGGGCGTGAGGTAGTTGTCCCAGGTGCGGCCGGTGCCGATGTCGGCGGCCTCGTTCATCGCGGCGTGCAGCTGCGTCCAGTCAGCCCGCGCGGCGACGCCGTTGACGAGGGCCATCAGCGCCTGGCCGCCTTCGCCGCGGGTCATCTGGCCCTGGGCGTCGGTGTAGAAGTTCGAGGCGGCGTAGGTGGTGACGACCTGCGCGTTGCCGTACTTCTCCTTCACGCGGTCGAGCACGCCCTTGCCCACGCAGAGGTTGTAGAAGATCAGCTTCCCGTCGCCCTGGTTGGTGGCCTCGGGCCCGTTGCGCACCGAGGCGGTCATGGCGCGACCCCAGTTCGAGTGGCCGTCGTAGCCGACCATCTGCACGCCCGCGTCGTTCATGGGGGTGAGGATGTTGGTGCCGCCCTGCTTCACCTGGATGCGGAAGGTGGTCTCGCCGACGCCGGGCTTGTTGATCTTCGCCTCGTAGGTCGAGACGCCGTATTCGTTCTCCGCGCCGACGGGCTTGAAGTTGTTCTGCTTGAGGTAGTTGGTGAAGCCCTTCCAGAACTCGCCCTCGCCGACGGTCCACGCGAGGTTGACGGTCTTGTTCCCGTTGGCGAACCACTTCTCGTAGGGCGGCGAGGTGGGCGCGAGTTCCTTGAGCAGCGAGTCGCTGATCGCCTTCACCTCGCCGGCGGTGGCGGCCGGGGCATTCGAGAGGTGGAAGATGAGGTTCTCGCGCAGGCGCGGGTCGGTCTCGGCGCGCACCAGGGCCTCGTAGGTCTTCGCCGCGGGGCCGCGGAGCTCGGGCTCGCTCGAGGCGTTGATCAGGTCGAGCAGCACCGCGCCCGCCGAGGCGCGCAGCTGCAGCGCCTGCTTGACGTCCATGCCCGCGGGGGGCGTGCCATCAGCGGTCACCCGGGCGAGCGAGACCTTGAGCTGCTCGAAGGTCTTGCCGCGCAGGTCCTTCGACGCGGTGCCCAGCAGCGGGGTGCGCGCGTTGTCGGCGGCCTCGGCGGCGCGGAACACGGCGTCACCCAGCTCGAGATCGGTGCGCGGGGGCGTGCCATCGGCGTTGGCGGTGAACACGCCGTTGGCGTTGAGGAACACCGAGCGGTCCGAGCCGGCGGGGGTGAGGTTCACCGTCTGCGCGCCGGGGGGCGGCAGCGGGGGCAACTGTGGCTCCACCAGCGCCTTGAGGGCCTCGAGCGCGCCGCCCTGAAAGGTGTCCTTGTACTGCGTCATGATCGCCCGGAGCGCGGTCTTCTCGCTGGCGCTGACGACCCCGTTCTCCCGGGCCTTGGCGACGATGGCCTTGGCCTCGTCGAGCGTGAAGGAACGGTCAGCGGCTGCGGCGGTACCCATGCGGCGAATCGTGTTGCTCATGTGGTGAAGCCTCCCTGTCGAACGCGAACGTTGGGCTTCATAGCAAAGGTGGGGCACTGTCCGCGCCCATGACCGCCCCCGGAACGATCAACCCTGCCGATCGCCGTGCCCTCGAGCCCGTGAAGGCCTCGACCCCCGACGAGGTGAAGGCCGCCGTGGCCGCCGCGCGCAGCGCCCAGCTCGCGTGGGGCGCCCTGCCGGTGTTCGCCCGCGCCGAGAAGATCAAGGCGCTCGGTCAGGCGGTGCTCGCGAAGGCCGACGAGGTGGCGCAGGTGATGTCGAGCGAGACCGGCCGCTCGGTGGTCGAGTGCAAGGCGAGCGAGCTGACCTCGTTGGCGCCCTACGTCGACACGGCCATCGCCATCGCCAAGCAGGTGCTCAAGCCGTCGAAGGTGCGGCTCTCGGCGCTCGATTTCCCGGGGAAGAAGGGCGTGACCGAGCCGGTGCCCCGCGGCGTCATCGGCATCATCGCGCCGTGGAACTACCCGCTGGGCAACTTCTGGAAGTCGCTCTTCCCCGCCCTGCTCTCGGGCAACGGCGTGGTGCTCAAGCCCTCGGAGCACACCCCGCGCACCGGCGCGTTCCTCGCCAGGGTCTGCGCCGAGGTGTTGCCCGCGGGGCTGGTGGGCCTGGTGCAGGGCGCGGGCGAAGTGGGCCAGGCGCTCGTCGACTCGGCTGACGCCATCGTCTTCACCGGCTCGGTGCCCAGCGGCAAGCGGGTCGCGGCGCGCGCGGCCGAGCGGCTCATTCCCACCTCGCTCGAGCTGGGCGGCAAGGACGCGGCGCTGGTGCTGGCCGACTGCGATCTCGATCGCACGGCCATCGGCGTGGCGCAGTGGGCGATGCACAACTGCGGGCAGAACTGCGCGGCCATCGAGCGCGTGTACGTCGAGGAGGCCATCGCCGATCGCTTCGTCGAGGTGCTGACGAAGGTGGTCTCGAAGCTCCGCGTGTCCACGGGCAACGACGAGAGCGATCTCGGGCCGCTGCAGAACGAGGCACAGCTGGGCCTGGTCGAAAAGCACGTCGCCCAGGCGAAGGCGGCCGGCGCGAAGGTGACCACCGGCGGCGCGCGCGTGGGCCCGGGGCTCGGGTACCAGCCCACGGTCCTCGACCGCTGCACCGACGACATGGAGGTGGTGCGCGACGAGACCTTCGGCCCGGTCATCGCCGTGGTGCGGGTGAAGGACGCCGAGGACGGGCTCGAGCGCGCGAACGACTCGCGCTATGGGCTCAACGGCTCGGTGTGGACCTCGGACCTCGAGCGCGGCGCGGCCCTGCTGCGGCGCATGGAGATCGGCGTGGGCTACGTGAACAACCACGGCTTCGCGGGCATCCTCGCGGACGTGCCGTGGACCGGCGTGAAGGACACCGGCCCGGGCGTGGCGGCCAGCGCGCACAGCTACGGCGTCTTCACCCGCCCGCGCACCGTGATCATCGACAGCAGCAAGAACCCCGACCCGTGGTGGATCCCCGCGAACGCGGACCTCGGCGCCTTCGCCGATGCGCTCATCGCCCGCGGCCGTGGCGGCGGCCTCGGGGTGCTGCTCAAGCTCGGCGGCCTCGCCAAGAAGCGCGTCGCGGCCATCAAGGCGCTCGCGCGGTGAGCCCGGGCGCGCATTGGTGATCCCACCGCGCCCCGCGACGTGATGTACGGGCCGCCATGGTGCGCGTGCCCCTCGACCAGCTCGAAGAACTCGACGATTTCGACTCGTTCGCCGACGTGCGCTACCAAGGCCAGCCCTTCACCGGCATCGGCACCGAGGAGCAACCGCGCTTCGTCACCGAGTACCGCTACGAGAACGGTCGCGGCCACGGGCGGTGCACCTCGACGTTCCGCAACGGACAGCTCCTCGAGGAGTTCCAGCTCGAGCACGGCCGCTACGTGGGCGAGTCGCGCAAGTGGAACGAGCAGGGGCAACTGCTGGAGCTGCGCACCTGGGAACAGCCGCGGCTCACGCGTCGGTGGTGGGACAGCGGAGTGCTCCGCTCGGAGCGCGTGGGCGAGGAGACGAAGCAGTACACGGCCGCCGGCGAGCTCGCGTTCACCTGGAGCCCGCGCACCGAGCCCACCTCGCCGATGTACGCGCGGTGCACCTTCGATCACCAGGTGATGCGCGCCAACCTCGAGGCCCTGGTGGAAGAGCGCGAACTCGAGAACCACGTCTTTGCCTGGGTGTTGCTGCTGCTCGACACCTCGCGGACCCAGGGCATCGCGGTGCTCGAGCGACTGCTGGCGCACCCGGCCCCGTGGGCCAGGCTGGGCGCCGTGCGCGTCATCGGGAACGCGAAGGTCGTGGAGTGCGAGGCGACGCTGCGCACGTTCTTGAGCGACGAGAGCGTGCCTCCGCAGCAGCCGGGCCGGGCGCACACCCGAACGCTCGCCGCGCTCACCCTCGAGACGCTGCGGAAGCTCGGGCTTGAAGAGCACGCACTTCCGCCCGGGTGACGGCAGCGCGAAGCCTCGGGGCTACGCGTGCCGGGGAATCAACGCCTCCATCGGGATCTGCAGCTCGTCGAACAGCTTCCGGATCATCTCGAGCGTCAGACCACGCTTGTGGTTCATGATCTCCGACACCCGACTGCGAGAGCCAAGGATCGGCACGAGATCCTTCGACTCCAGCCCTGCCTGCTCGAGGCGGAAGCGAATCGCGGCCACCGGGTCGGGCTCCTCCATCGGGAAAGCCCGCTTCTCGTAGTCGTCGACGAGGAGCGCGAGCACCTCCAGCGAGTCGTGCGCCTCGGACCCGGGCTTGGCATCCCAAAGATCCTCGATGGCCTTGAGGGACCGCCGGTAGTCCTTCTCACTGGTGATGACCTTCAGCTTCGGCATCTTCATCGTCGACTCCTAACGGGTCTTCTTCCGGGTCTTCTTCGGCGCAACCCCGCGAGCGGTCAGCCCCATCTTCGTCACGTCGATCGCGTCGTACTCCTCGTGAGTGCCCACCCATTTGATGAGCACGAGCGCGACGGTGTACTTCACCCAAACAACCAGCCGGAACTTGTTGCCCCCGATGTTGAACACGATTCGACCATCGCCGACGAAGTCCGCGGTGGCGTACGACTTCTTCACCTCGGCGGGACTCTTCCAGGTCGCCTTTTCAACCTCTTTGAACCACGCGAGAAGTGGCTGCCGGGCGGCCTCGCAACCGGCTCGTTCCCAGAACGCCCTCAGGGCTGGCCTGGAGAGGATCTTCACCGCACGAACCCTAACTTGTTCCCACATTGGGAACAAGAGCCCGATGGCTGATCGCCCTCAGGACGCTACGGAAGATCGGTCTCGAAGAGCTCGCGGAAGAGCACCTGGCTGGCGTGCTCGAAGAGGCGCCCCGAGGCGATGAGGCCGCCGCAGTGCGAGGGCTCGCGGGCGAAGGTGAAGCCCACGCACTTGGCCAGCACCTGGTCCCAGAAGGGCGCACTGCCCCGGGGCCGCATGAACTCGCGGATCAACTCGAGCGACCACGGCACGACGGTGGTGGGGTCGGCGTCGCTGGGCGTGGTGAAGCAGTCGAGGTCGACGTCGAGGATCACCGAGGTGGCTCGCTCGAGGGCGGCGAGGGCCCGCTTGCCTTCGGGCGTGGCGTGCGGCGTGGCCCACTCGGCGGTGATCAGATCCAACGTGGGCGCGCAGATCAGCTCGTGCCCGTTCCAGTCACTGGTCACGGCGCCGACCGGCCTCGCGCGGGCCACGATGATCGCGTCGCTGATCACCCCACCCTGCATCGCGGCGAGCACGTGATCGTAGTTGCGGTGATCGAGCTTCTCGCGGGCATGCACCTCGACGGCGTCGACGCTCAGGCCCGGGGGCAGCGGGTTGACCGGCACCACGGTGTCGAAGTGGCGGTCGAAGGTGAGCAGCAGCCCGGGGCCGACCTCCGCCCAGCACGGCAACGCGAGGCGATGCGGGTCGAAGACGAACCCGCGCTTGGGACCTTTTCCGTCGATGGACAACTCGATGATGCCAGCACGTGACGACACGGGGACGGCGTTAGCTCAGCTGATCAGCCGCCACCAGAGCGACACCGTGAGCAGGCTCAACGGCACCCCCACCGCGATCATCGCCGCCGCCAGTCCCGGGGCGAGCTTGTTGTCCGCGGCCACCACCCCGGCGGTCACCATCGGCGCCATCGCGGCCTGGGCGACCACCACGCGCTCCACGAAGCCCAGCTGCCCCCGCCACAGCAGGAGGATGCCCAGGACCATCGCCGGCGCGAGCACCAGCTTCCACGTCAGCCCCACCGCGATGCGCTTGCCGTTCCCCGCC
>CAIVGN010000069.1 GCA_903905455.1 uncultured Archangium sp.
CTCCAGGTCGCCGAGGCGGCGGTGAAAGTCGGCGAAGGTCGCCAGCCACAGGTGCGAGCCGGCCAGCCACGTCGGGGGCCGCATCACCTGGAGCTGGGCGAGCGCCACGGCAGGACCCTCGGCATAGGAGCGGGCGATGGCCCCGTGGAGCGTGTGCAGCGGGGAAGGCTCGACGCGCGCGAGGCGTTCGTAGAGCGAGACGATGTCGGCCCAGCGCGTCTGGGCGAACGTGGGCGCGAAGGCGTGCTCGGCGGCGATGGCGGCCTCGAGGTGGTACTTCGACTCGAGGCCCCCGGTCGCGGCGCGCTGGAAGGCCTCCATGGCCAGGGCGAGCTCGTCGCGGCGGTAGCGCGTGCGCACCTGGTCTTCGAGCAACACCGGCAGGCCCTCGGCATCGGTCCGCGCGTCGCGCCGCGCGTGGTGCAGGTGCAGCAGGGACACCAGCGCCCAGGCCTCGGGGCTCGTCGCGCGCGGGTGCTCGGCGACGAGGTGGGCGAGGCGCAGCGCCTCCTGGCACAGCTCGAGGCGGAGCACCGTGGGCCCCCCCGACGCGAAGGAGCCCTCGGTGAAGAGCACGTAGATCATCCGCAGCACGCTCTCGACCCGAGGCGCCCACTCGGCGGCGGTGGGCTCGAGGTCCACGGTGCGCATGGCCTCGCGGGCGCGCTCCCAGCGCTTCTGGACGTTCTCCTCGGAGGTCACGAGGCGGTTGGCGATCTCCCGGGTGGAGAAGCCGCACAGCGTGCGCAGCGCGAAGACCACCTGCGACGGTTGGGGAATGGTGGGGGCCGCGCAGGCGAGCAGCGCCCGCAGCTCGTCGTCGTGCACGTCGTCGGTGAGGCCGGGGGTCTCGGGCTCCACGGCCAGGGTCTCGTCTTCGGTCTCGGGCAGCTCGCCCTGCCACCGCCCGCGGCGCAGCTCGTCGATGATCCGGTTGCGCGCCGCCCGCTGGAGCCAGGCGGTGGCGTTCGGTGGCACGCCCCGCGCGCGCCAGCCGAGCGTCGCCTCGAGCATCGCCTGCGCGAGGCCTTCTTCGACCTGCGCGAGGCGGTGGGCGCCAAACTCGCGCAGCAGGCGGGCGACGACACGACCGTACGCATGGCGCAGCACGGGGGTGATCGCGTCGTCGCTCATCGCCGCTCAGTACCCCGCGAGCTCGCGCACTTCGATGCTCGCGCCGGGGGCGAAGAGCAGCGGGCACGCCTTGGCCACCACCAGCGCGGCGTCGTAGTCGTTGGCCTCCACGATGGAGTAGCCGGAGACGAGCTCCTTGGACTCGATGGTGGGGCCGTCGGTGACCACGCCGTTCTTGATGGCCTTGCCGGTGGGCAGCAGTGCGTCGCCCATGTCGAGAATCGACGGGTGGGCGGCCTTCCACTTCTCCCACTGCGAGAGCATCGCCTGGAGCTCGGTGGGCGAGGGCTGCTTGCGCTCGGAAGACGAGGAGTTGCGGTAGATGAGCTTCGGGGTTTCCGACACGCAGGGGTGAGGCGATTTCCGCCGACTTCTTCGACGCTTGACGCAGGGCCCCGCGTGGCCCCAAGCACCCGGTCATGGGCTCGATGGTTCGGGTGGGACTGTGGCTGGTGGTGCTGGGCGCGCTGAGCGGCTGCAACCGGGCGTACCAGAACCTCATGAAGCGGGCCGACGCGGCGGCGGCCTCGGGTGACGCGGTCACGGCGCTCTCTCTGTACGGCCAGGCGTGCCTGAAGAAGCCGGGCTCCGAGGCCTGCGAGTTGCAGAAGGAAGCGGGCCAGCGCGCCCGGAGCGTGCGGTGGCCGGCGGCGCAGGCGGCGTGCACCGAGGGGCGCTTCGAGCAGTGCCTCGGGTTGCTCGCGGAGCTGCGGCAGTTCGCCAACGATGCCGAGGTGTCGGCGTTGGCGGAGACGGCGATGCGGGGCTTCGAGGACGGCTGTCGGTCCACGGCGGGCGAGGGGCTGCTGGGCTACGTGGGCTTCGCGCGCTGCATCGGCTCGCTGACGGGCCAGGCGCGGTCGGACCGGTGGACGCAGCTCGATCGCGGCGCGCGCGGCCAGGCGGCCCAGGCGCTGCTCGGCGTGGCCCACGAGGCCGAGGGCGCGTTCCCGGGCACGGCCTGGGCCTACAGCGCCGCGGCCCGCTGCACCGACGGCCAGAGCGTGCCGAGCACGTCGACCGATGCGCTGTGGCGGCGCTTCGCGTCGGCGCGCGCCGAGGGCACGCTGGTGCGCCTCAACGGCCAGCCCGACCTGTCCACCTGCCAGGCCATTGCGGGGCGGCTGGGCGATCGCATCGCGTGCAACCCGAACAACGTCACCCTGGTCATCGACGCCACGCTGCATGCGCAGCCGCTGCAGCACACCGTGCAGGACTTCCAGAACGAGACCCAATACGTCGCGCGCATCGACCGCTACGAGAACCCCGAGTGGCGTCGCCTGCGCTACGCCGTCGACCGGCGCGCGCACGAGCACCGGGAGTTCGAGCTGGCGATGGATGATCTCGCCTCGGCCTGTCGCGGGGGCAACCAGAAGGCGTGCGACCGCTACAACGGGCGCATCGACACCTACAACCGCGACGCGCACGAGGTCGACGCGCTGCGAGCCCAGCTCAACCGCACGGATCAGACCATCGAGACCAAGGTCTACGACACCTTCCGCTACACGCGCCGCGTGCATCACTACGCGATGCCCTACGAGCTGGCGGTGGAGGCCGAGGGGCGGACGGCGTCGGCGCGGCGGCAGATCGACTCCGAGTCGGTGGATCAGCCCGACTTCCCCCAGGGCGGCATCGAGGGCAGCGTGGCCTCACCGCCCACCACGGAGCAGCTCACGACGCCCATGTCGACGGCGCTGTGGAACCTCGCGGAGCAGACGACGCGCGAGGCCTTCCAGGTTCGCGCGGCCCGGGCGCCGGCCAACCTCGCGTCCACGGCCATCGCGCCCTCGGCCGAGCTCGAGGGCTGGTTGTGGACCCAGCACCTCGCGGGCACCAACGTGGGGCAGGGGTTCGCCACGCGCCTCGACCTCGCGC
>CAIVGN010000070.1 GCA_903905455.1 uncultured Archangium sp.
GCCACCGACCACGAACGGCCAGAGCCGACGCGACGACTGGGACTTGACGGGCACCGGCAGCGAGGCGACGGGCGCCTCGTCCTGGAAGAAGGCGGCCTCGACGTCCTGCTGCGGCGCGGGTTCGGCGACGACGGCCACGGACGGCGTGAGCACCGGGGTCACCGACCGCGCGTCGACGATCACCGTGGGCGCCGAGGGAGCCTGGGCCGCGGCGACCGGCAGCTCGACGGCGGGCGTCATCCACGGGGTCTCGATGCGGGCCTGCGAGCCGCGCGCCTGGTCCCGGTGCATCAGCTCGGCCTCGAGCTCCGCTTCGGCGTCGGGCGAGAGGGCCTGGTTGAGGGACGCCTCGAGGCCGACGATCGACTCGGCGTCGACGGCCTGCAGGAGGACCGCTTCCATCACCGTGTCCGCCGCGAGCTCGGGCTGCTGGTCCGCGAACTGCTGGGCGACTGCGACCGCGGGCGACACGGGCAGCGCCTCCACGTGCATCGGGGTCAGGAAGGCGTCGAGCTGCTTCGCCAACTCGGGCGCGAGCCCTTCGGCCAGCCCCATGGGCACCGGGGCGGTGGTCCAGCCGCCGTTCGCGTCTCCGAGCTCGATCCCGGTCTCGCGCGGGCCCGGTGAGTACCAGTCGACGTCGGCCGACCCGTCCGCCTCGGCGCGGATCTCGGCGGTGCCGGCGAAGAGCTGCTGCATCAACTCCTCGGCCTCGGTCGCCCGGGGCTCGAAGAGGCGCGGCATGGGCCGCAGCTCGGCGAGCGCATCGTCGGCGCCCTTGGCCGGCGCGAGCACCCCCATCAGGTACAGGCGGGTGGCCACCTCGAGCGTCAGCGTCTCGTTGAACGAGCTGTCGATGAGCGACTGTTCCACGGTGCGGAACCCGTCGAAGAGCTGCACGATGCGGTTCACCTCGTCAGGCATCGCCTTGAGGCCCTGCGCGAGGCGGCCGAAGTCGACCACCAGGCGCGACTCGAGCGGCAGGCTGCGCTGCAGCACCCGCGCCCACTTCTGGAGCCGCGGGAGCACCAGCTCGATCAGCTCGCGCAGGCTGCACTGGAGCTCGGCGAAGCCATCGACCGGCTCGAGCACCAGCTCGTAGGCGCCCGAGGTCAACGCCAGCGCGCGCACCACGGTGTCGAGCGTGCTGCCCTTGCCGTCGATGCGGGCGTCGATGATCTTCCCCGCGCGGAAGCGGATCTCGGCGCGCCCTCCGACGAGCAGCAGGCGGCCGGAGCGCGGGCACGACATCAGGGCGCGCAGCAGCTGCACCGGGGGCAGCACCTTGGTCTCGAAGCGCAGCAGGCCCGAGCCGTCACCGTCCCGCTTCGCCAGCTCGACCCGCACCATCGACGCCACGTCGCGCGCGTAGGCCGGCTTCTGCAGGAAGTCGTCGACCCCCACCACGTCGGCCATCGCCTCGACGTTCTGGTCGTCGGCCTTTGCCAGCAACAACACGGGGATCTTCGCGAGCCGATCGTCGCCGCGCAGCTGCGCGCAGAAGGTGAAGCCGTCCTGGCCGCCGAGATCAGACTCGAGGACGATCACGTCGGGGAGCCGCGCCTGCAGCAACGCCATGCCCGCCGGCCCGGTGGACGCGCTCCAGATCTCGAAGCCGTCTCGCGACAGCGCGACCTCCAGCACCGACCGGGTCGACTCGTCGGGGTCGATCACCAACACCAGCGGCTTGCGCGTGGTCGCGCTGGGCAGCGTGGAGAGAGACGAGTCCAACGACGTGTGGGGGGCGGTGTGAGCCATGCCGTACTCCATACCCTGAGTACCCACATGGCCTCAAATCGCCAAGTCGCTGCATTTACTAGAGTTCGAGCGCCTGCGCCGCGCGCCGCTCGAGGTTGGGGAGCGCCGCGGCCCCGAACTCGCTCAAGAGCGTGTGCCCGAGGAGTTGGAGGTCATCGGGGGACACCTCGTCGAACTGGAGCACCCAGCCCCGCCCCGGCTCCATGGTGGCCGAGCACTTCGCCTTGAACATCTGGGGCCGCGCGGCGAACGACAGGTAGAGCGTGATGCCGTCGGTGAAGGGGCTGGTGCAGGTCAGCGGCAACATCGCCCCGCGCACCGAGAGCTCGATGCCCCGGCCCATGCTCGAGCTGCCCTTCGACTCGACGAACCAGTCGACGTCGAGGTGGAACCGCGGGTAGCGCCTGCCCTGCACTGCTGACTTCCGCGTCGGAGTGCCCATGCCACAAGGCTGTAGCGACCTTCGGGGTCGGTCAAACTTTCGGCCGGCGGAAACTTGGCGCAGGAGCCCGCACAGGTACGTTGCACGCGATGATCTCCACGCTGCTCGTGATGCTTCTGTCTGGCGCCGACGACACCGCTCTCCCCACCACGCGGGTGACTGGAGGCGTGCTCGCGCCGGCCTCGCTGCCCGCGGGGACCAACGCGCTCTACGGCTTCGTGGGCGCCCCGGAGGTCGGGGTCGGCTACCGCCAGGGCTTCGGGCTCGTCGAGTTCGATGCCCGCGGGGTGTTCAACGTCTTCAAGGTGTCGGTGATCGGCGAGGCGGGCGTGAAGTTCGCCGCCTTCAGCCGCGAGAAGCTGCGCCTCGCCCCCACCCTGGCGCTGGGCCTCGAGTTCAACAGCGGCACCCGCTACGTCGCGCCCACCAACTTCGGGTTCATCGGGCTGCGGCCCCGCCTGGGCCTCAACGCGTCCTACGCCTTCACCGACACCATCTCCGGCATCGCGCAGCTCGAAGTGCCGTGGGCCATCGCCTTGACCGTGCAGGGCTTCCAGGTCACCCCGCTCGTCGGCGCAGGCGCGGAGTTCCACCTGGGCGGCGGGTTCTCGCTCCTGGTGTCGGCGCACGTCGGCTTCGACGCCACGAAGGAACCGCTGGGCGTGACGCAGTACAGCCCGGCCTGGGCCGCGCGGCTCGGCGTCGGGTACCGGCTCTTCTAGAAGTTGCCGCGCAGCAGCGAGAGCTGCGCCCCGGCGAGGCCGGAGCTCGACGAGACGATGGGCGCGAGCGTCGGCGGCGCGAAGGTGACGCCCTGCCGCTTCACCGGGTCACCGATGGTGAAGTTCATGCCCGGCTTGGGCTGCTTGAAGAGGTTGATCACCGCCATCTGCAGCAGGGGCACGATGGCAATCGAGCCGATCATGAGCCACGCCACGCCGGCGGTCCGATCCTGCTGCACGCCGCCTTGAACGAACGGCTTCGGAAGCCAGCCAAACGCATAATAGATGCCGAGGACGCCGGCCATGCCTGCCACGCCGGTCAGCGCGGCGGGCCAGGTGTCCGCTTGGTAGAAGCGGCTGCCGTTCGCCAAACTGACCTGGGTCTGCGCAACGGCCAACGGTGCGGCGCCAAAGATGAGACAGAAAACGATCGACGAGATCGGCTCCTCGAGGAAGCTGCCGTTCGAGAACAGCAGGAAATACGGCAGCACCGTCACGCCCGCCGCGGTGAGCATGCCGAACAGCGACTCGGACACCATGAGCCCGATCTCCGGCGCGGGCTTCTCCATCGACTTGGGCTGGCCGTAGGGCGAGTACTGGTAGCCCGGCGTCGCCTGCTGGCCGGGCACGTAGCCGGGCCCCGGCATCATCGACGGGGGAGGCGGCGTGCCCGGGTCCTGCGGCTGCGGTTCGGCCGGCGGCATCGGGGGCGGAGAAGCCGGCACCATGGGCGGCGGCGTCCAATCACTCGTCGCCTGGGCGAGCGCGCCTCCCGATGCGATCAACGCGATGAACAGCACACTCTTGAACGACATGATCTTCGTCTCCACTGAGAAGCGACGGCGGCCTTCCGTCACCCCACGGCGATGCAATCAATCTCGACCTTCACCCCGCGAGGCAAGGCCGATACCTGAACGGTCGCCCGGGCCGGCGGGTTCGCGGGGAAGTAACGCCCGTAGACCTCGTTGACCTTCCCAAAGTCGCCCAGGTCGGTGAGGAAGATGCCGCAGCGCACCACGTTGGCGAAGGTGCACCCCGCCGCCGCGAGCACCGCCTCGAGGTTCTTCATCACCCGCTCGGTCTGCGCGGTCACGTCGCCTGCGACCACCTCGCCCGTCGCCGGGTCGAGCGGAATCTGCCCCGAGAGGAACACCATCTTCCCCGCCGAAACCGCGATCGCCTGCGAGTAGGGGCCAATGGCCCTGGGGGCCAGCTCAGTGTGGATCACGTCTCGTGCCATGTCGGGCAAGGTATCAGATGCCCGAGGCCCGCAAGAACGATCAAACCCGCTCGACGGTGAAGACGCCGGTGAGCTTCTCGATGCTCTTCATCAGCTCGGTGAGCTGCTTGAGATCGCTGATCGTCACCTCGAAGGTGTTGACCGCGCGGTCGTCGCCCGTGGCCCGGCAGTTGGCCTGGCTGATGTTGACGCCCTTCTTGCTGAAGATCTGGGACATGTCGGCCAGCAGGCCGGGGCGATCGGCGGTGAGCACCCGCAGGGTGACCGGCCGACGGAAGTCGCCGCGCACGTCCCAGGCGACGTCGACCTTGCGCTCGGGGTCGGTGGCCTTGGCCTTCTCGCAGTTCGAGGTATGCACCGTGACGCCGCGCCCGCGGGTGATGAAGCCGACGATGGCGTCGCCGGGCACCGGGTTGCAGCACCGGCCGAAGCGCACCAGCACGTCGTCGATGCCGCCGATGGTCACGCCGCTGGTCGACTTGCGACCGACGACCTTGCGGGCGATGTCGCTGACGGTCTGGAAGAGGCCCGCGCTGGCCGACTGCTCCTGCGGCGTCTTCTCCTTCTCGCGCAGCTCTTCGACCTTCTCCTTGGGCAACAGGAGATCGACCAGCTGGCTGGGCTGCACCTTGCCGTAGCCCACGGCCACCAGCAGGTCTTCCTCGTTGCGGTAGCCGTAGCCGGCGGCGTGGGTCTTGAGATCCCCGCCCTTCATCAGCTTGTTGAGGTTGAGGCCGAAGCGCTTGAACTCGCGGTCGGTGAGCTCGCGCCCCAGGATCAGGCTCTTCTCGCGCTGCTGCTCCTTGATGAAGCTGCGGATCTTCTGCTGCGCGCGGCTCGTCTTGGCGAAGGTGATCCAGTCCTTGCTGGGGTGGGCCTGGGGGCTGGTGAGCACCTCGACCTGGTCACCGTTCTTCAGCTTGTAGCGAAGGGGGACGATCTTCCCGTTCACCTTCGCGCCGACGGTCTTCTCGCCGACCCCGGAGTGGATGGCGTAGGCGAAGTCGATGGGCGTCGCGCCGCGGGGCAGCGACTTCACGTCCCCCTTGGGCGTGAAGACGAAGACCTCGTCGGTGAAGAGGTCCACCTTCACCGTGTCCAGGAACTCCTTGGGGTCCTTGAGGTCCTGCTGCCACTCGAGCAACTGCCGCAGCCACGCGAACTTCTCGTCGTCGCTGTTCATCGCGCTCTTGCCCTCTTTGTAGGCCCAGTGAGCGGCGATGCCTTCTTCGGCGACGCGGTGCATTTCCTCGGTGCGGATCTGGATCTCGATGCGCTCGGAGAGCGGCCCAATCACCGTGGTGTGCAGGGACTGGTACATGTTCGGCTTGGGGATCGCGATGAAGTCCTTGAAGCGACCCGGCACCGGCTTCCACATCTGGTGCATCAGCCCCAGCGCGCCGTAGCACTGCGCGAGATCGGGGGTGATCACCCGGAAGGCGATGACGTCGGGCACCTGCTCGAAGTCGATGCCCTGCGAGCGCATCTTCTTGTAGATGGAATAGAAGTGCTTGAAGCGGCCGCTGACGCTCGCCGGCACCCCGCTCTCCTTGAGCTTGGCCTCGATGATCCCCACCACGTCGTCGATGTACTTCTCGCGCTCCTTCTTCTTGCGCGAGACCTTGTTCTCGAGGTCGAGGTAGTCCTTGGGGCGGGTGTAGCGGAACGAGAGATCTTCCAGCTCGGTCTTCACCCAGCTGATGCCCAGCCGGTTGGCGAGCGGCGCGTAGATGTCGAGCGTCTCCTGGGCAATGCGCGCCTGCTTCTCTTCGCTCATGTGATCGAGCGTGCGCATGTTGTGCGTGCGGTCGGCGAGCTTGACCAGGATGACGCGAATGTCCTGCGCCATGGCCACGAGCATCTTGCGGAAGTTCTCGGCCTGCTTCTCTTCCTGCGAGAGCTGCTGGCTGGCGCTGAACTTCCCCAGCTTGGTGACGCCGTCGACGATCAGCGCGACCTCGTCACCGAAGAGCTCCTTGATCTCCTCGATGGTGGCCAGCGTGTCTTCGACGGTGTCGTGCAACAGCCCGGCGACGATCGAGGCTTCGTCGAGGCGCAGTTGCGCCAGAATGCCTGCGACCTCGAGCGGGTGAATCAGGTACGGCTCGCCAGACTTGCGAACCTGCCCCTGATGGACCTTCGCCGAATACACGTAGGCCTTCTTGATGATGTCGAGATCGGGATCGGGGTGGTAGGCCGCAACCCGCTGGAGGATGTCGTTAAGGCGGATCAAACGTGCTGAAGCGTAGCACCCATGGTCCCTGCTGCAATGCGTCAGCCTCGTTTGTGATCACGACCCCAGAGTCAATGACGATGAAGTGCGGTGAGCACGCCATTGTTGCGGAAAGACTCGGCTTGCCAGACTATGGAGGCTCCCCATGGCTGCGCTGTTGACCAAGAGCCTCGGCGTCATCTGCCCGTCCTGCGACTTCCTCAACGTCGTCGCGGCCGTGCGCTGCATGGCGTGCGGGTCGGCGACTGACGGCATCGCCCTTTCGACCCCTCGCGCCGAGGTTCCGCGCCTGCAGCCTGCCCCCGTGGAGGCCAGCCGCGTGGCCGATCGCGAGGCCACCTCCCCCGGGGCGCCCAATCCCCTGCCCCCGGCGCCCACCCCGCCCTCGGCTACGCCGCCGGGCCTCAAGCGCACCGCGACCGGGCCGACGCCCATTCCGCAGCGCGGGCCGCCGACGCGCCCGACCTTCCAGTCTTCGGCGCCGACGCAGACCACCCCCGCCGTGGTGCCGGGCCCGAAGATCGGCCTGACGGTGCTCGCGGGGCCGGCGCGCGGCCAGCGCTTCCGCCTGGCCAGCACCGGGGCGCAGATCGGCTGCTCCCGCGGGGCGATCCTCTTCCCCGACGACCCGTTCGTCTCCCCGCTGCACGCGACGCTGAGCATCCGCGACGGGAAGCTCTTCGTGCGCGACGAGGCCTCGACCTCCGGCGTGTACGTGAGCATCACCAACACCGAGACCGTGCCCATGGGCGGCACCTTCTGCACCGGCCTTCGCCTCTTCCGCTTCGTCGGCGCCATCGATCCTGCAGAGCCGTGGAACAAGAGCGACGTGCTGGTCTACGGCTCGACCGTGCCCAACGGCCAGGTGCACTACGCCGTCGAAGAGGTGCTGCTCGGCGATCGCGGCGGGCGTTGCCTGCTCAGCCCGGGGCCGGTGTTGACCGTCGGCCAGGGGCGCTGCGACTTCAGCTACCCCAACGACGAAGGCCTCGCGCCGCGGCACTGCGAGATCTCCCCGCTGCCTGACGGGGCGATGATCCGCGACCTCTCCGGGGGCCTCGGCACCTACGTGCGCGTCAGCGGCGAGCGGCCGCTCAAGACGGGCGACCGGCTGCGCATCGGGCAGCAGACGCTGCAGGTCGAAGCGCTCAGCTGAAGCGTCACCGCGCTTTCGCCCTTCAGGGGCGCGCGAGCATCTGGTCGATGTACGGCAGCGCCTTCGCGGTCGGGGCGTCCTTGCGGTACCGCGCCCACCACGCGCGCGCCTCGGCCGGCATGCCCTTCTCGAAGTAGAGCTCGCCGATCTTCAGCGCCAGGTCGGGCTGCGGGTCGGCCTGCCACGCGTCGACGTAGCAAGAGAGCGCGAACTCCACCGCGCCCTTGTGCCAGGCGTCGTCACCTTCTTGCGACGAGCGCGCGGCGTCACCGGGGCGGCGCTTCTCGCGGGGCGGGTCGTACTCGAAGAGGCGGCCCGAGCCGGTGAGCGGCGCGTTGGCCGGCGGCACGTAGACGTCCTTCGGGCGCTGCGTCACGTTCCACGCGTAGAGGCCGGCGAGCGCGACGGCGAGCAGCACCAGCAGCACGGTGGCTGCCTTGAAGATGATCGAGCTGGCGCCGGAGCTCGCCGAGGGGGCGGTGTCGCGGCCCGGCGTGGTCGACGTGGAGGTCGAATCTTCGGGCACCGGCCCCGCGATCGGCGACGAGGCGCGCACCGTGTTCTCGGTGGACCCCCAGGGAGACTGGGCCGGCGGAGGGTTGACGCGCGTTTCCTGCTGATCGATCGGCGTCACCTTGCGGGTGACCGAGGCGAGGCCGGGGGCCGAGGAGCTGGCCGCCGGGCGGCGCGTGGTGCCCACGGCGGCGCGGCGTTCCTTCTCGATGGCCATCAGCTCCGCGCGGAACTGCTCGGCGGTCTGCGGGCGATCGTCCGGGTTCTTCGCCAGCGCCTTCATGATCAGGCGCTCCATGCCGTTGGAGATGCGCGCGTCAGGGCGGCGCTTGGAGGGCGGAGGCGGAACCTCGGTGAGGTGCTTGGTGGCAAACCCGACGGCCGAGTCGGAGTCGAAGGGCAGCATGCCGCAGGTCAGCTGGTAGAGGATCACCCCCACCGCGTAGAGATCGCTGCGGTGATCGAGCTGCGCCCCGCGGGCCTGCTCGGGCGACATGTATTCGGGCGTGCCGCACACGAAGCCGGCGCGGGTGAGCGCCGGGCCCTCGTCGTTGGTGCCGTCGATGATCTTGGCGATGCCGAAGTCGAGCACCTTGACGAAGTCGGCCTCGCCGCGCCGCTGCTCCACCATGATGTTCTCGGGCTTGAGATCGCGGTGGATCACCCCGGCAGAGTGCGCGTCGGCCAGGGCGGAGAGCACCTGGCTGATCATGCGAATGACCCGCGCCTCGGGCAGCGGCCACTCGCGCGAGAGGATGTGGTGCAGGTCCTTGCCCTGCACGTACTCCATGGCGATGTACATGGCCCCGTCTTCGGCCTGGCCGAAGTCGAGCACGCTGATGGAGTTGGGGTGGTTCAGGCGGCTGGCGGCTTTCGCCTCGCGCTGAAAACGAGCCACGGTCCGCTCGTCGGAGAGCAACGCCGTACGAAGCACCTTGAGCACGACCGGCTTGTCGAGGGAGATCTGGGTGGCCTTGTAGACCTTGCCCATGCCCCCTTCGCCGATCATCTGCTCGACGCGGTACTTGTTGGCGACGGTCTTGCCAATGTGTTCGTCGGGAGCGGCCACGAGCGGTCCCAGACTTCCACGCCGCCGGTCCGGGCGCCACAGCGATTCCCATTCCAGATTCCGGATTCCGCCCATGCTATGCACGCGGAGTCATGCCTGCTGCCAATCGCCCCCGCGTCGCCGTTCGCGTCGTCCGCGCCGATGGAGGGCCCGAGTCGGTCATCCCCATGCGCGGCGATGTCATGTTGTGTGGGCGCACCGGAGATCTCGCGATCGCCGATGATCCCTTCGTCGCCGACACCCAGATGCGCCTGTTCTTCTCGGGCGCGCGCCTCGCCGTGGAAGACGTCGGCGGGGGCAACGGGGTCTTCACCCGCCTGCGCGCCGAACGGGAAGTCCCCGCCGGTGGCGAGGTGCGCGTCGGTCGCCAGCGCCTCGTCGTCGAGCCGGTGCCTCCGCTGATGCCCGCCGAAGACGGCGCCACGGCCTGGGGCTCACCCGACGCGGGCCACCGCTTTCGCCTGGTGCAGCTGCTCGAGGGCGGCATTCGCGGCGGGGCCTTCCCCCTCAAGGACGGGGAGAACGCCATCGGCCGCGAGAACGGCGACATCACCTTCCCCTCCGACGGCTTCGTCTCGGGGCGCCACGCGGTGCTCCAGGTCGCGCCCGATCGCCTGCTGTTGCGCGATCTCGGCTCGTCGAACGGCACCTTCCTGCGCCTGGGCGCGCCCTCGTTCGTCGACAACGGAGACCAGTTCCTCATCGGTCGCCAGCTGGTCCGCGTCGAGCTGAGCTGAAAGCCCCAAAGACGAAGAGCCGGACTCCCCTCGATGGGAAGACCGGCTCAGGCGTCTTTTTTCAGGTGAAGAGGGGAAGCGACGGCTCAGCCGTACGACTTCTCCTTCTTCTCCTGCTCTTCCTTGCAACGGATGCACAGCGTCGTCACGGGGCGCGCCTCGAGCCGCTTCATGCTGATCGGCTCCTCACAGCGCTCACACATGCCAAAGCTGCCGTCCTCGATGCGCTGGAGCGCCTTCTCAATCTTCTTGAGGAGGAACTTCTCGCGATCGCGCAAACGAAACGCCATCGACTGGGCGTATTCGCTCGACGCCTGATCGATCTCGTCAGGGAGATCGTCGGTGTCGAAGTTCGACTCTTCTTCCATGGTCTTCCGCGCGTTCTCGATGATGGCCTTTCGGCTGTCCTCGAGGGACTTCTTGAAGCGCTTCAGATCCTTCTGCGACAGGTGACCCTTTTCGGACATGGCTCCTCACGGCTGAAAAATGAAGGCGCGGCACTATCAGGAAGCCCGCCCTCCAAGTCAAGACATCTCGAAATAAGCCTTTGAAATCATTTGCTCGATCGTAAGATTCAAGGCTCATGTCGGACACCAATCGACTCGACCGGGAGTTCTTGAGGAGCGCGCTCGCGCTGGCCAGCACGTCGGAGGTCGATCACCTGCTGGTGATCAGCGACTCGAGCATTCCACCCGCAGACCTGCGCGGGCGCAAGTGCCGCAAGAAGTTGGTGTACGCGGTGACGCTGGAGGCCCTGGGCCAGGATCTCCTGTCGAAGAAGGAGAAGGCGATCGTCATCCCCGCCTACGACTACTCGCGCACCGAGCGGGTGAAGATGGCGATCGTCTCGGCGCTCGCGCAGGGGCTCTTCAAGGAAGGCGACGCGGTGCTCTGCCTCACCGGCCGCATCGGGCGCCACATCGACACCATGATGACCATGCGCATCGGCGGCTCGCTCGACGATCGCGTGGCCATCGAAGGGGTGAAGCTCGGCGACGAGTTCAACTCGCAGGTGGTCGACGCGTTGATCCAGCTGGCGCTGCAGATCGGCCAGGAGGGCTTCGAGGGCCACCCCATCGGGACCATCCTCACCATCGGCGATCACAACGCGGTGATGGAGACCAGCCGGCAGCTCACGCTCAACCCGTTCCAGGGCATCTCGGAGAGCGAGCGCAACGTGCTCGACCCGAAGATCCGCGAGGCGATCAAGAACTTCTCGGTGCTCGACGGGGCCTTCGTCATTCGCGAAGACGGCGTGGTGCTCGCGGCCGGGCGCTACCTCTCGGCCAGCGACGAGAACGTGAAGATCCCGCTGGGGCTCGGGGCGCGTCACGCCGCGGCGGCGAGCATCACCGCGACGACCCGCTGCATCGCCCTGGTGGTCAGCCAGACCTCCGGCGCGGTACGCCTGTTCAAAGAAGGCAACATCGTGCTGGAGCTGCACCAGACCGCGCGCCGCACCTGAAGAAAGGAACGAGACCATGGGAGTCATCAAGTTCGAGGTCCCCAATTCGCTGCCCGTCGACGAAGCGCGCCAGCGCGTCGAGGCGCTGCTCGGCTACTGGAAGCGCAAGTACGGCGTGACCTCGGCCTGGGAAGGCAGCGGGGCGACGATGAAGGGCAAGGCCGTGGGCGTCACCATCGACGGCAAGCTCGCCGTCGAGGCGCACCGCATCGCCGGTGAGGCCAGCGACCCCGGGATGCTGCTGCGCGGGCAGGCCCAGAAGTACCTCACCCGGAAGTTCGCGGAGTACCTCGACCCCAAGCGCTCGCTGGAGCAGCTGGTGAAGAGCGAGGACTGACGTCGGCGCCGAACCCCGATACAGTCAGGTTGAACCCCACGCGCCGGCGACCCCGCTGAGCGAGGAACCCCTTTGAGCAAAGCGAACACCAACGACGGCGAGGCTGATCTGCAGACCGTCATCAAGAACGAGTCGAAGCCCCCCATGGTCGAGGCCACCGTGCCTCCCTCGGTGCCGCCGGCCCGGGCCCCGACGCAGCAGGCGCCCCGCTCGCCCGGTTCGTCGCAGTCGCTGACGCCGGTCACCGGCAACAGCGGCCGTGACTTCACCAGCCCCGGCCAGAAGATGGACGAGCCCGAGGTGGGCACGCGCATTCACCACTACGAGGTCATCCGCCTGCTGGGCCGCGGCGGCATGGGCTCGGTGTACCTGGCCCGCGACACGCGCCTGGGCCGTCGCGTGGCCATCAAGTTCCTGCGCACGCACTCGCCCGATCTCACCAAGCGCTTCATTCTCGAGGCCCGCACCACCGCCTCGGTGCAGCACGAGAACATCGTCATCATCTTCGAGGTCGATGCCTGGCAGGGCATGCCCTTCATGGTGTTCGAGTACATCACCGGGAACACGCTGAGCAAGGTGGCGCCCGAGACCAAGCCGCTGCCCGCGCCCCGCGTCGCCGAGCTGATCGTGCCGGTGGTCAAGGCCCTCGCCTACGCCCACAGCCAGGGCATCGTTCACCGCGATCTCAAGCCCGACAACATCATGATCACCGACTCGGGCCAGACCAAGGTGCTCGACTTCGGCATCGCCAAGGTGCTCCAGAGCGACGAGCAGACGCCCTCGGCGATCTCCCGCCCGCGGGCCCCGAAGACCAACCTCGAGGACGAGGACGACGCGGAGCTCACGCAGCAGGGCGCGATGATGGGCACCCTCTCGTACATGGCCCCCGAGCAGTGGGGCATCGGCGTGCCCATCGACCACCGGGCCGACATCTGGGCGGTGGGCATCATGATGTTCAAGATGTTGACCGGGAAGCACCCGCTGGACCCGCTCAAGGGCCACCAGTTGATGGTCACCGGCATGCTCGATACGCCCATGCCCTCGCTCAAGAGCAAGTCGACCGACGTGCCGCCGGAGCTCGCGGCGATCGTCGACCGCTGCCTGCTCAAGCGCAAGGAGCAGCGCTTCCCCGACGCGGTCACCCTGCTGCGGGCCCTCGAGCCCTTCATGCCCGGGCGCTACACCCGCGAGCTGAAGATCGACGAGAGCCCCTACGCCGGCCTCGCCGCGTTCCAGGAGATCGACGCCAACCGGTTCTTCGGCCGCGGCGCGGAGATCGCCGCCACCGTCAACCGCGTGCGCGAGCGCCCGCTGATCGCCGTGGTCGGGCCCTCGGGCGCCGGCAAGTCCTCCTTCGTGCGCGCCGGCCTCGTGCCCGCGCTCAAGCGCTCGGGCGAGAACTGGGAATCGCTGGTGCTCCGGCCCGGCAGGAGCCCCCTCGCCGCGCTGGCCTCGTTGATCTCGCCCATGCTCGGCACCTCGGTGTCCATCGCCGACGAGATGGCCGAGCAGAAGAAGCTCGAAGAGCGCCTGGTCAAGGAGCCTGGCTTCGTCGGCGCGGTGCTCCGCGGCCGCGCCCGGCGCGAGAAAAAGAACATCCTCCTCTTCGTGGACCAGTTCGAGGAACTCTACACGCTGGTGCCCGACCTCGCCGAGCGCAAGGCCTTCACCGCCTCGCTGGCGGCCGTGGCCGACGACGCGACGTCGCCCATTCGCCTGGTGCTCTCGGTGCGCAGCGACTTCCTCGACCGCGTGCCCGAAGACGCGCGCTTCATGGCAGAGCTCAGCCAGGGACTGGTGTTCCTCAACTCGCCGGGCACCGAGGGGCTGCGCGAGGCCATCGTCGCCCCCGCGGAGCTCGCCGGGTACAAGTTCGAGTCGCAGGACATCGTCGACGACATGCTCAAGCACCTGGCGACGACGCAGGGGGCGCTGCCGCTGCTCCAGTTCGCCGCCTCCAAGCTGTGGGACGCCCGCGACGCCGCCAACAAGCAGCTCACCAAGGCCGCCTACGAGGCCATCGGCGGGGTCGCCGGCGCGCTCGCCAGCCACGCCAACGCGGTGCTCGAGAAGCTCTCGCCGCAGGTGCAGCCCCTGCTGCGCGCGATCTTCCTGCGCCTGGTGACGCCGGATCGCACCCGCGCCATCGTCAGCATGGACGAGCTGCGCGAGCTCCACACCAACCCCACCGAGATCCAGAACCTCGTCGACGAGCTGGTGCAGGCGCGCCTGCTGGTGGTGCAGACCGGCGGCGGCGCGGCCACCGTGGAGATCGTCCACGAGTCGCTCATTCACAGCTGGCCGATGCTCAAGCGCTGGCTCGAAGAGAGCGGCGAAGACTCGGCGTTCCTCGACCAGATCCGCAGCGCGGCCCGGCAGTGGACGCAGAAGGGCCAGGCCGAAGATCTCCTCTGGCGTGGCGAGCTGGCCGAAGAGGCGCTGCGCTTCTCGCGGCGCTACCGCGGTACCCTGCCAGGCGCGCAGAAGGCCTTCGTCGACGCGGTCATCGAGCTGACGGCGCGGCAGGCCCGGCGCAAGCGCGGGCTGACCATCGCGGCGATCGCCTTCCTGGGGCTCCTGGCGGCGGCGGCCTCGGTGGCCCTGGTGATCATCGCGGGCGCGCGGGCCGAGGCGCAGGAGAAGGCCACCGTGGCGCTCCTCGCCGAAGCCGACGCGCGCAAGAACCTCGAGAAGGCCCAGGTGCGCGAACGCGAGCGCGACGAGGCCGCGGCCAAGGCCGAGAAGTCAGCCTCGGAGCTGGCGGTGGCGCTGACCCAGGCCACCCAGGCCACGGCCCAGGCCGAGTCGGCGCAGCGGGCCGCCGAGGTGGCCGCCGACCTGGCGAAGAAGGCCGAGGCCAACGCGCGGCTCAACGCCAAGAGCGCGCTCGAGGCGAAGCAGGCGGCCGAGGTGGCCCGCAAGTTCGCCGAGAGAGAGCGGCTCAAGGCAGACAAGTTGAAGGCCGAAGCCGAAGCCCGGGCGCGACGCATCGAAGAGCAGCTCGGCAGCTCGGTGATCGACGATCTCAAGTGAGGGGACGAAGGACCATGACGACTGGGAAATGGACCGCGATCGCGGTGGCAGCGGTGCTGGCGTGTGCTTCGTTCGCCTTCGCCGAAGAAGTCGAGCGCCCGTGGGCGAAGGGCGTGCCCAAGGATCGCCAGGCCCGGGCCATCGCCTTGTTCCGTGAAGGGAACGCGGCGCTCAAGGAGTCGCTCTTCCCCAAGGCGGCCGGCACCTACAAGGAGGCCCTCGCCGTCTGGGACCACCCCGCGGTGCACTACAACCTCGCCCTGGCCCTGGTGAACCTCGACCAGCCGCTCGAGGTGCACGAGCACCTCACCGCGGCGCTCCGGTTCGGCCCGGCCCCACTGGACGATGACAAGTTCCAGCAGGCGCAGCGCTACCTCGCGCTGATCGAGCGGCAGCTGACCAAGGTCAAGGTGTCGTGCACCTACGCCGGCGCCCAGGTGCGCCTCGACGGCCGCCCCCTCTTCACCGCCCCCGGCTCGTGGGAAGGCCAGCTGCGCGCCGGCCCGCACACGTTGACCGCCTCGCAGGACGGCCTGTTGCCCGATGAGCGCTCGGTGGTGCTCGCCGGCGGCGACACCCAGACCTTCGAGCTGAAGGTCTTCAGGACCGAGGAACTGACCGAGTACCGCCGGGCCTTCAGCCCGGTCATTCCCTGGGTCGTCCTGGGCACGGGCGCGGCGTTGATCGGCACGGGCGTGGCCCTGCACCTCACGGCGAGCACGGGGTTCCAGGCCTATGACACCGGCATCAAGAACTGCGCGACCTCGAGCGAGAGCGGCGGGTGCTACCCGGTGCCGACGCTCCAGGAGACCCGCCTCGCGGCGCAGGCCCAGCAGACGGCAGCCATCGCGATGTACGCGGTCGGCGGCGCCGCCCTGGTCGGCAGCGCAGTGCTCTTCTACGTGGGCCGGCCCATCGCCTTCCAACGCACCCTGAACGTCGAGGCCCCGCGCGTGACGCTGGTGCCGATCATCACGCCCACCACCACCGGCGCCCTCGCGTCCTTCGAATTCTGAGACACCCCATGAACCTCCTTCGACGACTCAGCATCGCGAGCCTGATGCTCGCTGCCAGCGCGTGCTTCGACACCACCACCGCCACCTGTTCCAGCGGCCTGGTGTGCCCGGTGGGCTCGGTGTGTTCGGCCAGCGGCGACCAGTGCATCTCGCCCACCTCGCTGTGCGGCAACGGCGTCAAGGACACCCTGCCCGACGGCGGCGCCGAGTACTGCGACGACGGCAACCAGCGAAACGGCGACGAGTGCCGGGCCGACTGCAAGGGCGCGGGCATCTGCGGCGACGGCAACGTCGACAGCGACGTGCGCGACGCGCAGGGCAAGCCCCTCGAGGAATGTGACGACGGCAACAAGACGCCTGGCGACGGGTGCAACGCGCTGTGCCACGCCGAGCGCTGCGGCAACGGCGAGCGGGACATGCTCAGCGACGGCAGCTTCGAGCAGTGTGACGACGGCAACAACACCCTGGGTGACGGGTGCCGCGGCAACTGCACGCTGGAGCTGTGCGGCGACGGCGAGCGCACCAACTTCAACGACGGCGGCATGGAGCAGTGCGACGACGGAAACACCGTCAGCGGCGACGACTGCAGCGCGACCTGCAAGGCCGAGCGCTGCGGCAACAACGTGCGCGACGTGCTCCACGACGGCGGCCTCGAGGCCTGCGACGACGACGTGGCCACCTGCAACAGCGCCTGCGTGATCGTCGCCTGTGGCAACACCTTCGTGGAGAACGCCGACGGGGGCCGCGGCCAGGGCCGGGAGATCTGCGACGACGGCAACCTCGACGGTGGCGACGGCTGCCGCGCCGACTGCCTGGGCTTGGAGCGCTGCGGTGACGGGCTGCGCGACCCGGCGCTGCGCGATGGCGGCTTCGAGATCTGCGACGACGGGAACGTCGACGGTGGCGACGGCTGCAGCGCCGACTGCCGCTCCGACGAGAGCTGCGCCAACGGCCTGTTCGACCCCCTGGCCGGCGAACTGTGCGACGACCACAACCGGACCTCGGGCGACGGGTGCCGGGCCGATTGCAGGGGCCTCGAGCGCTGCGGGGACAACAACCGCGACGCGGTGCTGGTCGACGGCGGCACCGAGCAGTGCGACGACGGCAACCTGACCGCGGGCGACGGCTGCAGCGCGCTGTGCCGCTTCGAAGTCTGCGGGAACAACTTCGTCGACCCCGGAGAGCTCTGCGACGACGGCAACCAGGCGTCGGGCGACGGCTGCCGCGCTGACTGCAAGGGCCTCGAGCGCTGCGGCGACAACAACCGCGACGCGGTGCTGCTGGACGGCGGCGCCGAGCAATGCGACGACTTCAACCTCACTGCGGGTGACGGCTGCAGCGCGCTGTGCCGCTTCGAGGTGTGCGGGAACACCGTCATCGACCCCGGAGAACTGTGCGACGACGGCAATCTCGCCCCCATCGGCCCCACCGACAACTGCTCGTCGGACTGCCGGTCGACGGGTACCTGCGGCAACTCCACCGTGGAAATCGGCCTCAACGAGCAGTGTGACGAGGGTTCGACGAACAACGTGGACACCGGCTCGTGTACCTCGCAGTGCAAGCTCGCCCGCTGTGGCGACGGACTGGTACACACCGGCGTCGAGCAGTGCGACACCTCGGGCGAGTCGGCGACCTGCAACGTCAACTGCACCTCGCGCCGCTGCGGCGACGGCATCATCAACGCGTCGGCCGGCGAACAGTGCGACGTGTCGGGCGCGGTGACGGGCACCGAGACGACCACGTGCGACACCGACTGCACCGCGGCGTTCTGCGGCGACAGCAAGGTGAACCTCGCGCGCAACGAGCAGTGCGACACCGGCGGAAACTCGGCGTCCTGCAACTCGAACTGCCGCCCCGCCCTGTGCGGCGACAGCGTCCTCAACACCGCGGCCGGCGAGCAGTGCGACACCGGCGGCAACACGACCTATTGCGACAACGACTGCTCCCCCGCGGCCTGCGGCGACGGCTTCTTCAACAACGTGGCCGGCGAGCAGTGCGACGATGGCAACTCGCTCAACACCGACGACTGCGTGACCGGCTGCCGCGCGAACGTGTGCGGCGATGGCTTCCGCGATCAGCAGGGCCCGGTGACCGAGGCGTGCGACGACGGCAACACGGTCAGCGAGACGGCCTGCGCCTATGGCACGGTGTCCTGCACCACCTGCAACGCGAGCTGTACCGGGGTGCTGACGCTGGCCGGCCCGCGCTGCGGCGACGGCACCACCAACGGGCCCGAGGTCTGCGACGACGGCAACACCGCCACCGAGACCGCCTGCGTGTACGGCACGGCGACCTGCACGGGCTGCACGGCCAACTGCGCCGCCCAGTTCTCGCTCACCGGCCCGCGCTGCGGTGACGGCACCCTCCAGGCGGCCAACGGCGAGACCTGCGACGACGGCAACACCGTCACCGAGGCCACCTGTCCCTACGGGCCGGGGACCTGCAGCGTGTGCAACGCCGACTGCCGCGGCAGCACCGCGCGCACCGGCCCGTCGTGCGGCGACGGCACGATCAACGGCACCGAGATCTGCGACGACGGCAACACCACCACCGAGACCGCGTGCCCCTACGGCACCGCGAACTGCACCGCCTGCACCGCGAACTGCGCGGCCCAGCTCTCCCTGACCGGGCCCCGCTGCGGCGACGGCATCTCCCAGGCGGCCAACGGCGAGACCTGCGACGACGGCAACACCATCACCGAGGCCACCTGCCCCTACGGCACGGCGAGCTGCAGCGTGTGCAACGCCGACTGCCGCGGCAGCACCGCGCGCACCGGCCTGTTCTGCGGCGACGGCCTGGTCAACGGCACCGAGGCGTGTGACGACGGCAACACCGTCACCGAGGCCGCCTGCGCCTACGGCACCGCCTCGTGCACCGGCTGCGCGGCGAACTGCGGCGCCCAGTACTCGCTGACCGGCCCCACCTGCGGCGACGGCGTGACCAACGGCACCGGGGTGAACCTCGAGACCTGCGACGACGGGAACACCACCACCGAGACTGCGTGCCCCTACGGCCAGGCGACCTGCTCGTCGTGCCGCAACGACTGCAAGGCGACCTTGAGCCTCACCGGCGCCACCTGCGGGGACGGCACGACCAACGGCGCCGAGGTGTGCGACGACGGCAACACCACCACCGAGGCGAGCTGCACCTACGGCACGCCGACGTGCAACGTGTGCAACGCCACCTGCACCGCGCAGCTGCCGCGGACCGGCGCGTTCTGCGGCGACGGCACGACCAACGGTACCGAGGTGTGCGACGACGGCAACGCCACCACCGAGGTGACGTGCCCCTACGGCCAGGCCTCGTGCACGCGCTGCAACGCGACCTGCGCGGCCCCGCTCACGCTGACCGGCGGCGTCTGCGGCGACGGCGTGGTCAACGCGCCCAACGAGCAGTGTGACGACCGGAACACCCTGGCCTGCGGCACCTGCAACGCCAACTGCACGCTGGCCCAGACGCCGCTCGAGGCCCAGGGCACGATCAAGACCGAGACGGAGAACAACACCAACGACGGGGAGACCTTCACCCTCAACGACGGGGTGAACCCGGCGACGGTGTTCTGCTTCAAGGCGACGGCGATGTCGGCGTGCACCGGGGCGCAGGTGGTGGTCGACCTCACCGGCGCCGGCAACTCGACCACCAGTGAAGTGGGCGACCTGATCGTCGCGGCGGTCAACTCGGTGGGCGGCACGCTGGCGGTGACCGCGAGCAAGCGCACCACCCAGCCCTTCGTGCGCCTCACCAACGACGCCATCGGTGGCTTCGGCAACCAGGCGCTCAGCGAGACCGTGGTCGACGTCGACTTCGTGGTGACGGGCATGAGCGGCGGCGGCGCGGCCGACTGCGCCAACGGCACGGGCTGCATGACGGGCAACGACTGCCTCTCGGGCGTGTGCACCACGGGTGCCTGCGCTCCGTGAGCGAGCCGGGCGTGGGCCGCAAAGGGTCGACGCTCTACCTCCAGGTGCTGGCCGGCGTGGGCCTGGGCGTCGCCCTGGGCGTGGCACGGCCCGAGTGGGCGGTGGCGCTCAAGCCGCTGGGTGAAGGCTTCGTGGGGCTGATCAAGATGTTGATCGGCCCCATCGTCTTCACCACCGTCACCGGCGGCATCGCGGGCATGGGCGATCTCAAGAAGGTGGGCCGGGTCGGGGCCAAGGCGCTGCTGTGGTTCGAGTTGATGACCACCGCGGCCCTGGTGCTGGGCCTGGTGATCGTCACGGTGATCGGCCCGGGCCGGGGCATTCACGCGAAGGTCGAGGCGCTGGACACCGCGCAACTCGACAAGACGCTTTCGGCGCCCCACCCCCAGGGCGTGGTGGAGCACCTGGTGGCCTTGGTACCCCAGAGCTTCGTGGGCGCCTTCGTCGGGGGTGACGTGCTGCAGGTGCTGGTGCTGGCGGTGCTCTCGGGCATCGCGCTGGCGGGACTGGGAGAGCGCGGCAAGCCGGTCCTCGCGGGCCTCGATCAGATCGCCGGGCTGTTCTTCGCGATCATCGGGGTGGTGATGCGCCTGGCCCCGGTCGGCGCGTTCGGCGCCATGGCCTTCACCATCGGCAAGTACGGCGTGGGCGCGCTGGGGAACCTCCTGCTGCTGATCGTCAGCTTCTACGCCACGTCGCTGCTGTTCGTCTTCGGGGTGCTCGGCGCGGCGCTCAAGCTCGTGGGCCTGTCGATCTTCCGCCTGGTGCGGCACCTCAAGGAGGAGCTGGTGCTGGTGCTGGGCACCTCGTCGTCCGAGTCGGCCCTGCCCTCCCTGATGACCAAGCTCGAGGCCCTGGGCTGCAGCGGGCCGGTGGTGCGGCTGGTGGTGCCCACGGGCTACTCCTTCAACCTCGACGGCACCTGCATCTACCTGACGATGGCCAGCGTCTTCGTGGCCCAGGCGCTCGACGTGCCGCTGACGCTGGGTGAACAACTCTCGCTGCTGGCGGTGCTGTTGCTGACCTCCAAGGGGGCCGCCGGGGTGACGGGCAGCGGCTTCGTGACGCTGGCGGCGACGCTGCAGTCGGTGGGCACGGTGCCGGTGGCCGGGCTCTCGTTGCTGCTGGGCATCGACCGCTTCATGTCGGAGGCGCGCGCGCTGACCAACCTCGTGGGCAACGCGGTGGCGACGCTGGTGGTGGCCAGGTGGGAAGGCGCGCTCGACCTCGAAAAGGCCCGCGCCACGCTCGAGCCGAAGCCCGACGCGCTACGGGTGCGCTGAAGCGTCCTCGGCGCGGCGCAGCGCCTCGTCGAGCACCCGGGGGAACGACTCGGTCGAGGCGAACTCCACCCCGCCCAGGGCCTTGCCGGAACGGACGCTGCGCACGAGCACCTCGAGGTGCGGCGCCCCCTCCAGGGTACTGAAGGAGATGGTCCACCTCGAGCCGCGCTCGAGGGGCTCGGCGGTGGACACCAGCGCCCCCGACCGGGACAGCTCGGTGACCTGCCCCTCACAGCTGAGGGTTCCATTGCTGAGCTTGACGTTGAGTTCGACGGGCACGCGGGCATGGCGCCGCTGGGTCGGCGAGAGGTCCACCGGCAGCGGCTCGGCGCGGGGGGGCGCGGCGGCGAGCTCGGCCAGCACCTCGGCCTCGGCGCGGGCCCGCCGCAGCGCCTTGACGTCGACGTCGAGCAGCACCTTCGCCGCGGCGTGGAGCGCGAGCATCGACGGGTCCCGGATCGGGTCGAGCAACCACGGCCGCCGGTTGTTGACCGACTCGTGCACCTTGCGGCTTGCGCGCAGCGAACCGATCACCGGCGCCTCGACCGAGAGAAAGTCGGAGATCATGCGCGAGACCGAGTGCGCGACGGAGCTCTCGTGGGCCTCGACCACCTGGTTGCCCAGCAGCGAGACGCCCATGGAATCGAGGAGCGCGGAGATGGCCCGCGCGAAGCCCGGGCTCTCGGCCCGCACCCGGGTGAGCAGCCCGCGCATGCGCGCCGTGTCCTGGCCCTGCCCGTCACCCAGGAGCTCGAGCTGCTCGGGGCCCTGGGCGAGCTGGCGCAGCAGGCGGTGCACCGCGCCCTTCAGGAAGGCATAGGCGTTCTGCACCGAGGTGAGCTGCGGGGTGGTCACCACGAGCCGCAGATCGGCGACGTTGAAGACGTCCAGGGCGTTGAAGCTGGTACCGGCGCCGACATCGACCACCACCACGTCGGCGTCGAGGGCCGACACGTGGCGCAGCAGCTTGAGCTTCTGGGTGTGGGCGAGGTTCGCGGCGCCGGGGTGCGCGGGGCTGCCGGCGATGAGCTCGAGGTTCGGGACGAGGGTCGGCAGCCGGGCCTCGGCCAGGGAGCAGATCTCCTGGTTGAAGAGGCTGTCGAGCGTGCGCGGGAGCCGGTCGACCCCCAACAGGGTGTGGAGGTTGGGGGCCCCGAGGTCGGCGTCGACCAGGACCACCCGGCGGCCGCACTGGGCGAAGGCCACGGCGAGATTGGCCGAGACGAGGCTCTTGCCCACGCCCCCTTTGCCACCTCCCACCGAGATGATTCGCCCCGCCTCTTTCATGACGGGACCAGCTGATCGCAAGGTTCGCGCCCACGGGGCCTTCCGCCCGGACGGGAACGATTTCACCGGGTCATCCGTGGTCGCGAAGTCGTGGCGACCCCAGCCATCGGCTCAGTCCAGCCGGGGGCCGCGCTTCTTCTGCAACAGGGCGCTCGCTTCGAGCACATCGGTGTACGTGAGCTGCCCTTCGGCGCCCTGGCTCAGCTCGGCGGCATTCGCCTCGTCGGTGTCGAGGTGCATCTCGAGGCGGTACTTGGGGCTGACACGGACCAGCACGTCGCCGAACACGAGATCGCGCGGCCCGCCGACGATGGCCACCTCGACTTCGTCCCCGTCGACCACGTCGTAGGCGGTGGCGTCGTCGGGCCCCATGTGAATGTGCCGCTTGGCGCAGATGAGGCCCTCGGGGAGATGCACGGTGCCCTTCGGCCCCTCGAGGGTGATGGGCGCGCTGCCGGCCACCTTGCCCGAGTCGCGGATGGGCGCGTCCACGCCGAGGACGAACTCGTCGCTGCGGCTGATCTCCACCTGGCTGGCGGAGCGCAGGGGCCCCAGGAGCCGCACGCCGTTGATGCGGTTGCGCGGCCCGATGACGTTCACCTTCTCTTCGCAGGCGTACTGGCCGGGCTGGCTGATGTCCTTGAGCCGGGTGGGCGTGGCGTCGGCGCCGAACAACTGCGCGAAGGTGGCCGCGTCGAGGTGGAGGTGCCGGGCGGAGATCGCGATGGGGATGGGCCGGGGGCTCTTCACCGCGGTCTTCTCGCGCACCAGGCCCACGGTCTGCCGGGCAATGGACAGCTCCTCGTCGGTCTTCACCACCATCGCCGCCACGCGCGAATGCGGCGCGGAGATGGTGGCCACGGGCTGGTCGCGGGTCACCTTCGCGTCGGCGTTGCGATCGTCGTCGAACACCAGGCCGAGGAAGTCGAAGCGCTGGAGCATGCGGTTGCGCATGGCCACGGCGTTCTCCCCGATGCCCCCGGTGAGCACCACGGCGTCGAGGCCGCCCATCACCGCGGCGTAGGCCCCGATGTACTTGCGCACGCGGTGGGCGAAGACGGACACGGCGAGGCGGCAGCGATCATCGCCCTCGGCGGCGCGTTGCTCGATGTCGCGCAGATCGTTGCTCACCCCCGAGAGCCCGGCGAGGCCGGCGCGCGAGTTGAGCAGCACGTCGAGGGAGCTGGCGTCGAAGTCGCCGCTGCGCAGCAAGGTGAGGAGCACGCCGGGGTCGAGATCTCCACCGCGGGTGCCCATGACCAGGCCGTCGAGGGGCGTCAGGCCCATGCTGGTCTCGGTCGAGTGGCCGAACTCCACCGCGCAGGCGCTCGCGCCGTTACCGAGGTGCAGGGTGACGAGGCGCAGCTCGCTCAGGGGGCGCTGCAGGTGCTTGGCCGCGAGCTCCGCGACGTAGGCGTGGCTGGTGCCGTGGAAGCCGTAGCGGCGCAGGTCGTACTTTTTCGCCACCTCGAGATCGAGGGCGTAGGTGCGGGCGCGGCGCGGCATGCGGGCGTGGAACGCGGTGTCGAAGACCGCGACCTGGGGCAGCAAGGGGAACGCGGCCCGCGCGGCGCGGATGCCGGCGAGGTTGGCGGGATTGTGCAGGGGCGCGAGCGGAATGCAGGCCTCGATGCCCTTCTCGACGGCGTCGTCGACAAGGGTGGCGTCCACGAACTTTTCCCCGCCGTGCACCACGCGGTGGCCGATGGCGCCGAGGTTCAGCCCTTTCACCTCGGCGAAGACCTGGGCGAGCGCCTCGGCGTGGGTGACGGCCTGTCCGATGCGCTCGACCTGGCCCTGGCGCAGCACCGCCGAGGTGGCGGTGTCGATGACCTGGAACTTCACGCTCGAGCTGCCCGAGTTGAGGACGAGGACGTTCATGGGCCGGGAGGCTACACCCCGCGCGCCGCGGTGATTCACCACAAGGAGCAGGCCCGGGGCCGCGAATGCGTGCCTCGAGGCCCCCGCCCTCTATGACCCCACCCGTCAGCGCAGATTCGTAGAGTCCGGGGCATGGAAAACACCACGAGCTACGACATCATCGGCGACATCCACGGCCACCTCGCCCCGCTCGAGGCCCTGCTGACGAAGCTCGGCTACCAGCGGAGGAGTGGCGCGTGGCAGCACTCCACGCGCAAGGCCGTCTTCGTCGGTGACTTCATCGACCGCGGGCCGAACCAGGTCGCCGTGGTGCAGACGGCCCGCGCGATGGTCGACGCGGGGAACGCCATCGCCGTGATGGGCAACCACGAACTCAATGCCTCCGCGTATTTCCATGTCGATCCGCACACGGGCAAGCCGTTGCGACGCCACGACGACGAGAACCGGAAACAGCACGGTGCGTTCCTCGCGGAGGTCGAGGGGACTCCGCTTCACGCCGAGTTGATCGGCTGGTTCCTCACGCTGCCGCTGTGGCTCGACCTGCCGGGGCTGCAGGTGGTGCATGCGTGTTGGCACCCCTCCTCCATGCGCTACCTCTCGGGCCGGTTGCAGGACCGACGCCTGCCGCTGGAGTTGCTCGCCGAAGCGACGCTGGAGCCCGCGGACGGATCGAAGCCAGCGCCCGGGACGACGCTCTTTGGGGCGGTCGAGGCGCTGACCAAGGGCATCGAGGTGCCGCTTCCCGAGGGCGTGGTGTTTCAAGACCACGGGGGGCGTGAGCGCAGGCACGCCCGGGTCCCGTGGTGGAAGGC
This sequence comes from uncultured Archangium sp., assembly GCA_903905455.1. Lineage (GTDB taxonomy): Bacteria > Myxococcota > Myxococcia > Myxococcales > Myxococcaceae > Archangium_A. The sequence continues at coordinate 24,905 of CAIVGN010000070.1, forward strand.
CGACGCCACCTACCGCGATTCGCTCGGGGTCGACGACGCCGCGCGGAGCCAGTTGCCCCAGACGCCCTTGCCTGACCACGCGGTCGCCGGCATGCAGCGCGAGAAGCCCGTGCTCTTCGGTCATTACTGGATGAGCGGAGTTCCGACGGTCGCCGGGCCGCTGGCGACGTGCATCGACTACTCCATCGCCCAGAAGGGCCTGCTGTGCGCGTATCGCTTCGACGGCGAGCCGACGCTCGAGACCGGGCGCCTGGTCAGCGTGGCCTGAGGAGACGCGAGGGAGCATCGCATCGAAGACGGGGAGGCCTGTTTCCCGACATTCGAGCCCGGGTTGTCCGAATGCCGCGTCAGAACCCGAAAGCAAACAGCCCACATTTACTTTACAAATACACACAATCGATCCGCGATCGCCCCTCGACAAACGCCCGCCGTTAGAGCGTTGAACCCCTTCCCTTGAGAAGAAACAGGGCGCTGAGAAGAAGCACGGGACACAGTAGAAGGAAGCCGAGAGGCTCCATCCAGAGGTCCCCAAAGGTGTCCATGCGGAAATCGGTGGGCAGCGCTGGGTCGTAGTACAGGCGCACGCGCTGCCCGACCTCGAACACCCGCCTCCAGGAGCCGACCCGGTCCTCAGCGGTCACCTCGCGCCCCCCGGCGAGCTCGTAGCGGACGACCGGGTGGTGGGAGAGGGTCTTGCCCCCGCCGCGGGTGACCATCTCGACCACCACGCCCGCCGTCGCCGGGCACGCATTCCGGAAGTGCATGGAGTCGCGGATTTCCTGGAACAGCCTCACGACGCAGACGAGCGCGAGGAGCATCGAGGAGCACCCCGCGAAGCGGTCGCGCGAGAGGACGGTCACGATGAGGAGGAACAAACCACGTTACGGGGCCGCGATGTCTCTGTCAGCGAGGACGCCGCGTCCGCCAACCAGCCGCGCGGGTCAGGACGAGACGGTGAAGGCGACCGGCGACAGCGCCCCCTCGGGAGACAGCGGAAGGACTCGGCATGGCCTGCGACGACCGTGGTGATTCCTCCCACGAGGGCCGCACTCGTCAGTCTTCCTTCCGCATCGTGCACTGGCCGGAGAGGACCACCGTGGTGAACATCGCGCCCACCCAACTGACCGCCGAGAACGGCACGGCGATCCGCACCTGGACCGGCGTGTTGGGCAGGGCGGTCGATGGGTCGGCCGGGTTGAGCGTAACCGTGTGCCCGGTGATGCTGGCGAGGGCGAGGGCGGAGTTGATGTTCGCGAGGACCGTCGTCGTCGTGGTTCCAGAGAGCGACGCCTCACGCGCGCCCGCTCGGGCCGCGTTGCTGAGGGTCTGCTCCACCATCAGCAAGCGGCCCGCCTCGAAGATGCCGAACACGAGCAGCAACAGCACCGGTACCACCACGGCGAACTCGACGGCGGCGGCGCCCCTGCGTCGGGCGCGCTGACACCGCGAGGTGGTTCGAGTCGGGGACACTGCGGGCGTTTCATCGTGGTTCCTCATCGTCACTCCCCTCACTCTTGGTAGACGAGATGCGGCGGCAGCGTCGCGCAGACGGAAAACATGCCCTTCGCGAGATCGGCCGGCACAGGGGTCTGGAAGAAGGTGCCCTTGCCGCACACCAGCGCCCTCACGTTCGCCGCGCCGCCCGAGCCCTGATTGGAAGAGTAGTAGATGGCGAAAATCGAGTAGCCCTTGGCGCAGGCTGCCTTCGCGGCCGCGACCGCGCGTGACTGAGGGGTCCCACCGGGCGTCGTCTGTTCGTTCGGCTCGCCGTCGGTGACCACGATCATTGCGCACCCCTGGCCGGTGGTGCAGGTCATGGTGTCGAGCTGCTGCATGCCTCCGACGATGGCCGCTTCGGTGTTGGTCCCGCTGCACGGCGGCGCCCCGCGGCTGTCGCAGGCCTTGATGCCGTTGATCGCGGTCGAGATGGTGTTGTAGCCGGTGCTCGTCATGTCCTGGGGAGCCACCATCGTCTTCGACACGCCGGTGAACTCCGTCAGGCCGACGTGGGTGCCGGTGCCGGTGTGCGTCTTGACGCAGCCGAGCAGCGCCTGATCGGCGGCGATGGCGTGGCTGACCTGGTTCTTGAAGGACGCCGTGACGTCCTGCACGATCACGAGGTTCCACGACTTCGAGGCGGTCCCGAACGTCGCCACGGCGCGGGCCGTCTCGTTCACGCTCGCGACCCCGAAGATCGACGCGAAGAACGTCGGCGCGGCAACATTCGCGGTGACCCTGCACGCATCCGGCTGCACGGTCCCCGACTGAGGGGTGAAGATCCGGGTGGCGACGTTCCAATTCCCGAACTGCACATCGGCGTTCTGGATGATGACGGGCACCCCCATGACGGAGTTGTTCTGCCCGTAGAGTTTCGCCCGGCTCACCGCAGTCGCGGCGTCAGTCGCCATCCCGCTTTCACAGGCCAACGCCGCGGCCGCGCTCGCATTCTCGAGCTGCGCCTTGCTGGCAAATAGGTAGCCGACGTCAACGGCCAGCGCGGTGAGCCCGATGAGGACTGGGAGCACGACCGCGAAGGTCACCGCCACGCCACCACGCGCTCTGGACGACCACCTCGCCGACCTAGCCATCGTAGCCTCCCGTTGCACTCCCCGATTCCCGCCGCTGCGCCGATGCCCGCGTCGCAATCGAAAGTTGCTTCCGCGATCACGGAACCAGCGCCTACCCGAGCATTCGACATGCCAATCCGAGCCTCCGAACTTCAGCGGGCTTTAGCGCGATCGCCTCAGGCGACTGCACGCATGGGTTGCGGACCGGTCCAGATAGTGCGCTCTACCTACGACGACCTCGCCTGCACTGCGTCCCCCAAGCCGTAACGCACACAGAGTATTGGACATCGGCGATTGCCGGAACACCAACCGCTACATGCTGTGTTCGCAGTGAGGTGAGCGCTCACGAATATTGCAGCCACACGCCGTGATGACCAATGACATGCCGATATTGCGAAGCAGTTCCGCAGGCCCAGTGAATGGCAGCGGCCTGTCATGGCCCTTGCTCGTGGCAGCCGGCGCCTTCCTCTTGTTCCTGACCCGGCAGGAACTCCTCAACGACCCCGACACCTACTGGCATATCGCCACCGGACGCTGGATCTACGAGCACCTGGCGATTCCGACCACCGATCCGTTCTCAAACAGCATGCTTGGCGCACCCTGGACGGCGCATGAATGGCTGTCGGAACTCGTCTATTTCTCTGCCTACGCGGCCGGCGGTTGGACGGCAGTCGTCGCCGTTGCCGCCGCCGCCTTCGCTGCCGCACTGGCGATTCTGACCCGCTACCTGCTGCGGCACGTGGAGGCGATCTATGCGCTGTTCTTCGTGGTGATGGCGGCCACCCTCGCATTGCCGCACTTGCTCGCCAGGCCGCATACCCTGGCGGCGCCGCTGCTCGTCTTCTGGGGCGTCGTGTTGCTGCGCGCACGCGAGGAAAGTCGCGCACCTTCGAGGTGGCTGGCGCTGCTCTTGGCACTGTGGGCGAACCTGCACGGCGGCTTTCCAATTGCCTTGCTCCTTGCCGCCGCCTTTGCCTGCGAAGCCATTCTCGCAGCAACCGACACGACTGCACGTTGGTGCGCCGCCCGGCAGTGGGGTAGTTTCATGCTCGCGGCCCTACTCGCATCATTGCTGACGCCTCACGGACTCGACGGCTTGCTGTTTGCCAGCAATGTACACAAAATGGACTTTACCTTGGACACCATTGCCGAATGGCGTTCACCTGATTTCCATGAACTGCAGTGGCTTGAAGTCTGGCTGATGGTGACTGCCGCTGCTGTCCTGACGCGCGGCCTGCGACTGCCCGCCGTACGGCTCATACTCATTCTCGGCCTACTCCATTTTGCGCTGCGCCATGTGCGACATTGTGAACTGCTCGGCCTGATGGGGCCCCTGATTATTGCCGAGCCCTTCGCCGCCCAATGGTTTGTATCCAGCAGCAAGGAGCAGCAGTCAGCGATGCTCGATCGACTTTTTGCATCGCTGGCCGGGCCTGCGAGCAAGCCGGCAACTTCCGTCGTGCTCGGCATTCTCGCCGTCCCCGGCCTGGCAGCAATACGCATCGACCACCTGCACCCATCACCGGAGTCAACACCTGCCTCCGCACTGAGGGCGATACAGGAAGCATTCCCCGAGAACCCGACGAAACAACCAGGGCGTGTCCTCAATTCCTATGACTTCGGAGGCTACCTTATTTTTGCCGGAGTATCGCCGTACATCGACGGTCGTGCCGACCTCTACGGTGACGCATTCGTCCGCCAGTACGTTCGAACGGTGCAACTCGAAGATCCGGAACTGCTGCCGCAATTGCTAGCGAGCCAACGCATCGGATGGACGCTCTTGAAACCGGGGGAACCGGCCATCGGCGTACTCGACCACCTGCCTGGATGGCGGCGCTTCCACGTCGACAAAACGGCCGTTGTTCATGTCCGTGAGGCCACCGAAACAATGACGGAGCACCACCGCGACTAAACCACCCATTTCCACAATACAGTTTCCGCCACAAAGCGCGCACCCGATCGCGATTCGCATTACCGGCGGAGATGGCGAGCACCCGAACATGAGGCAGCAGGACCTGGCGCATCGTCGCCTGCGAGGTCGATCTCGAGTATCGTCGGCGGCAGCGGGCGGACCTGAAGTGCCTGGAATGCCTCCGCGGCCGTTGCAACCACCGACAACGGATGCGACGCCATGGGAGCCATTTGCGAATGGCGTGGCGGTCAGCGATGAGGACCACACACAACATGCTGGATGCCGGTTCGCCGCACTCTGCAGCGCTGGTGTACTCAGTGAAGATGGCCGCGATGACGGGCCTCAAAAAACCCCAGGCACGAGGCGCCAGCGCACGCGGCCCCGGTATTCGAGGTACTCGGCACTGGCGCACAGCAGGCGCTCTTCGCGCACGATGCGAATCACCTGTGCGGCATAGAATACCCCGAGCACCACCAGGTTTCTGAGCGAACAATTAACCGCCAGAAAGCCGACGTGTCCGATCAGATAGCCGAGGTAGATCGGATGGCGCACCACGCGGTACGGGCCCGCGACGACGATGCCACGGCGCGCGGGCAACAGGCCGAAGGAGCGCCCCAGCGTGACCTTGGAAGCCACTTGCCAGGATATGCCGACGACTTGCGTGGCCACGCCCAGCGCTTCGGGGACAAGGCGCTGGGTGCCGTCGGCGCTGAGTAAAACGACAAAGAACAGGGCGTACGTCGTCGCGATCACGGCGATGGGTGAAAGGTCGCGCACGGTGGCACGCCGGGCAATCAGCACCAGCGTGAGCGTGTAAAACTCGGACAACAGCAGAATCAATATCGTCAGGCGCGAGGTGTCGGCCCACCAACTCGAGGCGAGGTTCGACACCGCAAGCCCGCAGGCAATCAGCGCAAAGCCACGCAGCAGCCACTCAGTCAGAGCAGTCTCAGATATGCGATCGGACATTGGATCCATCTCGTGTCCCCTTGTTCGGCGTATCGCTGGTGATGGGCTTCACACTATCCAGACACGACAGAGTAGAAACAACCCAACATAAGGGAGGAATGCCCCCAAGAAACCGGGAGGGGGGACACGCGAGCGCCCGCGAGGCGGCGGCGAAGGGATGAACCGAGTTCGATGGCTGGTCATCTTCACCCCAGCCAAATCGTCGTCACCTCATCCAACGGGGGGCGCTGCCCGGAAAGCGCACCCCGAAGCGAGATGGATCCGTTTCAGACCGGTGGCATCACTGCCGCCCGCCCTTCTCTGCGAACCCACCAATGCGGGTCAACTGCCCTCATCAGCGCCTCGGGCGCCGCAGTGAGAACCGCGCCTAACCCTGGCCCGCGTTTCGTGGGCTTGTTCTTCATTCACTTACGCCGCATTCGCAGTCGTTGCCGGTCAGAGTGCGATTTCACGCGCCGCCCTCAGTACGAGCGAAGCCTCGCTGCCGGCCACTGTTCCTGTTCTCGCGCACTTCGGACAACAGAGTATCAAAACAAACGTGGGCGCCTACTTGCATTGCCTCGTCGCGCCGGCCAACCAGCGGGCGACGGCCGACGAACAACTTGGCCCGCAAGGAGTCACATCATGAAAGCGTTTCTCGGGGACGAAGCCGGGGTCACCGCAGTCGAATATGGGCTGCTCGCGGCATTGATTGCAGTCGCCATCATCGGTGCAGCCACGACCCTGGGGCTCAACATCGCCAACAGGTTCACCGCAATCGGAACCTCCGTTGGGACGTGAGCCGTATTCGAGCCCCTCGCGCTTCTGGAGGCGAGGGGCCCATCCCACGAGGATGACCATGACGCCCACTCAACTCACTTTGGTGTTCAACACCCTCCTTGTGGGGGCCTTGCTGGCGGTGTGCTGGACGGACATTCGGTCTCGCCAAATTCCGAACCCTCTCGTGGCCTTCATTCTGGCCCTCGGCGTGTTGAGGGCGGCGGAGGACGGTAGCGCCGTGCGCGCAGTCGCGCTGTCTGCGTCGGGAGTGCTCGTCGGAGCCGGACTCCTTGGCTGGCAGTATCGCCGAGGGCTCATCGGTGCCGGTGACGTGAAACTCCTGGCTGCGCTGGGGGCCTGGACGGGGCCGGTAGGAGTGCTGTGGCTCTTTCTTGTGAGTTCGCTGCTCGGTGGGGTAGTCGCCGTGGCCACCTGGGTTCGCTTGCCGCAGGAGCAGCGCCAGCGCGTCGCAGGGAACGTGATGGCTGCGGCGCAGTTTCAGGGATTTCAGACCTCGTCCCAGGGCGTTCCGTATGGCGTGTCGATCGCGCTCGGCGCCCTGGTGGTGATCGTCGCCGGGCTCCCCTTTGGAGGGTTCTGGCCATGAAGACTCGACGGGGGGTTGCTGCCGTGGAGTTCGCTCTCGTCCTCCCGCTCTTCATCTTTCTGCTGCTCGCGACCGTCGACTACGGCTGGTTCTTCATGATCGAACTCGCCACCACCAACGCGGTGCGCGAGGGGGCTCGAGCGGCGACGACCTACCCCGGGGCTTGCCCGAATGCGGCGGGACAGGCTGCGGCCCGTAGCGTGGTCACGACGTACTTGAGACAGATTGGTCAAGACGCAAAGGCCACGACCGATGTCACGTGCACCACGGGGGCGGTGGGCGAACCGGTATTCCAGGTGGTGACGACCGTCTTGATGCCGCAGTTGACGGGGTACTCCCTCATTCCCATGCCGAAGACCGGCGCCCTCGTTCGTGCCAGTGCCCAGGTCACGATGCGAGGCGTTCCTTGAAAGGACGGTAGCCCGTGGCCACCCAACTCCCATTGACGCAGCCCGTTGTCCCCCACAAACCCAGAGAGGCCTCGTCGCGCCGGGCCCGGTCTCGCGCTGTCGCCTTCATGCTCCTGGCGCTCGTCGCCGGGCTTGCCGCGGCCTGGCTCGTGACACGCGAACTTTCGCAGCGGAGTGCACTGGTTGAGAGCCCGACTACTTTGATCGCCGTCGCCGCCGCAGACCTTCCTCGCGCGACGACCCTGCGGCCGGAGCTGATGTCCTACGTCGCCTGGCCGTCGCAGGCGCTGCCGGACGGAGCGACGCTGAAGAGCAATGCCGCGGCGCTCGAAGGCCGCGTCGTGGCACACGACCTGGGCCGGGGTGAACCGCTGCTGGAGGTCCGCCTCGCCCCCAAGGGCGCGGGGCTGGGGATGGCTGCGATTGTGCCTGGCAACATGCGGGCGATGACGGTCCTGGTGAACGAGGTCATCGGAGTCGCCGGGTTCATTCACCCCGACGATTTCGTGGATGTGATTGTGACCATGGCCACCTCCGCAACCGGGAACAGCGACGAGATTCGGGCGAAGATCATCCTCCAGAACGTGAAGGTGCTTGCGGTGGGCCAGGAGATGGTCACACAGGATGCGAAACCGGTGAAGGTCCCAGTGGTCACCCTGCTGGTCGACCCGGAGCAGTCCGAGCGGCTCGCGCTGGCATCGACCGAGGGACACATTCAGCTGACGCTTCGGTCACGAGCCGACGTCGCAGAGACGGCGACCGCGGGCATTTCGCCTCCGGAGCTCTTCGGTAAGGTCACAGAGAAGGTGGAGGCCCCACCGGCCCCGGCCCCAGCGCCGGCACCGACGCCACGGCCGGTGGTGCTCAGGCCCGCGGCCAAGCCCAAACCCAAACCTCAGCCTGTCCCCGACGTCGTCGAGGTCTTGCGCGGTGATCGCGTCGAAGAACGAAAGATTCGCCCTGCCGGAGGTCAATAGTCATGCGCGCCCATGTCCTGCTGGTGTTCGCCGTCGCCCTGCCGGTCTTGGCCCAGACCGAACCTCCCTCGAACGTCGGGGCCGCCCTGCACATCGACCGGGAGGTGGGAGCCACCCGGGAGATGGCGCTCGAGGTCGGCCAAAGTCGCCTGCTCGAAACCTCCACTCCGCTGGGTCGCGTGTCCGTCGCCAACCCAGAAGTGGCCGACCTCAAGGTGGTGACGAACACCCAGTTGCTGGTCACCGCCAAGGGCGTGGGAGAGACGCACCTGACGCTCTGGGACAAGAGCGACAAGCCGCTCGTGCTGGCCCTCAAGGTTTCGCGGAACCTCGAAACGCTGCGGCAGCAACTGGCCAGCCTCTTTCCCGGAGAGGCGGTCAAGGTGGCGGCGGCCGGCGACCTGGTGGTCTTGTCAGGCCAGGTGTCCGACGTTCGGCTCCCCGAGCGAATGTTGACCGTGGCTCGGCTCTACGCGCCGAAGGTCGCCAACCTCATCGACGTGCTCGGGCACCAACAGGTGCAGGTCGAGATCAAGTTCGCCGAGGTCTCACGTTCGGGTCTGCGAGAAATGGGCATCAATTGGTTCCACGGGCAGGCGGGCCGCATGGCGGGCGTGGTGGCGCCGAGCCAGTCCATCGGCTTCCCGGCGGGAACGAGCGCGGCGCCCAGCGAAGCGAACGGAGTTCCGGGAGTGTATCCCCCCAGCATCCCCTCGGCGTTTTCGCTGTTCTTCTCCACCAGCGGCGCCTTTCCGTTCTCGGCGACCTTGTCCTTGCTGGAGCAAAACGCGCTGGCGAAGACCCTGGCCGAACCGACGCTGGTGGCCATGACCGGCCAGGAAGGCAAGTTCCTCGCCGGCGGCGAATTCCCCATCCCGATCTCGTCGTCGATGGGCCAGACGTCGATCGAGTTCAAGAAGTTCGGCATTCAACTCAGGTTCGTGCCCACGGTGCTCGGCGACGGGCTGATCAGCCTCAAGCTCTTCACCGAAGTCTCTGAGCTGGAGCCCGCCAACGGAATCACCCTCAATACGATCGTCATCCCCGGCATCTCGACGCGTCAGTCGGAGACGACCATTCGCGTTCGCGACGGGCAGAGCTTCGCAATCGCTGGGCTCTTGTCGGACAAGGTTCGTTCCAACATCGGCAAGCTCCCAGGCCTGGGCGACATTCCCATCCTGGGTGCGCTCTTCAGGTCCACCAACTTCCGTCGCGACGAGACGGAGCTCTTGGTGCTGGTGACGACCCGGCTGGTCCAGCCCGTGGGGTCAGCAGACGCACCCGTGCTCCCCGGCGAGGAAGAACTCAACGACCCCGATGACTTCGAGCTGTTTCTGCTCGGCAGGACCGGGAGGGCGCCTGCGCTCTCTCGCGCCCGGGGCGAGGCCATTCCC
>CAIVGN010000071.1 GCA_903905455.1 uncultured Archangium sp.
ACTACTACGGCGCGCTACCGATGATGCGCGAGGCCAAGGCTCAACTCCTCATCAACAAGTTCGACGAGCTGATTCGCGGCGTGCCGTTCTTCCGTGAGGTGTTCGGTCTTGTTTGAGTCGAAAAATGAGGGGATTGCTCAGGCATGGCACATGAATCACGGGTTCTGGAAAGCACTCACAGGAAGTCCAACTTCGCCCGTTGCATTCGCGCAGTCCACTGCAACCGCTTGAGCCGGTGCAGGACTGCGGAGCGCCAACCATGCATGCGGCTCTCGCGATCGATGCGTGCGATAGCGCAATCAGACAGAGACAAACGAAAAGCAAATTCGACAGCCCGCCACCCATAATCCACCCCACTCACGAATCCCACGCCCAGTACTGGAAGAATCTACAAACAAAAGCAACTACATATACGAATGCATGCATGCGGCGGGCGAACGAAGTCGCAACGAACGCTGCACCTGTGGTTGAATCAATGAGAGACGATTCGAACATGATGGTGTCGGATTTGTCAAGAGCCTGTTGTGATGTTTTATTATGCGGCTAGGTAGAAACTGGCACGCGTCTTCTTGGTGCACGCCACGCCACTGCCGGCCTTCGCGTCGGCGATCAAACCGGCTCACCAGCAGTCCGCTCGCGCCGTCCCGGTCCTTCACGAGGTGGGTCTTCGCGACCTCGAGGCCGCACGCGGCAGTCATGGTCATGAAGAAGGACTCGTTCTCGACCAGCGGCGGCTTGTCGCTGGGGTTGAGCTTGAGGAGCCACCGCTGCCCGCGTGTGGCGAACGGAAACGAGATGACCGACGGCGACAGCTTGTCCTGCACCCCGGCCACCGACGGCTCATCGGCCGAATCGAGGCTCCGCGCGGTGTGCTTCGTAGAAGGCCCGGTCGTATTCGAAGAGGGCGCCCGCATCGGTGCGGCGCAGCTCGCCCACGCGGGTGTCGTTGCGGAACACGTCGACCCGCTCGACGCTCTTCGGATCTCGGGTCATGCCGTCGGAACCCGCGGCTCGAGCTTGAAGGTCAGGCCCAGCACTTCGAGCACGAGCATCAGCTTGTCGATCCGGATGGTCGGCTTCCCTCTCTCGAGGTCGTAGAGGAAGTCGGGGCCGCAGTTCGCGAGGTCCGCGAGCTCTGCCTGGGTGAGCCGGAGCACCTTGCGCCGACGCCTCACTTCCTCCCCGAGCGCGACCGACCAGGCCGGCGGCAACTCGGGCGATCGGCTGGATTTCTTCCTCATGCACCCGTTTTTGGGCCTTCAGAGGCCAGATTCAAGCCGATCGCATGGAATTGAGGGCTCAGAGAGCCGCTTCAGCGACTCCGGGCCCAAAATCCATGCGATCGCATGGACGCTCAGCCGCCGTGGCCCTTGCCGACGATCTTCGCCCGGTACGCATCGAAGTCGAACTGCGGCGAGTTCTCGCGGTCGTGACACACCACGCAGGTGCTCGCGTCGGGCTTCTTGAGCACGCCCGTCTTCAGCGGCGCGACGACGTGGGCGCTGCCCGGTCCGTGGCAGCTCTCGCAGCTCACCTCGCGGCGGCCCTCGGTCTCGTCGATGCGGCACACGCCCTGCGGCTGCTTCCACCCCGTGACGTGGCAACCCACGCAGTCCAGGTGGTTCTCTTTGCCCACCACCTGCAGCGACGCGTAGGCCCGCGGGTGGCGCGTGGTCTTCCACACCGTCTCCGCGTCGCCATGGCACTTCGCGCACGCCGCGGTGCCCACGAAGCCGGGCTTCTCCTCGGTGGCGGGAGGGCACGAGACGCCTTTCTCCTTCGCGTAGGCGAGGTTCAGCAGGCCCACGTCGACGTCGTAGGCCTTCTCGAAGACCTGGACCGCGGGGTCTTTGGGGAAGGTCGACTCGAGGGGCACGAAGCGGGCGGTCACCGTGCTGCGATCATTCGGGACTACCACCGGCGTGGCCGCCAGCGCCTCGCGCCGCGCGATGAGCTCCTCGAGCTTCGCCTTGCGCAGGGCCTTCATCTCGTCGCTCAGCATCGGCTCGTTGACCTGGCCACGCACCAGCTCGACCCGCTCATCCAGCGCGTAGAGCTCGCGGTCCCGCTCCCCGTCACCGCGCAGCCACTCCACGCCGCCGTCAGTGCGCAGGTTCACCGAGACCTTCAGCAACGAGCGCCCCTTGCTCTGCACCTGGGCCACCTTGGTCACGCCTCCGGCCAACCGGTTCTGCTCGGCCGCGAAGGCGTCTCTCGACTTGGAGGACACCACCAGCCCGATGCCGCGCACGTCCATCGCCTCGCGCAGGAGTTGCTCGTAGGGCGCGGGCACCACCGCCACCACGAAGCGGGCGCCTTCCTTCGTCGCCTGGGGCACCAGGGCCGCGGCCGCAGCCAGGGTCGGCGCGCTCACGATGGCTACCCCATCGAGCACCTTGAAGGTCCCGCTCTTCAGCTCGGGCAACCCCAGGGCCTCGTGAAACGGCACCCCGCGCGCGTCGTCGAGCGGACCGGCAGTACGCAGCGTCAGGCCCATCGCCTTCCACGCATCCGCCAGCGCCTTCGCCTTGCGCTCCTGCTGGGCGACCGCCTCTTCCGGGATGACCGCGTCACCGAAGAGCCCATCACCGCAGTCGACGAGGTGCGCCGGGCCGCCGGTCTTGCGTGCCTCGGCCACCTGGAACGCTGCGCGCGAGACGCCACCGCGCATGTTCTCCGAGCACCCGCACGGGCCGATGTACCCGCGCACTTCGCTCGTGAAGAAGAGGGTGACCGGCTTGGCGCTGCTCGGGGCGCGCGCTTCTCGCGTCACGCAACCCGCCAGCAGCACCACCAGGACGATCAGCTCACCAGATGATGCTCTCGACCAGCTCGTCGACCTTCTCACCCAGGGCCTCCAGGCCGTGCGACTTCGAGAGGAAGCCATCGGCGCCGACCTGGCCGGCCAGCTTCTCGAGCTCTTCGTCGTTGAGCGAGCTGAAGAGCACGATGGGGATGTCCTGCGTGTTGTACTCGTTCTTCAGCGTGCGGCAGATGTCCGCGCCCGTCGCCTCGGGCATGTGGATGTCGGTGAGGATGAGGTGCGGGTGGAATTCGCCGAGCAGCCGCTCGAACTCCATGAGCGTAGCTGCGCCCCGGACCTCGTATCCGCGCTCCTCCAGGACTGCTGTCTCCATCTGCAGCGTGATCTCGCTGTCGTCGATGAGGAGGATTCGCCGCTTTTCCACGCCGGTGCTGATAGTAGGGAGCGCCCGTTTTTCCAAGGGGTCTTCCATGTGCCGTTCGCTTCTTGTGGTGCTGTTTCTCCTCGCTTCTCCGGCGGTCGCCGACGTGAAGCTCGGTTACGTCGATCTCCAGCGGGCCCTGATGGAGGTCAGCGAGGGTCAGCAGGCCAAGATGAAGCTCAAGGCCGAGATCGACAAGAAGAAGGCCGAGTTCGAGACCGAGCAGAAGAAGCTGCGCGAAGACGGCATGGTCCTCGACCGCCAGGCGTCAGCGATGAGCGAGGAGGTGCGCATCGAGAAGATGAAGCAGCTCCAGGGCCGGCTGATGCAGATCACCGAGCGCGGGCAGAAGCTCCAGGTCGAGTTCGTCGAGAAGGAGCGCGTCGAGCTCAAGAAGATCTTCGACCGCATGGACCCCATCGTCGCCGGCATCGCCCAGCGCGAAGGACTCGCCATGGTGTTCGAGAAGACCGACTCCGGCTTGATCTACGCCCCGCCCAGCATGGACCTCACCAACGAGCTGGTCCGCACCTACAACGAGAAGTTCCCGGTCAAGGGCATGAAGGTCACCACGCCCGCACCTTCCCCCGCAGCGCCCGCGCCGAAGGATGCGCCCACCAAGTGAAGACCGCCAGCCAGCTCGCAGCGCTCGTCGGTGGGACCCTCGAAGGCGACGCCGACCTCCACGTCACCGGCGTCTCGGGCCTCGAGCAGGCCAACCCGGGGCAGCTCTCGTTCTACGGGAACCAGAAGTACAAGCAGCAGCTCGCGGACACGAAGGCGTCCGTGGTGCTCGTGCCCGACGACGCGCCCCCGCGCGGTGAGAAGACGTACATCAAGGTGGCCCACCCGCACCTCGCGTTTGCCCGCGTGGCCCAGGCGTTCCACCCCCCGAAGAAGTACACGCCCGGCGTCTCCGAGAAGGCCAGCGTCCACGTCACCGCCGAGATCGACCCTTCGGCCACGGTGATGGACTTCGCCTTCGTCGGCGCCGGCGCCTTCATCGGCGCGCGCGCGGTGCTCTACCCCGGCGCGTACGTCGGCGAGGCCGCCTCCATCGGCGACGACACGGTGCTCTCGGCCAACGTCTCGGTGCTCGATCGGTGCCGCGTGGGCGCCCGCTGCCTGCTGCACCCCGGCGCGGTCATCGGCGCCGACGGCTTCGGCTTCGCCCTCGACATGTCGGTGCCCGAGCACGTGAAGATCCCCCAGGCGGGCATCGTGCGCGTCGAAGACGACGTGGAGATCGGCGCCTGCTCGTGCGTCGACCGCGCCACCACCGGCGAGACCGTGGTGGGGCAGGGATCGAAGATCGACAACCTGGTGCAGGTTGGTCACAACTCCACCATCGGCCGCCTCTCCATCCTCTGCGCGCAGGTGGGCCTGTCGGGCACCACCGAGCTGGGCATGGGCGTGGTGCTCGCCGGCCAGGTGGGCGTCGCGGGCCACTTGCGCATCGGTGACATGGCCAAGGTCGGCGCCCAGGCCGGGGTGATCAGTGATCTCGACGACGGGGCCGTGGTGCTCGGGTCCCCGTCGATGCCCGGCCGCAGTTACATGCGCTCCACCGCCGTGTTCGTGAAATTGCCGGAGCTCCAGAAGGACCTCCGGGACCTGAAGAAACGCCTCGACGCGCTCGAGAAGGGAAAGACCCAGCCATGATGGACGTCAGGGAAATTCAGAAGCTGTTGGCCCACCGCTACCCCTTCCTGCTGGTGGACCGGGTCACGGAGATCGAGGTCGGCAAGCGGCTCGTCGGCTTCAAGAACGTCACCATCAACGAGGAGTTCTTCAACGGCCACTTCCCCGGCCACCCCGTGATGCCCGGCGTGCTGCAGTTGGAGGCGCTCGCCCAGGCCTGCGCGCTGCTCGCGTACAAGAGCTCCGGCCTCAACCCCGACGAGCTGGTCATCTACTTGATGGCCATCGACAACGCGAAGTTCCGCAAGCCCGTGGTGCCCGGCGATCGCCTCACCCTGACCGCCGAGGTCGTCAAGACCAAGGGCCCCATCTGGAAGCAGCGGGGCGTGGCCACGGTCGACGGCGCGGTGGTGTGCGAGGCCGACTTCCTGGCGACCGCGGTCAAGAAGTCCGCGATGCCCGAGAAGGCGTCATGAGCGGCATTCACCCCACGGCGATCATCACCCCCGGCGCCCAGATTCACCCCACCGCGACCGTCGGCCCCTACGCCGTCATCGGTGGCCAGGTGAAGATCGGCGCCGAGACCATCGTGGGCGCCCACACGGTCATCGAAGGCGACACCACCATCGGTGAGAAGAACCACATCTTCCACCTCGCGTCCGTCGGCGCGCCCCCGCAGGACCTCAAGTACGCGGGCGAGAACACCAAGCTGGTCATCGGCGACGAGAACCAGATCCGCGAGTTCACCACGATGCACCTCGGCACCGTGGGCGGTGGCGGGATCACGAAGATCGGCAACAAGAACCTCTTCATGGCCTACGCCCACGTCGCCCACGACTGCATCGTCGGCAACGGCTGCGTGCTCGCCAATGCCGCGACCCTCGCGGGCCACGTGGAGGTGGGCGATCACTGCACGCTCGGCGGCCTGTCCGCGGTCCACCAGTTCACCCGCATCGGCAAGCACGCCTTCCTCGCCGGCGGCACCATGGCGGTGATGGACGTGCCCCCGTACTGCATCGCCCAGGGCGATCGCGCGGAGCTCGCCGGCCCCAACTCGGTGGGCCTCAAGCGCCACGGGTACACCGACGAGCAGCAGACCCGCATCAAGGACGCCTACCGCCTGCTCTTCCGCTCGAAGATGGGGCTCAACGAGGCGCTCTCGCAGCTGCAGGCCGAGATGGGCCAGTACGCGGAGATTGCCTTGCTCCTCGAGTTCATCACCAACAGCAAGCGCGGCATCACGCGGTGAGCAACATCGGCCTCATCGCGGGCAACGGGCGGCTCCCGTTCCTCTTCGCTGAGGCTGCGAAAGCCCAGGGCCTCGCCGTGCACGCGGTGGCCTTCGAGGGCGAAGCCGACCCTGCGCTCGCGCGCGAGGTCGCCTCGCTGACCTGGGTGAAGGTCGGCCAGGCCAACGCCACCGCGCGTGCGCTCCTCTCGCGCGGGGTGAACAAGGCGGTGATGGCCGGCGGCATCGGGCGCGTGCGCTCGCTCACCCAGGCAAGGCCCGACCTCGGCATGCTCCGCATCGCCGCCGGGCTGCGCAGCCTGCGCGACGACGAGCTGCTTCGCGCCGTGGCCCAGTTCTTCGAGCGCAGCGGGGTGCAGATCGTCGCGCCCACCGACTACGTGAAGTCCGTGCTCGCGCAGAAGGGCCACCTCGCGGGGCCGGCGCTGACCGCGCAGCAGCAGCGCGACGTGGAGATGGGCTGCGAAGTCGCCACCACCCTCGGCCGCGCCGACGTGGGGCAGACCGTGGTGGTGAAGGACGGCGTGGTGCTCGCGGTCGAGGCCGTGGAAGGCACCGACGAGTGCATTCGCCGCGCGGGCAAGTACGGCGGGCCGGGTGGGGTGGTGGTCAAGCGCTGCAAGCCGAACCAGGACCTGCGCTTCGATCTCCCCGCGGCCGGGCCGGTGACGCTCGAGGTGATGCGCGAGGCCGGCGCCAGGGTGTTGGCCGTCGAGGCCGGCAAGACCGTGCTCCTGGATGCCCAGTTGCTGTTCACCGACGCGGCGAAGCTCGGCTTCTCAGTCGTCGGCACCTGACCCCTCGGGTGCGGGTACAGTGGGCGCTCCATGGCGCCTGCGAAGTCGCAACCCTCGACCCCCTTCGCCAGCCGCGAACTCAACGGCGAAGTGCTGCTCGAAGAGCTCGCTGATCTCCGCAACGCGCAGGTCCACCAGAAGCACCTGAGCGATCTCGTGGTGGGCCTGCGCGACCTCGAGGGCGTGCGCGTCTCGGAGGCCTCGCAGCGCCTCAAGTCGCTGGCCGCCAACCGCTTCTCCGGCACCCCCGCGCTCGCCTCGTTGCTGGTGCGCTGGGCCGCCAAGCTCAAGGTCGAGGCCGACGTGCCGCTGCTCATCGCCCACTTCGAGCGCCTCGCCGTCACCTCCGCCATCGTCAGCGCCGTGCGAAGGGCCTCCGAGTCGCTCAAGGGAGCGCGCTGATGTCGCACCCCGTCTCCGACGAGACGCAGGACCACCTCCAGCAGTGGCCGGCCCGCGCGCGCAAGCTCTTCGGCGAGCTGATGGAAGACGCGGGCAGCGATCTCCAGCGCGAGTTCATTCAACGCGCCGTGGCCGCCGCCCACACGCCCGCCGAGGTGCACGCCTTCGCCGACGCGCTGCGGGGCATGAGCGACGAGGAGGCCTACGCCTCGTGCACGCTCCACGACGACGCCCCCGACGACTACACCGTCTCGCAGTTGCTCCGCGCCGAGGCCGACCCGCTCTTCGCCTTCGAGCTCAAGGGCGGCACCATCGAGCCCAATGAAGAGGAGCCAGCGCCCGAACCCGTGCCCGAGCCCGTGAAGAGTGACGCCCCGCGCCTCGACGCGCTCGGCTTCGTGCTCGCGAAGAAGAAGTCGTCCGACTCCTTCGAGGCCCCGCTGTCCGGTGCGCCGCGCCCCAAGTCGCTCGACTGGAACGACCTGCCCAGCGCCAAGCCTCCGCCCCCGAAGAAGGAGGGCCCGGCCAGCGCCGGGGGCACCCGCTTCCTCGAGGGGCTGCTCGCCGAGGCCACGAGCGCGCTGCGCATCTCGTGGAAGGAGCAGGACATCGACTCGCCCGGCGGGCTCTCGTTGGCCGACGCGCTCGCCTCCGCGGCCGGTGCGTTGAGCCGCGGCATTCCCGTGCCCTGCGCCATCGGCCCCAACCCCGGGGATCACCGCCGCTTCGTGGTGCTCATGCAGCTCAACACCTCCGGCCAGAGCCGCGCCTGGCAGCTCTACGATCCCTTCACCGCCGAGCTGGTGTGGGCCAACGAGGGAGATCTCCTGATGAAGCGGGAGCTGCCCTTCGCCAACAAGGTCAATCGCCGGTTGACCCGCATCGTCCTGCCGCAGAGCCTGCGCGCAGCCTTCTGAACCTCCGTGGAGCCGCCCATGAAGTCGCACCTCCTCCTCCTCGCCGCGCTGCTGCCGAGCCTCGCACTCGCTGACTCCGTCAACGTGTCGCTCACCAACAAGGCGCTCAAGGGCAAGGGCCTGCCCGCGGTGCACATCGAGATCCTCGAGCCCATCGCCGGCTTCCACCTCACGCTCGCCCGCGACGGCGCCAAGGCCCAGGAATGGAAGGGCGGCGGCAAGGTCGGCGCCACGCGCACCATCGAGCTGCCCCAACCCGAGGGGCTCGCGAAGTGGGCGGGCGAGCTGCTGATCAACCTCCCCAACGGCACCACCGGCACCATGCCGCTGGAGTTCGAGACCGAGCTCGCCGGCCCCCTGACCCTCACCGTCGACAAGGAGAAGGACGTCGACATCGCCGGCCGCAAGCTGCGCTTCTCGCTCAACCAGCCCATCTCCAAGGTGCACTTGAAGGTGCTGATGGACACCGGCGCCACCGTGGTCGACGACGACATCACCTTCAACCGCGAGCCCGCGGGCACCAAGCTCGAGGTCACCTGGCCCGAGGGCAAGGGGCAGGTGCTGCGCGTGGAGCTGCGCGCCTTCGCCAGCTCGGGTGTCTTCAACGGCATCGAGCTCACCCCATGGCGCATCGACATTCCCCACGAGGAGGTCAGCTTCGCGTCGGGCAAGTGGGACGTCTCGCCGGAAGAGGTCACCAAGCTCGACGCGAGCTTGAAGCTGGTGCTCGAGGCCATCGCCAGGTTCGGCGCCCTCGCGGAGCTCAAGCTCTACGTCGCCGGCCACACCGACACCGTCGGCCCCACCGCCTCGAACCGCACCCTCTCGCTCAACCGCGCGCGCAGCATCGGCCAGTACTTCCGCAAGAAGGGCGTGCGCATCGCCGTGATGTACGAGGGCTTCGGGGAGGAGGCGCTGGCGATCTCCACGCCCGACGAGCAGGACGAGCCGAAGAACCGCCGCGCCGAGTACATCATCGCCATCGACGACCCGACGACGAAGAACGTGCCCTTCCAGCCTCGGTGGCAGCGGCTCTGACGGCCCTCAGTCGGCCGAGAAGGTGACCGGGGTCGCCTGGTTGGGGAGCACCGTCACGCGCTCCTTCGCCTGCTTGCGCGGGTGCTTGAGCGTCAGCTCGTAGGTCCCCGCGGGCACGGTGAAGCTCTTCACGCCCGTCACCTCGTAGCTCTTGCCCTGCAGCGTCACCGTGGCGAAGGGCACGGCCTTCACCGCGATGGTCCCCGTCCTGCGAGCCACCGGCGCGGGCTTCGCCGGCTCGGGCGGCTTCACCTCGGGGGGCGCCACCGCGAGGGCGGCGCCGGCGTCGAGCTCCGGTACCGGGTCAGGCACGGGCACGGGTACCGCCAGGACCTCGGGCGCGATCACCTCCGGCTTCGGGGACAGCGCGGCGACGGGCTCCACGGGCGTGTTGGCCGCCTGCTCGTCGCGGCGGGCCACGAAGCCGATGCCCCCGAGCAGCCCGATGATCAACACCGAGAGCAGGGCGATGAGCGGGGTGTTCGAGCGGGGCAGGGTGCTCTGCTTGGGAGTCGCCTCGGAGGCCTCGACGGTCACCGACTGCGGCGTCGCGGTCTGGGTGATCGACCGGCGCGTCGGGCTCGCGGACATCTCCGGCAGCGTGCGCACCGACTCGCGCAACACCACCGACGGCTCCTGTACCGCCAGGGGCTCGAGGCGCCGGCTGGGCCGACGCACCGCGGGCATCTGCTCGGTGCTCCGGCGCGTGCCGAACTCCTCGGTGGTGCGCCCGTCGCTGTCGTCGTCGTCCATCACCCCGCGTTGGGGCGTGCGATCGACAGGCGTGGCGGTGAGCGTCGGGTCGGTGCGCGAGTAGCGCGGGGCGCGCGCGACCGTCTCCCCCGAGCCGAACTCACCGTCGTCCGACTGGGTCTCGTCGGGCCGCCCCGCGTCGGAAGGCGCCTCGAACTCTTCCTTGAACAGGTGCTGCAGGAAGATCGCCACCGAGGTGTCTTCGACCGACTTCGCGTTGCGCAGGACGAAGTTCGCCAGCGCCCGGTCCAGCTCGAAGGCCGACTGGAAGCGCTCGTCGAGCGGCCGCGCCAGCGCCTTCATCACCACGTCGGACAGCTCGGCGGGTACGTCGGGGTTGAGCCGCGAGGGGGGCGCGATGAGGCTGTCCTGCACCGAGCGCAGCACCGCGAGATCCGAGTCGCCGTCGAACAACCGCCCGCCGGTCAGCAACTCCCAGAGCACCACGCCCAGGGCGAAGAGATCGCTGCGCGCGTCGACCTTCTCGCCCTTCGACTGCTCGGGCGACATGTACGCGAACTTGCCCTTGAGCATGCCCGGCGCGGTCTGGGAGGTGGTGGCCTTGGCGATGCCGAAGTCGGTCAGCTTCACCGCTCCCTCGAACGAGAGCAGCACGTTGTGCGGCGTCACGTCACGGTGCACCACGCCGATGCGCTGGCCACCGTCGCTCAGCGCGTGCGCGTACTGGAGCCCGCGGGCCACCTGCGCGCCGATCTCCGCCACCAGCGTGGGCGGCATGGGCACCTTCAGGTCGCGGCAGCGGTTGCGCAGGTCCCACAGCGAGGCCCCGCGCACGTACTCCATGGCCAGGTAGTACGAGTCGCCGTGCTTCCCGAAGTCGAAGATCTGCACCACGTTCGCGTGGTTGAGCCGCGAGGCGAGCCGCGCCTCGGCGATGAACATCTGCACGAACTGCGAATCGTTCGCCAGGAAGCTGCGCACCACCTTGATGACGACGTCCTTGGCGAAGCCCTCGGGGCCCACGGCGCTCGCGAGGAAGATCTCCGCCATGCCTCCTTCGGCCAGCTTGCGCTGGATGAGGTAGCGGCCGACCGATGTCCCTGGAGCCAGCATTCCCCTGCAAAGCCTCCCCTGCTAGGTGCGGCAGCCTAGTCTTAAGGGAGCCGGGGGGTCCAAGTGATGCGAGCGGTGTGCGTGGCGGTGGTTGTCTTCGGTGCGGCGGCGGCGTGGGCGGGCAAGAAGACGGTGGTCGTCGCGGCCGGTGACTGCGCCGACCCCAGCCTCATCAGCGGCGCCCGGGAGTTTCGGGACCTCTCGTCCCGCCTGCTGGGCCCCCAGTTGATGGAGTCGGAGGTGGTGCTCGACATCGTGCGCCCCCGGCCCACGCGCAGCCTCTCGGACATCGAGCGCCAGCTCGACTCGGCCAAGGCCCTCTTCTACGGCGGCCAGGCCGATCGCGCGGCGGCCCTGGTGGATCGCGCCCTCGAAGAGCTCGACCGCGCCTCGCCCGAGTCGAGCCCCTGGGTCGCCACCCAGAACGCGCTGGTGCTCAAGGCCCTCATCGCCAAGAACCTCGAGCGCCCCAGGGACATGGCCGAGGCCTTCCGGCGCATCGTGCGCCTCGACCCTGCGTTCCAGCTCGACCCCGACGCGCACCCGCCCAGCGCCATCGCCGCCCTCGACGCGGTGAAGAAGGAGCTCGGCCGCGCCCGCAAGGTACCGGTGCTGCTGCGCGTCGACGCCGGCCCCATGGCCACCGTCTTCCTCGACGGCCACCCCATGGGCACCACGCCCCTCAAGCTCGACCTCGTGCCCGGGGCCTACCGCGTCGCGATGACCTCCGGCACCATGGTGTCCTTCCCCCACCGCCTCGAGGTGCCCCGGGACACGAAGCTCAGCGTCGATCTCGCCTTCGAAGGCAGCCTCGGCACGCAGGCCCCGCTGTGCCTCTCCGGCGACGCCGAGGCCTCCGCCGTGAAGCTCGCCCAGTTGGTGGCCGCTGAGAGCGTCATCGTGCTGCGCAACCTGGGCAAGCGCGGCGAGCCTCCGTACCTCTCGGGCACGGTCTTCGAGCTCGCCTCGGGCACCCAGGAGCGCGCCGGCTCGGTGCAGCCCGAGCTGCTCGCGAACCTCGCGACTTTCCTCGTCACCGGCCGGGAAATGAACGGCGTGGCGAAGTCAGGCGCGGCGCCCGCGGTGGTGTCCCCCCGGGTGACGACCGCGACCAGGGCCGAGCCGCCACCCGTCGCCGACGCCCCGCGCGCCGAGCCCGAGGAGAGCGCGCCGCTGGTCCTCGCGCCCGCCCGCGAACCGACCTTCACCGTGCCCCCCGGCGCGCCGGTGGGTCGCATCGTCTCGTTCACCCTCATCGGCCTCGGCGCGGCCGCCGTGCTCACCGGGGTCATCGCCTACGTCGCCGGCGCACCCGATCGCGAGCGCCTCTTCGGCATCTCGGACAGCTCGGGCCGGTTGCCGCCCTTCGCGACGGCCCCCATCGTGGCCAACGAGGCGCTCACCCTGATGCAGAACATCGACACCAACCGCGCGCTCTCGCTGAGCCTCATCGGTGGAGGGCTGGGGGCGACGGCGGCGGGCGTGGTGGGCGCGGTGCTCTTTCCGCAGTCAGAGACGAAGCTCTCCGCCGGCGTCACGCCGTCGGGTGCGTCGATGCAGGTGCGCGGCGCGTTCTAAGGAACTTCAGCGCTCCAGCGACGGGGCGCTGGCCGTGTTCTTCGGGGTGATCTGGTACTTCGCCAGCTCCGCGCCGAGGCGGCCGGTGGCCATCATCGCCCACATCTTCCAGTCGGCGATGAACGACCAGGCCGGGTAGGTGAACGTCGCGGGCCGGTTCTTCTCGAGGAAGAAGTGGCTGACCCAGGCGAAGAAGTAGCCCGAGAGCAGCGCGCTGAGCACGTAGCTCGGGGCGAGGAACACCACGGCCATGACCAGGTTCAACAGGGCGATGGTGGTGCCTACGAAGTGGAACCAGCGCGTCACCGGCAGCGAGTGCTCGCCGAGGTAGAACGGCCAGAAGGTCTCGAAGGTCGTGTGCGTCTTCTTCACTTGGCGAAGATCTTTCGGAACAGGCCCACGATGCCCTGGTCGTTGGTCGACTTGAGCTCATCGACCTTCATCTCTTCTTTTTCGCCGGGCGACGTGGGCGTCAACTGCTGCCGGGTCTTGAGCTGAACCTTGCGGTTCGGGTCGAGCGACATCGCGCTGAACTCGTCTTCGCCTTCGTAGGAGACCTGCGCGCGGGGCCGCGAGCCGGGAATCGAGGGAGAGGAGCCCGAGGGCAGTTTTCCAGCCATGGGGCCACCATACGGAGGATCAGGCGAGCTCGGCAATGCGTGGCAAGCAAGTCCCCCAAAAGATTGACCCAGTGGAACGCGCATGGGAACTTCGCCCGCGATGTCAGGACCTTCTTCGAACGAGCGGCTTCGGTGGGTTCTGGTGACCCTGGCCCTTTCCCTTGTTGCCTGCGGCCCGGTGCAGTCGACGGCGTACCTCATCGACACCGAGACGATGCTCGAGGCCGCGCGCACCGCGCAGGCCGACAAGCTCGCCCCCTACGAGTGGACCGCGGCCAACCTGTACTTCGCCAAGTCGAAGGAAGAGGTGGGCTACTCCGACTTCGAGCAGGCCGTGGACTACGGCAAGAAGGCCGTCGAGTTCGCCACCCGCGCGCGCGACACGGCGCTCAAGGTCGGCCGGCGCAACGAACCCCTGCCCTCTGATCCGCCCGTGGTGCCCACGCCATGATCCGAAGGGCCTGCCTCGTCTTCTCGTCTCTCCTCGTCGCCTCGTGCCACAGCGGCCCCCAGATCCGCGCGTCGGGCGACATCATCAAGACCGACATCGAGCGCGCGCGGCGCTCCAACGCCCTGCGCTGCGCCCCCCGCGAGCTCGCTTCGGCCGAGGCCAACCTCGACTTCGCGCTCGGTGAGCTCGACGAGGGTAACTCGCAGCGCGCCTACGAGCACATCACCGAAGCGGAGGCGATGGCCAAGAAGGCCGTGGCCCTCTCGCGCGACTGCGCCCCGCGCCAGGTGGTGGTCAAGGAACAGCAGCCCCAGCTGGTGGTGAAGATCGAGGAGACCGACAAGGACGGCGACACGGTCCTCGACAAGGACGACCAGTGCCCCTCGCTGCCCGGCCCCGTGGAGAACAAGGGCTGCCCAGTCGAGGCCCCCAAGGACCGCGACGGCGACGGCATCTTCGACCCCTCGGATCACTGCGTCGATCAGCCCGAAGACTTCGACGGCTTCCAGGACGAAGACGGCTGCCCCGATCCCGACAACGACAACGACGGCATCCTCGACACGGCCGACAAGTGCCCCAACGAGGCGGGCCCCATGCAGAACCTGGGCTGCCCCATCCTCGACAAGGATGGCGACGGGCTCAACGACGACAAGGACAAGTGTCCCAACGAGCCCGAGGACAAGGATGGCTTCGAGGACGAAGACGGGTGCCCTGACCTCGACAACGACGCCGACGGCCTGCCCGACGATCGCGACGACTGCCCGATGGTTCCCGGCCCCGTCGACAACAAGGGCTGCCCCCGCAAGTACTCGCTGGTCGCGGTCACCAAGGACCGCATCGAGATCAAGAAGCAGATCAAGTTCGCCACCGGCAGCGCGAAGATCGTCGGCGCCGAGAGCGAGAAGATCCTCGACGAGGTCGCCCTGGCCCTGAAGGACAACGCGCAGATCAAGAAGGTGCGCGTCGAGGGTCACACCGACTCGGTCGGCGACGACGCCAAGAACCTGAAGCTCTCCCAGAACCGCGCCAACTCGGTGATGTCCGCGCTCATCAAGCGCGGGGTCGACCCGGTGCGCATGGAGGCCACGGGCTACGGCGAGACCAAGCCCATCGCGTCGAACTCCACCGCCGCGGGCAAGGCCGAGAACCGGCGCACCGAGTTCAACATCGCCGAGCAGTGACGCTCGCCCGCGCGTTTCAGCGCGGGAAGCTGCCGGTGGTGCCCAACTCGCTGACCAGCCAGCCCCGGTTCCCCGCGAGCCGAACTACTCGCGCACGCGGGTCGAGGCCGACTGGGCCTGCCCGGGAGCCGCGATGGGGGCGATGGGCTCGAGCCCACGACCGCCGATGAGCGCCTCCGCTTCCTTCACGCTGGCCTGCACCGCGTCCACGCCGGTCAACAGGTCGTCGAGCTGCTCGGTGAGCTGGTCGGGGCTGGTCATGGTCAGCGCCTGGTCGCGCAGCAGCCGCACCGAGTTCTCGATGAGGTTCATCTGCCCCCGCGCGCGGGCGAGGAAGGTCTCGATCTCCTTGATGGTGTCGAGCCGCTTCTGGAGCACGTTGGCGTTCTTCCCCGCCAGCTCGCGCACCGACTCGTCGGTCATCTTTTCCTGCAGGCCCTGCTGCGCCTTGATCTGGCGCTCGAGGTCCTTCACGTCCACGGCCTGGAGGTAGGTCTCGGCCCGCCGGCAGGCCGCCGCGAGGCGCACGAAGGAGGCGTGCAGCTGGGCCAGCTTCTCCAGCTCGGTTTGGAGCAGGATCGCCTGGAACGACGGGTTGTTCGCCATGTCGCGTTCGATCTCGCGACGCAGCTCGTCCAGCGCCTTGGCCCGCTGCCACTCCCGCTCCGAGAGCTCCGACATCAGCTTCTCGACGCGGGCCCGGTCTTCCTTCTCGCGCGAGGCCCGGTCGGCTTCGCGCACCGCCCGCTGGAAGGGCTTGAAGTCCGGGCCGAACACCAGCCACAGCGCCTCGACCCCCAGCGCCCCCAGGCCGATGAGCCAGTCGCCGGTGAGCGCCGACGCGGTGGCTGCCCCGCCCAACAACGACAGGTTGTAGACGTTGAGGAAGGCCGCCTTCAGGTAGTTGCTCGAGCCGCCGCCTTCGGACATGACGTCAGAGCCCCACGCGAATGTTGCCCTGCACGTTGGACGCGTGCAGCAGGTCGAGCACGTGGTTCTCCACGCGCTTGAACTCGGAGCTCTGCTTCACCGCGACCTCCCGGGACTCGAAGAACGGCACCTCGATGCGGTGCAGCACCTTGGCCGGCCGGTGCGAGAGCACGAAGATCACGTCGGCCAGGTACACCGCCTCCGCCACGTCGTGGGTCACGAAGAGCACCGTGTTGTCCTCGGTGCGCAGCACGTCGAGGATCAGCGACTGCATGCCCCAGCGCGTCTGCGGGTCGAGGGCGCCGAAGGGCTCGTCCATCAAGATCAGGCGGGGCTTGTTGACCAGCGTGCGCGCGATGGCCACCCGCTGCTTCATGCCGCCCGACAGCTGCTTGGGCAGCGAGTCGGAGAAGTCCTTGAGGCCCACCTTCTCGATGATCGCCATCGCCTGCTTCCTGCGCTCGGCGGCGGGGATGCCCTGCAGCTCCAGGCCGTACTCCACGTTCTTGAGCACCGTGCGCCAGGCGAAGCTCGTGTAGCTCTGGAAGACCATGCCGCGATCGCGGCCCGTGCCTTCCACCGGCGCGCCGTCGACCAGCACCTCGCCGGAATCGGGCGTCATCAGCCCGGCCACCGACTTGAGGATGGTGCTCTTGCCGCAGCCCGAGGGCCCGAGGAACACGGCCAGCTCGCCGATGCCCGGCTTGTTGGCCACCGACAGGCTGACGTTCTCCACCGCCTGCACGGTGCGACCCTTGCGGTCGGTGTACGAGATGTAGAGGTCCTTGAGCTCGAGCTTGGGCGGGTTGCTCGCCGCCAGCTGGGCCTGCGGCGGGGCGGCGATGGCAGGGGCGACGGGGGTCTCAGCCATTGGTCTCTCTCCACGAGAAGAGCAGCCCGTTGAGCGCGCTGATCAGCAGGTCCGTCAGGAGGCCGATGACGCCGACCACCGCGATGGCGGCGAACGTCCAGTCGGGGCGCGCCAGCCGCTCGGCCACCTTGAAGACCGAGCCGATGCCGTCGGGGGCGTTCACGTACTCCGCGAGAATGATGTACGTCCAGGCGATCGCGTTCATCACCCGGAAGCTGTCGAAGATCTGCGGCATCGCCGCCTTGATCAACACCGAGGTGATCACCTGCCGCCTGGTCGCGCCCAGGGTGAAGGCCGTCTGCACCAGCTCCTCGGGCACCAGGCGCACCGCGTCCACCACCGCCGGCAGCAGGTAGACCACCGTGCCCAGGAAGAGGAAGGCGATCTTCTGCATCTCCCCGATGCCGAACCAGAGGATCATCAGGGGGATGAACGCGGTGATCGGCAGGTAGCGCATGGGCGCGACCACCGGCTCGAAGATCCGGTTGACGATCTCGAAGCTGCCCATGGCGATGCCCAGCGGCACCGCCACCACCACCGACAGTCCCACCGCGATCACGATGCGCAACGCCGAGATGGCGATGGCCCGCGCGAGGTCCATCTCGAAGAACAGGTACAGCAGGCTCTTGACCACCTCGTCGGGCGCCGGAAGGAAGCTGTGCTTCACCAGCGGCTCGAGCTCGCCCAAGCGATCCACCTGCACGTAGCTGGCGACGCACCAGGCGGCCAGCAGCACCACCACGCTGACGCTCGACGCGATGCGCGCCGGCCCCGCGGGGATGGTGCTGCGCAAGCCCCACAACGAGGGCCGGGGGCCCTTGCCGCGGGGTTTGGGTTTCGACTCAGTTGGCATTGAGGACGACCTTGATGTCGGTGCGCCGGTTCAGCGCGCGCCCATCTTCGGTCTCGTTGGGGGCCAACGGCTTGGCGCTCCCCTGGCCCACGGTGATGAAGCGCTCCGCGGCGATGCTGAAGTTCTTCACCAGGTAGGCCTTCACCGAGTCGGCCCGGCGCGCCGAGAGCGTCTTGTTCGCCGCCTCGCTGCCGCGGCTGTCGGTGTTGCCCTCGACCTGCAGGTAGGTGTTGCCGAAGGCCAGCATCGTCTCGCCCAGCGAATCGAGCGTGAAGTAGCTGCCGGGCATGATCTCCTCGGAGCCCGTGGTGAAGTGGATCGACAGGCTCTTGTTCACGATGGCCCGGTCCGAGACCTTGGGCTTGTCCTTGAACGCGAACGACTCCTCGACCTTCTGCGAGGCGTATTCCTTGGCCAGCGCGCCCACGAAGCGGCTGTCGCGGAAGTCGGGGGCGTCCACCACCGAGCTGACCACGCCCTTCTTGCGCCAGATGACGAAGGCGCCGTTGAACAGCGAGTCGAAGTAGGACTTGGGCCCCGAGAGCCCGAAGAAGAGCGCGTTGTCCGCGTAGCTCGTCAGCTTGAGGCCCGAGAGCATGCCCGACACGTCGTCGGTGGTGAGCTTGAGCGCGTCGGCGATCAGCTGGTTGGTGCTCTGCGGGTCTTCCTTCATCACGCTGATGGCGTCGAACCAGCCGGAGACGAAGGCCTGCACCGCGCCGGGCGCCGTGTCCACCAGCTGCTGGCGGGCCACCAGCGTGTCCGCGATGACGTTGGTGGCCGAGGTGGTGGACACCAGCACGTGCGCTTCCTTCTCCCGCGCCGTCACCGCGCCCGAGAGGTCGGGCTCCCAGGTGACCGCGGCGTCGACCTTGCCGGCCTTGAACATCGAGGCCGCCAGGGGCGCCTCGGCGGTGAAGATCACGTTCTTCTCGATCTCCGCGCGCTCCTGCGGCGAGAGCCCCGACTGCGCCAGGAGGAACAGCAGCAGCCAGTGCGACGGCGTGTACTGGGTGCAGGCGATCTTCTTGCCCTTGAGGTCCTCGACCGACTTGATGGTCTTGAGCGAGACGATGCCGTCGCCGCCGCGGCTCCAGTCTTCCTGGATGATGGCGCGCGCCTTGAGGCCCTTCTCCTTGAGCGCGCTCGCCTCGCGCGAGAACGAGTCCACGGTGTCCCACATGATGTCGATGTCGCCGGAGATGAACGCCGCCAGCTTGGCGCTGGGGTCCTCGAGGAGCACGAACTCCACGTCGAGGCCGTACTTCTTCTTGTAGAGCGAGCTGGGCGAACCGGGCTTCATGCCGCCGTTGGCCACGATGCCGGGCGCATGACCGGCCCAGGTGTTGATGCCCACCTTCAGCGGGCGGTTGAGCATCTGCGTGCCCACGTTCGCCGTGCCGGTGGCGTTGACCTGCACGCCGCCCTCGCGGGGCGCGTCGCTGATGCCCTGGTTGAGCGCGGCGAAGTCGTCCTTCGACACGTCACCGCCGCCGAGCGCCTTCTTGGCCTCTTCCTGCTTCGCGCCGGCGCCCGCCCAGCTGCGCACCTCGTCGCCGTACTTCTTCCAGCCCACGAACCCGATGACGCCCAGCGCCACCAGCGCGATGAACAACTTCCCGAACGGAGTCAGTTTCATGATCGGCCCTTGATCGACGTTGAAGGAGAATTACGGCTTGGCGGCGGGTGCCGCAGGAGAGTTGAAGAACTCGAGCACGCGGTGCACCTGGCCCTTGCGCCCGTCGGCGGCGGCCGCCAGCGAGGCCAGGGTCTCGGTGCGCTTGGTGATGTCGGCGCGCAGCGAGATCACCTTGTCCTCGAGCTGCGCGATCTGCGCCGTGGCGTCGGTGATCGCCTTGGCCGTGGCCTGCTCGTTGAGGCGCACGTAGGTGTCGAGGGCCTTGAGCTGCGTCTGCGCGGCGCCGACGATCTTGGTGACGTCGAAGCCGAAGGCCTTGAGCGAGGCCTCGACGATCTGGCGCTTGATGTCGACCGGCGTCGCCTCGGGCAGGCCCTTGAGGAGCTCCTCGGCCTTGCGCACGCGATCGAGCTCGCTGGCGTCGAGGCCGCTGGTCTTGAACACCGCGTCGAAGTCCACCACCGCGGGGGTCACCGGCCCGGTGGGGGCCGGCACGCTCATCGCCGGGCGGGCGACGGCGGCGGACGGGACCGGGGCAGGGCCCACGTGGGGGGCGCCCTTCCTCGGCGCTGCCTGCCCGGCGAGCTCGGCGACGATGTCGGCCGCGCTCTTCTCGCCGTCATCGGCACCCACCGCGGGCGTTCCTTCGGCCGGCGTGTCATCCTTCGCCTCGACAAACAGACCGAGCAGCTTCGACCCCAGGCCTTTTTCTTCGGGCATGGCCTGCTCCTTAGCAGACACAAATTCCGCATCACCGCGAAATATGGTGAGGTTTTCCCATGGCCAAGTTCGAAGTCCACATCCCCGCCAGTGACGGAAATGGCTTCAACGTGACGCTCAAGGTGGGGGCCGACAATTGGATGTCGGCGCTCAAGGCCGGCATGCAGAAGCTCGGCGAGCAGGGCACGGTCAGCCAGAACGTGATGGTGGATGTGCAGGAGGACAACTCCATTCACGTCACCGAGGCTGCCTCGGGCCGCGTGTTCCGCATCCGCGAGCTCACCGACGACGAGGTCTCGCGCGCGCAGGTCAAGCGCCCCTCGCAGATTCGCCCCGCGGCCGCTCCCGCCCGCGTCGAGGTGAAGACCGAGCCGGGCCTGCCGGCGGTGAAGCTGCCCGATCTCGACAAGACCCAGCCCATCCCCCGCAGCGCGCTCGAGGCCACCCGGCCCGCCGGCGAGCCGATGAAGATCGTGCACCCGCCGTCGCTCGAGAAGACGCAGCCCGCGACGCCGGCGCCCACGAACCTCACGCCCGCCCCCCGCGCCCAGCCGCGCACCAACAAGTCTTCGGCGCGCATCGAGCTGCGGGACGTCGAGGAGCTGGTGCAGCCCCTCAAGCCCACCACCGGCAGCATCGGCCGCGTCAAGTCGAGCCCCAACGTGGCTCGCTCGCAGCGCCAGGAGACCGAGGAGATCCTCGCCGACATCTTCCTGCGCGTGGTGGAGATCAGCGCCAAGCCCACCCTCGAAGAGGCGATGGACTTCATCCTCGAGCTGGCGATGGAGAAGGTGCCCTGCGAGGCCGGCTCGGTGTTGCGCGCAGACACGGCCACCGGCGATCTCACCTTCCTCGTGGCCCGTGGCCCCAAGGCCAAGGAGATCCTCAAGGCCAAGCTGGTCGTGCCCGCGGGCACCGGCATCGCCGGCTTCTGCGCCGCCGAGGGCGTGTCGGTGGCGGTCAGCGACGTCGAGAAAGACCCGCGCTTCTACGCCGAGGTCGGTGAGCGCGTGGGCTACGCGACCCGTTCGATGCTCTGCGCGCCCATGATGACCCGTGGCCACTCGTTCGGCGCCGTGCAGTTGCTCAACCGCAAGGGCGGCCCCCTGTTCCTCGAACACGAGGTCGGGGTGCTGGCCTACCTCGCGCACCAGGCCGCGCTGTACCTGAACCACAAGCTGCTCGAGTGAGCGGAGGCGGTGCCGCCCCTCAGTTCTTGAGCAGCTCGCGCAGCAGCACCGTCGCGTAGCTCCCGGCGGGCAGGCTGAAGCGCAGCGTGAGCTCGGCTTCGCCCTCGACGCTCTCCAGCTCCAGGGGCACGCGCAAGAGCCGCCGCGCGCCCAGCGTCTCGTTGCCGCCCTTGTCGAAGAGCGCCCGCTCGATGCCCTCGTCGGTGAGCACCTGCGACTCCACCACGTCGACCTCGGCCTCGGGCCGGCGCATCTCGGGGCCGAAGAGCGGGCCGGTGGGGCTCAGCTCGAAGCTCTCGAGGCGCGGCTGGTCGACCAGCGGTTCGGCGCACACGAACTCGCCCCCGGTGGCGTGCTTCTTGAGCACGTCGCCCAGCTGCGCCGTGGCGAAGGTGCCCGCGTCGAGGCGGCGCGCGAGCACCCGGTTGAAGAGGTCAGACTGGTAGGCGGACAGGAAGAGCTTCCGCTCGAAGCGATCGCGGTGGCGCCCCCCGGCCTGCAAGATGCGCTTGCCCTTGTCGGCGTTGTCGCCGCCCAGGCCGAAGCGCTGCTCGCCGAAGTAGTTGGGGATGCCCAAGCGCACCAACCGGGTGAGCGCCTCGCGGGCGAGCGCCGCGTCGGTGACGCCGCGCACGACGACCTTGAAGCGGTTGCCCTTGAGGTGGCCGCCCTTGAGCTTGTTGCGGTGCCGCGCGCTCTTGAGCACCGTGACGCCCTCGAAGGCGAAGGTGGCCAGCCTGGGCTCCACGAAGCGCGCCGGGACGCACAGGTACTGGCGGGTGATGGCCTGGCGGTCCTTGAGGCCCGCCCAGCTCACCTCGCGCTCGTCCATCTCGCAGTGCCGGGCCAGCGCCTTCGCCACGTCGATGGTCGAGCGGTTGCGCTTCTCGATCCACAGGAAGAGGTGCTCGCCGTCGCGCTCGCCGTTCGGCTCGTAGGCCGGCAGCTCCTCGACTTCGAAGTCTTCGGGGGTGCCCTTGAACGACCCGCCACAGCCGGGCAGGTCGCGCGTCAACGTCGGGAGGTCGCTCACTTCGTCTCGATGGTGGCCAGGTGCTCTTTGACGCGCCGGGCAAGCTCTTCGTCGGCGGCAGACTCGAGCAGCTCACCGGCCTGGAAGAGGAGAAAGAACATCACGTCAGACAACGCCTGCTTGAGGGAGTTGATGGGCTCGCTGCCCAGCTGCCCCTCGGTGCTCAGCTGGCCGTAGCGGGCCACCAGCTGCGCGGCCGGGAGCACGCCCCCTTCGTCGAACATCAACCCGCTGAGCACCGGTGAGGTCGAGACCCCGTTGCCCTTGAGCGCGGCGTTGGCCGAGATGAGGAACGGCTCGAGCGTGCCCCGGGCGGCGACCTCGTCGCGCACCTCGCGGAAGATGGTGTTGAACACCGAGACCACGCGCTCCACCGTCAGCACCACGGGGCGGGGCGGCGGAGGCGGGGCGCTGCGGCGGGGGGGCGGAATGGCCGGCGCGGCAATGGCCGAGACCGACGACGGCGGGACCACCGCGGCCACGCCCGGCTGCTCCGAGACCTTCACCAGGCCCATGTCGAGCAGGTGGTGCACGATGCGGGTGGCGTCGAACTCCGAGAACCGCGCCGCCTGGCCGACCTCGATCACCGACCGCTGCCCGTTGACCTGCGCCAGCACCGCGGCCTCTTCCGGGCCGATCTTCCCCTCGGCGGGCTTGCGCAGCAGCACGAACATGCGCCCGTGGGGGATGCGCTTGCGGAACTGGGTCAGCTCGTCGATCTTGCGGATGCTGTCCATGAGCAGGCCGTTCATGGACAACGAGAGGTTGTGCGTGAGCGCCTTCTCGTCGATCTCCTGGTCGATCAGCGCGAAGGAGCCTTCCTTCGACAACATGATGCCGTGGAAGATCTCGCTGATCTGCTCATTGAGGCACTTGTAGAGATCGTGGGCCTTGATCAGCCCCCGCTCGACCAGCGCCTTGCCGATGCGCGACGGCGGCGCCTCGGCGAGCACCTTCTCCAGCGCGGCGCGCGGCACGTAGCCCATGCGCACCATCACCTCGCCGATGCGGTCGCCCGACGAGTCGCTGGCCGCCGAGCGCACGTCGCCGTCCTTGAGCAGCAGGCTGCGTTCGCCCGAAGGCGCGGTCACCCGGAGCACGCCCGTCCACCGCGACTGGCCGAGGAAGGCGATCAGGTCGGCCAGGTGAAAGGCGCCGCAGTCACCGGCGAGCACCACCCGGGGCCGCGTCTCGTGCAGGCCACCCTGGGCCGGGCTGCGCAGCAACACCACCCAGTCGGGCGACGTGCTCTGCAGCCGGTAGTACCCCGTTCGCCCCGTGAGGGCCGAGCCCTGGCCTTCGGCTGGCGACAGCGCTCCACGGGCATCGACGAGGAATCGTGCGTCCAAGATCAGTTCGCGGGCCAGGCGCTGTTGCCCGTCAGCCAGTCGAGTTCATCATCGACGGCCAACGAGAGAGACTCGACGTTCAGGCCGAGGGGGTACTTGCGGCCGTTCACGTAGAGCGACGGCGTCGACTCGACCCCCGCCTTCTTACCGGCTTCCTTGGAGGCCTCGAGCTCGTCGATGTACTTCTTCGACGCCAGCGCCTTCTCGAAGGCCTTCACGTCGAGGCCCTGCTTGGTCACCAGCTGCTTGATGAAGTCTTCGGACAGCGAGAGTTGGTTGTCGAACAGCGCGTCGTGCAGTTGCCAGAACTTGCCGGCGTCGCGGGCGAAGAGCACCGCCTGCCCGGCGTACAGCGCGTTGGCGTGCTGCTGGAGCGGGAAGAGCATCGAGCACAGCCGGGTGTTCGGCTTGCCCTTGACGAAGTCCTCGAGGATGGGGCGGGCGGCCGCGCAGTAGGGGCACTCGAAGTCGCTGAACTCGACGATGGTGACCCTGGCGTCCTTCGGGCCCACGCACTGCCGCTCGTCGGGCTTGAGGGCCGCGCGGCCCTTGTTGAAGCCCTGGTTGTACTTGCTCAGGGCGACGATGATCTCGCTGGCCGGGGCGCCGTCAGACGCCAGCGACGCGCCGTAGCCCACCAGCCGGCGGGTGTGCTTGCAGGCGTCGCCCTTCTTGAGAGAGGCCAGCAGCGTCAGGGGCCGCCCGCAGTAGTCGAACTCGTCGGTCAGCACCGAGGCCAGCTCGCGCTTGGCCGGGGCGGTGAGACGGGAAAAGTCGAAGCCCGGCACGTCGGTCAGCACGCGCGAGGGGTCGGTTTGCGCCAGCGCCACGGTTGCAGTGAGCACCAGCGACACCATCACGGATTTCGCGAGGAGGTGCGCCACGATGCGAGGCGTTGTAACCACCGGGTGCAGCCTTGTAAAGGAACGCCGTCGCGCGAATCTCGACATGAAAAACATCCTCCTGGTTCACACTGGCGGCACCCTGGGCATGTCCGGCCGCCGGCCCGACGCGCTCAAGCCCGGCTCGTTTTTCCGCACCGTGCGCGAGCGCGTGCCCGAGCTTACGAAGCTGGCGCGGCTCGAATTCGACATCTTCAGCAACATCGACTCGTGCGAGATGCAGCCCGAGCTGTGGTCGCGGCTGGCGGCCCGGCTCGCCGAGCGGCTGCCGGAGTTCGACGGGGCGGTGATCACCCACGGCACCGACACCCTGGCCGAGACCGCCTGCGCGCTCTCGTACATGTTGCCGGGCCTCGACAAGCCGGTGGTGCTGACCGGGGCACAGCGCCCCCTGGGCGAGATCCGCTCCGACGCGCGGCTCAACCTCATCGACGCGGTGACCTCCGCGCTGCACGGCCCCAAAGAAGTGACGGTGTGCTTCGACTCGCACCTCTTCCGCGGCAACCGGGTGCGAAAGGTGTCGATCGCCGAGTACGACGCCTTCGACAGCCCCAACTTCCCGGTGCTCGGGGTCCTGGGCGTGGACGCCAAGTTCTCCCCCGGGCTCCAGCGCAAGGGCGGCCTCAGGCTGGCCGAACGGGTAGACCCCCGGGTGTTCCTCCTGCGGGTCTTCCCCGGCCTCGACCCCTCGATCCCCCTCTCCATCCTCCCCCACATCAAGGGGCTGGTGGTCGAGGCCTACGGGGCGGGCAACTTCCCCTCGTCGAAGGAGCTCGGCCGCTCGCTGATTCCGGTCTTCCGGGAGGCGCAGCACCTGGGGGTGCCGGTGGTGGTCATCAGCCAGGCCCCCCGAAACGGCGTCGATCTTTCTTTGTACGAGTCCGGCAGCCAGGCTCGACTCTCGGGCGCGGTGAGCGGCGGGGACATGACCGTGTCGGCTGCTGTCGTGAAATTGATGCACGGGTTGGCCAACTACCGGGGGGCCTCGTTGAACAAGTACCTCCAGCGATCTGTGGCAGGTGAGAGAAGCTGAGTGCTAGCGTCACCCATCAGCGGTTCAGCGACAGGCGATCGATGGCTGAGGACAAGACAGCAGTACACAAGATCAGTGACTTGCTGGGCGACGCCGCCGCGGTCAACAACGCGTATTTGATCATCATCAGCGCGAAGACCGCAGCGACCATCGGCAAGATGCTGAAGCTCGACAAGGGCGAATTCGTCATGGGCCGCGCGCCCGACACCCAGCTCCAGGTCGAAGACGACGGCATCAGCCGCAAGCACTGCAAGATCACCATGGCGCCCAACGGGCACTTCCAGCTCGTCGATCTCGGGTCGACGAACGGCACGTTCCTCAACGGCATCAAGGTCAACGTCGCCACCCTGCAGGACGGCGACAAGATCCAGATCGGCGCCAACACGGTGGTGAAGTTCTCCATCCAGGACCAGCTCGAGGAGCAGTACCAGCGCTCGATCTACGAGAGCGCCACCCGGGACGGCCTGACGCGCATCTTCAACAAGAAGTACTTCCTCGACACCCTGCGCAAGGAGTTCGCGTACTGCCTGCGGCACCGCGTGCCCCTGTCGCTGGTGATGTTCGACATCGACCACTTCAAGAAGATCAACGACACCTACGGGCACCCGGCCGGCGACTACGTGCTGCAGAAGGTGGCGGCGAAGGTGGCCGAGACCGTGCGCCAGGAAGATCTCTTTGCCCGCTACGGCGGCGAGGAGTTCGCGTTGATGCTCCGCGAGTCCGCGTCCGAGAAGTCGATCCGCTGCGCCGAGCGCTGCCGTCGCGCCGTCGATGGCGCCGAGTTCGTGTTCAACGGCACGCCCATTCGCTGCACCATCAGCCTCGGCGTGGCCACGGTGCTCGACTCCGACTTCGCGCAGCCCGAAGACCTCATCGGCGCCGCCGACAAGTACCTGTACCGGGCCAAGAAGGGCGGCCGGAACCGGGTCGACGCGATGGAGCTCAGCGGCCCCTAAATCCGCTGGAGGCCCGCCGCGAGCGATCGCAGCGCGCCCTGGGCGTCGATCTCCGCGAGCGCCTCGTTCCACGCCTCGTCGGTGAGCGGGCCCCGCGAGATCACGTCGAGCCCCGCGGGCGTGGCGAGGGTCCTGGAGAAGGTGATGATCGCGAAGCGGCCCTTCGGGTCCACGAACACCACGTCCCAGTCGCTGCGAAAGAGCCCGAGCAGCCCCCGGCCCCTCCAGGTGAAGTGCGTGGGCACGTCGGGCGACTGGGTGTCGATGCCCTCGATGGCGCCGGGCTTTCCCGCCTCGAGGTAGCTCACGCGATCGTCCATCGTGGTGACCCCGTCGCGCGTCTCGAGCCTCGAGTACTCGAAGCGCGGGGCGGTCTTCGTGCCGTCGCGCCACATGGGGAAGGTGGTGCCCCCCACGTGCCAGGTGCCCTCGAGCTGCCGGGCGTCGAGGGCGAGCGGGGTGTTCGAGGTGCGCAGCGGCGCCACGGCGCAGGCCGCGAGCAGCAGCAGCGGGGCGAGCCTCACGGCCTGGGCAACACGGAGGGGATCGTCGGGACCTCGACGCTCGGCAGCTCGGCCGAGTCGGTGCTGGTGACGAACTCCACGCGGTTGCCGCCGCGCCCCATGGCCGCGGCCATGCCGTCCTGGGCCTGGCGCACGAGATCCGAGAAGCCGTACTCGCGGCCCGGCTCGCCCGCGGCGACGCCGACCGAGAGGGTGGGGTGCACCACGCGTTCGCCGGCCTGCAGCGTGGCCCGGGCGACGCGCTCGCAGATGCGGCGCGCGACGATGAGCGAACCGGCGAGGTCCGTGTGCGGCATCAACAGCAGCACGCGATCGGGCGAGTGCTGCACCGGGTAGTCGGTGTCGCGCAGCGAGCGGCGAATCGAGAACGAGAGCCCGCTCATCAGCTGCTGTTGCAGCTCCGGAGTGACGCCGCCCTCGATGGGGTCGAAGGCCACGATGGCCAGGGCCAGCGGGAAGCCGTAGCGGCGCGCCCGCTTGACCTCCACGAACAGCACCTCCTTGAAATGGGCGAAGGTATAGAAGTTGGTGGTCGGGTCGAGGATGCCGTCGCCCGCGCGCGGGGCGATGCCCACCGCCGCCTCGGCGTGCTTCTCCCGCTCGGCCAGGCGCACCTTGAGATCGTTGGGCGAGACCGGCAGCGGCAACACCGCGTCGGCCCAGGGCGCCTTGAAGCCCTTGGCCTGCCCGGCGAAGAGCACGGCCTGGGGCGCACGGCGGCGCACCTCGCGGGCGACCCGCGTCGGGCTCTTGAGCGAGCCCCCGAGCACCACCAACTGCTCGCGACCCAGTTGCTCTGGTTCCCGCGCGGCGGACACCTTGAGGCCCGCCTTCTTCAGCGCCTCGCTGATGGCCTTGTAACGTGCGGCGTTCGGCTCGATGACGGCGGCCAACTTGATGATCATGGCGTGAGGCTCCCGACGCCGAGTGTACGCAAGGACTGGGTGGCGACGAATTTCACGTCCACGTCGGGGTCTTTTCTTGCGGCCCCCTGGAGCGCGGTGATGGCCCGGGGGCCCCCCAGGGTGCCCAACAACTCGGCGGCCACGCGCCGCACGGCGGGGTCCCGGTCGGCCTCCAGCTGCTGGGCCAGGCGGCCCTCGACGTTCGGGGCATCGAGCGTGACGAGGGCGCGCACCGCGGTGATGCGCACCGTCGGGTCGGGGTCGGAGAGGCCGGCCGTCACCCGCGGCAGGCCTCCGCGCCAGCGACGGGTCGCCATGCTCCGCAGCGCGGCGTCGCGCACGTCGGGGCGCAGGGCCCCGCTGGCCCAGGTGAGCCGCTCGAAGACCTGCGGCGAGGGAGGCGCGAAGGCGAGCGCCGCGACGGCCGCGGCCTGCGCTTCGGGCGCGCCCCGGGTCAGCACCTGTTCCACGTCCTCCCGCGCGGCCTCCCAGCGGCACGAGGCGGCGACAGGCAGGGCGAGCGCGCGCAGGGTGAAGTCCCGCGTCGGGTCGCGCCACGTCTCGAGCGCGGTGGCGGCGCAGGCCGGGTCCTGGGTGTCACCCACCAGCCGCAAGAGGCCCCGTTGCTGCGCCAGCGTCGCCGGCCGCTCCCCCGAGAGGCGCCGCGCCGCCACCGCCGCCAGGGAGCTGTGTTCGCCCCGCGCCAGGCCACGCCCGGCGGCGAGGCGGAGGCCCGGGTCGGGGTCGCTGACGGCGTCGAGCAGCTCGGGTTCGGACAGCGGGGCGAGCGACGCGAGGCGCGCCATCGCCTCCTTGCGCGGCACCAGCTCCACGGCCCGCAGCCCGGCCCGGGCCTCGTCCCGCTGCGCGCTGAAGACCGCGAGGAGGCGGTTCATGGTGAGCACGTCGGCCGGCGTCGCGGCGGCGAGCAGCTCCGCGGGCGCCGTGGCGTCGGTCTCGAGCGTCACGTCGGCGAGGGTCTCGAGCACCAGGGCGTCGAAGGCCGCGGGGCGCGAGGGCACCACGTCGAGCACCACCCGGGCCGGCCGGCGATCGAAGGCGTGACCCAGGTGCAGCAGCGCTTCCCGGCGCACCGCGCCCTGTGGATCGTAGAGGCCCGTGGCCACCTCGTGGCGGACTGCGGCCGCCCGCGCGACGCAGCCCTCGAGCGCCGCCCGCTCCTGGTCCAACAGGGAGGCCAGGGTGCGGCGCTCGACGCCCGCAGCGTGCACGGCCGTGACGCAGGCGCGCTGCAGCTCCGCTCCGGTGCTCCGGCTGGCCCACGCCGAGAGCTGGCGCGCCGGGGTCGTCTTCGCGCGGGTGGCCTCGAGCCGGAGGCCCGCCCAGCGTACCTCCCAGTCGGGGTCTTCGAGCAACCTCGCCAGCGGGGTGGGGGCCCGGCCCAGCCAGGCCGCGGTGTCGTCGGGCCGCGTGAGGCAGGCTCCACAGGCGCTGGCCCGCACGCGGGGGTCGAACACGTTGCGCTCGCAGGCTGCCCAGCACCGCGAGGTGCGCGGCTGCGCGACGGCCAGCCCGCTGACGAAGAAGAGGAGGAACCCGAGGCGGCGCACGCCGCGCCGATGCTAGCCCCTGCGCAGTTCGTCGACTCAAGTGCCGTCCGGGTTAACGTCGCCCCTCATGATTCGTCGGTTCGCCGTGCTGGTCCTGCTGGTCTCGTTGAGCGTGTTCGCCAAGCCCCAGCGCGCGGCCGAGGCGTCGAAGGTCATCGACCAGTTCCTCACCGGGCAGCTCGGCGTCAACCAGGCGCTCAACCGCATCCAGTTCCTCGGTGAAGAGCGCTTCGCGGCCGCGGAGGTGGTGTTCGCCCTCAAGCGCACCTCCGATGCGCGGCGGCGCGTGCAGTTGCTCGAGTTCCTCGCCCAGCTCGGGGTGCGCGACCCGGAGGTCGAGCGCCTGCTGCTGGCGACGCTCGCCAGCGACGACACCGGAGAGGTGATGGCCGGCGCCCGGGGCCTGGGCCGCATCAAGTGCGCCGACGCGGTCAAGCCGCTCATCGGGCTGCTGGGCAGCAAGCTGCTGGGAATCCGCCGGGAGGCCGCGCGTTCCCTGGGCGACATCGGCAAGCCCGCCGCCACCGCACCGCTGCTCAAGGCGGCGAAGACCGAGACCGACCTCGACGTGAAGATCCTCATGCTCCTCGCCGCCGGCCGCGCCGGTGACAAGGCCCAGGCGCCCGGCTTCGAGGCCCTGCTCAAGGACGACTCGGAGTCGACCCGCCTCGCCGCCGCCCAGGCGCTGTGCTCGATGGGCGCGCCGAAGTGCGCCCCCTTCGCGGCGAAGCTGCTGGCGTCGAGCGATCGCAACGAGCGCTTCCAGGCGGTGATGCTCTTCGAGGGCGCGTCGGCGAAGGTCTCCAGCCCGCTGCTGACCCCGCTGCTGGCCGACGCCGACGACAAGCTGCGGGCCCGGGCGGCGCGCATCCTGGTGCAGGGCGGCGATCTCAAGCGCCTCGATTGGCTGGTGCTCGAGAGCGCCCGGGCCAAGGGCGAGGTCCGCCTGGTCTATGAAGACGAGCTCGAGAAGCTCCGGCTGTCCGACGAGCAGCGCCAGGCCATCCTCAAGAAGGCAGGCCTGCAGTGATCTCCGCCTGGGTGCTGGTGCTCGCCGCGGCGACGCCGTGGTCGTCGATGGGCGACGCGCAGCGGGCCGACGCCATGGTCTCGCTCCAGGCGCTCCCCACGCTCCGCGAGCGGCTGCTGCGGGCCACCGAGGGCTTCGTGGGGACGCCCTACGTCACCTCGCCCCTCGGCGAGGGCAGCGGCAAGGACCCCGACCCGCTCGTGCGCTGGGACGCCGTGGACTGCGTGACCATGGTCGAAGAGTCGATCGCCCTGTCCACCGCCCCCCCGGCGAGCCTGGTGGAGGCGCTGACCGCGCTGCGCTACGACGGCCCGCCCGCGTGGGAAAACCGGCTCCACGTGATGGAGAGCCAGTGGCTGCCCCAGAACGTGCGCCGGGGGTACCTCAAGGACGTCACCGCGCAGTACGGCGGCCCGAAGACGCGCACCGTCCAGAAGGTGCTCACCGCCGCGACGTGGAAACAGAAGGGGGCGGCGGGCCTCGGGTTGCCAGGTGACAAGCAGAGCATCGGCACCTGGGCGCTCGACATCGTGCCGGCGGCGGCGGCGGCGGCCCTGCTGCGCGATGCGCCGGCCGGCCTGGTGGTCGTGGTGGTGCGCGCCGACCGGCCCTGGCTGGTGACGCGCGTCTCGCACGTGGGGGTGCTGGTGCAGTCCCCCCGCGGCCCGATGCTCCGGCACGCCTCGCGCAGCTTCAAGAAGGTCGTCGACGAGCCTCTGGCGCGCTACCTCTCGCGGAACCTCGACTTCGGGGAATGGACCATCGAGGGCCTCGCGCTCTACGAGCCGGTGCTGCCCCCGGCGAAGTGAGGCGTCAGCCGACGGGGTTCTCGCCGGAGAGCGCTTCTTCTTCGGCCGCCTGGGCGTTCGCCGCCCCGTCGCGCTCGATGTCGGCCAGCTCGGCCTTGAGCAGCCCCTCGGCCTTCGCCAGGTCGTCGGTGGGCACGAGCAGGTCGTAGAACGCGGGCGTCGCCGAGGCGAAGGCGGCCGACGACGCGGCTCCCCCGGCCCGGCTGAAGGCGTCGAGCTGGGCCTCCTGGAGCACGCTGACCAGTCGCTCGGCCGTGAGGGGATCCGCTACCGAGGTCGCGACCGTAAAAGTGCGAGGAGCCATGGGCGGAATGTACCTGAGAATTTGAGGCTGTGGGCTGGGGCGCGTGCTAAGTCCTTGTGAGATGGCTCGCCTCAAGTTTCTCGTGTTCGCGCTCGTCGCCCTGGGACTCTGGGGCTACCACCTCACCATGATCGCGCCGCTGGCGCTGAGCAGCTCCGTCGAGCAGGCGCAAGCCGCCGTCTCGGGAGCCGCCGGCCCCGTCGCCGTCGCGCTGGAATCTCAGCGCTCGCTGACCCAGGCTGTCGCCCTGAAGGTCGCGACTACCGGCTCGGTCGCCTGGAATGCGGGCCCCAAGGCCGGCGCCAAGCCCGAGGCCCCCACGGTGGATCGCTTCGCCACCGTGCGCAGCGCCGCCGTCGAGGTCCTGCCCGCCGAGCTCAAGGAACAGCTCTTCGTGGCCCTGACCAACGAGCT
This sequence comes from uncultured Archangium sp., assembly GCA_903905455.1. GTDB lineage: Bacteria > Myxococcota > Myxococcia > Myxococcales > Myxococcaceae > Archangium_A. Next base: position 31,920 of record CAIVGN010000071.1, read on the forward strand.
CGGCGTGCTCGCCGTCAAGGGCCCCGGCGAGCCCGCGACCGTCGCCCCCGAAGGCCTCGACTTGCCCGGCATCGTGCAGGCCGGCGCGGCCGGGGCCCTGCGCACCATCGATGGCGCCAGCTACCTGCTGTTCGCGGCGCCGCTGGCCATCAGCGACAAGAACGAAGTGCGCCAGGCCGGCAGCATCGTGGTCGGGTTGCCCGTGCTGCCCGACGGCAAGGTGCTCGAGCAGGCGCTCAAGGCGCTGGGCCTCAAGAGCATCGCGCTGGTGACCGACGGCAAGCCGGTGTTGATCGCCGGAGAGAAGTCGTCGATCGACGAGGCGCTGGCCAAGGTGAAGGCGGGCGCGACCTCGCCGTTGTCCACTGGCCCTGTGCGCGAGCTGGGGCCGCTGGCCCTGCCGATCATGGCCGAGTCGACCATCCACGCGCTGGGTGCGCGCCAGGCCATCGGCGGCACGGCCTTCGAGGTCGTCTCCGTGGCGTCTTCGCGGGCGGCCATCGACGCGCTCGCGGCCTACCAGGTGTTCGCGCTCGGTGGTCTCGTGGGCCTGCTGCTGCTGACCATCGTCTTCACCATCATCATGGGCGGGGCCGGCGAAGAGGGCGCCTCCATGGTGATGCCGCCGCCGATGCCCATGCCGCCCAAGCGCGAAGACACGGGCATGAAGCCGGCCTACGTGCCGCCGCCCGAGCACCACGAGCCTGCGCCCGAGGCGAGCCCCGACGACTTCCACTTCCCGCCCAGCAACCCCGGCGTGGCCCAGTCTCAGCCCCCGGCGCCGCCGGTCTCCTCGCCCTCCGCGTTCGCCATCTCGTCGCCCTCGATGGTCACCGGCGCGACGCCGGCCTACGACCCCGAGCCCACCTCCGACCCCTTCGCCCCGTCGGCGCCGCCCCAGCAGTCGCACTCGCGTCCGCCGCCGCCGATCGCCACCTCCGAAGCGCCCGCCTACGTGCCGAACCTGATGGACGAAGACGAGGGCCAGCGCACGGTCGCCTACCCCGCGTTCAAGCCGCCTCCCGGCGGCGTGGTGGCGCCCCAGCCGCCCCCGAGCGCCGACCCCTTCGCGATGGCCGCGGCCCAGCAGGGCTACGACGATCAGCCGGCCTCCCATGAGGACAACCCCGACGCCACCCGCGTCGCTGCGGTCCCTGCCGAGTTGATCAAGGCCGCGCGTGCCGGCGGCGCTTCGGGCAACACCGGCGAGCGCCCCGCGCTCAAGTCGGGCGGCGCCATGCCCAAGGTCGCGTCCATCGCCCCGGCCGGCGCTCCCAGCGACGAAGATCGCCACTTCCAGGAAGTGTTCCGCGACTTCGTGGCCACCCGCGAGAAGTGCCGCGAGCCCGCCGATGGCCTGACCTTCGACAAGTTCAAGGCGAAGCTGCTCAAGAACAAGGAACAGCTCGTCGCGAAGTACCAGTGCCGCACCGTGCGCTTCCAGGTCTACGTGAAGGACGGCAAGGCGGCCCTCAAGGCGACGCCCGTCAAGGACTGAGCTGTCACACCTCCCTGATGGACCCGCGCGGGGTGACCTCATTTCGGTCACCCCGTTTGTGTTTCCAGACGCCCTTGTCGGGACGCCCGCCTCTCATCGGCTGAGAGGGCAGAAACCTGAATTGTCACGAGGCGTTGGCAGGGGGGTCACGCCCCCCTGACGTGGCATGTGCGTTGCTCAACGACGCGCGCCCGCAAGGGCAGGTGGAGTGGGGGCCGGGGTTCGTTTGTCGTGCTGCGTTCGGCGATGCTGCCGGCCTGCAGCGAGGAGCCGGAATGAGCACAGACGTGTTGCGGTACCTGCGACCGCCAGTCGCCGAAGTCACGGGGCGCGAGGCGGAGCTGGGGCTGTTGTTGCGAGAGCACCACGAGGCGAAGACGTCGGGCACGGCCCGCTTCGTGTTCGTGCGCGGGCCTCGCGGCGTCGGCAAATCGCACCTCGTCAGCCAGCTCGCCCAGGCCCTCGGGGCCCAGGGCACGACGGTCTTCGAAGGCGGCAGTGGCCGCGATGCGCGGCAGACCTGGGGCGTCTTCGCGCCGATGCTCGGCGAGCTGCTGACCGCGGCCCGGCGCTCGGGCGTGCCCGACACCACGGTGGCCCGGTTGGCCCGCGCGGTCGAGCCGGTGCGCAGCGGCAGCCAGTCGTTGCCGGCCGAAGATCGCCGCCTCGCCCTGTACGACGGCGCGGGCGAGCTCTTCGCCCTGGCCGGGCGCGCGGCGCCGCTGGTCATCTGGCCCGATCTCGACGTGGCCGATCGCGCGTCGCTCGAGCTCATCCGCTACCTCGCGGCCATGGCGGCGACGCCGCAGTCGAAGGTGGGAGGGCTCTTCGTGCTCACCTTCCGCGAAGACGAGGCGCTCCCGGCGCCCCTGGCGGAGGTCATCACCCACGTCTCGGGGCGCACGCTGTCGCTCTCGGGCCTCGATCTCGACGGCATCCGCACGTTCCTCGCGCGCCAGGACATCGCGCAGAAGCTCTTCGAGGCGACGGGCGGCAACCCCGAGGCCCTGGGCGAGCTGCTCGAGCGCCCGGTGGCGGCGGTCGATTTCTTCGTGCGCCGCGTGGAGCGGCTGACGGAAGTGCAGCGCGCCACGCTGTCGGTGCTGGCCCTGGCCCCCGAGGCCCTGGGCGTGGGGTGGCTGGCGGCGGCCCTGGGCGCCGAGGCGTCGCGCACGGCCGAGACCCTCGACGGGTTGCTGCGCGAGCGGCTGGTGACGGTGAAGGTCGTCGAGGGGCGGCCCTCGTGGCGCTTTGCCCGCGAGACCGAGAAGCAGGCCTTCGTGGCGCTGGTGCCCCCGGAGCAGCGGCGGGTGGCCACGCTCGCGCTGGGCCGGGTGTTGGCGCGCGAGGGGCAGCTGCTGTCGGCGGCCGAGCTGTTGCTGCCGGTGGCTCCGTCCGAGGGGGCGCGGGTCGCCCTGGCGGCGGCCGAGGCGCTGGTGGCGCGCGGCGCGCTGGAAGACGCCGAGGCGCTCTATGGGCGGGCCGCGGCGTTCCTTGAGCCCGCTGCGCGCGGCGCGATGCTCGAGGCCTGGGGCCGGGTGCTGGCGCTGCTGGGTGACTACCGCGGTGCCGTGCGTCGCCTGCTCGAGGCGGCGCGGCGCGGTGACGCGGCCAAGCGTGCTGCCCTGGCCCTCGAGGCGGCGCGGCTGTTGATCAAGATCGGCCGGCCCGGCTCGACCCGGCGGTTGCTGGCGGTCGCGCGCGCGGACGCGTCGACGGCGGCCGGCGCCGAGGCCACGCTCGCCGAGCTCTACGTGAGCACCGGCCACGCCGACGAGGCGCTGGCCCTGGGCCGCGGCTCGCTGGCGCCGACGGCGGGCGACGACGCCTCGTCGCTGGCGCTGCGCCAGGCGATGGGCAAGGCGCTGCTGCTCAAGGGCCAGGTGGTCGAGGCCCAGCAGGTCTTCGCCGACAACGCCGCCCGCGCGCAGCAGGTGGGCGACGTGCGCTTCGAGGCGCTGGCCCAGCTCAACGAGGGCGTCGCGGCCTACAAGCGCGGCGATCGCGATCGCGCCATCGCCTGCTGGGAAGCCACCTCCCCGGAGAGCCGCCCGCTGCACGCGCACGCCGAGGCCAACCTGGGCTCGCTGTACGCCGAGTCGGGTGACTTCGAGCTGGCCCTGGGTCACCTCACGCGCGCGCTCTCGGCGTTCTCGCGCTTCGGCAGCCTGCGGGAAGTGGCCATGGCGGCGAGCAACCTCGCGCGGCTCCACCACTTCCTGGGTGACGTCGAGCGCGCCGCCGAACTGTCGGAGCACGCCCTGCGCCAGGCCCGGCGCCTGGGCGACGGGTACCTCGAGGCCTCGGCCCAGCTGAACCTGGGCGCGCTGGCCGTCGATCAGCGCGAATACCCCGCGGCGAAGCGTCACCTCGACGCGGCGCGCACCGGCTTCGAGGCCCTGGGCAACGATGCCTGGGCGGCGTTGGCGGCGGCCTGGAAGGCGCGGGCCCACCTGCACGCCGGCGAGCGGGCGCAGGCGGAACTCGAGCTCTCGCGCAAGTCGATCGAGCGGGGTGCCGCGTCGCTGCAGGCCACCTCGCTGGAGGTCGAGCTGACGCGGACCGAGCTGTTCCTGTCGATGGGCGATCTCCTCGGCGCGGGGCGCGCGGCGTCGCGGGCCCGGGAGGCGCTGCTCGACAAGCCCGATCTCGAAGGGCCGATTCGCGCCTACTTCCTGATGGGCAAGCTGCGCCTGGCGGCCAACGACACCAGCGGGGCGCAGGCGGAGTTCCAGCGGGCCGGGCGCATTCTCGACGAGCTGGTGCAGCGCGTGCCGCCGGTGCGGCGCACCGCGTTCCTCTCGTTGCCGCGGCGCGCCGAGGTGGTGGCGGCCGTGGAGCCCGAGCTGCGATTGCCCCGCGCGATGGCCTCCCTGGCGCCGCGGCAGGTCGTGGAGGGCATGAACGGGCTGGTGGGTCGTTCGGCTTCCCTGCAGCGCATCACCCGGCAGCTCGAGCCCATCGGCCGCAGCAACGCCACCGTGCTGGTGCGCGGCGAGAGCGGCACCGGCAAGGAATTGCTCGCCGACGCGCTGCACAACCTCTCGCCCCGGCGCCACATGCCGCTGGTGAAGGTCAACTGCGCGGCCATGGTCGAGGAGCTGCTGCTCTCGGAGCTCTTCGGTCACGAGAAGGGGGCCTTCACCGGCGCCATTCGCGAGCGCAAGGGGCGCTTCGAGCTGGCCGACGGCGGCACCATCTTCCTCGACGAGATCGGCGACATCAGCCCCAAGGCACAGGTGGCGCTGCTGCGCGTGCTGCAGGAGCGTGAGTTCGAGCGCGTGGGCGGCTCGAAGACCATCAAGGTGGACGTGCGGATCATCTGCGCCACCAACCGCGACCTCGAGCAGCTGATCGCCCAGGGCCGCTTCCGCGCCGACCTCTACTACCGGCTCAAGGGCGTGATGCTCGAGCTCCCCTCGCTGCGCGAGCGCCTCGACGACCTGCCGGGGCTCACGCTGCACTTCCTGGAGCGCGTGGCCAAGGACCGCAACGAGCCGGTGCGCCGGCTCTCGGCCCAGTCGCTGGCGCTGCTGGGGCGTCACCGCTGGCCGGGCAACATTCGCGAGCTGGAGAACGTCATCGCCTCGGCCTCGATCTTCGCCGAGGGCCCGGAGATCGACGTGGAGTCGTTCAGCCACGTCGGCGAGCTGCGGGCCCTGATGGACCAGCCGGCCGACGCGGTCGTGGTGGTGGCTGCCCCGGCGCCGGTCGCGCTGCCGGTCGCCCCGGTGCCCGTCGGCCTGGTGGCTCCGGTGGCCGTGCCCGCGGTGGAGAGCGCGGACGGCGCCCTCGACTATTACGAGCTGGCCCGGCGTCGCGACCTGTCGCTCAAGGACCTGCGCCACGAGGTCGAGATGCAGTGCATCCGGCGGGCGCTCGAGGAGGCCAACGGCAACATCAGCGAGGCCGCCCGGCTGCTCAAGATGAAGCGCTCGCGCCTGTCACAAATCGTCAACGGGGAGTCGGAGCTGAAGGAGGTCGCCCATGGAGACGAGTGATTTCCGGTCGGCATCGGGGTTGCACATGGTCCTGCGCATGAAGCTCGTCGGTGTCGCGATTCTGGCAATGATGGTGGGCACCGGGTGCGGTGTCGGCGCGGACGAGACGTACGACGGCGTCTCGCTGGTGGCGGCCACCTCGCAGGGCCTCGAGCAGGCCGACGTGCCGGCGGAGGTGCAGGCCGCGACGCTGCCGCAAACCACCGCCACCACGGGGGCTTCCCCGGTGCGGGACACGGGAACGGTGGCCCTGCCGCAGGACCCCATTCCGGTCTTCGAGGGGCGCCCCGCGGGGCAGCCCGTGACCTTCATCGCCCCGGTGGTGGTGCAGGGGTCTCGCTGAACGGTAGCGACTTAACGGGGTGACACGCGTGGCAGCGAAACGCGGAAGAGCGCGCCCCCGGTCCGGCCATCGGAGACCTCCAGCCGGCCTCCGTGTTCCTGGATGATGCGCAGGGCGATGGCCAGCCCCAGCCCGGTGCCCTGGGGCTTGGTGGTGACGTAGGGCTCGAAGAGGCGGTCCTTGAGCGAGGCGGGAATTCCGGGCCCCTCGTCTTCGACCTCCAGCAGCACCTCGGTCCCCACCTTGACCCGCACGTGGATGGCGCCGCTCCTGCCGGCCATGGCCTCCTCGGCGTTCTTCACGAGGTTCACGAGGACCTGGGTGACCTGGTCCCGGTCAATGGACACCAGGCCGCCGGGATCGAGGGCCACGTCGAACTGCACGCCGTCGTGGGCGGCGTAGAGCGCCATCACCGGCTGCACCACGGCGGCGAGATCGTGCTGGGCCAGCTCGGGCCGGGGCAGCCTCGCGAACTGGCTGAACTCGTCGACGATGCGCTTGAGCCGGTCGACCTCTTCGAGGACCGCGCGGGCGCTCTCGGTGAAGAGGTTCTTGAAGCGATCGTCGAGCGGCCCGCGCTGGCTGGCGGCGAGCAGCGTCTCCAGCGACATGCGAATGGGGGTCAGGGGGTTCTTGATCTCGTGCGCGAGGCGCCGGGCGACCTCCTGCCACGCGGCGATGCGCTCGCTGGCGACCAGCTTGTCGGTGGCGTCCTTCAGGTCACCGGTCATGTGGTTGAAGGTGTCGATGAGGCCCTTGAGCTCGCCCGAGGCGCCCTGGCCCTCGACCTTCACGCCCGGGGTGCCGCCGGCGATCTGCTGCGCGGCGTCGGTGAGGGCCTCGACGGGGCGGGTGATGCGCCGGCTCACGAGGAACCCCAGCACGATCGACAGCAGCAGCCCGACGCCCGCGAAGCCGAGGAACGCGCGCAGCACCTCGGCGCGGGTGGCCACGAGATCGGCCTGCGAGAAGGTGAGGCGGATGGTGGCGACCTCGCCCACGGGGACCGTGCGGGTGAGGGTGGGCGGCGCCGCTTCTCCCGCGCTGGCGAAGGTGGCGCCGTCGGTGACGATGTCCACCCGGGCGCCGGTGCGCCGCGAGAGATCCTTCGCGCGCGCTTCCGAGAGCAGTACCCCGCCGATGGCCCACACGCGGCGCTCGCCGTAGTCGATGGCCCGCGCCGTGACGAGGGCCGGGGCGCTGACGAGGCCGTCGGGGGTGGACAGCTCGACGCGCGTGCCCACCACGCCGCGGGCGGCCTTCTTGGTCACGGCGAAGAGCGGATCGTCGGGCTCCCCCAACCGCGCCGGCAGGTGCCCCGACGAGAGCGTGCGGCCCGTGTCGTCCACCAGCGCGAGCACGTCGAGCCCGCGGGGGGTCATCAGCGAGGTGGCGGCGGTGGTGACGTGGGCGGGGGCGGGCACCCGGGCCGCGTCGCGGGCGACGTCTTCGAGGGCCTGGCTGGCGGCCAGCTCGTCCATCGCGCGGCGCACGTCGCCCTGGAGCCGCTGGGCTTCCGCGTCGACCGTCACCATGAGCTGATCGACGCGCGCCTCCTGTTGGCCGGCGAGGAGCGACGAGAGGTTGCGCAGGGCGAGCGGCACCACCACGGCGATCTGCAGCACCGAGAGCGCGACGAAGGCGAGGGCGAGGGTCCAGCGCAGGCGCATCGCTACTCCGCGGCGAGGAAGACGTCGTCGAGGCGTGGAAGCCCCAGCACGTCACGGGTGAGGTGCTGCACGTCCTTGGACGCGGTGACGCCGAGGCCGCGCGTCACCAGGGGCACGACGGGGAGCTCGAGGGCGAGCTGCGTGGCGAGCTCCCGGGCGCGGGCGTCGACGTCGGCCGCGGTGGCGAGCTGCTGGAGCACCGCGGGGATGCGGGCGCGCTGGCCGCCCAGCTCGAGCCACATCAAGAGCGCTCCGGTGGGGCTGGGGGGTAGGACGAAGCTCTGCAGCAGCAGCTCCCCTTCGGCCGGGGCGCGACCGCGCAGCTGGGAGCGGGGCGTCGCCTTGAGCGCGAGCCGGTAGCCCAGGGGCTGGAGCTTGACCTGCAGGCGCTGCGCGATGCTCTGCTCGTGCGGGGCCTCTTCGTCGAAGCGCAGCACCAGCTCGCGGGGCGGCGTCAGCGGGGCCGGGCGGCTCACCGGGACGACGGGGCCCTGCGCGGCGAGCGTGGCGGGGAACAACCCGGTGAGGGGCCCTGCGGGGGCGGCGACGAAGAAGCGCGCGAGATCGGCGCGGTCGGTGGTGCTCTCGATGGCGGGCTTGAGCGCGTCGAGGCCCGGCCCGAGCGCGAGCGCGGTGACGAAGAGCTGGGGCACCTCGTCGGCCGTCGACGCGCCGAGCACCACCTGCACGCGGCGCTGGGCGAAGAGGCGCTCGGCGGTGCGCGCGTCGGCGGCCTGGAGCACCACCGCGTCGAGGTGCGGGCGGCCCGAAGGCTGCTCGTCGAAGGCCTCGAGCTTCGGGCCCTTCGCGCGGAAGGCTCCGAGGGGCAGGGCGAAGGCCGGGTGACACAGGCTGCGCTCGAGATCGGGCGCGGCGCCCCGGAGCTGCAGCTCCACCGCGCGACCGGCGACGGCCCAACCCGTGACGCCCGAGAGCAGCGCGCGCACCGGGGTGGCCGTGGTGGACACGCGCTGCAGGGCCTCGACGACCAGCTTCGGGTCGACGCTGGGCGGCGTGGCGAGGCGCAGCACGCCGGGCGTGGGGCGGCTGGCCTCCACCACGCGGCACAGCAGTTGGTGGGTGAGCAGCAGGCGCAGCGCGTCGACGGGGGCGTCGGCGGTGAGCGGCTCGACCGCGGCGGAGGGCGAGACCAGCGCGACCTGCAGCGTGCCGCCGGGGCGGGCGCGGTTTCCGGCGTGCGCCAGCGAAGCGAGGCAGAGGCAGAGCAAGGCGCGCTTCACGGTGACTTCCTCAGCACGAGAAACTCGGCCGACGTGTCGTTGAGCCACGTGCCGAGCACCACCTCGTCGAACCCATCTCCGTCCAGGTCTCCGCTGGCCGCGAGGATGACGCGCCCCTCGAGTTTCTTCTGCCAGGCGACGGCGGCTTCGTTCACGTGGCCGCCGCGCGCCTGGGTGGACTCGAAGGCGCCCAGCGACACCACGCGGACCTCGTCGGTGTCCGTGGTGGAGCGCGCGGTGGTGACGACCACCTCGGCGGTGCCGTCGCCGTCGAAGTCGGCGAGCGTGCTGCCGCAGCCGACCCCGGTGACCTGGGTGCTGGGGGCCTGGCCGCGGGCGAGGGCGGCGTTGCCGGTGGGGCCCACGCCCAGGGCGAGGGTGCCGAACACCGCGAGCTGCTCCACGGGCTCGGGCCACACGACGATCTTCCCGGCCCACGACAGCTCGCGGCCGAAGCTCGAGTAGCCGGCGCGCGGGGTGACGGTGACCGGCCCCACGCTCAGCCCTTCCGAGCCCCCGGTGCTGCGCCACCCTTCGCGTTGCCAGGTGAAGACCTCGGCGCGCTCCCGGCGTGAGGACCAGGCGACGAGGCGCCCGTTGGCGAAGGAGAGCAGCCCGAACGGCTCGCGCGTGGGCTTGGTGGACAGCGCGCCACCCAGCTCCACGCGGCTGCGCACGCGGCCATCGGAGGACCAGGTGACGAGGGTGTCGGCGACGAGCGCGATCAGCTCGGCCCGGTGATCGCCGTCGACGTCTGCGAGGGTCATCGCGGCGGGCAGCCCGGCGGTGCGCGCGAGCACGCCCAGGTTGAGCTCGAGGGGCCGCGTGGACGGGGGCGCCGGAGCGCCGGCCAGGGTGAGCGCTTCGAGATCGGCGTCGACGCTGCTGGCGATGGCGGCCGCGGGGCCGGTGCGGGTGGGCACCGAGCCCGACCAGAAGTTCACCCAGGTGCTCAGCGCGTCTCCGCGAATCACGAGCTTGGGCGCTTCGAGGGACACGGTGAGGCGCAGCAACGAGCGCAGGCCCTGCTCGCGGGCTCGCTGCTCGGCGTCGGTGGCGTCGCTGGCGATCACCGGCACGGGGGCGAGTTGGAGCGCGGCGAGGGACGCCATGACCAGCGAGCCCGCGGCGCGGTTGATGGGCGCGGGGCCCCCTTCGACGTACACCCCCACCGGACCTTCGAAGCCCGCGGCCGAGACGGTGTGGGTGACGTCGGCGGCGAGGCGCTCGAGCGAGGTGCCGGGCGCAGCGGCGAGGAGCAGCACGGCGAGGAGGCTCACGGACCACCCTTCTGGTCGTGGATGAGGAAGTCGTTGGGGTCGACGGCGCGGGTCTCCTCGGTGGGCTCGGTGCCCTCGAGGAACCACTCGTTGCGGCCGGGCACGGAGCCGCCCGCGAGCTTGCCGGTGCGGGGGTCGATGCGAACCTGCTTCACCCCTTCGGGCACGGGGAACTCGCGGGCGCGCAGGCCCTGGTGGGCGACGCGCATGAAGCCCAGCCAGATGGGGAGCGCCGCCCTGCCGCCGGTCTCGCCCGGGCCGATGGGCTCGTGATCGTCGAAGCCCACCCAGGCCGAGGCCACGTAGTCGGCGGTGTAGCCACTGAACCAGGCGTCGCGGAACTCCTGCGCGGTGCCGGTCTTGCCGGCGGCGGGGCGGTTCAACTCGAGCACGGCCACGGCGGTGCCCTCTTCGACGACGCTGCGCATGAGCGAGGTGGCGAGGAAGGCGACGGCGGGGTTGAGCACCTGCTCGGGCGCGGCGTGACGCTCTTCGAGCACCTTGCCGCTGGCGTCGGCCACGCGCACCAGCATCACCGGTTCGGCGAGCTGCCCGTTGGTCTGCAGCGTGGTGTAGGCGTTGGCGATCTCCAGCATCGTCACTTCGCCGGTGCCCAGCGCGAGCGTCAGGTTCTGGGGGAGCTGGCTCTTGATGCCGGCCTTGTTGGCGAAGGCGATGACCGCGTCGGGCCCGAGCGCCTCGATGAGCCGCACGGACACGGTGTTCTTCGACTTGGTGAGCGCGGTGCGCAGGGTGATGGGGCCCTCGAAGCCGCCCTTCTCGTAGTTCTGCGGCTTCCACATCTTGCCGGTGTACGGATCGCGGATCGCCTCGGGCGCGTCGTTGATCACCGAGATGGGCGTGAACTTCGTGGACTCGATGGCCGTGGCGTAGAGGAACGGCTTGAACGACGAGCCGGGCTGCCGGTGGGCCTGGGTGGCGCGGTTGAAGGCCGAGGTGTTGAAGTCGTAGCCGCCGACCAGCGCGACGACGGCGCGGTCCTTCGGGTCGATGGCCACGAGGCCGCCCTGGATGACGGGGACCTGCGAGAGCGTCGCCGCGAGCACCTGCGAGGCGGGCAGCGCGGGGCCGAGGCGCACGCGCACCAGCTCCCCGGGCTTCACCACGTCGGAGAGCTTCAGCGGGTTGGGCCCCAGCTTCCCTTCAGTACGGCGGCGGGCCCACTTGAGGCTGGCGAAGTCGAGCTGCGCGGTGGCGCCGATGAGGTCCACCTGCGCGGTGCCCTTCGCGTCGTCGAGGGCGGTGACGTAGCCCACGGTGTCCACCCCATCCAAGAGCGTCTTGACGCCGATGGCGCGGGCGAGCTTGTCGTCCTCGGTCTCCACGGGCTCGTCGACGGCGAGCTGCTCTTCGGGGTCGGCCAGCGGGTCGGCGCCCTCTTCGTTCTCCGGCGGCTTGAGATCGCGCAGCACCGTGAGGTCGGCGACGAAGCGCTCGTCGGGGCGACGCTTGCCGGCCTCGGTGAGGCGCTTCTCGAGGGCGGGGCGCAGCGCGGCGAAGCGCTCGGGCTCCACCTGGCCCACCGGCCCGCGGTAGCCGAGGCGGCGATCGACGGCCTCGAGGCCCGCGCGGACGGAGCTCTCGGCGGCGGCTTGCAGGGCGGGCTCCATGGCGATCTGCACGCGCAGGCCCCCTTCGAGCACGGCCTTCTCTCCGTAGCGGGCGACGAGCTGCTTGCGTACCTCTTCCGCGTACGAGGCGCCGACCTGCACCGGCGGGCGCGGGCCGAGCACGATGGGCTTGTCGATCTCCGCGTTGGCGCGCTCCAGGGTCACGAAGCCGTGGCTGGCGAGCTGGCGCAGCACGTAGGTCTGGCGGCGCTTGGCCTTCACCACGTTGGTGACGGGGTTGATGCGGTGCGGGAGCTGCACGGTACCGGCGACCACCGAGGCTTCACCCAGCGTGAGGTCCCTGGCGTGCTTGCCGAAGTAGAAGAGCGAGGCCTCTTCGACGCCGTAGCGGTTGTGCCCGAAGTAGATGGTGTTGACGTAGAGGTTGAGGATCTGGTCCTTGCCCAGCGCCTGCTCCATGCGCGGGGTGAGGATCCACTCGCGGATCTTCCTGGCGAGCGTTCGCTCCTGGGTCAGCAGCAGCTGGCGGCAGGTCTGCTGCGAGATGGTCGAGGCGCCCGATTTCATGCCGCCGGGCCGCAGGTTCTTGACCGCGCTGCGCAGGATGCCGAGGTAGTCGAGGCCCTGGTGCGAATAGAAGTCGGCGTCCTCGGCGGCGAGGAAGCTGTTCTTCACGTGGGGGGGCAGGGTGGTGATGTCCACCCAGGTGCGGCGCTGCAGGTAGAACTCCGCGCAGATGCTCCCGTCGCGGCAGCTGACCTTGGTCACCTGCGCCGGCCGCCAGGTGCGCAGCTCTTCGACGCTGGGCAGGTCGCGCGAGTAGTACGACCAGGCCGCGGCGACGGTGATCACCCCGAGCACGAGACCCAGCGCCGCCAGCATCAGCAGGCGCTTGGTCCAGCGCCAAAGTCGGCTACGCCAGGGGCTCATCGGGGGACGCGGAGTGTAGCCGCCGCGGGCCACGACCGGGGCCAAGACTTCATCGCGGCGCGGCAGACGCGGCCTGCGGGTGAAGAACCACGGAGTGCTGGACATGGTGCTTCAGAGAGCAAGACGCGAGCCGCCCCTCGTACGGACAGGGCGGCTCGCGAAGAGAGGCCAGGGGTCACTGCGGCTCGGGGATGGGGTGCGGCACGTCGCTCATCACGTCTTCGACCTGCTGCTCCTCGGTGGGGAGCTGCACCTTGGCCACGCGCGCGGCGTTGACCCGGGCCTTCACGTACTTCGGCGAGAGATCCATGGCCTGCTGGTAGGCGGCCTTCGCTTCGTCACCGCGGCCCACGCGCTCGAGGGCGATGCCGAAGTTGTTGTGCACGTAGGCCACGTGGGGAAGCAGCTCGGAGGCGCGCTCGAGGGCCTTGACCGCCGTGGTGTTCTCGTTGGCGCGGAGGCACGCCAGGCCGAGGTTGTTCTGCGCAAAGCCGTGGTTGGGGTCGATCTCCACGGCCTTCTCGAAGCTGGCGATGGCGCCGGCGAGCTCGTGCATGCCCAGCTGCCCGAGGCCGGTGACCTGGAAGGCCTCGGCGTTGCCGGCGTCGCGGGTGATG
>CAIVGN010000072.1 GCA_903905455.1 uncultured Archangium sp.
GCACCTGGGTTGGATTTCGAACTCTCCAGCGTTCGTAGAACAACCCGAGTGGTCTTCGAGAGGCGCGCCCGGCGCTCGATGACAGTCCGCCACACCCGCGGCCCCGCGCCGGCCTTCACTTCCTCCTGGTCGGCGAAGCCTTGCGCTGCTTCGCCACCTTCAAGCACGCGCCCGCCCGGCAGATCGCGCGCACTCCTTCGAGCGCCTGGGGCGCCTCACACTCCACGGCGTGACAGTCGGTGGGGGCCACGCAGGCGCCCCTGCTCGCGCGGCAGCGCAAGGGGACCAGGCCCACGGCACCCACAGTTGCTGTCCGCCACCACCGCGCAGTCGGCGTCGCCCCGACACACGGGAGAAGCCGTCAGCGCGAGCACCGCCATGAAGGAGAGCATTGGGGCGTGAGCTGAGAGCTTCAGCGCCGCAGCCGGCGCCCGACCGTGGCCCTGGTGCCCAGCGCGCCCCCTCACCCCTGCCCGTCTCCCCGCTCCGGCGGGGCGAGGGAGAGCGGCTGGGTCGCCAGGTGGCAGGCGGCGACGTGATCGACCGCCAGCTCGGTGGGCTTCGGCGCCTCGACCTTGCACACCGGCAGGGCCGCGGGGCAGCGCGGGTGAAAGCGGCAGCCCGGCGGCGGCGCGTGGAGGCTCGGGGGGCTGCCCTCGAGCGCGCGGGAGATGGTGCGCGGGCCGTCGAGCCGGGGGAACGACTGCAGCAGGTGCTGCGCGTAGGGGTGCCCCAGGAGGTGCTTGGCGTAGGGGTGGCTGGGCAACCCGCGGAAGGCATCGACCGGGCCTGATTCGACGACGCGCCCCGCGTACATCACGCTGATGCGGTCGCAGCGCTCGAGCATCAACGGCAGGTCGTGCGAGACGAGCAGCACCGCGAAGCCCATGTCGCGGCGCAGGCGATCGAGCTCGTCGAGGATCTCCGCCTGCACCACCACGTCGAGGGCGGTGGTCGGCTCGTCCATCAACAGCACCTGGGGTTCCAGGGCCAGCGCCATGGCGATGACCACGCGCTGGCGCATGCCGCCCGACAGCTCGTGGGGGTACGCGGTGAGCACGCGCCGCGGCAGCGAGACGCGGTCGAGCAGCTTCTTCGCCCGCTCGCTCGCCTCGTGGGCGTCGCGCACGCCGTGGGCCGCCAGCGCGTCGACGAGCTGCTCTTCGATGCGCAGCACCGGGTTGAGCGCGTCGATCGCGCCCTGGAAGACGATGGCCATGCGCACCCAGCGCACGGCGTCGAGTTGGCGGGCGCTCATGGCCATCAGGTCGACGCCTTCGAGCAGTACCTGGCCGCCGCTGATCACCGCCGGGGGCCCGAGCACGCGCAGCAGCGAGCGGGCGAGCGTCGACTTGCCACAGCCCGACTCGCCCACCAGCCCGTGCACCTCGCCGCGCCGCAGGGTGAGCGAGACGTCGTCGACCACGTGCACGAGGCCCTGCGTCGAGACGTAGTCCACGCTCAAGTTCCGCACGTCGAGCACCGGGGCGCTCATCGCGGCACCACCGGGGTCACCATGCCGGGCTGCACGCCCAGGCGCTTCAAGTACACCCGCCACGAGCGCTCCACGCGCAGGGCCGGGTTGGTGGCCTCGTCGACCGACGTGTTGAGCAGCGAGAGCGCGAAGCCGACCAGCGCGATGCAGGTGCCGGTAGGCACGAAGGTCCACCACGCACCGGTGAGCAGGGCCTGGTCGTTGCTCGCCCAGTAGAGGTTCGAGCCCCAGGTCACGCTGCCCACGTCGCCCAGGCCGAGGAACTCGAGGCCCACCTGCGCGCCGATGGCGTAGGTGGTGGCGCCGACCAACTGCGTGAGGAGGATGGGGCCCATGTTGGGGAGCATCTCCACGAAGATGATGCGCCAGTGCGGCTCGCCGCTGACGCGCGCGGCGAGCACGTAGTCGCGCTCCCGCAACGAGAGCGTCTGCACCCTCAGCACCCGCGCGTTCCACGCCCAGCCCGTGCCCACCAGCACCAGGCCCACGGTGAAGGGCCCCGGCGGGAGATAGGCGGCGATGACGATGGCCAGGGGCAGCGAGGGCACCACCAGCAGCACGTTGACGGCCAGCGACAGGGCGTCGTCGACGAGCCCACCGAAGTAGCCCGCGGTGACGCCCACGGCCGCGCCCACCATCACCACCAACAGCCCGACGATCAGCCCGTTGAAGAGCGAGGCCCGGGTGCCGACGATGGTCTGGGCGAGCACGTCCTGGCCCTGGCCGGTGGTGCCGAAGAGGTGCGCCCACGAGGGCTCGAGGTAGGGGATGGCCACGTAGGCGCCGGCGTCTTCCACGAAGAGCGGCCCCACCAGCGCCACGCCGAGGAAGAGGCCCAGGATGCCGAGGCCCACCTGCGCCCGGCCGTTGGTCTTGAGCAGCCCGAGCAGCGAGAAGCCACCGGGGCGAGCGCTGGAGGAAGCGGCGGCCATGGTCAGGCCTCCCTGCTGCGGGTGCGCGGGTCGATGAAGGTGGTCAGCACGTCGACGACGGCGTTGGCGATGAGCACCGCGAAGGTGATCATGATGAACAGCCCCTGCATCACGGGGAAGTCCTGCGAGCGCACGGCCTGCACCATCAAGAAGCCCAGGCCGGGGTAGGAGAAGACGACCTCGGTGAGCAGCGAGCCGCCGAGCACGAAGCCCAACGACATGCCGAGACTGGTGACGTTGGGCAGCAGCGCGTTGCGACCCGCGTAACGCCACGCCAGGCGCACCGTGGACAACCCCTTGGCCCGCCCCAGCGCGAGGTACTCGGTGCCCAGCACGGCCACCATCGCGCTGCGCATGCCCATCATCCAGCCGCCGAGGGTGGCGACGACCACGGTGAAGATCGGCAGGGCCGCGTGGCGCGCCACGTCGGCGATGAAGGTGAAGCTCCACTCGGGCGTCGCGCCGTCGGAGTACGCGTGCCGCAGCGGCACCCAGCGCCACTCGAAGCCGAAGAGGAACAGCAGCCCCATGGCCAGCCAGAAGTAGGGGAAGGCGCCGATGAAGGCGAGCGCCGGCGGGAGCACCGAGTCGAGCACGCCGCCGCGACGCCAGCCCGCGACGATGCCCAGCGCGGTGCCGAGCACGAAGCCGATGATCAACGCCGAGCCGGCCACGAGCACCGTCCAGCCCAGGCCCGTCCACACCACCTCGAGCACCGGCGCGGGGAACTGGCTGATGGAGATGCCGAAGTCACCGTGCAGCAGGTCACGCAGGTAGTGGACGTACTGCAGGGAGAGCGGCCCGTCGGCGATGCCGATGGCCCGGCGCAGGGCGTCGAGCGCCTCGGGGGAGAGCCGCCCCTGGAAGCGCGCGAACATGGCCCCCGCGGCGTCACCGGGCATCAGCCGGGGGAGGAGGAAGTTGAGGGTCACCGCGAAGAACGCGGCCAGCCCGTAGAAGGCGAGGCGCTTGAGCAGGAACTTCATCGGGCCCCCTGGGCGCGCGGCTTGACGGTGGTGAGCATCAGCAGCGCGTCGGGCATCTTGTTGGGCGACAGGGCCGCCCACGGGTTGGCCGCGTCGGGGAAGCCCTCGAAGCGCCGGGTGTTGAACTCGCCCCACGCGGGGTTGGGGAAGAGGGGGATGGCGGGGGCCTCGTCCACGAAGATCTCCTGCAGCCGCACCTCCAGCTCGCGCTCGCGGACCGGGTCGGTGGTGCGCTCGATTTCGGCGAAGACCGGCGCCGCGGCCTCGCTGCCGTAGCGGTGCCAGTTGCCCGCCGCGGGCGTGTCGAGCGGCAGCACCGTCTCGCGGCTCATCAGCCAGCGGTAGAACTCGTAGGGCGCGACGCCTTCGATCGACCAGCCGACGGCGAGCTCGAAGTCACCCTGCTGCAGCCGCTGGAACCACGTGCCTTCGTCGAGCAGCCGCACCGAGGCGTCGATGCCCACCTTCTTGAGGCCGCGGGCGATGACCTGCGCGGCCCGCACCCAGTCCGACCAGCCGTTCACCACGGCGATGGACAGCGACAGCTTCTTGCCGTCGGGGAGCAACCGCTGCCCCTTCGCGTCGCGCTTGAGGCCCGCGGCGTCGAGCAGGCGGCCGGCCTCCTCGGCGTCGAAGCGAACCCACGTGCCCCGGGCGACCGCGCCCGGGTCGCGCCACTTCTCGTAGGCCGCCGAGAGGCCGGTGGCGTCGGAGGGCAGCGTGTAGTGCGACATGGCCACGTCGACGATGAGGTTGCGATCGATGGCGAGGCTCAGGGCCTTGCGCACCGACACCGAGCCGAAGGGCGCGCGGGTGGTGTTGGCGTAGAGGAAGACGGTGCTCCCCATGGGTGGGAACCAGTAGTGGTGGTGCGTGGGGTCCTTGCGCACGAAGACGCGCTCGACCGCGGGCACGTAGTTGGCGGCCCAGTCGAGTTCGCCGTCCACCAGCGCGAGGTTCGCCTGGTCGTTGCCGGGGAACGCCGGGAGCCGGATGGCCTCGATGGCCGGCTTGCCGGGCTGCCAGTAGTGCGGGTTCTTGCCCAGCTCGTAGACCTGGTTCTGGAAGAGCCGCACCTCGGTGAACGGCCCGGTGGCCACGGGGTTGGGGTTGGTGAAGGCGACCGGGTCTTCGATGGAGGCCCACGCGTGCTTCGGCACCAGGGGCTGGTGGGCGATCCACGGCAGGCCGGGCACGTAGACCCGCTTGAACTTGAAGAGCACCTCGCCTTCGGGGCCCACGCTGACCTGGTCGAGGAACTTCCACACCGACTTCTGGTCGAGCGCGGGGAAGCGCTTGATGAGCTCGAAGGTGAAGAGCACGTCTGCGGCGGTGAAGGGCTGCCCGTCGGACCACTGGACGCCTTGCCGCAGGGTGAAGGCGAGGGTGAGCCCCTCGTCGCGCCAGCCCCAGGCGGTGGCGAGCCACGGCACCCACTCGCCCTTGACCGAGTTGTAGACCCCGAGCGGCTCGTAGATGCCCGCGGCCGAGGGCCAGCGGCAGCCCGGCATGAGCGGGTTGAAGTTGCGGATCCACGTGGCCTGGGACTGCGAGGCGGTCAGCGTGAGCACCCCGGGCGGGGCCTCCACGCGCTCCGAGCGACAGCCTGCGCCGAGGGCGATGGTGAGGAGCGCCCCGATGAACGTGGCGAAGCGGGCGCGGATCATGGGCCCGAGACCCGGGTGTACGCGCGCACGTAGTCCACGGTCATCGGCTGCGGGAAGGCGGTGTTCGCGTCGGGCTGCCCGGTGGGGCCCAGGAAGCTGCCGCCCACCGCGAGGTTGAGGATGACGAAGAACGGCGAGTCGAACACCCAGGTGCGGCCGCCGCCGACCACGGCGTGCGCGGTCACCGACTGGAAGAGCTGCCCGTCGACGAAGAACGAGATCTGCGCGGGGTCCCAGTCCACGCGGAAGACGTGGAAGTCCTGGTCGAAGGAGCCCTCGGGGAGCGTGTACTTCTTACTGATGGCCCCGCCGCCCGAGTACTCCGGGCCGTGGAGCGAGCTGACGACGGTCGACGGCTGGTGGCCGCGCAGCTCCAGCACGTCGATTTCCCCGCACCGCGGCCAGGTCACCTCGTTGATGTCGGCGCCCAGCATCCAGAACGCGGGCCACAGGCCCTTGCCCGCGGGCAACTGGATGCGCGCCTCGAGGCGGCCGTACTCCTGGGTGAAGAGGCGCTGCGTGGTGAGGCGGCCCGAGGTGTACGCGCGGCCGTCGAGGGCCTCGCGCCGCGCGGTGAGCACGAGGTGGCCCGCGCCGTCGAGCGACACGTTCTCGGGGCGCGCGGTGTACGTCTCGAGCTCGGCGTTGCCCCAGCCGTCGTTGTTGGGGCCGGCGCCCGTCTCCAGCGCCCACTTCGCCGGGTCGGGCGCGCTGCCCGCCGCGCCGTCGAACTCGTCGGCCCACGAGAGCGTCCACGCCTCGGGCGGCGCGATGGGCGTACCGTCCTTCGGGCCACAGGCGACCAGGCTGACCACCATCACTGCGCCGATGTCTGCTCTCACGGGGCCCCCTCGTGGCGATTGGTGAAGCGTTCAGTTGCCCAGCTGCAGCTTGCGTGGCGCGCCCTTGAAGAAGGCGCTCGGGTTCTCGAGCGCCTCGTCGAAGATGAGCGTCGCGGCCCCGCGCGCGGTCGAAGACTCACCGAGGCGGCTGGCGAGAATGCGGACGTGCGAGAAGTTCTCGGAGAAGCAGTGCTTGGCGACGGTCTCGCGCAGCGGCGCGAGGAGCAGGTCGCCGGCCCGCACGATGCCCCCGCCCACCACCACCAGCGCCGGGTTGATGAGGTTGAGCAGCATGGCCAGGCCGAGGCCGAGTTGGCGCCCGGCGAAGTCGAGGGTGCTCACCGCGATGGCGTCGCCCGCGAGCGCGGCGTCGATGAGGTCGTCGAGCTTCTCGAAGGCCGGCCGCTTCCGTCCCCGGGCGGCCTCGCGGGCACGCACGAGGAGGCTGTCGGTGCCCACCAGGGTGTTGAGGCAACCCCGCAGGCCGCACGAACAGAGCGGCCCGGCGTTGTCGATGGAGAGGTGGCCGATCTCCCCGGCGACGCCGCGCGAGCCCCGGTAGAGCCGGCCGTCGAGCAGCAGCCCGGCGCCGACGCCGGTGGCCACCTTGATGTACGCGAGATTGTCGAGGTTGACGCCGTGGCCCCAGCGGGCTTCCCACAGCGCGCCGAGGTTCGCGTCGTTCTCCACCCGCACCGGCACCTCGAAGCGCGACTCGAGCCGGGCGGCGATGTCCACCCCGGCCCAGTGCGGCATGACCACCGGCGAGACGTGACCGGGGCTGCGCGCGTCCACGGGGCTGGGCACGCCGACGCCGATGCCCACCAACTGCCGGCGCCCGGCGCGCGACTCGGAGAGCACGCGCCCGATGAGCTCTTCGACCAGGGACAAGGTGCCGTTGGGGTCCTCGCGCGCCTGCCAGGGGCGGTGCTGCCGGGCGAGCACCTCGGCCTGGAGGTTCATCACCACCACCGTCACGTGCTTCGCGCCGATGTCCACGCCCACCAGGTGGAACGCCCGGTCGTCGAGCGTGAGCAGCATCGGCCGGCGGCCACCGCCGGAGATGCCTGGCCCCTGCTCCTTGAGCAACCCCAGCTCGAGCAACCCGTCGACGATGGCGAGCACCGTGGAGCGGGCGAGGCCCAGCCGCCGCGCGAGGTCGGCCTGGGAGATCTGCCGCTCGGCCTGCACCGTGCGCAGCACCAACGTGATGTTGCGCAGCCTCATGCCTGCGGAGTCTGAGGGCTTTCGCGATTTCGTCATGGTGGGACCACCCTGCTTCGTTCGATCAACGAACAAACACTGAAGAGACCCGGGGCGTCAAGGTTGGCGCTGGACCGCGTCTCCGCCCGGATCGAGGGCCGTTGACTCTGTTCGCCGGTCGAACAAACATGGGCCCACCCGTTTGCCTCAGGCTTTCCAGCGCGACGGCCGAGCGCATCGTGACCCACACGCCGAACCCCCTGCCACCGGAAACGCAACGCGACACGGACTTCGTGACCCTCGACGGCGAGGTGTTCCAGGTCATCCGCGACGTCGACGCGCTGCCGCCCTTCCTGATGAGCGTGGTCAGCCACTCGGACCACTGGCTGTTCGTCTCGAGCCGGGGCGGGCTGACGGCGGGCCGCGGGTCGCCTGCGGGCGCGCTGTTCCCCTACGTCACCGACGACAAGCTGCACACCTGCCACCCACACACCGGGCCTTCGAGCACCCTGCGGGTGATGACCGCCGACGGGCCGCGGGTGTGGGAACCGTTCAAGCACGAGAACGACGACCCCCAGGTGCACCGCAACCTCTACAAGAGCGCGCTGGCGACGCAGGTGCTGTTCGAAGAGGTGCACCTCGGGCTGGGCCTGGTGTTCCGGGCGCGGTGGTCGAGCAGCGAGGCCTTCGGCTTCGTGCGCACCGTGAGCGTTCAGAACGTGGGCTCCGCGAAGTGCACCCTCGACGTGGCCGACGGGCTCATCGACCTGATGCCGGCCGGGGTGGTGCCAGCGCTGCAGCAGGGCTCGAGCTGCCTGGTCAACGCCTACACCCGGGCCGACGTGGACCCGCGGACGCAACTGGGGCTCATCGCGCTGCAGGCGGCGATCATCGACCAGCCGGTGTCGGCCGAGTCGCTCACCGCGACCACCGTGTTCTGCACCGGGCTGGACCGGTTCGACGTGCTGCTCTCGACCGACCAACTGGCGGCGTTGCGCCGGGGCCAACCGGTGCACGCGGAGACGACGCTCAAGGGGCGCCGCGCGGCCTACCTGGTGAAGGCCACGCTGGCGCTCGCCCCGGGCGAGACGAAGACCTGGCGCATCGTGGCCGACGTGGCGCGCGACCACGTGCAGGTCGAGGCGTTGCGCGCCCGGCTCTCGGGTCCGGCCGACCTCGGCGCGGAGCTCGACGCCGACATCGCCCTGGGCACGGCCGCCCTGCGGCGCAACGTGGGCAACGCCGACGGCCTGCAGCAGACCGGAGACCCGCGCGTCGTCGCGCATCACTACGCGAACGTGCTCTTCAACAACATGCGCGGGGGCGTCTTCGCCTCGGGGCACCAGCTGGCGTGGGCGGACTTCACGAGCTTCCTGGGGCAACGCAACCGCGCGGTGGTCCGGCGGCTCCAACCGGCGCTCGCGGCGAAGACCGGTCAGATCACCGTCGGCGCGCTGCGGGCCTGGGCGGAGGCCACCGGAGACGTGGATCTCCTGCGGCTGGCGCACGAATACCTGCCGCTGACCTTCAGCCGCCGCCACGGCGACCCGAGCCGCCCGTGGAACGCCTTCGCGATCCGCGTGCGCAACCCCGACGGCACCCGCGCGCTCGACTACCAGGGCAACTGGCGCGACATCTTCCAGAACTGGGAGGCGCTGTGCACCAGCCACCCCGAGTTCCTCGAGAGCGTCATCGCCACCTTCGTCAACGCCTCGACGGCCGACGGCTTCAACCCCTACCGGCTCAGCCGCGCGGGCATCGACTGGGAGGTGCCCGAGGAAGACAACCCCTGGGCGAGCATCGGCTACTGGGGCGATCACCAGCTCGTCTACCTCGGGCGGCTCCTCGAGCAGCTCGACCGCGCGCACCCCGGGCGCCTCGAGCAGCTGCTGCCCCAGCGGTGGTTCACCTTCGCCGACGTGCCCTACCGGCTCACCTCCGCGGCCGACATCGCCCGCAACCCGCGGTCGACGATTCGTTTCGATCACGAGGCCCAGCGGCGCGTCGAGCAGCGCACCGAACAGGAAGGCGGCGACGGGAAGCTGCTCCACCAGGCCGACGGCTCGCTGGCGCGCGCCACGTTGCTCGAGAAGCTGCTGGTGCCCGTGCTCGCCAAGCTGGGCAACCTCGTGCTCGACGGCGGCATCTGGATGAACACCCAGCGCCCCGAGTGGAACGACGCCAACAACGCGCTGGTGGGCAACGGCCTGTCGATGGTGACCATGGCGCAGCTGCGGCGGCACCTCGTCTTCCTCGCGGCGCTCTTCGCGCGGGCCGGCGACGCCGAGGTGGAGCTCTCGGAGGGCGTGCACGCGTGGCTCAGCCAGACCCGCCGGGTGCTCGAGGCGCACCGGGGCGTGCTCGCGCAGCCCACCGTGTCGGCGCAGGCCCGGCGCGCGCTGCTCACCGAGCTGCAAGCGGCCTTCGAGTCGTACCGCACGGGGCTCTACGCCACCGGCCTCAGCGGCTCGGTGCGCCTCGCGGTGCGGGAGGCGGGCGCGCTGTGCACGGCGGCGCTCGGGTACGTCGAGCACTCGCTGCGCGCGAACCGCCGGGCCGACGGCCTGTACCACTCGTACAACCTGCTGGGCCTGGCGCCCGACGCGGCGAACGTCGAGCCGCTCTACGAGATGCTCGAGGGCCAGGTGGCGGTGATGAGCTCGGGGTTGCTCACGGCGCAGGAGTCGCTCGCGGTGCTCGAGGCGATGTTCGACAGCCGCCTCTTCCGCGCCGACCAGGACAGCTTCCTGCTCTACCCCGACCGGGCGCTGCCGGGCTTCCTCGAGAAGAACCGCGTCCCCCCCGCCGAGGTGGAGGCGAGCGCGTTGCTCACGACGCTCGTGATGCGCGCCGACACGCGGCTGGTGGCCCGAGACGTGGGCGGCGAGGTGCGCTTCGCGGGCCACCTGCAGACCGTGGACGACGTGCGCCACACCCTGGCGACGCTGGGGGCCGACGAGCACTTCGCCGCGCTGGTGCGGGCGGGGGGCGAGGCCGTGGTGGCCACCTTCGAGCGGGTGTTCGACCTCAAGGGCTTCACCGGCCGCTCGGGCACGATGTACGGCTACGAGGGCCTGGGCTGCATCTACTGGCACATGGTCTCGAAGCTGCTGCTCGCGGTGCAGGAGCTGCACGCCACGGCCCGCCAGGCGTCCGCCGCGCCCGAAGTGGTGCGCCAACTCGCGCGCGCGTACTACCGGGTGCGCCAGGGCCTGGGGTTCAACAAGTCGCCGCGGCAATTCGGCGCGTTCCCCAGCGACCCGTACTCGCACACGCCGGCCCACGCGGGGGCGCAGCAGCCGGGCATGACCGGCTCGGTGAAGGAAGAGGTGCTCTCGCGCCAGGGCGAACTGGGCCTCGAGGTCCGCGCGGGCACGCTCCACTTCCACCCCACCCTGCTCTCGAGCGCCGAGTTGCTCACCGCGCCCGCGGAGTTCAGCTGGTTCGACGTGGAGGGTGAGCCGCGGCGCAAGCTGCTCCAGGCGGGCGAGCTGGGCTTCACCCACTGCCAGGTGCCGATCACCTACCGCCTGGGCACGACGCGGAGCCACGAAGTGCGCTGGGCCGATGGCGCGGTGCAGGCGGCCCTGGGCAGTGCGCTCGACGCCCGCGCCAGCCGCGCCATCCTCGGGCGCACCGGTGAAGTGCGCGAGGTGTCGGTGTCGATCCCCGAGGGTGAGTTGTTGACGACGGCGGGCTGAGGACCGCGACCCCCACCGGGGTTGCTGGGACACGGAAGGGCGAACCACATGG
The DNA here is from genome assembly GCA_903905455.1 of uncultured Archangium sp. Taxonomy (GTDB): domain Bacteria; phylum Myxococcota; class Myxococcia; order Myxococcales; family Myxococcaceae; genus Archangium_A. The sequence goes on from CAIVGN010000072.1 coordinate 10,879, forward strand.
CTGGCGCTGACAAGACGAAGACCCGGGGACCGTGGCCGCAGCTCGGGCGCACCGAGGCGATCTGTTACTCGGGCTACCGCGAGGGCCAGAGCCCGGCGACGCGCATGTACCCGTCGGAGGCCCAGGTGCTGGAGGACCTGCGCCTGCTCGCGCCGCGCTTCCACCACCTGCGCATGTACGACTGCAGCCCGCACGTGCAGATGGTGCTGGCCCTCATCGCGAAGCACCACCTGCCGTTCAAGGTGATGATCGGCGCGTACCTCGCGGCCGAGTCGAGCAACCCCAGGTGCCCCTGGGGTGGCGTGTACGACGAGGAGGTGCTGCTGCGGAACCGGCGCGAGAACCAGGTGCAGCTCGCGAAGGCCATTCACCTGGCCAACCGCTACCCGGACATCGTCTCGGCGGTCTCGGCGGGCAACGAGGCGACGGTGGAGTGGACGGACCACCTCGTGCCGACCGAGCACGTCATCCAATACGTGCGCACCCTCAAGGCCGGCGTGCAGCAGCCGGTGACCTTCTGCGAGAACTACGTGCCGTGGCAGGGGCCGCTCGAGGCGCTCGCCGCGGAGGTCGACTTCATCTCGCTGCACACGTACCCGGCCTGGGAACAGAAGGGCATGGACGCGGCCCTGTCGTACACCCAGGCGAACTACGACAGCGTCGCCCAGCGCTACCCGGGAAAGCCGGTGGTGATCACCGAGGCGGGCTGGGCCACGCAGTCCAACGGCCGCGGCATCCCGAAGGAGAACGCGAACGAGGCGTTCCAGAAGCAGTACGTCGAGGAGCTCACCGCGTGGAGCGCGAAGCGCGGCGTGCTCACCTTCGTGTTCGAGGCCTTCGACGAGCCGTGGAAGGGCTCCCCGGAGCCGGACGAGCCCGAGAAGCACTGGGGCCTGTACACGGTCGATCGCAAGCCCAAGGCCGTGCTGGCAGGCAAGCCATGACGCGCGGGCAGGTGCTGGCGGCGGCAGGGCTGCTCTTCGGCCTGGGCTGTGGCCCGAGTGGCGGGGGCCCCGAGGTGGACGCCGGGGCGCTCGATGCCGGCCTCCCCGATGCGGGTGTCGTCGATGCGGGAACGGACGATGCCGGCATGCCCGACGCCGGGCCAACGGATGCGGGCCGGGACTGCACGCCGGTGGTGCTCGACCTCGACACGCCCTTCTCGACGACGGTGCCTGCCTTCGCCTCGCGCTCCGGCCAGCAGAGCCCGAGCGCGCTGTGGGGCAGCGTGCCTGCGCCCCGGCCGACCAACGCCGCGTGGGAGAACTTCGTGATCGGCCCGGGACAGAACCGCGTCGACTTCCTGCCGTACCAACTCAAGGCGCTGCCAGAGGGCCTGGCCATCGCTCTGGCCACGCCGGTGAACACCGCGAGCGCCATCGACGTGCCCGACCTCAAGCAACTCGTCTTGAGCTCGCTGCAGTCGTTCACCTCGCACGCGCTCGATTCGTACGACCCGTTCTCCGCGACGATGACCTGGCGCGCGGCGGGCGGCACGATGACGGCGCCGATGGTCTTTGGCATGCCCTACGTCACCGTCGACTACGCGGGGCTGCGGCCGTTCATCCTCCCCGGCACCTTCGCCATCACCAGCGTCAACGGCAACCCGAACCCGGGCGCGGCGATGGGCACCCGCTTCGAGGTCGTGCTCAGCGACGGCAGCACCTGGCTCGTCTACGCCTCGACGGCGCTCACCTTCGACTGGAACCGCGGCACCATGACGGCGCGTACCGGCTACACGGGGACGCTGCGCGCGGCCTCGCTGCGACGCCCGGCTGATGCGAGCATCCTCGACGCGCACGCGCAGACGGTGCCCCGCGGAGGCCGCCTGGAGGTGAGCGTCTCGTGCGACGTGGCGACGCTCCGCTTCGTGTACGCCTCGACGGGGACCGCGCCGCTGTTGATGAACGCGCTCCCACATCACCTCGCGCGCCTGGTGATGCCCGCGCTGGTCGACGTCGAGTTCCCCACGCTGACCGGCTCGCTGCGCGCCGTCGAGGGCAACACGTGGACCATGACGGTGCCCCTCACGACGCTCGCGTGGACGGCGCCCCGCCCGCTCGAGCCGACCTATGTCGGGGCGGTGAAGAGCGCGCTGATCGCGGACACCACGTCGCTGCCCACCACCGTCGCCAACGACGCGTACTTCGGAGGCAAGGCCCTGGCGCGCCTGGGGCGGCTGGCGTTGATCGCCGACGAACTGAACGAGCCGGCCATCGCGGCCTCGGTGCGCGCGCGGCTGGGGCCGCTGGTCGGGTCCTGGCTCGACGGCACCAACGCCAACCCGCTCGTCTACGACACCACCTGGGGCGGCATCGTCACCACGGGATCGCTGGCGAGCCCCGGCGCGGAGTTCGGCGCGGGTCACTACAACGATCACCACTTCCACTGGGGCTACCACCTGTACGCGGCGGCGGTGATGGCGCGCAGCGATCCCTCGTTCGTCACCGCGCATCGAGCCGGCCTGCTCTCGATGGTGCGCGACCTCGCGAACCCCAGCATCGCGGACGCGCACTTCCCCCGCTTCCGGGCGATGGATCTCTTCCGCGGGCACTCGTGGGCCGCGGGCCTCTCGGAGTTCGCCGACGGGCAGAACCAGGAGTCGAGCTCGGAGGCGGTCAACGCCTGGTACGGCATGCACCTGCTGGGCGTGGCGATGAACGATCGCCGCATGAGCGACCTGGGCCGCCTGCTGCTCACCCTGGAGATCGACGCGGCGCAGACCTACTGGCAGATGCCCAGCCAGAGCGCTCTCTACGCCTACCCCTTCAAGGCGAACCACGCGGTGGGCATCCTCTTCCAGACGCGCGCCTTCTTCGGCACCTTCTTCGCCGCGGGGCCGCAGTACGTCTACGGCATCCAGATGTTGCCCTTCACCCCGGTCAGCGAGGTGATGCTGTCCCGCGCGTGGGTGAGCGACTCGTGGTCGGACATGAGCGCCGCGGCAGCCACGGCCACGCCCGGTTGGCGCGGGTTCCTGCTCATGACCCACGGCATCGTCGACCGCAGCGCGGCCTGGGCCGAGGTCAACACGTTGAGCGCGTGGGACGACGGCAACAGCAAGACCAACACGCTGTGGTGGGTCGCCAGCCGGCCCGGGCCGTAAACGCACGGTCATTTGCAAGGCCCCCCGTGCACGTACGGCCCACGCATGGTGGGCGCGTGGCGTGACAGTCGCCCCGGCGCTCAGCACAATCCTCCGCGTTCACCGATGGGGGGATTCACACATGACGAAGATCCAGCAGCGCAGCACGCAGCCTGCCACCACCAAGCACGCGCCCAGGGGCCCGGAGCGCCTCGACGCGAGCGCGGCGACGGCCCTGGCACAGTTGTCCAAGGCGAACCCGGGCCAGGGCTCCATCTCCGGCAAGGAGATGGCGGAGGCCATCCTCAACGCCACCAAGGACCCGGACAACCAGGCCGCGGGCAAGGAGTTCACCACCATCAAGAACTGGGTGAAGACCCACGGCGACAAGCTCTCGCCCGAAGCGAAGAAGGTCTTCGAGGTGTACTCGCGCGAGGCGAACAAGGCGCTCGCCGCGGGCCAGACCGGCATCGACTTCCGCGTCTTCAACTCGATGCAGCGCGAGATGATGAGCGTCGCCAGGCCCCGCTACCAGGACGTCAGCGCCGGCAAGGCCCTCACCGCGCTCGCGGCGGCCAACGGCAAGCCCGGCTCCATCTCCGGCAAGGAGATGATGGACGCGATCATCAAGGGCACGAAGGACCTCGACGGGCACTCCGGCACCACCGAGTTCGCCGACGTCTCCAGGTTCGTGAAGGAGAACGCGCAGCTCCTCTCGCCCGAGGCGAAGAAGGTGTTCGACGTCTACGCGAAGCAGGCGAAGGCGGCAGGCAGCAAGGGCCTCACCGCTGACGCCTTCAGCCGCATGGCCCGCGACATGCTCCGCGCCGCGCAGCCCCACTACCAGGACCTCTCGGCCGGCGCCCAGCTCACCGCGCTCGCGGCGAACAACGCGGGGCCCGGCTCCATCTCCGGCAAGGAGATGATGGAGGCCATCGTCAAGGGCACCGCCGACCTCGACGGCCAGTCCACCAAGGCCGAGTTCAACGACATCGCGAAGTTCGTCAAAGAGAACGAGCACCTGCTCTCGCCCGAGGCGAAGGCCGCGTTCGGGGTCTACGAGAAGGCGGTGAAGGGCGCGAAGAACGGCGCCCTTGGCCTCAAGGACTTCATGAAGATGCAGGGGGACCTGGCGAAGGTCGCCGCCCCGAAGCGGGCCGACAGCTCGATGGGCGCCTCGCTCGACGCGCTGGCCGCGGGCAACAAGGAGCCGGGCTCCATCTCGGGCCGGGAGCTCTCGCTGGCGATCATGCGCGGCGCCGCCGACGCCGACAACCAGGCCGCGGGCGCCGAGTTCCGCGACGTGGCGAAGTTCGTGAAGGAGAACGCGCAGCTGCTCTCGCCCGAGGCGAAGGCCGCCTTCGCGGTCTACCAGCAGCACGCCACCGCGGCGCAGGCACGCGGCCAGACCGGCCTGAGCACCCGCGAGTTCATGGCCATGGGGCTGGAGATGCAGCGCGTGGGCGCGCCCCGCTACGGCGACCAGAGCGCGGCGCAGGCGTTGAACACGCTGGCCGCGGGCAACAAGACGCCGGGCAGCATCTCGGGCCGCGAGATGGAGGTGGCCATCACCCACGGCATCAAGGACCTCGACGGCCAGGCCGCCGGCACGGAGTTCGCCGACATCGCCAAGTTCGTGAAGGAGAACGCACGGCTGCTCTCGCCCCAGGCGAAGGCCACCTTCGCGGTCTACGAGAAGTACGCGAAGGCCGCGCAGGCGAAGGGGCAGACGGGCATCAACCAGGGCGACATGTGGCGCATGCAGCTCGAGATGCGCGGCGTGAACCCGCCCTTCCAGCCGTTCCAGAACCCGCTCTCGCAGCTCGGCTCGCTCTTCCAGGGACCGGTGAGCCAGCCGCAACTCGGCGCGGGCATCCAGAACGCGCTCGACGGGTTGCAGAACACCTTCGGTCAGTTGGGCGCGTTGATGCCCGGGCTCCCGAACTTCGGCGGCGCGCAGAACCAGCTCGCGCAGCTGGGCAACACGCTCGCCGAACAGGCCATGGTCGGCCTGGGCCAGTCGCTGGTGGACGGGTTGAACAACGTCTTCATCTCGCTCACCGGCGCGCCCGCGGGGGAGAAGGACCCGCTGCACCTCGGGGAGGCGCTGGCGGACTTCAACCGGCAGATGCACGACCTCTTCGGCGGTGGCGGCGCGGGCACCGGCGCGAGCGTCATTCCCCCGTGGAAGAACCAGGCGCCGGTGATGAACGGCCAGCCGCCCAGGAGCGGCAACACCGGCATCGTGCCCCCGTGGCTCGTACGCCCCCGGCCCTTCCTCCCGCGGCCTGATGCGGGCGCGACGGCGGCGGTCAACCAGCTGCTCGAGAACAACCCGAAGCCCGGCTCCATCTCCGGCAAGGAGATGACCGAGGCCATCATCAAGGGCACCGCCGACCTCGACAACCAGGCCGCAGGCACGGAGTTCGCGGCGTTCAAGAAGCTGGTCGACGCGCACCCCGCCCTGCTCTCGCCCGAAGCGAAGAAGGCCTTCGCGGTCTACGAGCAGCACGCGCGCGCGGCGCAGGCGCGGGGCCAGTCGGGCCTCGGCCTGGGCGAGTACACGCGCATGCAACTGGAGATGCGCGCGGTCTCCGGGCCGGCCTGGGCCGACGTGGGTGCGGGCAAGCAACTCGAGGCGCTCGCCGCGGGGAACAAGGCGCCCGGCTCCATCTCCGGCAAGGAGATGATGGATGCCATCATCCAGGGCACCGTGGACCACGACAACCAGGCCGCGGGCCGCGAGTACCGGGACATCGCCAAGTTCGTGAAGGAGAACGAGCCGCTGCTCTCCCCCGAGGCGAAGAAGGCCTTCGCGGTCTACGAGCAGCACGCGAAGGCGGCGCAGGCGCGCGGGCAGACCGGCATCGACGTGCGCGACTTCATGCGCATGGAACTGCAGATGGCCAACGTCTCCCGGCCGGCCTACCTCGACACCTCGGCAGCGCAGGTCCTGACCCAGCTGGGCAAGGACAACCCGAAGCCCGGCTCCATCAGCGGCACCGAGATGACCGAGGCGATCCTCCAGGCCACGCGCGACCCCGACAACCAGGCCGCGGGCCGCGAGTACCAGGACATCGCGAAGTTCGTGAAGGAGAACGAGCCACTGCTCTCGCCCGAAGCGAAGCGCGCGTTCGCCACCTACGAGCGCCACGCGCAGGCCGCGCAGGCGAAGGGCCAGACGGGCATCAGCCTGTTCGACTCCATCCGCATGCAGGGCGAGATGCGCCAGGTCAGCTCGCCGCAGTACCAGGACCGGTCGGCCGGCCAGGCGCTCAACGCGCTCGCGGCGGGCAACAAGGCCCCGGGCTCCATCAGCGGGCAGGAGATGGCGCAGACCATCCTCCGCGCCACGCAGGACCCCGACAACCAGGCCGCGGGCCGGGAATTCAAGGACGTCGCCAAGTTCGTGAAGGAGAACGAGCAACTGCTCTCGCCCGAGGCGAAGCGTGCCTTCGCGGTCTACGAGAAGGCCGCCCAGGCCGCGCAAGCGAAGGGACAGACGGGCATCGGCGGCAACGAGTGGAGCCGGATGACCACCGACCTGGACCGGGTCTCGCAGCCCGGCTACCAGGACAGCAGCGCGGCGGCGGCCTTGAAGACGCTCACGGCGAACAACAAGACGCCGGGGTCAATCAGCGCCACCGAGCTGCGCAACGCCATCTTGAACGGCACGCGCGACGTCGATGGCCAGGCCGCGGGGAGGGAGTTCTCCGACTTCGCGAAGTTCGTGAAGGAGAACGAGCCACTCCTCTCGCCGGCCGCGAAGAAGGTGTTCGCGGTGTACGAGCAGGCCGCGAAGGCCGCGCAGGCGAAGGGGCAGACCGGCATCAGCGCACAGGACTACGCGCGCATGTCCCGGGAGATGGTGGTGCTCTCGCTGTTCAAGTGAAGCGCGCGTGAGCGAGGCGTGGGTGGCTCCGAGGGTCACCCACGCTGCTCGCACCGGGCGTCCCGGCGCACGCGTGTTGGAGCGGGCAGGCGCCTTCATCGTTGTTTCGGTCTGCCCCTGGACCATTCTCGACGTGCGCTGATCGGCGGGCTCTGCCAGCCTCCAGCGGTGCGCGTACTGCTGAGGTTGGGACTGATGTTGGGACTGTTGTCGGGCTGTACCGCTGGCGTCATCGGCGGCCACGACTCGGGACACCCAGACCCCACCGCTGACTCGGGAACGCCCTCTACGGACGCAGGCGTCCTCGTCACGGATGCGGGACAGCCCACCATCGATGCGGGCACGAGTGACGCCGGGGCGCGCGTCGACGCGGGGATCCCGACCGAGGTGATGCCGCCCCCCCTCCCCTGCACGAAGACCGTCGGCACGGGCTCAGGCCAGGTCGACATTCAGCAGGCTGCGCTGAGCCTCGTGGACGACGACGTGGTCTGCGTTCGCGGCGGAACGTACGAATCGATCAACATCGCGAACATCACCGCCAGCGTCGGGCATCGGATCACGATTCAGAACGACGGCGTGGTGACCTTCGGCGGAACGTCAGGCGGCAACGCACTGACCCGCGTGACCATCACCGGCACGGGCACCGGAGCGACGCCCACGGCCAACGGCTTTCAGTTCAAGAACATCGCGTACCGCGCGCTGCAGATCGACGGCACGGTGCACTCGCTCACCCTGCAGTACCTCGATTTCGAGAACGTCGCGGACTACACGATCTACTTCGGTGGTGATGCTCAGGTGTTCGACGGCACCGACGCGACTGCGCTGTCGGAGCTCAAGGTCCTCCACTGCCGCGCCAAGAACTTCGGCGGCGCGTTCCTCCAACTGACCGGAGGCGCCACTGGCAGCACTCTGACTGGCATCGCCACGGGCACCGAGGTCGCGTGGAACACGCTGACCGACACGCCGTCGAGCAACTACCCCGTGTACCTGGGCAACGCGTTCGGCGTGAACGTGCACCACAACGTCTTCAGCGGCCTCTCCCTCCAACTCGCGCAACACAACGGAATGGTGTTCCTGAACGGCGATGGGCAGGTTCACCACAACTTCTTCCGCAACTACCTGGGCGAAGGCATCCGGCTGTGGCCGTACAGCTGGGGGCAGGTCGGCCGCATCGACGTCTTTGGCAACGTCTTCCTCGAGTCGATGAAGTACTCGCCCGTCGAGGTGCAGGCCTTCACGGCCGACGTCACGCGCAACGCGCACACCCACTTCACCAACGTGCGGATCTTCAACAACACCGCCGGCAACATCAACCTGCAGACCCTGCTGCCCAACAACTACACGATGTGGGTCGCGGGCCTCGTCGACACCTACGACTTCGAGGGAGGCACGGTGGAGATCACCAACAACCTCGTCTTCAACGTCCAGATGCAGAAGGACAACAACCCCATCGTGAACCTCGAAGGCGCCGGCGTTCCGACCTCGAGCCACAACCTCTACTTCGCGACGTCGGCCCAGGCCGGGCTCGTAGACGAAGTCAGCGTGAGACTCGCGACCGGTTCGGCCGCCATCGGAGCCGGCGTGGCGGTGTCGGGACTCGGCCTCGACTTCTACGGAGCCCCGTATCCATCACCGCCCGACGTCGGGGCCGTCGCGTACTGAGGACGCAGCCGCAACCGCAGGGGTGATGGAACTCGAGGCAGGCATGCCGCCGCTCGAACCACCTCCCTGGCGGACCGTCGAGCACCCGTTTCTGCTGCGCTGGCGAGACACGAGCAGCGGCGGATGGATGTTCCTCGGGCGGGTCGTCACGCCCTGAGCGCGGACAGGCGCACCTGGGTTGATCCGTGCCTGCCCTGACCGTCATGAATCAACCCGAGTGCGAACCGGAATCAGTACGGGTTGCCGAACCCCATCACGAAGTCCCAACCGCGCGTCTCTTCCCAGACGCCATCGCTTCCGGCCCCTGCGTGTTGCCCTCGAGAAGTGAAGGAAGATCACCCCCCACAAACCGCAGGAGGAACGACAGGAGGAACCAGAGCAGCACCAGCAGGGCCGCGCAGGCGGAGGGCCAGACCGACATCTACGTGAAGGACGACGCGCGCATGTCCCGCTCGGAGGTCGTCTTCCCAGCGGCGATGTGGGCCAAGCCGGGGAAGCGTGCGCCGAGGCGACGGGTCAATGACCCTGACTGACGCCTGTCGGCGACCCACCAGGACGCGAGCGGTTCAGAGCGCTTAGCGGCGGCGCAAGGACTGCACGATGGGCAAACTCCCCCCGCCGGAGTTCCCCATGAAACACCTGGTGATGTGTACGTGCAGCGCGCTGGCGCTGTTCGCGTGTGGTCCCGAGTCGTTCCCCGCGAGCGCTGGCGAGCCCGAGGTCCCGGCTTCGGCTTCGACGAACGGGCGGATCATCGTCCAGTTCCGCGACCCCACGGCGAGCGCGACCCGCAAAGTGGCGCAGACCGAGAGCGAGCGGAAGAGTGCGCTGCTCGCGGCGGAGCCGAGCCTGGAGCTGGTGTGGCTGCTCGAACAGCTCCCGATGATCGTGGTGAAGACGACAGACGCGGCGGCCCTCGAGCGCCTGCGCGCCAACCCCGAGGTCGAGGCGATCTTCGAGGACCGCGAGTACGAGTCGAGCGACGTCTCGAGCTACGCGTACATCGGCCAGGCCACCGCGAAGGACGCGGGCGTCACCGGGGCCGGCACTGCGGTCGCGGTGCTCGACACCGGCCTCAACTACCTCGACCCGACCTTCGGTGGCTGCACCGCGCCGGGCGTGGGGACGGGCTGTCGCGTGGTGGCCGCGCGCGACTTCGCGACCGACGACGGACAGCTCGACTCGTTCGGGCACGGCACCAACGTGGCGGGCATCGTCAGCGGCCTCGCGCCGGGGGCGAAGCTGATTGGGCTCGACGTGTTCGGCGCGACGGGAACCGCGAGCTCGTCCGACATCATCGCGGCCATCGACTGGGTGATTTCCCAGCGCGCGACCTGGAACGTGGTGGCCATCAACCTGAGCCTCGGCGGCGGGCTCTCGACCCTCTCCTGCCCTGGCGACGTGTTCGCGGCGCCGCTGCAGCGGGCGCGCACGGCCGGCATCCTCCCCGCGGTGGCGGCGGGCAACAACGCGAACGCCACGTCGCTGTCGTCGCCCGCCTGCGTGCCGGCGGCGGTCTCGGTGGGCGCCGTCTACGACTCGTCGGTCGGTTCGCTCACCACCAGCGTGTGCAGCGACGCGACCACCGCGGCGGGCCAGGTGGCGTGCTTCTCGAACTCCACCGCGTGGATGACGTTGTGGGCGCCGGGCGTATCCATCGACGCCGCGGGTTGGAACATGTCGGGCACCTCGCAGGCCACGCCGCACGTCGCGGGCGCCATCGCCTTGCTCGCCCAGCGCTACCCGCAGGATACGGCCGAGGTCCGCGTCTCGCGGTTGGTGACCAGCGCGCCGACGACGCGTGACGCGCGCAACGGGGCGACGCGGCCGAGGCTTTCGGTGCCGTCGATGCTGGCGGGGTGCTCGGTGGACGTGGCTCCGCGCGCGGCGACGCTCACCCCGGGTGCGGGCGTGGCGACCTTCACCATCACCGCGGGCACGGGCTGCGCGTGGACGCTCGGCGGCGTGCCCACCTGGGCGACCGCGAGCGCGGTGTCCGGCAGTGGGACCACGACCGTTCGCCTCACCGCGACGGCGAACACCAGCGTGGCGAGGAGCGCGACGATGACCCTGGCGGGCGGGCTGTTCTCGCTCACGCAAGCCGAAGACACGGTGGCACCGGCCGGCACCCTCACCCTGCCTGCGCTGACGAACACGGTGACGGTGGTGACCACGGTGGCGGCGACCGACGCGGTGGGCGTCACCCACGTGTGCGTGAGCACCACCTCGCCGTGCCCGAGCACCGGGTGGATCGCCTTCACCACGAAGCCCACGGTGGTGTTGCCCACCGGGGACGGAACGAAGACGGTGTACGCGTGGTTCCGCGACGGGCGCGGCAACGTGTCGGCGGCGGCGAGCGGGAGCCTCAAGCTCGACGCCACCGCGCCGGTCAACGGCACGCTCACGGGCACGGCGGCCAGCGGCGTGATTCGACTCGCGTGGAGCGGCTTCAGCGACGCCACCTCGGGCATCGCGAAGTACCGGGTGATGCAGGCGACGACGGCGACGGCCCCGGCGGCGGGCTGTGCGGGGACGGCGCTCATCGAGACCACCGCCCTCACCTTCAGCGTCGCGGCGGCCGCGGGCCAGGTGCGCAGCTACCGGGTGTGCGCGGTCGACGCGGCCGGAAACTCCTCGGCCGGCGCCATCGTCTCGCTCATCGGGAAGTGAGGCGGAGGCAACGCGCTCACAGCACCACGACGGCCTTGCCGCGCACCTGGCCGGCCGTCATGGCGCGGATCGCCTCTGGGGCCTGGGCCAGCGAGTACGTCGTCCCCACGGAGGGCATCACCTGCCCCGAATCGATGAGCTGCGTCAGCTCCACCAGGTCGTCCCGGTTCACCAACCCGAGGATCCACTTGAAGCTCTGGCGCGCGAACAGGAACGCGAACACCGCGCGCAGGGAGCGGCCCAGCGGGCCGAACCAGCGCCCCCCGCCTTCCCCGCCGACGAGGGCGAAGGTGCCCGTGGGCGTGAGCGCGCGGCGGATGATGCCCAGCGGGCGATTGCCAGCCGTGTCGATGATGACGTCGTAGCGCCGGGCGCCCGCGCTGAAGTCCTCGCGGGTGTAGTCGATGACGTGCGTCGCGCCGAGCGAGCGCACCAGCTCGAGCTTCGAGGTGCTGCACACCCCGGTGACCTCCGCGCCCAGCGCCTTCGCCATTTGCACCGCGAAGCTGCCGACGCCGCCGCCGGCCCCGATGACGAGCACCTTCTGGCCCGCCTTCACCTTCGCCGCGCGCACCGCCGTGAGCGCGGTCGTCGCCGAGATGGGCACCGCCGCCGCCTGGGCGAAGGAGAGGTTCTTCGGCTTGACCCAGAGCGTGCGCGCCTGGGCGATGGCCAGCTCGGCGAACGACCCCCCGCAGGTGCCGAACACCTCGTCACCCGTCTTGAAGTCCTTCACGTTCGCGCCGACCGACTCGACGATGCCCGCGACCTCGAGGCCCCGCACCGGGTTGCTCGGCTTGCGCAGCCCGAACGCGAGCCGCCCGATGAGCGGGAGCCCGGTCATCAAGTGCCACACGCCGAAGTCGACGCCCGCCGCCTGCACGCGCAGCCGCACGTCGTCGAGCCCCAGCGCCGGCGCCTCGACCTCGCGCAACTGCAACACGTCGGGGGAGCCGTACACGTCTTGAACGATGGCTTTCATGGTCATTCCTCTTTCAGGGCTGCGTTTGGGTGTGGCTCCGCCAGTGGCCGCACCGGCGAAGGTTCAACGGTTCGGGTTGATCAGGGGATCAGTCCGGGTACTGAAACACCGCGTCGAGCGGGACCTTGAAGACCCGCGCGATCTGGAAGGCCATCTCGAGCGTCGGCGAATAGCGCCCCTGCTCGATGGCGATGACGGTCTGGCGCGTGACGCCCAGGCGCGTGGCGAGGTCGGCCTGCGTCATCTCTTGATGCGCGAAGCGGAGCGCACGGATGCTGTTGGTGACCCTGGTGACGGTCACTGCGGCAACCCTCGACGGTAGGCGATGAGTCGCGCGGACGAACCCACGAGGGCCGAGAGCACGAAGCCCAGGTAGAGCGTGTTGGCGATCCAGAAGTACTTCGCCTCCGCCATGGTCAGCAGCAGCGCCACGACGCCGCCAATGACGATGAACGACTGGCCCATCAAGATGCCGAAGCGGTCGATGTCGCGATCGCGCTGGTCCTTCTCGCGGGCCTCCTTCGGCTCGAGCGCCGACAACACCGTCTGACCGACGATGCCGGCGACGATGGCCCCGCCGATGGTCCAGAGCATGGGGGCCGCGTAGGCCACCTCCACCAGCGGGACGCCCTGGGCCCGCGAGAGCACGAGGGCCGCGTAGACCCCGAAGCCCAGCGCAGAGACCACGAGGAAAATCAGGGTGTTCTTCTCGGTGAATGTCATGTTTACCAGCCTCGATGTCAAATTTACCTGACACGCCATGATGTAAATAGGAGCAGACATCATGTCAAGAGAACTTAACACCAACTCGCGGTCAGGACCGGCTGGCGCTCACCAGAACAACGGCGTCTTCTCGGTCCACGGCGACTTCGGGAACTGCTTGTGGAGCTGCTGGAACGCCGCCTTGGTGTCCTTCTCGCCGGCGGTGAACTTGCTGTGTTGCACGGAGAGGTGAAGCAGCTCGGGCGCCAGCGCGTGCGCCGGGTTCTCGGTGGCAAACGCCATGGCGACGCGCGCGAAGACGTGGCCCGAGCCGTCGCGCAACGCCGTCGCCTCGGCGCGGCCGGTGGCGCTGGCCCAGGACGGCACGAAGGCAGGCAGCGGCTTGGCGTCCCACCCGTTGCGCAGGTTCGCGCAGCCGTAGCGCTCGTAGACCGTGGGCACCACCTTCCCCAGCGCGCGATCGTTCATCGCCAGGACCTGCACCGACACGCCGGGGTGGGACAGCAGGAAGCGCAACGCGAGCCCACGCGCGGTGGTGGCGTCGGTGGCGGTACGTACCGACTCCAGCTCCTTCGCGGCCGGGTCGAGGGCGAGCACCCCCTGCACCGCGTCGCCCAGCGGGACGGACGGCGACAACAGCACCAGCCGCGCAAACCCGGCCCACGCGAGCGACTGCCGCACCGGCAAGGGCACCGCGGGGTTCGCCGAGGCCTTCACCATCTCTGCGCCCCCGAGCGCCGCGGACACCGCGCGCAGCGAGCTCTCGGGCTCGACCAGCGAGGTCATCAACGAGGCGCCGTCGAAGCGGGTGCGCCCGGCCTTCGGCAGCCACACCGCCGCCAGCGCCTCGTCCGCAGACGTGGAGAGCAACACCTGCTCGAGGCGAAACAGGTTCTGCGTCGAGACAGGCCAGCTCGCGAGGGGAAGCTCCGCGAGCCTGGCGCGCGCCTCGGCCTCCCGCTTCGAGCTGCGCAGCAGCCGCACCTCGTGCAGCGCGATGGTCGCCGACCCGAAGCCGTCGAGCGGCACCGCGTGGGCCGCGGCGAGCAACGCGGGCAGGTCGGCCTCGGTGCCATCGGCGCCGGTGAGCGCTGCGACCAGCCACGGCAGCTCGTGCTTCGCCTTCCACTTCGCCAGGGCGCGCGCCGCGGCCTGCTTCGCCGCGAGCGGCCGCCCGCCTTCGACCACCTTCCACCCCGGCACGTCGAGCGCAGCAAAGGTGGTGATGAAGTCCCGCGCAACGGCGAGCCCGGGCGTCTCGCACTCGAGGACGTCGACCACCACCTGCTCGAGGCCCTGGAGCAGGTGCGGCAGCGCCCCGCCCTGCGACTTCTTCATCAGCCTCGGGAGGAGCGGACACCAGTCGGCTTGCTGAAGCCGCAGCACCTTCATCAGCAGCGCCTGGGTCGCGCCATGGAGCGCCTCGTCGGTGCTCTCGAGGCCGCGCAACTGGGCCTCTGCGGCGGCCAGGCGCTCCACGCGCTGCTCCGGCGTCGCGTCGAGCGTCGCCCAGCGGAGGTACGCGCGGGCCGCGAGGTACGGGCCCCACGCCGCCTCGTCACCCTTGAGCGCGAGGAACGCCGGCGCCGCCACCTCGAAGCGGTTCTCGTAGAAGGCCTTCGCCGCGTCGAGCGCCGCGACGTCGTTGGCCCAGGCAGTGGCCAGCGCCGCCGGGGGATTCACCGAGGGCACCGCGACGCCGGGGAAGGTCACCGACAGCACCTCGCTCTGGCGCAGCACCCACGCGCGCAACAACTCGGGCGCCTTCGCGTAGCGCTGCTGACGCACCGCGAGCCGCTCGAGGGCCTTCTCATAGGCCGCGTCGTGCACGTGCAGGTACTGGCCGTAGTCACCGCTGGTGGCCCGGGACACGTCTTCGCCGACGCCCGCATCGGCCGGGGCTCCGAGCACCTTGCGCGCGGCGGCACGCCACCGCTCCTGCGCCTGCTCGGCGTCGGCCGCGGAGTTGGTCTCCTGGTAGGTGACGCTCCACGACTTCGCGAGGGCCTTCTTCTCGAGCGCGCTCAACGGCACGCCCGACAGCGAGCGGTAGAGCAGCGCCAGGTGACGCGGCGCGAAGTCGGGCAACACCACGCCGGGTCGCTCGAGCGTCTGCGCCCAGGGGGCGTCGGGCACGCGCAGGAAGAAGACGTCTTCGTCATCGCCGGAGCAGCAGGCCCAGGTGGCGGTGGCCGACAACACGATGAGAGCGGCGAGGAGGCGCATCACGAGGCTCCAGCTTCAGGGCAACAGGGCCGCGAGGTCCCTGGGGGACCAGGTGCCGGGGTGAAAGACGAAGACGCGAGGCGCGGTCATCAGCGCGAGGCTTGGGGGCTCATCGGTCGAGACGCCCACCGAGGTGCCACACCGCGCGAGCACTCCGGTGGCAAAACGACTGCGCCAGCGTTCAGAATCCAGCCCGAGTCGGAAGAACTGCGGCACCACTTCATCGACCGGCGCGCCCTCGAACCATGGAGGCGACTCGGCGCACCACGACGCGAGCCCCGTGATGGACAGCGTCTTCTTCGAGAGCCGCAGGCGCAGCGCAAAGAGCAGCGCGCGGTAGTCCGCGTATTCGGCAGGCCGGGCGTCGAAGTCGAGTTGCAGGCCGCTGGTGTGGAGCGTCTCCACGCGCTCGACCAGCACCTCGACCAACTTCGCGCGCGCCGCCTCGGGCAGCCCGCGGCCATGCGTCTCGAGGCGCACCACCGCGAGGGGAACCCGCCCGGGCGGGAGCAGCGCGGGTTGCACGCGGCGGCGTACCCGCAGGCCCTCGGGCGTCACGTTCACCTCGGCCACCAACAACGCCACGTCGACGGTCTCGGGGAGCGCGCGGAGATCCTGCTTCGCTTCCCAGACCCAGAGCGTCACGTGGGGCGCGCTGGAGAGCAGGCAGCAGGTCAACAAGGCGAGGGGTGCCACGGGGGTGCGTGTACTGCACTCGAAGACGGGGCGAGAGGGTCGTTCGGCCCCTCAGCCCGGAGTCCGCAGTGGGAGAAGCAGTCGCACGCCGGACCGAGCGCCTCGAGCAAGCCGAGATCGTTTCCCCGTGGGCGCCCCGCTGGCGCCACCCGGGACTCCCAGGTGGACGTCTACCAGCCGATGAGCACCAGTCCGGGTCCACCGCTGCTCGCAGGAATGACCTGCGCGCGACCTCCGTAACCGCTCGGGTCCACGGAGCTCGGCATCGCGAGGACGGAGGGCACGCCCTGGGTCGCCGAGCGCTGGAGCACCTCATCGCGTACGCCCGTCGCAGCGACGAACCCCGAGCCACCACCGCCCCCGAGCGCCTCGCCGTTGGCGGCACCGCCGCCCCCGAAGAAGCCACCGCCGCCTCCGGCGCTGCAGAAGCCGTTGGCCAGCCCCACACCGCCGCCTCCACCAAACGTCGCCCCCTGGCGCGGCGTGGCCACGCTCATCACGCCGCCGCTCCCGCCCTGCAAGGGGAGGCCGGTTTGACCGCAGAGCAGGCCATTCACACAGCCGCCGACGCCGCCGGACTGAGGCGACCCCGCCGCGCCCTGCGAATCGAGCGGACCGCCCGTCGCGAGCACGCCCGCGCCGCCGAAGGCTCCGCCGCCGTTACCCCCGGCGGCCCCAAACACGTCTCCGGTGAAGAAGGCGCCGCCGCCACCACCACCGGCAATCAGCACCGCGTTCACCGCCGAGACGCCTCCGTCGGACAGCGGCCGGAAGAGGCCCGAGAGGCCTCCACCCGCGCCGCACGCCGGAGTCGCGCCGCCGTCGGCCAGGGGTGCGCCGGCGATGGAGCTGCCACCACCGCCCACCACCACCAACAGCACCTCGCCCGCATCGACGTCGACCGTCGCGCTCGCAAACCCGCCGGCACCGCCCCGCACGTTGGCGCCGCGCCCCGCGCCCCCCCCGCCTCCCCAGGCCTGGACCGATACCTGGGTGACGCCCATGGGCACGGTGAAGCGCTGCAGGCCGCCATCGAAGGTGAAGGTGGCCGGAGTGACGACGAGGGAGAACGTCGCCACCTGGTTGTTCGGCGCACGCAGCGCGAGCGTCTTCGTTCCAACCGACGTCGCCGCGGGCACCACCGCGCGGTACTCGGTCGCCGAGATGAAGGAGAGCCCGGTGGCGCTCAGGCCGCCCACGGTGAGGGTGCTACCCGCGACGAAGCCGGTCCCCGTCAGGGTGATGGGAGTGCCGCCTCGAAGGCCGACCTCGCCAGGAGAAACCGAGCTGATGCTCGGCCCGGGCAGACACGTCGGGCCGTACCGCCCATCGGTGCACAGACACTGGGCGCCCGTGCCCACGCGCACGCAGGTGCCCGTGTTGCATGCGGCGCCACAGCCGAGCGCCTCGACTTCGCAGAACGAGCCGCTGAACCCGGCCGGGCAACCCACGCCTGCGTCGGGGCCCAGGCACACCACGCTCCCCGTGCCGTCTTCACACACGGCAGGGCCGCAGGAGCCCGCGACGCAGCGGCGGTCGGGCACGCACGCGCCCGATTCGCGGTGGTACCCGGGGTAACACTGGACGCAGCCCTGGCCCGCGTAGCCAGGCAGGCACCGGCAGCTCACGACGCCACCGGTCGCGTCGCAGCTCGCCGTCATCGGGCAACTCGTCGGGCTGCAGACCTCGTCTGCCGCGCAATCACCCCGCGCGTCGCGGTGAAACCCGGTCGAGCACGTCTCGCAGAACAGCCCCGAGTACCCGCTGGTGCACGCGCACAGCGCCTTGCCCGTGCTGGCGCTGCACGTCCCGCCGCCGCTGCACGTCGACGCCGTGCATTGCTCCGTGGGCGTGCACACCCCACCGTCGATCGACGCGTAGCCGGGCACGCAACTGGCGCACCGCGCTCCCTGGTGGCCCGTGTCGCAGGTGCAGGTGACGACCCCGCGGTCTTCGGAGCACGTTCCCTGCGCCCCGCAGAGCGTCGCGCTGCACTGCACGCACAGCGGCCCGCTGCACGAGCACGCGATGCGCCCGGTCGAGTCGTCACAGGTCGACTCCGCCACGCAGCTCGCGGCGTTGCATCGTTCGGGCAGACCGCACGTCGTCCCCGCGTCGTCGGTCGTCGCGAGGAAGCCGCCATTGCACGCACGACACGTCGGCCCGTCGTAGCCGACGGCACACAGACACCCGGCGACGCCGTCGGCCACCACGCACTGGCCGTGCGCACCGCAGCGATCGTCACAGGTCTCGTCAGCGACACAGTCATGGCCCACGACGTGCGTGCCGGCCTGGCAGACGGCGCACGTCGGGCCCTCGTAGCCGGGTTGACACTCGCACTGCGGCAACTGCGCGACCTCGCGGCACGTGCCGTGGGCGTTGCAGTAGCTCGTCGGGCACCCGTCGCTCGGGGGTGCCGAGGCGCAGCCCACGAGGACCATCGACACCAGAACGAGCCGCTTCATGGACACACCTGCCCGTAAGTCCCGCCTGCGCAGAGGCAGACGTTGCTGTTGATGAGGTCGACGCACTGGCCGGGGCCACACGCCGAGTTGAGACAGTCATTCGTGTTGGTCTGGCAGTTGGCGCCGCTGAAGCCGGGGTCGCAGGCACAGGTGGCGACGCCCCCGTCGGCCGCGCATTGCCCGCGGAAACGACAGGTCTCGGGTCGGCAGTTCACGTCCAGCGCGCAGGTGGCGCCCCCGTCGGCGAGCCCTTCGCGGTGGTAGCCCGGGTAGCAGCTCTCACAGCCCAGGCCGGCGAAGCCGGGGTCGCAGCGGCACCCGACCGCGCCGTTCTGCTCGACACAGGTGCCAGGGCCCACGCACGGGTTCGCCGTGGAGCAGCCCTGGTTCGCCACGCACCGGAAGTTCGCGTCGCGTCGGAAGCCCGTCGCGCAGGCGCCACAGCTGGGCCCCGCGTACCCCGGGTCGCAAGCGCACGCCGCGCGACCCGAGACCACGCCGCAGGTGCCGGCGAACGAGCAACTGGAGGGCAGGCAGACCTGCGCCTGGCTGCAGGCGCCCCCGTCTCCGCCGACGAACCCGGGGTAACACTCGTCGCACCGCGCGCCCGCGTAGCCGGGGTCGCACGCGCATCGTACGAGGCCCCCCTGGTCGAGGCACGCCCCGTACATCGAGCACGGGTTGGCCTGTGCACACGACTGCGTCAACGCCTCACAAAACGCGCCCGCGGTCCCGTCGGGACACTGACAGCTGACGCGCCCACCATCCGCGGTGCAGGTGCCCCCGTTGGCGCACGTGGCCGCGGTGCACGCCGTGTCGAGTCCACACCCCGCATCTTGTTCGTGGTGGTACCCGGCGCGGCAGTCACCGCAGTCCACCCCGGCGGTGTCGGGGGAACACGCGCAGACCCTCCGACCCTCGACGACGGAGCAGACGCCGTGGTCGCCACACGCGCCCGCGGCACACGTCGCGTCTGGCAAGCAGGTGCCGTCGGCCCCGCGGTGAAACTCCGCGCTGCATTGACCGCAGACCACGCCGTCGTAGCCGGGCTCGCAGGCGCAGGTCGGGAAGGTGGCCTGCCACGAACACGTGCCGTGAGACGAGCACACGGTCGCCGGGCACTCGACTCCATCGGTTGGATACGACGAGCAGGAAAGGACGAGCGACAGGCCAGCGAGCACCAGGGCCCGCGTCTTGGAGCTGATTGGCTTCATGATCATTGCGCCCAGAGCACGAAGACGAGGCCCGGCACGTTGCGACCAAATTCGGAGCCCCGGCTGGTGTCGCCGGACAGCTCATTGGCGCCCCAGGAGAAGGTGACGGGGAGGTTGTTGCGGTCGCGGCTGGGGTGTCGGTACGGGTTGCAGGGCGTCGGGTTGACGGTGGTGTTGGGCGAGCTCATGGCGTTGCAGAAGCCCATGCTCGGTTGAATCGGCATGATGTCGTGGGTGGGGTAGCCGATGGTGCTGTTGTTCGAGCCGTAGATGGCGATCCACATGCCGAGGTGGGGGGTGGCCGGGGGCGCCAGTCCAGTCACCAGGCCGGGGAGCACCCGATACGCACCTTGAACACCGAACTGGGTGCCGAGACTGGCGAGTGAAAACTGCTGGGCGACGTTGCGGCCGAAGTGCCGACACGAGCCCTCGATGGTCCTCACTCCGTTCTCGAGGTCATCATACGGAGCCAGACCCGCGAGCGCGGGATGTGACGCCAGCGGGCCCAGGATGTACGTGGAGTCGGCGCCGCACATGTTCCAGTTGAAGTTCAGGTTGGCGGGCACGGGCACCCATTGGCCTCTGCTGTTCCAGTTCGGAATACCGGACGACGTGAACAACATGACGTCGAAGACCAGCACCCCGTTTCGATACGCGGTCCAGCGGTAGTTGCCCGGGTACTGGCCGCCCGCCCCTGCAAAGCCGAACGTGGGAAACGCCGTGGTGGCCGACGCATAGGAGATCGTCTCGTGGTTCGAAGCCGTCGCGGTGTTGACCGAGAGCGTCGCGGGGTTGGTGGCCACGGCAGGCCCGTTGAGCCACAGCCCGGGGCCCACGCAGCGGCACCCATAATTCCCGACAGGAGCGGTGCACGTCGTGCCGTTGGGGGCGACACACGTGTCGCCCGCGACGGTGCAGGCATTACCGGTGTCGCACGACGTCACCGAGGTGATGGCTGAGCCGTTGCGAGTGCTGCGGTCGAGGGCCACGGGTAGGATCACCGACCCCTGCGAGTTGACGAAGTAGATGGGCGTCCACCCTCCACTCGGCGTCGGCAGGCTGCAGTAGGTGAGGATGGGCTTGTTGTCGCCGCGGTCAGGCAGCCCGCTGGTGACCCGGGGCGTCGGGCCGTCGGGGTCGATGATGTGCATGCCCTCGGTCGGCACGTTGATGCAGGTCCTGGGGTAGGCAGGAATGCAGAGGCTCGCGGAGCCGCAGTAGCCGCTCGCGCAATCCCACGGCAGCGCACACGCGTTGTTGACCGCGCAGCCGCCGCACGTCGCCCCGCCACAGTCGATGTCGGTCTCGGAGCCATTGCGCACGCCGTCCTGGCACGGGGTCGCCACGCACAGGCCCGTCGTGCCGTTGCAGATGCCGCTGGCGCAATCGGCGTTGCCGCTGCACCCCAGCCCCAGGCCGCAGGTAGCGCAGGCGCCGCCACCACAGTCCACGCCGGTCTCGGTGCCGTCGCGCGCGCCCGTGTTGCAGGAGGTCGCCACGCAGGCCCGGGTCGCCAGGCTGCAGAACCCGGGCACGCCCACCATCGCCTGCGGGTTGGCGCAGTCGGTGTTGGCCAGGCAGCCCCGCGTGAGCGCGCACTTCGTCGAGCACGTGCCGCCGCAGTCGACGTCGGTCTCGTTGCCGTCGAAGCGGGCGTTGGAGCACTGGTCGGCCGCGCAGCGATTGCCCGCGCCACACACGCCGCTCTGGCAGTCGGAGTTGACGACACACGACAGGTTGGCCGCGCACTTCGGCTCACAGCTGCCGCCGCAGTCGAGATCGGTCTCGCTGCCGTCGCGTGCGCCATTGAAGCAGGCGCCGGGGACGCAGCGCAGCGACGTGGGGTTGCAGACGCCGCTCGCGCAGTCGGCGTGGGCGGCGCAGCGCTTGTTCACGGCGCAGGCGTGGGCCGGGTTCGAAGTGGCGCAGGAGCCACCACAGTCGAGGTCGCTCTCGCTGCCCGCGGTGAGCACCCCGTCGCCGCAGGTCGTCGCCACGCACAGCCGCGCGGTGAGGTTGCAGAGCCCCGAAGCGCAATCGCCGTTGAGGGTGCAGGCCACCCCCGTCGCGCACCGGGCCGCGCAGGTCGCGCCGCCGCAGTCGACACCCGTCTCGGCGCCGTTGCGGGTGAGATCGCGGCAGGCGTCGCTCGAGCACACCGAGCCGACGCAGAGGTTCGACGCACAATCACCCGCCACCGCGCAGGAACGGCTGTTGGCGCAGGGCCTGCCGCACGAGCCACCACAGTCGACGTCGGCCTCGGTCGCGTCCTTGACTTCGTTTTCACACGGCCCGCCCACGCAGCGGCCGTTGGTGCAGCTGTCGGTGACGCAGTCGGCGTTCCCCGTGCAGGCCTTGGAGACGGCGCACTTCAGACAGGTCGGCCCGCCGCAGTCGATGCTCGACTCGGAGCCGTTCTTGATGCCGTCGCTGCAGCCGGGCGCCGTGCAGGTCGCCGTGAGGAGGTTGCAGACGTTGCCGGCCTGGCAGTCGGCGGTGACCAGGCACCGCGCGGTGAGCGCACAGCGCTGGGCGCAGGTGGCGCCGCCGCAATCGGCGTCGGTCTCGTCGGTGTTGGTGCGCCCGTCCTGGCAACGGTCGGCCACGCAGCGGGAGGTGGAGGCAGAACAGATGCCGGTGGCGCAGTCACTCTCCACGGCGGGACGACACGCGTCGCCCGTCGCGCACCTTCGAGCGCACGAGCCGCCGCAGTCGATGTCGGCCTCGGTGCCGTTTCGAATGCCGTCGACGCAGGTGTCGCTCACGCACGCGCCCGCGACGCTGCAGGCCCCGCTCACGCAGTCGCCTGCGGACAGGCAGCGCTGACCGACCGCGCAGCGGCTGGTGCAGCCCGACGCGCTCCCACAGTCGAGGTCTGATTCGGCGCCGCTCTGCACGCCGTCGAGGCACAGGTTCTCGGTGCAGCGTCGCTCGCCGCCCACGGGCTTGCCGCAGAAGCCCGGATTGCAGTCGCTGTTGGCGGTGCACGACAGGCCGAGGCCGCAGCGAATGGGGTTCGTCGGCCCACCACAGTCGACGTCGGTCTCGCCCTGGTTGAGCACCGTGTCGTCGGACAGGCCGCCACGACAGGTCGCGCCGGTGCAGATCAGGCTTCGACAGTCTTGCGCGGTGCTGCAGGCGGTGCCGCGCGGACAGGTGGCCCCACAGGTTCCGCCGCAGTCCACGCCGGCTTCAGTCGCGTCTTTGCGATCGTTGGTGCAGGTGGACGGGCAGAAGCCGGCGCGCTGAAAGGTCGCGGTCGGCCCTTGCCACAGGGGCTCCCATTCCCTCTTGTAGAAGGCGATCCCCGTGCCGCGATACAGGGGCGGCAGGTTTTCCTCGGCGACTCGCACCGGCGCGCCATCCTTGTAGTGCTGTTCGGCGAGCGTGAAGGGGCCCACGCCGAAGGAGACGACCTTGAGGAGCGTCACCTCGGCGCCGACCTGGAGCGCCGAATACGCCTTGATCGAAGGGGTGATGGTCGCGGTCTTGCGCACGGCCGCGGGCGGGTTGGCCGGGCAGGCGACGTTCTCGAAGTCGAGGCTGCCCACCACCGCGTTGCGTACCCCGGCGTAGGGGCCGGCGAGGTCGGCGAGGGTGAGCGTGGTCTTGAGCGTGAGCGCGCACTCTGCTTCGAGCGAGCCGCTGGCGCTGATGACCTGGGCGCTGCCGGTGACGACGAACGGGGCAGGTGTCACGGGCACCCACTGCTCCTTCTTCGGACCGGAATCGCGGTACTGCACGCCGACCGAGAGGCTCGGGTTGGTGAGGTCCACGCTGACTTTGCCGCGGTAGCGCCCGCGGAGGCTGAACTGGCAGTCGCCGTACACGCCCGTCTTCAGCAGCACCGGCACGCCGTAGATGGTGCCGACCTGCTTCACCTTCTCGCGGCCGATGAGCACCTCGGGAAGCGTGAAGGGCTGGGGCGTCTGCAGCGTGGCGACCGCGTCCTCGAGGGCGCTCAAGTCCGCGGTGGTGAGCGTGCGCGCGTCGTCGGGGTGGGGCTCCACGGAGACCTCGGAGTCGATGACGATGCCTGCCTTGACGCTGCCGCCGACGCTGAAGAGAAACGACTCGAGCGAGCAGAAGGGGCAGTTCTTGGTCTCGAGCTCGAGACGGAGTCGGGGCGTGAGGGACAGGCTGGGGTTCAGCGTCAGGCGCCCGCGGTACTGCATGCGCGCCGTGGCGGGAGAACCGTTCGCCTTGATGAAGGCGATCAGCTGGTCGTGCGCCACGACGGTGACGATGGGCACCGTGGGGACGTCGATGCGGTCGGTGGAGAGGTCGAGCGGCTGGCGCTTGACGCCGATGGGGACCAGCGTGGTGCCCGCGGTGGGAACTTCGAGCGGCTGCTGGGTGACGCCCAGCGCGTCGAGGTCGTTGGGGAAAGGCGTGGCGCGGCCGGTGGGGAAGGCCGGCAGGTAGCGCTCGAGGTCGACGCCCTCGGGGACCACGGGGGCGGTCATCTCCGACGAGTCCATCGTCAGGCGCAGCTCGCCGTCGAAGATCTGATCGATGGTGGTGGGCTCCGTGTCGACGACGACCTGATCTCCATCGACGCGCACCTCCTTCACCCTGCGAATGAACCCCAGCGGGTTGGTGGTGCCGGCCATCGACGAGGGAGCGCCGACCACCGACTTGCCGACCGGCCAGTTCGCTTTCACTTCCTCGGCGGCCGAGGCGGGGAACAGCAGCCGGTCCTTCTCGACCGTGACGACCTGCGCGAGCTCTTTCGAGGCCTCGAAGGCGGCCTCGGTCAGCTTCAGCGTGTTGACGTTGGGAGACGCGTCGGGCCACTGACGGGAGGGCGAACAGGCGGCGACGCAAGTGAAAAACAGTCCGAGATACGGGCGCATGAAGCTCTCAGCGTATGCCGCAAGTTTTGCACACGTACGTGTTTTCCAGTGTGCGCGGATTCGCACAGGGGCTTCCGCATCGACTGCTCACGCGGCCGGCTGCAGCGGAGCCAGCAGCTTCGGCGAAGCCCTCACTTCGATGATGCGTTGGCCGGGACGGGCGCGGACGACTACCGCCTCGAGCAGCAAGACGCGCGGCGCTTCAGGCTCGCGGTGCTCGATGAACGCGCCGCGCCCGCGTGTCTCGCGGCGCTGCAGCGGCTCTCCGGGACGGGCGCGGACGTCGCGGTGACGGCGGTGCAGGCGCTTCCCCCCGAGCGCTCGGGCAACAACCGCGTCGCCGACCGCGCGTTCCCGGTCGACCTGGGGTCACTCACCGCACGTGGCTGAGCTGGCTTCCCGCCCGGGCGGGGCATGCGTGGGGAGCGCGCTGCAGGTGCACCGACTCGGCCGCCGGTGCACCCGGGTTGGATTGAGCACGTCAGGGCGACCCTCAAACAACCCAGGTGGCACCTTCACGAAGTACGGGTCACGCGCGTGCCGAGATGTTCGAGGTCGCGGAGCCAGCGAGCGTCGAGCACGGCAGCCGCCCACTCGAACGCCGCCTCCCTCAGGGCCGCTGCTTCACCGGCCCGGCAGATCGCTGCGCCTCGCCTCAACTACCAGCCGAAGGAGCCACCCTGTTGCGTGACCACCTCGAACACGCCATCGCGCTTCGAGGCGCCTCACCCCGAATTCAGAAGTGGGCGAAGTAGTCGACCGCCGGGCCCAGCGCCTCGAGCAGCCCGAGATCATTCCCCCGCGGCCGTCCCGCTGACGCCACGCGGGGCTGGCCGTCGTCCCCCACGCCGCCGGGCCGCAACAGGGCGAGCGCGCGTTGCTTCGGGTCCTTGGAGATGATCAACACCAGCTCCCCCCGCTCGGCCGCGGCCAGCGCGTTCTTCTGGTCGACCTTCACCCAGCCGCGGCCCACGCACTCGAAGCGCACCCAGTCGATGGTCTGGGCCAGGGACAGCTCGCGGCCTCCGCGGTTGTGGGCGATCTCGCAGTCCATCGCCAACGAGACGTCCCACGCGAAGACGTGCGCGCGGGGTTCGGCGGCGGGGCTGTTCACGGCGTAGCGCGGGTTGTGACCGCAGGCGAACTGGTCGATGACGGTCCACAGCAGGCGGGCGGCGCGGCGACGGGGGCGGCTCTGCACCGGTGGCTGCACGGCGCGCCAGGTCTCCTGGTCGGTGACCTCGGGGGCAGGCTGCTCGCCGTCGTAGAACTCGATGGTATTGGTGGTGGGCTCGTCGAGGTCCAGCTCCACGCTCTTGGTGCGGCCGAGCACGACGTCGAGCTGGGTGCGCTCTTCCTGGTCGAAGCCCGACGAGGCCATGCGCTTCTGGATGACGTTCGACTTGCGGCGCGGCGGCTGCACCAGCGGGCTGGGGCCGACGGGCCGGAGGTTGTTCGACGACGGTCCCGCCACGCGCGGGAGGTTGCTCATGCTCGTGGAGGTCTTCTCCTCGCTGCCGAAGGGGTTGGCCCGGGGCACGTTGGTGACGGTGCGGGTGCGGGTGCCTCCCACGGGCGCGAGGTCGAAGAGCGAGTCGGAGGTCCCGCGGGGCGTGGCGCGGGCCACCTGCACGGGCCTCGGGCCCAGCGGGGGCGCCTTCGGTGGCTGCTTCGGCTTTCCGTCACCCCCTGCCATGCGGCGCAGAGTGTACGTCGGTTCGCGCGTTCCCGCTGCGCGACGCTAGGCCGCCGCGGCGTTGCGCAGCCCCTCGGCGATGGTGGTGGCGATGGCCTTGCCCACCGCGATGAGGGGAATGATGACCAACATGCCCACCACCCCGCCCAGGGTGCCACCCACGGCGATGCCCACGATGACGGTGAGCGGGTGCATGTCGAGGCTCTTCCCCATCACCAGCGGGCTGATCAGCATCGCGTCGACCAGGTGCACCACCACGTAGACGATGATCAGCGAGACCATCGAGGGCGCCGCGGGGTCGAGCAGCGAGAACAGCAACCCCGCCGACGCGCCGATGAACGGCCCCACGAAGGGGATGACGTTCGCCGCGCCGAAGAGCACCGCGAAGAGGAACGCGTTGGGCATGCCCAGCAGCAACAGCGGCAGGGCGACGATGATGGTGACGAGCAGGTTCTCGACGGCGGTGCCGATGAGGTACGAGCTGATCTGCCGGTCGATGCGGTGGAGCATCAACAAGGCGTTCTCGAAGTGCCGGTTGGGCATCAGCGCCACCACGGCCTTCTTCATCACCGAGCCGTCGAGCAGCACGAAGAAGGCGACCACGAAGCCCAGGGCCACGGAGCCCGCGTGCGAGAGCACGTCGAGCGCCATCGCCGGGAGCCCCTCGACGAGGGTGCGACGCTGGTGCTGCAGCAGCGAACGCAGCTTCTCGAAGGCCGCGGTCCAGTTCACCGCCGGGTAGCTCGTGGTCAGCGAGCCCTGCCACTGGCCGATGCGCCGCTCGAGCTGGAGTTCGAAGACGCTCTGCTCGCCCTCCTTCGGGGCCTCCATCAGCCACGACTCGATCGACGGGACGACGCCGGCCACGAGCAAGGCCACGGCGCCGAGCACCAGGCCGAAGCAGATGCTCACCGCCGCCGAGCGCGAGAGCCCGCGGTTCTCCAGGCGGTCGGCCAGCGGGCCCAGCACGTAGGAGAGCAGGAACCCCAGGACCACCGGCAGTGCGAGGAAGCGCAGCACCCACGCCACGCCCAGCCCGAGGCCCAGGCCGGCGAGCACCACGATGGCGCGCACCACCTTCCCGGCGAGCGTGAGCTCCTGGCGCGGGGGAATGAGGGTGCCCGCGGGAAAGACGGCGGGCGTCACTTCGGCACCGGGGCGGCGGGGGTGGCCGCGGCGGCGCGGGCGCGCATGAGGTCCGACAGCTCCCGCAGGCGCAGGCCGGTCATGCGCGCGAGGTTCCACACCACGCGGGCGCCCAGCTTCGAGTCGCGGTCGAGCAACTGCTCGAGGTCGGGCTGGAAAAGGCCCAGCAGCACCGAGGGCTTGCGCACCACGCAGGTCGCGGTGCGGGGCGACGACTCGAGCAGCGCGAGCTCCCCGAAGAACTGGCGGTCTCCCAGGCTCACCACCGCCTGCTCACCGCCGTCGGCCATGCGCAGGACGATGTCCACCGCGCCCTGCTTGATGATGTACATGCCCGCGCCGGTCTGTCCTTCGCGGAAGACGACCTCGCCGGGCTCGTAGTGGCGCTCGTGGAGCAGCTTCGCCAGCCGCTTCAACTCCGCGTCCTTCAGGTCTCGAAACAGGGGGATGGCGCGCAGCGTGGCCAACTCATCACCGGCGACCTGGACCGCGGCCGGCGGCCTCCACAGCGCGACTTCTGTTTCGAGCATGAACGCCGATTCGTAGCAGCCGAAGCCGGGCGCGCAACTTTGCCGCCCCCTCAGCGCGCCTGGTTCACCAGCACTCGGCGAAGACCGACGAGGGGTTGCAATTGGTGGTGACGCTGCAGCTCGCCGAGCCGATGCAGTTGCCCAACCAGGTCATGCCGTTGCCGCACTGCCAGGCCGAGAGGTCGACCTTCGAGTTGTAGTTCGCGCCGTGGAAGCCGACCGCCCACTTCACGACGCCCGGGGCGCAGCTGATGGAGCAGGTCACGGCGGTGCAGTTGGCGCTGGCCATGAACGAGGGGCGCCGCGCCGTTCCGCCCGAACCGGCGATGGTGCCGTTCGCCGCGAGGGTGATGCTGCCGTTGATGGCCAGGTTGCCCGCGCTGTCGAGCGAGGCGATCTTCGTGTTGTTGTTGTAGAAAGCGAAGCCGCCGGGCCCCAACCCGGGGAAGTTCTGGAAGTCGCTCTCGCCGGTGCCGGCGGACTTGTTCCAGGTGAGGTTCAGGCCCGACGCGGAGTCGACCATCGCTGCGCGAACGGCCCCGACGCTGGTGATGGATTGGGCGGTGATGTTGGTGTTGCTGATGGTGCCGGTCTTCGCTTCGACCCAGGTGGCCAACTGCTGGAAGTTGGCGTTCACGTCAGCCGCGACGGCGGGGTTGTTGGGGCAGAAGGTGACCATGGGCGCGGGCAGCGTCTGGGCGCAGGTCGCGGCCCACGCAGTGCTGGCCCACAGCGGGACCACCGCGGCGAACAACACCACCGCCATGGCGACGAAGACGCGGTGCCGCTTGCGGGGGGCCTTCGACTTCGCGGACTGGGTGGCGAGCACGCGCTCCAGCTGGTCGACGCGGGCCTGCAGTTGTTCGAGATCGGTCGACATGGCGGGTTCACCGGGGTGATCGTTGGAGAAGCACCAAAGTAGCGCTTCTTAACGAACGGCCCTGCGCGGCGGGGGCCTAATTTCCCGCCGCGGCCCGTGACCTCAGGGCGCGGTGATCAGGCAGCGCGTGATGGGCAGCATCTGGTCGGCCGTCACGTAGAGGAAGTACTGCTGGCCCGACACGAGCGCTGCCGGCGCCCCGGCGACGGGGAAGCGCTGGCTGAGGCCTTCGGGCACCACGCCGTACTTCACCGTGCCGTTGACCAACGGCGTGCCCGTGGGAGGAACGTCGAGGCGCCACAGCGTACCCTCGGGGAGATCGAGATTCGGGAACACCGTCGGCGCCCGCGAGGTCGCGCCCATCACGTACACGTAGCGCGCGCGCCCGTTGCCCCAGGTGATGGTGCCGTCAGCCGCGATGCCCTCTCGCCCCTCGCAGGCCTTGGGCTGGAAGTAGAACTGCTCCGAGAGCGGTCCCAGGCCGTCGGGCACGCGGGCCATCGCCTCGGCCGTCAACCCGCGGTGCTCGAACTCGCGCGTCCAGAAGGCCTTCATGCGCGTGCGGTCGGTGGTGAGGAAGACGGAGTCGGTGGGATGGTCGAGGTCTGACTTGGAGAAGCCGTTGTTCAGCGCTGCGGGCCACCCGCCCAGGGGGATGGTGCTCACCACGCCGGCGCCCTGCGCGATGCCACGGTCGGTGAACTGGTTGGCGAGGCTGCCTTCCTTGTCGATGTCGAAGAGCGAGGCCGCGCCGTTGGGCGACGCCGCGGAGTGGCAGCACACGCACGAGGCCGCGTTGATCTGCGAGCGCACCCAGGCTTCCTCGGCGAGGTAGGCCGGGTCGCTGCGGCGCGCGTCGGGGTCAGCGAAAGTGGAGTTCGGGTCCTTCGCGTAATACGGCCGGCCGCTGCGCGAGTTGTCGCAGTTGGCGTCCTTGCGGAACGAGCGCCCTTCCTCGGTCGCGCCGTGAATGCCCTCGTACACGCACACCTGGCCGCCATCGGAGTGTCCCGCAGGCTCGCCCGCCGCCGGCGTGAAGCACACGTGCCGGGGCTCGGCGAAGGCGTTCTCGAGGACCACGAGCTCGTCGTTCGCGCCGCCGCAGATGGGCGAGGGGTCCCAGTAGCCACCCGCGAAGGTCTCACAGCCGGTGCGCGCCGAACCGCACTTCCCGGTGTTCTCGGTCACCATGTAGATGCGCGTCTGCTCCGGCTTGCGCGCGTCGAGACAGGCCCCGAGGAAGGTCTTCGGCGTACAGACGGTGCCGCTCTCGAAGGCTCCCTTGGCGTCGGCGCAGTCCTTCTCGGCGTCCGCGACCTTCCAGGCGCCCAGGTAGTCTTTGCATTCCGAGAGCTTGCTGAAGGCACCGGTGTAGGCGCAGTGGCCGACGCGGACTGAGGAGAGCTGGGGGGCGCTCGAGGGCGGCGTGCAGCCGGCGACGACGAGGGGCACGACGAGAGCAGTAAGCGTTCGGATCTTCATGGCGTGTGGGCCTACGGTTCGGAACACGGGTTGTTTCAAGCGTTCAAGCACGGCGACCCGGCCGTCGCGAGAAACACCGACCGCAGTTGACGCCCCAGCGCGAGGAGACCGAATGCCCACGAAAGAGTGCAACACCTGCGCGGTGCGAGACTCGCTGAGCGCCGACCCCGAGCGCCACTCCGGGAAGAGGTCGGCGCGGCCGTTTGCTCCTGGCCAGGGAGAATGGGACGCGTGCCCCGATTGTGGGCGGTGGTACCTGCGCACGCGGACCAACGCGGTCGCGCCGGGGTTGCGCCCCGTGGTCGTTGCGCGAGCGGCCCCGGTGATGACCGAGCCCGTACAGGTCTTGCGGTGCCCGAGCTGTGGCTCCACCCGGGTGACGGAGAACACGTGGCCCCTGCTCCTGGGCGACGAGGTGCGGCTGGCGTGCGACGCCTGTCACCGCGAAGACTCCGTGGTGTACCCCGCCCGCGACGGGTGGATCACCCTCCTGGACCTCCCGAAGGGCCAGCGCGTGCTCCCCGACTTCATTGCGCTCGCCGACGAGGGACCGGCCGTGGCCGTCGAGCGTCCAGCACCCCGCACTCCGGCACCGGCTCCGCAGCCCGCACCGGTCAAAGCGGAGCCCGAGCCACGGGCGCCTCCCGCGGGCTGTCCTCGCTGCACGGGTGCCTCGGCAGGGGACGCGTGGGCGGCGGTCAAGGGCAGCGCGACGCACACCTTCGCCAATGAGCCACACTACGGCGTGCACGCGACGCGGTGCGCCTGCGGGCAACCCTTCGTCTTCGTCTTCACCGAGCGCGTCGACTACCAGGACGGCTTCGATACCCAGGTCGAGCTCGCGGTGGCGCTCTGGTCCGAGGAGCTCGGCGAGCTCCAGGGAATGGGCAGCGCGGTGGGCACGAAGCTCACGCGCCTGGCGCAAGGCAGACCCTTCCTCATGAAGTCCACCGGGAATGAACCGCGGTGGGTCGACCGCGGCTTCTCCATCGGCCCGTACGGCTGAGCCTCGCGGCCGCAACGCTCGGTCATCGCCGCAGCTGGGGCGGAAAGAGCAACACGAACACGTCGCTCAGCTCGCGGCTGCGCTGCAGCCCGTTCGGCGCGAGGTGCACCCTGCCCTGAGGGAAGGTGAGCTCGACACGGCGGCTCACCTCGCCTCCACCCCGCGACTTCACGATGACGCGACGAAGCGTCTGGAGTTCTGACCAAAGGTAGCGGTGCCCGGCACGGTCGGTGATGCCCTCGGGGTCGATGAGCGCCGGCCAGTGGCGCGCGTTGAACCAGAGCACCAATGCCCCCAGGCCCATCGTGACGCCCCCGGCAAAGATCATCGCGACGAGGTAGCCGGCCGACAGCGAGACCGTCAGCGGCTTTCCTCCAAGGGACGGCCCCACCAACCGCGCGAGGCCCTGCGCGTACTGCCTCAAGGCCTCGTCGTCGGGCCCGACGGGGATCGGCAGCGGGGGCGCCAGCAGGAACAGCGCCAGCACCGACGGGACCAACAGCACCAGGAAGCCGGCCAGCGGGTACAGCTCCCGCGTAGCGAGGCCGGTGAGGCCAGCGCCCACCAGCACGACGGCTCCCAGCCGGGGCCACTTCAACAGGGCCAGCAGGCCGCCCAGCCCGGCCACGCCAAACGCCGCGGCCCAGAGCCAGTAGGTGTCGCGCAGGTCCTCGCGAAAGTCGCGCAGGCGAGTCTCGACCCACTCGTAGTCGTCCCGGTTCTGCCTCGGGGCCTGCTCGTCGGCCAGGGACTGCTGCAACCGCTCCACCGGGCGGAACGCGAACGAGTGGGCCGTGGGCGCGAAGACCTGGGCCAGGGGGAAGGCGTCTCCCGCGTGCGCCCAGTAGGTGACGGCCTTCTCGCCGCGGACCTCGTACGAGGGTTGCGTCCGCGAGGGGTCCCACTCGGAGATGTAATCGAAGCGCCCCGCCTTCTCGTAGCCGAGCGCGCCCAGGGCGCCGAGGGCGAACATCAGGGGAAGGGTCACCACCAACAGCACGGCGCCCAGGACTCGAGTGGGGTGCATGAAGCCCGCACCCTACCCAGAGAAGGGGCGACTGCCCCCGTCCATCGATCAGCTACGGGGTCTGATCAGCGCAGTCGGTCGGGTGCAGCACGTGGGTGTACGTCGCGGACGTGCCGGGGATCATCCCGGCGTTGTTGAAGCAGGTCGTCGAGCTGACGCCTCCGTCGGTGCACGTCGTCTGCGTGTACGTGTCCCAGACCCCGATGAGGCCGTTGGGGAAGGTGACGGTGCCGCCGTCGAGCACCACGTTGCGCACGTCGCAGTGGGAGATGACGCCGTTCTCGAGCACCGCGCCCTCGAAGGTGCGGAAGTTGTTCACCAGCACGCCGTTCGACAGCTCGTAGCCGAAGTAGCGCGTGTCATTGGGGAGCGCCGAGATGCGCTTGAGCGCTGACGGGTAGATGTTGCTGACCGAGATCGGCCCCGGCAGCCGCACCCGCGCGCCAACGTAGCTCGGCTCCGCGCGGATCGCCCCCAGCGCCCCGAAGGTGGACGGAACGGTGAGCGCTGCGAGCGGTACGCGCGTGCCCACCTTGGTGATGATCAACGGCTCGCACGGCGGCGACGAGGACAACGCGCACACGTAGCCGAGGGGCTTGCTGGGAACGAAGTCGAACCCCGACTTCACCATCACGCGGTAGCCCTCTTGCTGCTGGAAGGACGCCTCGAAGCCCACCATGCCGCTGATGTTCAGGACGTCCCCGACCTGCGGGAAGTAGTCGATGGCCCCGTCGCAGCGGAACTTCTCGACCCACACCCCGAACCTCGGGTTGTTCGCGTCGGCGACCCAGAAGGTGGCGTTGACGCCGGTGCTCGAGCTGCCGGCACACAGGCTCGTGGCTGTCGAGACGCGCGCGAAGGAGATGGCGGTGACCACCACGCCCTGCAGGTTCACGTTCGAGGGAAAGACCCCCGCGCTGCGCACGGACTGCACGGTGTCGATGGTGGTGCCGCCACCACCACCCGTGGCCGTGCCTCCGCCGCCGCCCGTCGCCGTGCCGCCGCCACCGCCCGTAGCCGGGCCTCCGCCACCACCCGTGGCCGTGCCTCCGCCACCACCCGTCGCCGTCCCTCCGCC
This sequence comes from uncultured Archangium sp., assembly GCA_903905455.1. Lineage (GTDB taxonomy): Bacteria > Myxococcota > Myxococcia > Myxococcales > Myxococcaceae > Archangium_A. Next base: position 44,195 of record CAIVGN010000072.1, read on the forward strand.
GCCGCCCGTGGCCCTGCCTCCCCCACCGCCCGTCGCCGTGCCTCCACCCGTGGCCGTGCCACCGCCCGTTGCGCTGCTCCCGCCGCCGGTGCCGCTGGTGCTGGCGGTGCACTGCCCGAAGATGCACGACGACCCGATGACGCAGGACGTACACAGACCACCGCTGGCACCACACGTGAGCGGCGTGATCGGTCGGCACACGTCCTTCGCGTCACAACAGCCGTTGGGACACGAGGTCGCATCGCACGTCGACGCGGCCGTGCCGCAACCGCTGGCGGCGAGGACCAGGAGGAGAACCGGGAGAACGCGAGGACTCATGGCCGCTGTGTCGCTCGTTTGGAAGGCGAAGGCCATCGCCTCGACAGCTACACCCAGTTCTCGACCTCGAGCCCCTCGATGCGGGCGAACTCGCGGACGTTGTTCGTCACCAGGACCAGGCCAGCAGCGCGGGCGTGCGCAGCGATCCACAGGTCGTTGCTCCCAATGATCCGCCCCTTCTTCTCGAGGCTCGCGCGGATCTTTCCGTAGAACTCCCCCGCGGCAGGGGGAAGCGCCTGGACGTCCATCAATGCGGCCAGTTGGTCGATCGTGGCCAACGCGCGTTCCTTCGACTGACTCTTCTCAGCCCCAAACCGGAGCTCGCCGAACGACACGACTGACATCGCCAACTCCGACGCGGCGTGCCTCGCGAACCGCTTTCGCACCGAGGGAGGGTTGTGCTTCGCGATGTAGATGCAGATGCGCGTGTCGAGCAGGTACCGGGCGGCCATCAGAGCAACTCCCGCTCCTGGGACGGCCCGTCATCCCGGCCGCCTTCCATGAAGTCTTCTGGAAGTGAGGCGAGCGCATCGAAGATCGCTGCCGCGCTCTGCGGGCGGACCCGAAGGACGATCTCGTCCCCTCGGCGGAAGATCTCCACCTCGTCGACCGAGAGGCGGAACTCTTTCGGCAGCCGCACCGCCTGGCTGTTCCCTGACTGAAACACTCGCGCCGTGGTCATCGGGGCCTCCGGGATGGATATACGCATCGTATATACACCGGCGTCACGGGTTCAGGAGCCCCTGCCAGGCCACGCCCTCAGCGACGCTCGTAGCAGTAGATTTCTGGCGTCGAGCCCGGACAATCGAAGGGCGTCCCGAAGGTGCGCGACGAGTTCGTGAGGCGAGGTCCACACTCAAAAGCGATGTCGCCGCTCTGCCAGACGCCGACCAACCCCGCGTCACGCTCGAAGTAGCGAACCGAGGCAGTGGATCCTGAAAACCCCACAAGATGGCGACCACCCTCACAGGTGGTCACCGTGATGGAGGGGCACGAAGCGCCCGCGTCAAACGGGGACAGTCCCGACGCAATGTCGACATACGAGGTGCATGACCCCGCGTCGCAATAGGCACTGAGCGGCTGCTCACAGGGTGGTGGCGCACAGGCCAGCAGGACAACCGACTGCAGCAACACCATTCCAATGAGCTTGCGCACCAGAACTCCTCCCTCACCCTGAGCATCGAACTCCGCCCCGTGGAGCGGCGGAGGTACTACGCGACGGCCCTGCCCTGCCTACCACCCTCGGCGGTTCCACTTCCCAGCCGGGTGGCGCGCAGCCCACCCGCATCGACTCCCCCGTCCAGGACTTCCTCTGCGGCGCCGGCATCGATCGCCACCAGTCCCGTTTGGAGCGCTTCCGCCGGAAAACACGCATCACTCCCGAGCGAACTGGCGACGATCGCGAGGAAACTGGCGGAAACGAGTGCTGAACGCGGCGGAGACGGGCTCATCTGCGGCTGAGCAAGCGACATGCCGCGTGGGCTGATCACCTGGAGCGTGCCCACCTCGACTTCACGTGTCCCGTGCGAAGTCTCCGCGCAGGTCCTCGACGGCCACGGGCTCGAAGAATTGGAGCGAGGTGGCACGCCACGCCGTGAGCATCTGAGCGAAGGGGACGCCGCCTCGGACTCGCGAGGACCTATGACAAAATGTCGGTCACCCAGGGGCGACCCTCCCCTGCCTGTCGGACAGCTCGCCACGGCCGAGCGGGTCTCGCGGTGCCACGTGCCGGTCAGCAGCGTGAACTGCACGTTTCGTTTGCCGTGGGCGCACTGCTCAGCGCGTGCGCCGCTTTGCCTGAGCCTCGCGCTCGGCGACGCGGTCCCACCACCACGGTGATGCAGTGAGCGCACGCACCACGACGTCGCGCACCGCGAGGCGCGCGGTCTCGACTTCGAGCGCGGCCTTGGTCGGGCCGCGGAAGCGCGGGTGCAGCAACCACACGTGCACCACGGCGGTGAGGCCGGCGATGGCGCGCCTCGCGAGCGCCTCCGTCGGTGCCGTCCTTCCGATCGCCTCGAGCAGTCCTTCGGCGTGCGACCCATTCAACTCGGTGGCGGCGCAGTTCACGAACGAGACGAGCCGCCGCTCCGCCTGCGTCGCGTCCCAGCAGAGCGCGAGCTCGACCTCGACCTCGTTGGCCTCGCCCTGCACCGACAGCACGGTCTCGGGCACGGCGTTCGGCGCGAGCTGGCGCACCCACGCGGCGAGACCTTCGGGCTGCTGCAGCAGGTGGCCCTGCCAGGTCAGCTTCAGGTCCGGAAGCAAGTAGCCGAGCGGCTCGAACAGCTTCGTCAGCGCCGGGAGGTCGTGCCGGGCCTCTCCGAAGACGACCGGGTCGGGGAGGTAGCGGATGCGCGTCCCCCGGCGGGTCGTCACGCCGAGCGCGGTGAGCGGGTCGGTCAACTGGCCCTGCTCGAAGACCGCGCGGTGCAGCACCCCGTCGCGCACCGTCTCGACCTCGAAGCGTTGGCTGAGCGCCTGCACCACGGCGACGCCCACACCGGCGAGCCCGGGTCTCACGTGGAGATGTGGGTGGTGACCATCGAGCGTGGGCGTGAAGTGGAGTGACGAGAAGATGGCCGTGAACGCGGGGTACCCCTTGAACGTGGCTTCGAGCGGCAGGCCATCACCATCGTCTTCCACCGTCACCCAGCCCTCGGCGTCGATGCCCACGTCGATGCGCGTCGCGCGGGCCGCGAGGTTGAGATCGAGCGCGTTGGCGAAGACCTCGAAGACCAACGTGCCAAGCCCCCGCGCACCGGTGTCGCCGATGTACATGCCCGGGCGAACGCGCACCGGCGCGATCCCCTCGAGCACCACCAGCGGCGCGGCATCCTCGTCGTAGTCGAGCGCGCCGAGCGCACGCAGGGCCGAGCGCATCTCTGGCGAGTTCGGCAGCGGGCAGGCCAGCACGGCGTCGAGGAACGCGCGGGGCGGGCCATAGCCATGCTTCGCGATGAAGTGCCGGAGCTGAGGAGACGCCACGAAGACGCCGTCACCCGACGGCACGAGCAGCGCCCGGTCACCCAGCCAGCTCGTACACAACGGGCAGACCTGCTCGCGATCAGCACTGTTGATCTCGAACAGGACGGCGATCCGCTCGCGCAGGGCCTGCGACACTTCGCCGCGTCGGTATGGGTGCTCCGCATCGAGCCAGCCGATGGCCCGTGTGTGGCGGAGGTGCCCGAAGGCCGGCACCGCTGCGAGGTCTTCAATCCACGCCATGGCGACCCTCGCGACGACTCGAGTTCACGTCTCTCGCGCGAAGTCTCCCCGCAGCTCCTCGACGCCCACGCCCTCGAAGAAGTGGGGGTACGTCGCGCGCCAGGCGGCGAGCATCTGCTCGAAGGGGAAGTCGTCGAAGCTGCCGTGGTCGACGCGGTACTCCATGAAGCGCGCGCCCTTCCCGTTGTGCGGCTGCAGCAGTGAATCGTTCACCCCGTCGAACTCCAGCGGCGCCACGCCGAAGCGCGCGCAGAGCCGGCGATCGAACGCGGGCGTCGACTTCACCCAACGCCCCCCGAGCCACGCATCGGTGGAGCCGTGGAAGACGAAGACCTCGGTGCGCATCATCTCCAGCAGGCGCGTGGTGGCGAGGTGGTTGACCACGTCGGCGAAGCCCACCCGCGAGGGGATGCCCACGGCCCGCAGCGCCGCCGCGTAGAGCAAGGCCTTGGTCACGCAGAAGCCGCGCTTGCGAGTCCACGTGGCGCTGGCGGTCAGTTGCTCGGGGTCGAAGCTCGCGGTGTACGGGTCGTAGACCACTTCGTCGCGCACGATGAGGAAGAGGCGCGTGGCCTTCTCGACCGGCGAGGCGGCGTCGGCGACGCGCGCGGCGAGCTCGAGGATCGCGGGGTGTTGCCAGTCGAGGAACGGCGTGGGGGCGAGCTGGGCGGACTGCGGCATGGGGACGGGGCTCGAGGACTCACGCCTGCACGTGCGCGTGGGGAAAGCGGAGGGCATCGGGGTACGGCACCACGTCGTCTTCTTCGCCCTGGCGCAGCTGCTCCTGCTTGTGGAGCCAGAAGCCCGGGGTGCACAGGTCGCCGTGCATGGAGAGGAAGAGGTCGCGGGCCTTCGCGCTGGAGAAGAGGAACGGGGGAAACTCCTCGGGGAAGATGTCCTTGGGGTCCACGTAGAACCACGGCTCGCGCGACATCGACTCGTCGTCGTCGCGGGCGGTGGGCAGCGCGCGGAACTGGCACTCGGTGACCGGGGCGATCTCGTCGTAGTCGTAGAAGACGACGCGGCCCGCGCGGGTGACGCCGAAGTTCTTGAGCAGCAGGTCCCCGGGGAAGATGTTCGAGCCGGCGAGCTCGCGAATGGCCTTGCCGTACTCGTCGAGACCCGCGCGCAGCTTCGCGTCGTCGGCGTGCTCCAACCACAGGTCGAGCGGCACCATGCGGCGCTCGATGTACAGGTGGTCGATGACCAGCTGGTCGCCGGTCTCGGTGAGCTGCGAGGGCACCTTGGTCCGCAGCTCCTCGAGCAGCGTGGGCTCGAAGCGGCTCAAGGGGAAGGCGACCTCCGAGTACTCGAGGGTGTCGGCCATGCGCCCCACGCGGTCGTGGTACCGCACCAGCTGGTACTTCGCCTCGACGGTCTTGCGGTCGATGTCCTTGGGCGGCGCGAAGTGGTCGCGGATGATCTTGAACACGTAGGGAAACGACGGGAGCGTGAAGACGACCATCACCATGCCCTTCACGCCCGGCGCGATGACGAAGCGGTCGGTGGAGTGGCGCAGGTGCTCGAGCAGGTCGCGGTAGAAGAGCGTCTTGCCCTGCTTGTGCAGCCCCAGCGAGGTGTAGAGCTCGGCCGGCGGCTTGTCGGGGAAGAAGGTCTTCAGGAAGTTCACGAAGGCGCTGGGCACCTCCATGTCGGCCATGAAGTACGCCCGGGCGAGCGAGAAGAGCTGGCCCAGCTGCTCCCGGCCGGCGAGCAGCGCGTCGAGGTACAGCGCCCCCTGCTCGTTCTTGCGAATGGGAATGGCGAAGGGGATGCGCACCGTGCCGGTGTCGAGGCGACCGATGAGCGTGGCCGAGCGGCTCCGGTAGAAGAGCGACGAGAGCACGTGCAACTGCAGCGACGGCGTCACCTCGCGCGGCGCCGGCAACAGCTCGCGCAGCCGGTGCACCACGGCCTTCAAGTCACGGTCGAGGTCTTCCCAGGGGGAACGCAGCTGCAGGTCGCTCACCGCCGAGCGCAGCGTGCCGCGAATGCCCAGCTGCGCCGGGTAGTAGACGCGCCAGGTCTGCTGCAAGCCCTCGATGTGCTCGGTGGCCACGGCCGAGCGCCAGAAGACGTGGGCGTTCGTGTAGTAGGTGCGCGCCAGCACGCGCGAGGCGACGGAGTTGAAGAAGGTCTCGGCGAGCTCGGGCTGCTGGTGCTGCAGGAGGAAGGTGACGTAGGCCTCCTTGATGGCCGGCCACATCGACTCGTGCTGCGCCTCGGGGAAGCGGTGGTCGATGATCTCCACGGCCTCGCGCACGCGCACGTCGTACATGCCGAAGCGCTCCTGGTGCGCCGCCTTCGCCGCGGCCCAGTCACCGCGATCGAACCGATCCTTCGCGCCCGCGCTGACGGTGCGGAAGACCCGGTAGTGCTTGTCGAAGCCATCGAGGATGGTGCGGGCGACCTGCGCTGCGACGTTCGACGCCATGGGGCGCAGAGTCTACGGCCTCGTCAACCCACCGGCGCGAGCAAGGGCGCCTTGCCGCTGAAATCAAATAGCAACGGAGCCAGAAGCGGGAGGCGCAGGTTCACGTAGAGCAGCCCCTCGACCCGCGGCGCGTCGCGGAAGCCGACGTTCACCCCGAGGCTCAGCTCGAGCCAGTCGGTGAGCAGCACGCCCGCCTTGAGCCCCGCGATGACCGGCTTGTCGTCCTTCTGCCAGCCGACGTACCCGCGCACCTGCAGCTCGGCGCTCAGGCGCTCGAAGGCGCGCAGGCTGGCGGCCAGGCCCCAGGTGATGGCGTCGTTCTGCCCAGCCTCGCCCTGCTGCCAGATCCAGTACCCGCCCATGCCGAGCAGGTCGAGCTCGAGGCGGTTGAACTTGAGCCGCTCGCCGACGAGGAACTCGAGGAGGTACGCGGGACCATCGGTGAAGCGGCGATCTGCGTAGTCCTTGCCGGTGGTGCTCTTGGTCAACGCGCGGAAGCCGATCTTCGGCAGCAGCTCACCGAAGTCCGCGAGCAGGAACTTGAAGCCGAAGCGCAGGTCGGCCTTGGCGATGCCCTGCTGCCGGGTGAGCTGCCAGTCGGTGAACGTCTGCGGAGATGACCACCAGAACTCCACCGGGCTGCCTTCCATGTACGCCGACACCCACTTGCCGAACGGCGTGACGAGGCGGAGCTGGGGGAGGATCGAGGTGTCGTAGTTCCACCCGTACTGCGCGTGGGCGCCGACCTGGAGCAGCGTGTACTTCTCGGTCCACGGGGCCTCGATGGGGAAGCCCGAGACGGCGTTGGCGCCCATGGTGCCCGGGTTCATCCAGGTCGAGCGCGCGGACGCGGCGGTGGCCAACAGCGTGATTCCCAACAGCAGCGCGCGGCGATTCATGGGGGCGGCGCCATACCACGCAGCGGTGGATCATTCGCTCCAGGCTTTGAGCACCCGGTCCCGCGCGTTGCCCACCAGCGGCTTGCCGTGGCCGGCGAGCACGTTCTCGTAGGCCCAGCCCGCGGCGTGGAAGGCGTCGAGCGAGGCGTGGGCCTGCTTCAGGTCGAGCGAATACGCGTCGTAGGGCTTCACGATGTCTTGAATGATGGTCAGCGGCGGGCGCGCGGTGAGCAGCGTGTCTCCGGTCATCAGGCAGCCGGTGTTGGCGTGGCGGTAGAAGACCGAGCCCTCGGTGTGGCCGGGCACGTGGTGCACCTCGAGGCTGGCGATGGCGTCGCCCGCGTCGAGCGCCCGTTCGATCTTCACCTGCGAGGGCCAGCGGTTCTCGATGGCGCACAGGGCCCGCTCGAGGAGGTGCCCCTTGCCGCCCATCTGCGCGCGCGGGGCCGTGCCCTCGAGCACCTCGGCGTCGGAGCGGTGGGCGTAGATCTTCACCCCGAACTCGCGCTGCAGGTACCCCGCGTTGCCCGCGTGGTCGGAGTGGCGGTGGGTGAGCAGCACGCCGGTGAGGTCCGACGGCTGGAGGTTCGTGCGGCGCAGCTCGGCGACCAACTGCACCCGCTCGGTCCAGTGGCCCGTGTCGATGAGCCAGCGGTCTCCCTGGCCACCGTCGAGCAGGTAGACGTTGGAGACGAAGAGCGTGCTGAAGCGATGGAAGGGCGGGACGACGACGCGCATGCGGGGCGCAGGCTACAGGTTCGTGGCACCGCAGACCGGGAAGACGAAGCAGAAGAATGAGGCGAAGCTGGGCCCATGAGCACCCCCGGCCTGTCGCTGATGACGATGATCCTCCGAGACTCGGAGGAGGCCGACGCGATCAACGCGCAAGGCGTCTACGGCCTCACGGGCCCGTCACCGGCCGAGCACCTGCCGGGGTTCAAGGACCTCGGGGCCAGCGCCGTGCCCTACTTGCTGTCGGTGCTCGACGGCGAGCGTGAGGGGTACTGGGCGGCGAGGGGACTCGAGGTCATCGGTCCCGGGGCGAAGGCGGCCAGCAAGCCCCTCGAGGCGCGCGTCCCGGAGCGTCCCCGTCTCGCGGGCACCCTCTTCTGCGTCGATCCCGAGCGCGCCCTGGAGCTGGGGCTCCACGAGAAGGCCACGACGCGCAGCGAGCTCCTCGAGACCGCGCGGGGCCTCGCAGCGGCGCCGTTCTCGCGCCTGGTGCACGCCATGCTGCGCTCCAACGACCCCGCGGTGGTGAAGGACGCGCTCCGGGAGGGATCGTCCGGGCAATCGTGTCTCCAGCTCGCGCGCCAGCACCCCGAGCTGCTCCCGTGGCCACTGCTTCGAGACCTCGCGCGAGGGGAGAACGCCCGGGGCGCCTGCGCCGTGCTCTCGGTGCGCCAGGACCCGGGCGACGCGCTGCTGGTGCTCGCGCAGGGCGTCGACTTCGAGGGGGCCCTCGAGTGGCTGGCGCCGTTGCCGGGCAGTGAACGGCTCGCGGCCGAGCTCCAGCCCTGGAACGTCTGCGAGCTGCTGCGGCGCCGGCGCTGTGCGGGGCTCACCACCGACCCGGCCGTGGCGAAGGGCGCGGTGCGACGCGCGCTCGATGACGCGAGATCCGGTGGAGAGGCGCTGTTGGTGCGGCTCATCCGCGAGCTGGGAGACGACACGCTCCTGGCCACGCTCCCCGACTGCCTCGGCACGTACTACGTGTGGGAGCGCAACGAAGCCGACGACCCGGTGCTCCTGCTGCTGGGCATGAAGGGCGCGGCGGGCCTGGCGGCGCTCGACGCGGGCATCGCGCGGTCGACGGGCAAGCACCAGCAACACCTCACGCTGCTGCGGGCGCAGCTCGCGCGGTGGAAGCGGCCGACGTGGACCACCGTCGAGGCGGGTGACGCGCGGTACCTCGAGGGCCACCTGGAGCTGGGCACCGGGCCTCGAGCGACGACCTTCGATGACAGCGCCTTGGCCTCGTACGCGGCGGCGCTGCTCTTCGACCCGCGCTGTGCCCACGCCGCGCTTCAGCTCGCGCGCATCGACCGCGGCTTCGGCACCCCCATCACGCCCGAGCGGCTGGCCTGGCTGCGTTCGCTGGGAGTTCGCGACGAAGCGCTCCTGTCCGAGTTGGCGACGCCCGTGCCTCCCGTTCAAGGCGAGCGCTTTCGTCCGTGCGGCTCGTCACAGCTCGCGCCTGCGATCGCGAAGCGCGCCGAGGCGGCGGGGCTGCCGTCGGTCGCGGCCAACTGCCTGCACGGTGAGAAGGCGGAGATCGCTCGGCTCCGGGCCGCCGCGCAGCAGCAACTCGACGCGGCCCGCGACGCGGTGACTACAGGTTCGTGACCTTCGAGCGGTACCGCTCCGGGATGTTCCCGGGCTCGTCGGTGACGTGCACCACGCCCTGGTCATCGACGAACTGGTACAGCTTCTTCTCGACCGGCGCGGTCGGCTCGGGGGCCGCAGGTTCCACCACCGAGGGCTCGACCACCGAGGGCTCGACCACGGAGGGCTCGACGGCCGCGGGCTCCGGGGTCGGTTCTGGAGGCACGACGACGTCAGGCTTCGACGGCGTGGGCGGCACCGGGGCGACGACCACCGGCGCGGGCTGCGGCGCCACCACCGGCGGCGCGAACTGGGCCGGCAGCACGCTCTGCACCCAGGGCACGAGCACGCCGCGGGTGGCGAAGCCGAGGCCTCCGAGCACGAGGCCCACGGCAGCGACCACGCCCACGATGCGGCCCGCGTGGAACTCCACGACGCGCACCCAGCGCACGTCGGTGCCCGCGAGGGAGTCGTGCAGGCAGCGGCGCTCGTCACCGAACAACGGGAGGAAGTCGACGAAGTACAGCAGCGCGCCGATGACCGGCAGCACCATGTTGACGAGGCCCATGGTGACGCTCAGCAGGGCCCAGTACAGCCAGCGCCGCACGAAGAGCGCCTGGAAGAAGCCCGCCGGTTTCCCCGACGAGTCGACGATGCGAATGCCGAACAGCATCTTGCCCAGCGTCTGCCCGCGCGTGCCCAGCAGGTACCACTGGTAGAGCGTTAGGCAGAGGATGGCGAGGCCCGACGCCGCGAGGACCACCCACGACACGGTGCCCACGAGGGCCGCCATGAGCTTGTCGAGCACCGGCGCGCGCTGCTGCGAGAACTTCGAGAGCACCCCCAGCGAGAAGCCGAGGCTGGCGCCGGCCGAGATGGCGCAGATGAAGATCAACGGGACGAGCAAGACGAGGTCCACCAACTCGGCGAAGAGCCGAACGGTGCGGGGAGCGAGACCCTGCTGCGGAGTCACGGCCATGGAGGTGCGCATGTCGGGTGGCGCAGTGTGACACCGCCGGGGCCCGGGGGTTCCGGGTTCTCCGTGGGGACTTCAGGCCGAGGAAGAAGCTGGGCTCCGCGGACCGGCAAGGGCCGCCAGCGCCTCGAGGCCCACCGGCGGCTCCGCGAGCCACGGCACCACGAAGGTCCGCTTGCTGAGACCCGCGCTCAGGCGCGCCAGTTGCCGGTGCTCACCCGCGATGCGCGCGGCGAGCAGCGGGTCGCGCGTGGTCGACGCGGCGAGGCTGCGGTTGACCACCCACGCGAAGGGCTCCACGCCCGCGCGACGGAGATCGACCTGCAGCGCCTCGGCCTGGGACACCGGCGTGGTCTCGGGCAACGTCACCAGCAACACCTTCGTCAGCGACGCGTCCTGCAGGCGCATCAACGGCGTGGTGATGCGCGAGGGGTTGAGGCTCGGCTCGAGGGAACGCAGCGCCTGGCGGTGGTACGCGCCGGTGGCGTCCATCAACAGCAGGGAGTGCCCGGTGGGCGCGGTGTCGAGCACCACGAAGCCCCGGCGGGACTCGCTGATCAGCCGCGAGAAGGCGTGGAACACCGCGACCTCCTCGGTGCAGGGCGAGCGGAGATCCTCGAGCAACAAGGCGCGGCCGGCCGCGTCGAGGGTGGCCTCGCGCTGCGCCATCAACTTCTCGACGTAGGCCTCGGTCTCGACCTTCGGGTCGATGCGGCTGACGGTGAGCCCGGCGCGGTCGCCTTCCAGCGTCGCCGCGAGGTGCGCCGCGGGGTCGGTCGTCGACAGATGCACCGCGCGCCCCCGCTCGACGAGGCCGAGGGCGATGGCCGCGGCGATGGTCGTCTTCCCCACCCCGCCCTTCCCCATCACCATGATCAGCCCATGGTCGGCCTGGGCGAGTTCGTCGACCAGCGTGGCCAGCGAGTCCATCTTCGGCGCGGGCCCCTCGGTCCGCGGCTGTGACGGAGGGGCGCCGCCGCCCCACAAGGCCCGCAGCGCCGGCAACCCCACCGTGTCGAAGGGTCGCAGGGGGATCTCTTCACGAGGAAGGGTCGCGAGCGCCGGCGGCAACGACTCGAGCGCATGGCGGCCTCGGGCCTCGAGCGCCAGCGCCACCGCGTCGTCGCGCAGGCTGGCCGTGAAGACCCCGTTGACCGCGAGGCGCTGGTGGTGGAGCCCCAGCGCCAGCAACTCCTCGGAGGCGCGGGCCGCTTCGGCGATGCACGAGGGCTCGGGCAAGGTCACCAGCACCACCGTGGTGCGCGCGGCGTCGACCAGCACGTCGAGGGCAGCACGGAAGCGGTTCTCCTGGCTCTTGAGCCCCGAGTGTGGCCCCAGGCACGAAGCGCCGCGGTCGTTCCCCTCGAGGAACCCCGACCACGCGCGCGGCAGGCTCAGCAACCGCAGGGTGTGCCCCGTGGGCGCGGTGTCGAACACCACGAAGTCGCGCGCGCCCGGCCCGTCGGCGAGCAGCGAGGTGAACTCGTCGAAGACGGCGATCTCCGTGGTGCACGCGCCCGAGAGTTGTTCGCGCACGGTGGCCCGCACCTGCTCGGTCGCGCTCGAAAGGGGGAGCAAGGCGCGCTCGCGGTACGCCACGGCCGCCGCGTCGGGGTCGATGTTGAGCACCTCGAGGCCGGGAACCCCGGGCACGGCCACCGGCGTGTTGCGCAGGGGAACCCCGAGCATCTCGTCGAGGTTCGAGGCCGCGTCGGTGCTCACCAACAACACCCGCTTGCCCGCGTCGGCCAACGAGATGGCCGTCGCCGTCGAGAGGGAGGTCTTTCCGACGCCTCCCTTGCCGGTGAAGAAGAGGAAGGGCGTGTTGAAGGTGAACATGCGCCTTTCAGCCATCAAGCGTTGTGCCGCGCGGTCGCGCGCGTAACTCCAGTGATTGCACGTCGGGACGACTGCAAGCGTTGCGTGCCCATCAATTCAGTCGCTCGCGCGGGTGTGCCAAGAATCACCTCGTGGCCCAGCCTCCAACTCCCGAGACCGAGTTCAGGACCTGTCCCGCCTGCAACGGCCTGGGGCTGTGCCCGGACTGTCTCAACGACCAGGTGCGCTGCGACACATGCGGGAGCCGGGGCCGGTGCCTCACCTGCAAAGGCTTCGGTCGAGTCGAGGAGGTCCGGCTCCCTGCCCCGCCTCCCCCCAGCCCCTCACCCGATGGACGCGCCGTCATGACCGCGCTGCGCATCAACGGCCAGACGGACACCGCGATTTGCCAGCCCGGATACTGGCCGGTGGAGGTGCAGGTGCTGCTCGACGGGCACCCGCTCGAACCTCAACCGCCCGTCACTTTCCACGTCGAAAACCGCACCGTCGCGTACGTGACCTCCGATGTGCCGCGGCGCTTGTTCGCCGCCACCGCCGGCAGGACGCGCGTCACGGCGCGGTGCGAGGCGTACCGCGTGGAAACCAGGATCGAAGTGGTCGTCCCCGAGCACGAGGCGCCACCCATCGAATGGTTCTGAACCGGGCCTCGCCGCCGGTCGTGCTGGGGCCCCGGGGCGTGACCACGTTCACCTGCGCGGATGGCACGGCGCTCCGGGCGACGTGGCTGGCGGCCGACTCGGCGAGCTCGTGCGCGGCGTGTTCAGTGGAGATCGTGGGCGAAGTGCGTCGACTGCGCATGAGCGGCGTCGCGCAGTTCAAGGACGTGCAGGTCGAGCCGACGGTCCCGCGCGCGGTTCGTTGGGAGATCCTCGACTTGCCTTGAACGGCCCCGAAGGGAACAGGGCGCTCGTCACCGCCGCACGGCGCTCACCTGCACCCGGGCCAACGGGTACTTCGCGTGAATGGGAATGAGCACGCGCTTCACCAGGCGCTTCTGCCACGCGAGGTAGTACCGGGTGGTGAAGCTCGACCCGCGGGTGCCGGCGCGGGCGCGGATGCGTGGGCTGATGAACGACCACGACGAGCCGCTGGCGCGCTCGGCACCGACCGCCCCGAGCCAGGACTCGAGTTCGATGGCGTCGGGCGGTGTCCCCCGGAACTCGAGCGTCACGCGCAGCTTGCCGTCGCGCGGCACCTCGACGCCGATGACGTCGAACCAGCCGTTCACCTCGAAGCCCAGAGAGGCGAGCCACGCCCGTTCGTCCGCGAGCACCCGCGCGCCGAGCCCCCACCGCCCCGCGAAATAGAGCCCCAGCACACCGAAGCCGACGCCCCAGAAGAGCGGAACGGTCGCGTCGAGGTCGTGCACCAGGAGCATCGCGCCCGCGGCTGCCGCCACGGGGCAGAGCACCGCGCCGAACAGCAGGGCATAGCCCCAGGGGTGCTGGTCGAAGACCACGTCCGCCGCGCGGCGCTCCTCGGGCCTCACGGTTTGTGGAACCGGGCGCTGGCGAGCGGGAACTCGCGATGCAGGGGAAGCAGCACGCTCTCGAGCACCGCGCGCTGCCAGGAGAGGTACGGGTCGTTGCTCGGGGTGGGATCGTCGACGCCGTAGCTGAACTCGAACTCCGGGCTGACCAGGGCATGGCCTCTGAGGCTCGTGACGTCGTCGAGCTTCTCGATCAGCCGCTCGAGCGTCGCGTCATCGGGTCGTAGGCCCGCGAACTCGAGGGTGGCGTGGAGCCGGCCGGGGACCGGCTCGGCGCTGATCACCTCGAACCAACCGTGCACCGGAAACGGCAGCGCCGCGACCCAGGCGCGTTCCCGGGCGAGCAGGTACACCGCGAGGAGCGGGCGCAGCTTGACGCAGAGGAACACCCCCAGCGGGGTTCCCAGCACGCCCACCGCCCACGCGAGGCCGATCTGCCCTTCTGCCCAGCCGAGGTACACAGCCACCAGCGCAGGGCCCGCCGAGAGCGCGAGGACCCCGGCGAACGTGAGCAACGAGCCCCCGGCGATGACGTTCGCCGCGCGGTCGTCACGTGACGGGGGGGCGGCTGCGGCACGTTTCGCACGGCGTGCCGACTCCAGCTTCTCCAGCCGTCGGCGACCTTGCCGTGCGAGCGCGTCGAGTTCATCAGTCATCTTCGAGATCCCCCGGAGATCGAAGGCTAACAGGGCTCCCACCGAATGCTCGGGCAGCAAGCCTTGTTCAGGGTTCGACCGGGGTGCGCAGGGTCACCTTGGGCAGCCTGCCCCTGCGCTCGGTGAGCATCAGCCATTGGCGCAGCGGCGGCTTGCCCTTGACCTCAAACCAGACGTCGAAGGTGAGGCCGCTCTTGAAGGACAGCGTCGCCGGCGTGCGCCCCAGCATGCGCTTGTCGACCTTGATCACCACCCCCGACGGCTCGCTCTCGAAGACCACGGCCACCATCGCCGCTCCCACCTTCTGCCCGGGAGCGAGGCGCGCGGCGAGCTTGAGCCCCTTCGTCCCGCTGCGGGAGACGGGGTCGGGCACGGCTTCGGCAGGACCGGTGGGCAGGTCCACGAACTCCTCGGGCGTCGCGGCCGGGCCTGCGTCCGGGCGCGCCACCAGCGTCGGCACCGGCAGGAGCGCGGGCTCGCCGGCATCGACTGCCAGGGCCTCGTTCACGACGTTGGACTCCGTGCCCAGGGTCCACCAGGCGCCCACTCCGAGCAGCGCCAACACCGCGACTGACAGGGGCCACCACGCGCGACGCCGCGCAGGCTCGGGCGGCGTGACCAGCGGCGGCACCGCGCGCTGCGTCTGCGTCTGGTCCGGGACGATGGACTGCTCCACCGAGAGCGCGATCCACTCGGGCTCGTCGCTGGCCGCAGGAGGCATCGTCTGGTTGCTGATGGGCCGCCCGCCGTCCTTCGCGCTGAGGATGCGCAGGAAGTTCTCGAGCTCCGAGCGGCCCGCGGGCTTGAGGGCGCTGCGCTGCACCTGCTCGAGGGCCGCGAGGAACTCCTGCGCCGAGGAGAACCGCGCCTCCCGCTTCTTGGACATCGCCTTGAGCACCAGCTTGCACAGCTCCGCGGGCAGCTCGGGGCGCAGCGTGGCGGGCGAAGGCACCTCGACGTTGGCCACCTGCAGCAGCCGCTCGTGGTCGCTGGGGCCGGGGAAGGGCATCTTGTCGGTGAGCAGCGAGTACAGCACCGTGCCCACCGAGAAGAGGTCGCTGCGAGCATCGAGCGGCTCGGCGCGGGCCTGCTCGGGGGACATGTAGGCCGGCTTGCCCTTGATCATCCCCACCTTCGAGTGGGTGGTGCGGGTGCGCGCCTTGGCGATGCCGAAGTCGGTCAGCTTCACCTCGGCGTGCATGGAGATCAGCACGTTGTTGGGGCACACGTCGCGGTGGACGATGCCCAAGGGTTCCCCTCCTTCGCTGCGGCTGTGCGCGTAGGCCAGCGCGCGGCAGAGCTCCGCGGTGATGTAGACCGCGAGCTCCGGGGGCAGCGGCAGGCCCGCCTCGCGCGCGCGCCGCATCACCTGGTGCAGCGTCCACCCGTCGACCAGCTCCATCACCAGGAAGTAGCGGCCGTTGGCCCCACCGACGTCGAGCACCTCCACCAGGTTGGAGTGGTGGAGGCTCATGGCCAGCTGCGCCTCTTCGATCAACATCTCGCGGTACTGGGCGTCGGCGTACAGCTCGGGGCGGATGCGCTTGAGCACCACCAGCCGCTTGAACCCCGCGGCGCCCTGCTGCTCCGCGAGGAACACCTCGGCCGAGCCGCCGTCGGCGATCTTCTGCACCGCCCGGTATCGAAGTGCAGCAGCCATGGCGCCGACGGGGAACGTACGCCGTTCGAGGTGAAGGTGTCTGACCGAACTGGCGAACGCGGCGAAGCGCTGCGAGCGGTCCATCGTGGGAACGTACCGGACGTGTTCGGGGCCCACGTCGGAGGCCGGCGAGACGGGCTACGCCCGTTCGCTGCGCGGCGAACCCCGGTCGAGGCGGGTCCGGGCCACTCCCAGGTCACCGCACAATTCGGTCTTCCTCCACGCAGGCACCGCAAGGCTTGCGCTGATCACCCCACCCACCAGCGCGCGGCGTGGGGAGGGAACGGCCCATGCAAACGAGCCCGCCCGGAGGTTTCCCCAAGATGCCCTCACTGCTCGAGTCGTTCCTGCCCAGGCCCCACGTGCTGCAGCGAGATCGCGTCGCGGTCGTCGCCGAGCCGGCGAAGGCCTACGAGATGATCCGCCACCTCGACGCGTACCGCCTGGGCTTCGTCAAGGCGCTCTTCGCGCTGCGGCAGTTGCCGGACGTGCTCAACGACCGGCTGGCCGGGCTCACCACCGAGCACACCGACGCCACCATCGACGACTTCACCGAAAAGGGCAGCGACTTCCAACTGCTGCGCGACGAGCCGGGCCACGGCTTCGTGGTGGGCGCCGTGGGCCGCTTCTGGCAACCGCGCCTCGAGTTCCAGCACCTCGCGCCCGGCGACTCGTTCCCCGCCTTCGACGTGCCCGGTTTCGGAAAGCTCGCCTGGGGCCTGTCGGTCGAGAAGCGCCGCGCCGGTGGCTCATGGGTCACCTTCGAGCTGCGCGTGGCCACCACCGACGAGGCCAGCGAGAAGGCCTTCGATCGCTACTGGCCGCTGATCAGCCCCTTCAGTGACGCGCTCCGCGAGGCCGTGCTCAAGCTCGTCGAGAAGGAGCTCGACCCCATCGACCCCTCGGTCATCGCCCTGCCCGGCGACCTGCTGCTGCCCGCGAAGTACATGAAGACCAGCGGCACGGTCATCGAGGCGCCGCCTTCGACGGTGTGGCCGTGGCTGGTGCAGCTCGGCTGCCAGCGGGCCGGCTGGTACGCCATCGACGATCTCGACAACGGCGGCCACCCCAGCGCCGACCGGGTGCACCCCGAGTGGCAGGCGCTGGCCGAGGGCGACCTGATTCCCGCCGTGCCCGACGGCAGCTCCCACTTCGGCGTGCTGCTGCTCGAGAAGAACCGCGCCCTGGTGCTGGGCACGCCCTCGCTGCGCAAGAGCGGCCCCCCGGTGCAGGAGCCGGCGGCTCCGTTCCGGATGACCTGGGCCTTCGTGCTCGAGCCCATCGGCGACGACGCGTGCTGGCTGGGTACGCGGGTGCGGGCCGACTTCGAGCCCGGCGTCGACTTCGCGATGAAGTTCGGTTGGGAGGCGCTCGCCAACCTGGTGATGCAGCGCGCCCAACTGCGCCACTTGAAGGAGCGGGCCGAGCAGCGCCGGGCGGCCTGAGGTCTCAGCGCGCCTCGCCCTTGAACTTCACCGCCGCGCCGAGCTTCTGGCCCGCGCAGCCCGAGGCCTGGCCGGCGAGCTTCTTGTCCTTCAGGGTGCCAGTGAGCTGCTGGCAGCCGGAGGTGACGACGTCGTCCATCGCCTTCAGGCCCTCCTGTTGCCGGGCCATCATCGCCTGGAGGTCGCCGGTGTACTTCTGCATGCACGCGCCCATCTGCGCCGGCGGCAGCGTCGCGCACTGCTGCATGGCCACCATCATCGCCTGCTGCTTCCCCGCCTCGTCCTTCGAGCCCGCACCGCTGAGCTGCTGCGTGGCCTTCGTCTTCCGCTCGATCTCCTCGGCGCTCTCCTCCTGGGTGAGCGAGAACTGCTCTCCGCCCATGGAGACGGAGAACGCGCGCGTGCCCAGCACCGTGCTGCCGCGGCGCCACTCGCCGCTCGCGCGCGACTCGCCGTCGACGACCTGGAGCACCAGGCGCTCACCGCTCGAGAGATCGATCACCCATTGCCGGGCGCAGCCGATCTTCAGCGCGACGGTGTTGCTGATGCCAGACACCGGGGCGATGACCTCGAACAGCGCGCTGCCCGCCGGCGCGCCAGCCTGCACGGAGATGGTGCCCAGCCAGCCGTCGGGGGTGAACTGCTCCTTGACGATCTGCACCTCGGGGCTGATGGCGCCCACCAACGTTCCCGGCGCGAGCTTGCCGTGGAGGAACACGGTGCTCGTCTCGCCGGGGCAGGCGACGACGCTGGCGTTGGGCGCGACCCCGAAGCGCACCTCGGGCGTGGGGTACGCCTTCTTCGCCTTCTCCGCGTCGAGACCCAGGCGCTTGCGCTCGGCGGTGGCCTTCGCGCGGAAGGCGTTGACCCGCTGCTCCCAGGGCTCGGCGTGGGCGAGGCTGGCGACGAGGACGACGGCGGCGACGATTCGCATCGAAGGATCCCGGGCGTGAGGTTCTGGCCGTGACCAAGCCACACGGGGCCAGTGGACGGAAGCGCGGAGCGCGAATCGCGCCAGCGCTCCGTGTACGGTGTCCCCCTTGGACACCACGCAACGAGCCCTGGCGCTGGTCCAGACGCTGAGCGGCGACGCGCAGACGCACGTGCGCAACCCGCGCTCGACCGTCGCGCCCCCGCGCCACGACCGGCAGCAGGGCGCGCGCATCCTCGCGCTGCTGCGCACCCTCTCGCGCCCGCCCCCGGCCCTCGAAGACGAGGGCACCCTGGGCCGCGGCGGCA
The DNA here is from genome assembly GCA_903905455.1 of uncultured Archangium sp. Classification (GTDB taxonomy): domain Bacteria; phylum Myxococcota; class Myxococcia; order Myxococcales; family Myxococcaceae; genus Archangium_A. Next base: position 62,703 of record CAIVGN010000072.1, read on the forward strand.
TGGGCGTGGTGCAGTTGGCGACGCAGGTGACGCTGGGGCGCAAGGTGGCGGTCAAGCGGCTCGTCGCGGGCAACGCGGCGAGCGAAGACATCGAGGCGCTGCTCTCGGAGGCGTGGCTCGCCGGCTCGCTCGAGCACCCCAACATCGTGCCGGTGCACGACCTCGGCCTCGACGCCGCGGGGCTCCCGGTGTTGGTGATGAAGCGCATCGAGGGCCTGAGCTGGGCCTCGCTGCTGCGCGACCCCGAGGCCCTGGCCGCCCACGCGCCGGGCCGCGCGCCGCTCGAGGCCCACCTGCGCATCTTGCTGCAGGTCTGCAACGCCCTGCACTACGCGCACGCCCGCGGCGTGGTGCACCGCGACGTGAAGCCCGACAACGTGATGGTCGGCGCCTTCGGGGAGGTCTACCTCGTCGACTGGGGCATCGCGTCGGCGCCCGGCCTCTCGCCGCAGCTGGCGGGCACGCCGGTGTACATGGCGCCGGAGATGCTCGGCGGGCAGCACGCCGTCATCTCGCCGCAGACCGACGTGTACCTGCTGGGCGCGGTGCTCTGCGAGCTGCTCACCGGCAAGGCCCCGCACGACGCCTCGACGCCCGAGCGCCTCGCGCAGAGCGTGCTGGCCTCGGCGCCGGTGCTGCCCGACTCCGCGCCCCTCGAGCTGGCCGCCCTCGCCCGCCTGTGCATGAGCGCCGACCCTGCGCAGCGCCCCGAGAGCGCGCTGGCGGTGCGCGTGGCCCTCGAAGACTTCCTCGCGCACTTGGGCTCCCTCGAGCTCACCACCCAGGCCGAGCGCCGCCTCGCCGAGCTGACCGCGCTGCTCTCGGGCCCGGCCCCCGAGGCGCGGCGCGTCTTCGACCTCTTCTCGGAGTGTCGCTTCGGCTTCCAGCAGGCCCTGCGGGGGTGGCCGCACAACGTCCGCGCGCGGTTCGGCCTCGACACCGCGGTGCGCGCGATGGTGCGCTTCGAATTGAGCGCCGGCTCGGCCCGCAGCGCCCAGTCCCTGCTCGGCGAGTTGGTGACGCCCGACCCCGAACTCGCGGCCCAGGTGGAGGTCGCGCTCGCCGCCGAGGCCCACCAGAAGCAGGACCTGGCGCGCCTGGCGGCCCTCGAGAAGAGCCTCGACCCGGACACCGGCGGCAGCGTGCGCACGTGGATCGCCCTGGGCGGTGCGGTGATGTGGGTCATCGCCCCGCTGGTGGGCCGGCCGATGATCGCCCGCTGGCCGCACTACGAGATGCCGTTCTCCTCCATCGTCTCGGGGCTGAGCACCGTGGCGTTGCTCTTCGTCCAGTGGCGGACGAAGGGCGTGCGCACCCCGCTCAACGAGCAACTGCTGCGCGTGATGCTCTTCTCCATGGGGGCGCAGACCGCGGCCCTGCTGGGCCTGTACTTCGCGCTCGGCGACGCGGGCGCGATGGTGGCCCCGGTGCTGGCCTTCTTCTGGTTCGTGCTCGCGGGCATCATCGCCGCGGCCTTCCTGACCCAGCTGTGGTGGACCGCCGCCGGCTACCTGCTGGTCAGCGTGTTCTCCGCGGCCTTTCCCCCGTGGCGCTACGAGATCATCGCCCTGGGCAACGTGGTGCTCGCGGTCAACGTGTCGTTCCTGCTCAAGCGCCTGTTGGCCCCCGCGCCGCGCTGACGCAACGGCCGCAGCGAGATGCCCAGCAGCCCCGACGCCCTCACTTGCTTCAGAAAGTGTCCACGGGATCGGGTCAAGCCCAGAACCGTCAATGCGCGCGCAGTGACGCGCGATACTCGCGAAGTGCGCGAGGGCTCGGGTGCTTGCGAACGAACTGCTCGAAGAGGGCGACGTCAAGAGTCGGAAAGAGGCGGCTCTGCTTCGTTGCGATGTAGCGCTTCCCCTTGAGGACGTTGATTCGCAGACGATCCGCTTCCCACACCCAGACCTCACGAACGCCCAGGCGGGCGTAGGCTTCGAGCCGGTCGAGCATGGCATTCGTCCACACGACTTCGATCGCCAAATCAGGCACGGCGGACGCCTCAGACCCCACGCAGTAGCTCTCGTCGGGCTCGATCGCGGTTCGGTCACGCTTGGAGCGCACGGTGAGTTCCCCGGTCGACACCAGGTCGACTGCGCGCTCGTCGGCCCACGTTTCGAGGAGACGACCGATGTACCCCTTGATCAGTTCGTGGCTCGACGAGGGCGACATGAGTTCGAGATACGGCTCCATGTAGACGAGGCGGTGTGTCGTGGAATCGCCGCGCAGCTTCAGGAATTGCTCGAAGGCGCTCCAGTCGAGTCGCATTCCGACAACCTGGTCTTCGCGTGGCTGTTCGTTGGGCGCTTCCATCGGCGCAGTGTCACGTCTCGCCGTCAGCGTCGCAAGCGGGCGGCGCGGATTCTCGCTGCCACACGGCCCGCACCCGCCAGCGCTCGACTTCCCGCACCACGCCAGGCTGCTTGCGCACCACCCAGCGCAAGGCCCGCGGCCACGTCAGCGTCCACGCCCTGCGCCCCTGAAGGTCGGCGATTGAAGGGTGGCCCGTGCGCTGACACCCGTTGACCTTCGGGACTGGGGGTCTGGTGCTCGAGCGCAGCGGGAAGTTGCGCAGAAAGTGGTTCGAGGTGATTCAGCGCTCGGGTCAGGCCCTCGTGGCGCGAGCCGGAGGCGCCTCCGTCACGCTGTCGTGCTGGCCGTGATCACGATCGTCTTTCAAGCCGTGATGACGCTCGTCTTGATGGCGGTGGTGTTCCTGCTGTTCCTCAAGGTGCTGTGGAACATCTACATTCCGTACTTTGCGTGGATGCGGCAAGCGCGCGGCGGGAAGGGGTCCACGAGCACCATCACGCTCATGACGTTCACCGAGAGCGGTTTGGTCCTGATTGCGTGTGTCGTCTCGCTCGTCGGGGGGCCCCATGCGTGGCCCTTGAATCCTCTCGGGATTCTCCTGTGCGGAAGCGCCCTGGTGCTGGGCTCGTACCTTCACATGATCATCTTCGTTTGGGTCGCCAGGAAGTTCCTCAAAGCTCGAACGGAGGGTCCACCACCCTCTGAGCGCTGGCGATGACGAAACACCGCGGGCGAAGACATCGAGGCGCTGCGCTCGGGAGCGTGGCTCGCTGGCGGCCATAGAGAAGCGCCTGTTGGCCCCCGCGCCGCGCTGACGCTACGGCAGCAGCGAGATGCCCAGCAGCCCCGCCAGACCCGCGGCGAAGAGCGAGAAAACGCCCAGCACGCCGTGACGCCCCGCGTGCGTCTTGTCACCCCGGGCGAGCGGGCGCCCCAGCCACCACAGGGCGGCGAACATCAGCGCGCTCGCCACGCCCAGCTTGCCGTGGAACGTGTCGAGCGGCTTCCACCCGCGCAAGAGCACCGCCGAGCCGAGGCCGCCGAAGCACGAGGCGATGAGCAACCCCGAGCTCCACGGGCCGAGGCGCACGTGGCGCGCGTAGCTGCCTTCGGGCGCCGGCGTGCGTCGCAGCCGCAAGGTGCGCTGGTGAAAGCCCAGGCGGAAGACCACCCACGCCAGCAGGAGCGCCACCGTCGCCATCACCGGGTGCAGATACGCGAAGACCGAGGACACGGCGCGCCACCTACTACATGCGGTGGTACCCTCGACACCTTCCCGTTCCCGGAGCCACCGCATGTCCCCTCGCCACGTCATGGGCCCCGTGCTGGCCGCGCTCGCGCTCTTCGGCTGCCCCGGCCCGAAGGCCAACCCGCCCGTCGGCCCTCCGCAGGGCCCCGGCCTCGGCAGCGCCTGCCTGGCCGGCTCGAAGTGCCGCGACGGGCTGACGTGCAACCCGGCGACGCTGGTGTGCGAAGGCGACCGCGCCACCCCCGACGGGGCGGCCTGCCTGCTGGGCGTCGAGTGCATCAGCGGCAACTGCGCGCCCAACGGCGCCCGGGGCCAGTGCGCCCCCAGCGGCCCCGGCGCCCAGGGCACGTCCTGCCAGGGTGACTCCGACTGCGCCGCGCCGCTCAAGTGCGGGTTCGACGGCGAGCACCTCTTCCCCGAGTGCCTGCCCACCGCCAACCACGACCTCGGCCAGGCCTGCACCCTGGGCCTCGAGTGCGCGCAGGGCCTGCTGTGCATCGAGGGCGCGTGCGCCGCCGTGTCCCTGGGCGCCGACAAGACCCCGCACGGCGTGCCCCCGGCCCTGCCCGCCATCGCCGGCGCCGGCTGGACGGGCGCCACCTGCCCCGCCCCGAAGGCCACGGCCGAGACCGCGCTCTTCGTGCTCCCCCGCGAGAGCGACGACGCCGCGGTGAAGGAAGACTTCTACCGCCTGCCCTTCCCCAACGACGCGCTGCGCGATGCCGCCGGGCGCGTCGACTTCTCGCGCCACCCCAAGGACCCCGCGCCGGCCTTCGGCTTCGACCTCCTGGGCCGCTACCTCGAGGCCCTGGCCCCGGAGCCGTACGGCAACGCGCCCACCATCATCTACCGCTTCGACGGCCCCATCGACTTCGCCACGGTGCAGCTGCAGACCGACCCCACGGTGCGACTGGTGAAGCTCACCCCGGGCCAGGGCTCGCCGCGCGGACTGACGCTGCAGTCGAACCCCGGCGCCAACCGCTACGTGTGCGGCAACTGGCTGGGCGTGCGGCCCTACGACGGCGACTCGCTGACGCCGGGCGCCTATGCGCTGGTGCTCACGAAGGGCCTCAAGGGCAAGAGCGGCGCCGACATCGCCCCCTCGCCCGACTTCACCGCGATGCTCCAGGCGACCGCGCCCACCGACGCAAGGCAAGCGCTCGCCTGGCCCGCCTATGCGCCGCTGCGCGCCTGGGTCGTCGAGCAGCACCTCACCAACGCCGACCTCGTGGGCGCGACCGTCTTCACCGTCGCCGACCCGCGCCGGCTGCTCAACCGCCTCGCCACCAGCGTCGCCGCGCGCCCCGTGCCCGCGGCCGACGCGTGGGTGAAGTGCGGCAGCGGCGCGCCCTCGCCCTGCCCCGACGCCACCGGCCCGCGCGCATGCGGGGCGGCCAACGCGGCCTTCGACGAGTGGCACGCACTCATCGAGCTGCCCATCTACCAGCAGGGCACCGCGCCCTACCTCACCCCGGCCCAGGGCGGCGGCATCGACGGCTCGGCGGCGGCCCTCGTCCCGGTGCGCACCGAGAAAGTGTGCGCGAGCCTCACCGTGCCCACGGGCGCCGCGCCTTCGACCGGCTGGCCGGTGGTGCTCTACGCGCACGGCACCGGCGGCTCCTTCCGCGGCCACGCGGGTGATGGCGCCGCCACGGCCCTCTCGGGCATCACCCTGTCGGGCGTGGCCGAGCCGGTGAAGGCCGCCGTGCTGGGCTTCGACCAGGTGGGCCACGGTCCCCGGCGCGGCGTCCTGGGGCAGCGCAGCACGCCCGAGGATCTCGTCTTCAACTTCGCCAACCCGGCCTCGGCCCGCGGCACCATGGCCCAGGGCGGAGCCGACCTGCTGGGCGTGGCGCGCTACGTGAAGTCGCTGGCCTCGAGCCCGCCGGCCGAGCTGCCGAAGCTCGACCCCACGCACCTCGTCTTCTGGGGCCACTCCCAGGGCGCGACGGAAGGGGCCCTGTTCCTGGCCCTCGACCGCAGCGTCGACGGCGCGCTGGTGTCGGGCGCCTCGGCCACGCTGGTCAACTCGCTGGTCTCCAAGAAGGCGCCGGTGAACATCGCCGACGGCCTGTGGGCGGCGCTCAGCGAGTCGAGCCCGGCGGCCATCAGCGTGTACCACCCGGTGCTCTCGCTGCTGCAGATGTGGAGCGACCCCGTGGACCCGCTGCACTTCGCCTCCCGCGCGACGGTGGTGCCGGCCGAAGGGGCCACGCCGGCCTTCGCGCGCAACGTGTTCCAGGTGTGGGGGAAGGACGACCTCTACACGCCGCGCCCGGTGCAGACGAGCTTCGCCCACGCCGCGGGCCTGGCCTTCGTCGGCCCGAAGGTCGACGACTTCAACGCCACCGAGGTGACGAGCGCCTCAGGCAACGTGAGCCTGCCGCGCCCGGTGACGGCGGCCCTGCGCCAGTACGTGCCCGAGGGCTACGACGGTCACTTCGTGGTGTTCCGCAACCAGTCGGCGACCACCGACGCGACGCGCTTCGTGGCGCGGGTGCTGCGCGGCGAAGTGCCCACCGTGCCCGAGCCGTGACGCGCCCCTGGCGCGAGTACGAGGCCATCACCGCCCACTACGGCGCCCAGCGCGCGAAGCGCAGCGCCGTGCCCCTGATGCAACACATCGACGAGGGCCTCACCGTGCTCGAGGCCATCGGCGCCAGCGAGCGGGCCCAGCGCGCGTTCTGCCTGCACCCCCTGCTGCAGGGTGACGCCGACCTGGCCGCGGCCTTCGAGCGCGGGCTCTCCGGGCTGACCGACGACGTGCACGTGCTGGCCCTGGCCCTCGAGTACCGCAACATCGCCAACGCCACGCTCTCGGCGCGGCCCCTGGACGCGGCCGGGGACATTCCCCTGAGCCCGCTGGACGAGGTCAACGACATGCTCCGCGCCGACAAGGTGCAGAACTGGAAGGACTTCGCCCTGCATCACCGGGCCACCCACCCGCGCGCCGCCGAGCTGGAGCGCTACTTCAAGCAGTGGCACGCGCGCCTCGGACTGAGCGAGGTACGCGTGGCGGCCCTGGTGGAGCTCGCCGGGCGACGCTGAGGTCGCCGGCGGCTCTTACTGCTGCGTCTTGAAGAGGTGGCAACCGATGCAGCTCGCGGGCGGCGTCGGGTGGTCCTTCTTGGGCAGCTTCTCGTGGCAGGTGATGCAGCTGGCCGGGCCGAAGCCGGGCTGCGGCAGGTGCGGCGCGTGACACGTCTTGCAGTCGCGGTGCTTCTCGACCGCGTGCAGGCCGGGCAGCGCCGGCGACGTGGGCGTCACGTGGCACTGCACGCAGGTCTTGAGCACCGTGGCCGAGTGGCTGGCGTGGCACGAGGCGCACTCCTTGTGACCCTTCTGCGGCGGCACCTTCTTCTCGTGGCAGCTCAGGCAGGCCTTGGGAGCCGAACGCTCGCCGTGGGGCAGGCCCGCGTGGCAGTCGGCGCACTTCTGGTGGCCCTTGTTCTTCTTCACCGCGGTGGTCTGCACCTCGTGGCACTTGGCGCAGAGCACCTCGGCCTTCGGCTTGCCCCCGTGCGGCACGTGGCAGGCGTCACACGACGTCGTCGCCGCGTGCACCACGTCGTTGGTGAAGGGCGCCTTGTCGTGGCAGCTCACGCAGCTCTTCGCGATGGGCGCGTCGGCCGTCTTGGGGTGCGGCATGTGGCAGCCCGCGCACTTGAGGCCCGTGTCCTTCTGGGGCGGGTGCTTGAGGGCGGCGAGTTCCTTCTTGTGGCAGCTCTCGCAGCTCCGGGGCGCGGCGCGGTCGGCGTGCGGCTGGTGACACGAGATGCACTGCTTGTGCGAGTTGGGCGCGAGCACGTGCTGGGTGGTGTGACAGCCGGTGCAGGCCTTGACCGCGTCCTTCTGGAAGGTGTGCGCGGTGTGGCAGGTGCCGCAGCCCACGTGGCCCTTCTCGAAGAGCGCGCCGGGTGACACGCGGGCACGGGCCTCGATGTCGGGCTTGGTGTGGCAGGTCACGCACTTGCCGCTGGCGACGACCGCAGCGCTGTGGTGCGGGTGGCAGTTCATGCACTTCTCGGCGACGGTGTCGCCCTTGGCGCCGTGCTTGAGCGTCACGTCGTGGCAGGTGGTGCAGTCGGCGGCCTGGGTGAACGGCACCAGGTGCGGCCGGTGGCAGTTGTTGCAGCCCTCGACGTGCACGGTGATCGCCGGCTTGGCGCCCTTCACGCCCTGGTCCTGGGTGTGGCAGTTCATGCACGCCCACTTCTGGAAGCGGGCCGTGTCGGTGTCCGCGCGGAACACGTGGCAGGTCAGGCAGCCCATGGCCTCGCCGCCGTCGGCCATCACGCCGCCGTCGAAGGGGTGGTGCTGGGCCATCTGGTCCTTGTGGCACGAGGCGCACAGGTCCAGCGCGGGCGCGACGAAGCCGGCGTCAGCGATGGCGTGGCAGTCGTGGCACTCGAGCTTCTTCTCGCCGGTCAGCGAGAGGTGCTCCTTGTGCCCCGGCGTCATGCGCGCCGAGTGGTAGCTCCCCGGCACGGTGACGATGCCGCCGTCCTGCCGCGGCGGGATGAGGGTCTGGACCTTTTCCTTCACGTCTTCGCAGGCGCTCAAGCAGCTGACCGCCGCGAGCACCGCGAAGAGCTGCTTCACCTGCACACCACCCACCGGCCGGGCACGAAACACGGTCACTGCTCCGGGCGCTTCGAAGCCACGTCGGCCGCGATGGACAAACCAAACAGCAAGCAGGCGAGCACGCCGATGCCCTGGGCGACGGACATCGAGGCCACCACGGGGAGCGGCGTGCCGAGCACGATGCCCGCGACCATGATGCCGAGGGCGATGAGGCCGAGGGCGCAGGCGACGAGCAGCGCGCGCTCCGAGGGCCAGCGGGCGAGCAGACGAAGAAAGCGGCGAACCATGTCAGAGCTCCTCAGGCCGTTTGCTGAACCGATGCGCCACGCCGTGACAGCCGGCCGACGCGCACGAAACCTTGTTCGCCTCGAGCTCGTCGAGCACCGCGATGTGTTCGCGCACGTTCATGAACGACGCCAGCTTGCCCGAGTGGCAGGTGCGGCAGTTCGCGTTCGGGTACGGCTTGGCGATGCGCACTTCCTTGTGGAACTCCTCGAGGGGCATCTTGCGGTAGCCGCTGAAGTAGTAGTGGTAGACGTGCATCATCCCGGTGATCTTGGTCAGCGGGTACCCCAGCATCGAGTAGTCGGCGTGGCACGTGTAGCAAGCGTGCGGGCCCACGTGCTCGTTGCGCCCGTGGCGCGAGGCCAGCGAGATGCTGTTGGGGTCCTGGAGATCGCTGACGTGCGTCTCCATCACGTGGCACGAACCGCAGAACGTGGCCTCCGTGGTGCGCGCCATGCCCGACGCCGTGGTCGAGACCGCGGCGATGAAGGGGAAGACCGCCAGGCCCAGCAGCAGCTTGAGGCGCGTCGTGGCCTGCAACTTCGGCCGCACGACGAGGTGATGAATCAAGAGCAACGCGGCAATGCCTGCAGAGGCAATCGCCAACGCACCAATCGGAGTCGCTGCACTTCCCATGACTCAGCCCACCTGGAGAGAAAGCTTGCTCAACACGGGTTCACCCCTCGTGACACACCACATCGACTTCCCGTCTCTACCTGAAGCCGTCGTCACGTCGCGATCAAAACGACTGCACGTCAGAGGCCACGGGGCTGTCGGTTAGTTCATCGTCTTCAGCCTCGCAAGAACTGCGCACTGAGAACCCGGCGCGTCAGATCTGCGTTGTTTCACTTGGATCATTCCAGCGTGGCGACCGCGCCCGAAGGTTGCTTACTTGCGACCCCATGTCACGCCTTCGTCATGCGCGCCTGTGGAGTGCGGCGCCCCTTGCTCTGTGTCTTGCTGCCACGGCCCGCGCCGAGGAGCCCATGTGGGTGGACGCGCGCGTCTCCACGGTCGCCCAGTATTTTCAGCAGGGACTGGTGCCCGGACAGCCGGGTGTCGTCGCCCGCGTGGACACCGCGTTCCCCATCACCCTCGCGGCCTTCCTGCGCGTGGGGGCCATCGACCTGCCCGGCGCCGCTGACTCGGTGAGCGCCGAGGTCTCGGCCTGGGGCAGCGCCGGCCCGCGCAACGGCACCAACGCCGACGCCGACGTGACCGCGGCCTGGGCCCAGTACAAGAAGGGCATCGTGCGCGTGAAGTTGGGGCGCCAGGTGACGCTGCCGGGCTCGAGCCGCTTCGTGCGCTTCGACGGCGCGGCCGTGGGCGTGAGCCTCGGGTCCCTGGACCTCGACGGCTACTTCGGTTGGGTGGCCCTGCCGCGGTGGAACCTCGGGCGCGGCGCGACGCTGCTGGGCGCCATCGACCGGGACACCATCAAGGACCCGCTGCTGATGGAGGCGCAGAACCGGGCCGGGCAGGTCACCGCCGGGGTGCGCATTGGCCTGCGGCTGCCGCTGCAGACCCGCGCGGCCCTCGCCTTTCACGAGCAGCACGACCTCACGGGCCCGGCCTTCCGGGTGCTCTCGGCCGACCTCGCCAGCCAGCCCCTCAAGTGGCTCGGCGCCGGCGCGCGGCTCTCGTTCGATCTCCAGGCCCTCGCGGTCTCGGAGGCGCGCGTGTGGTTCGACATCACCGCCCTGCCCCTGGTGCCGGTGGCCCTGGACTACTCGTTCCAGCAGCCCTCGTTGTTGTTGCCCCAGACCTCGGTGCTCGCGGCCTTCGGTGGCGCGTCGTGGCACGAGCTGGGCGCCGAGACGACGGTGCGCGCGCTGCCTTCGCTCAAGGTGACGGCCCGCGGCGCGGCCCAGCTGTTCCCCGGTGACCAGACCGGCGGGCGCGGCACGCTGCGCGCGGTGTGGACGCCCGACCTCGACGGCCGCTGGATGTTGCTGGGCGAAGTGCAGCGCGTGCTCGTGCCGACCTCGGGCTACTCGCAGCTGCGCGCCGGCGCGCGGTGGCGCGCGGCCCAGACGGTGACCGCGTCCATCGACGGGGCCGTCTTCTTCTATGACGTGCCGATTCACGGCGTGCCGCTCTCGGTGACCGGCATCGGCAGCGTCGAGTGGGCAGCCAAGCCGTGGCTGCGGGCGCTGCTCTCGGCGACGGTGATGCGGACCCCCTATGCGGCCTTCGAGGCCCAGGGCCTGGCGCGCGTCATCTTCGAGCTCGACCCGGTCAGCTCGGGAGGTCGGCAGTGAAGCCCGTGATGCGTGACAGCAAGGTGGGCTCCGTGGCAGGGGGCGGTATGCGTTGGCTTTTCCTGCCGGTGGCGCTTCTCCTCCTCGGCGGCTGCGACCGCGGCCTGTTGACCCACTTTCCCCACCGCACGCACCTCGCGAAGATCGAGTGCGGCGGGCCCGGCCAGCCCCAGTGCCTGTCGTGCATCAGCTGCCACCAGGGCGACACCACCAAGCATGACGCCTGGGCCCAGCCGACCGCGCAGAGCTGCGCTGGCTGCCACCAGGACAAGAACACCGACGAGCTGTGGCAGCACTCGGTGCGCCCGGCCCTGGCCACCCTGCCCGCGGGAAAGAGCATCGTCTTCTCGCACGAGAACCACCTGAAGAAGGAAGGGCTCAAGGGCCAGTGCGTGAAGTGCCACGCCGGCGCCGTGGGCGTCGAAGGCGGCGCCCCGCTCTTCCCGCCCATGGAGACCTGCCTCGGGTGCCACGAGCACCGCGAGCAGTTCGAGACCAACACCTGCACCAACTGCCACAAGACCAGGGACCTCCGCGGCCTGCAGCCGCAGTCGTTCCTCCCGCACGACGCGGTGTGGATCCGCCGGCACGGCGGCGAAGCGCGGGCCAACCCCGAGCGTTGCGCCACCTGCCACGCGCAGACCAACTGCGACACCTGCCACGACTCGAGCAAGCCCCTGGGCCCGGCGACCCGCAACCCCGAGGCGCTCGAGGCCAACTACGTGCACCGCTTCGACTTCCTCTCGCGGCACCCCATGGAGGCCCGCTCGCAGCCCGGCCAGTGCGCGACCTGCCACGCCAAGACCGAGTGCGACGCCTGCCACATCAGCCGCGGCGTCTCTGGCGCCGTCGCGGGCGGCCCCAGCCCGCACCCGCTCGCCTGGGCCAGCGGCCTGGGCACCGCGGCCAACCTGCACGGCCCGGCCGCGCGGCGGGACATCGGCTCCTGCGCCTCGTGCCACGACCAGGGCGCGGCGACGAACTGCGTGCGCTGCCACAAGGTGGGCGCCACCGGCGGCACGCCCCACCCCACGGGCTGGCGCAGCACCCAACCCACCACGGCCATCGAATGCGCCGTGTGCCACGGAGGTATGCCGTGAGCGCGCTCCGCTTCACGCTGTTGGGCGGGCTCGTGCTGGCCGCCTCGGGCTGTTTCATTCCCCAGGACACGTCGGTCGTTCCCGGTGACCGCGCCTGCACGCGCTGCCACGGCGACCCGAGCCGCGAGGGCACGGTGGAGCAACGGGCGGCCCCGCCGTTCGACCGCTTCGGCAACACCGGCACCCAGTTCCGCGGGGTCGGCGCGCACGAGCGGCACCTGCTCGCGGGCCCGACGCACGCGGCCATCGCCTGCACCGAGTGCCACCGCATTCCCACCACCGCCCAGGACGACGGGCACAACGTGGGCATCACGGCCTTCGAGTTCGGCCCCCTGGCGAAGGGCGACGGCGGCATCGTCGCCGCCTGGGACGCCAAGACCCTGCGCTGCACCAACGCCTGCCACCAGGGCGAGTCCACCCAGTGGACGGCGCAGCACCCCCAGGAGCTGACCTGCGGCACCTGCCACACCCTGCCCCCGAAGGCTCCGCACCCCCAGGCGGGCAACTGCGCCGTGTGTCACGCCGACGTGGTCGCGGCCGACGGCGGCATCATCGCGCCCGAGCTGCACGTCAACGGCAGCGTGCAGGTCAGCCAGGTCGCCTGCAACGCGTGCCACGGCACCGATGACGGCGGCGCGCCTCCCCGCGCGGTCGACGGCAGCACCGAGCGCACCGCCGTCGGCGTCGGCGCCCACGCGCTGCACCTCGCCGGTGGCAGCAAGACGAAGCCGGTGGCCTGCGCCACCTGTCACCTCGTGCCCGCGTCCATCCGCGACCCGAAGCACGCCAACGGGGGCCGCGCAGAGGTGTCGCGCGCCGTCGGTTGGAACACCGCCACCGTCAGCTGCACCAACGGCTGCCACGGCAGCGTGACCCCCGACGGCGGGCTGACCGCCCTCGTCTCGCCCGAGTGGACCACGCTCGACGCGGGCCTTGGCTGCTCGAGCTGCCACGGCGCGCCCCCGGCGCTCCCGCACCCGCAGGTCACCAACTGCGCGCTGTGTCACCCCAACGCGACCGGCCCCCTGGGTCGTGACGTGGTCAACCGCGAGCTGCACGTCAACGGCACCGTCGAGCAGGGCATGCCCACCACCTGTGATGGCTGCCACGGCATGAACGGCAACTTCGCGCCTCCGCGCGACACCCTGGGCAACACGGCCACCACCTTCCCCGGCGTCGGCGCCCACCAGGCCCACGTCGTCGGCCGCGGGATGGCGCGCGTGGTCCAGTGCAACGAGTGCCACGTGGTCCCGGCGCAGATCCTGGCGACCAACCACCCCAACGGCACCAACGAGGTGCGCTTCACGGGCATGGCCACCATCAACAACGTGCCCAGCTACCAGAACGGCACCTGCAGCGTGGGTTGCCACAACGTGGCGAACATCACCGAGGCCCCCGGCGGTGGCACCGCGACCTCGCCCCAGTGGACGCTGGTCGACGGCTCGCAGGCCACCTGCACCTCGTGTCACGGCCTGCCGCCCCCGCTGCCGCACCCCCAGCAGCAGGACTGCGCGTCGTGCCACCTCAACATCACGGCCGCGCGCACCTTCATTCAGCCCGAGAAGCACGTGAACGGCACGGTGGAGTTCATCTTCCGCCCGTGAGTCCGGGGGCCGTCGCCGACCCCGGCGACGGCCTTCGTCAGCACCCGCTCAGGCGGACGCGCCGGTGGGCCCGGCCAGGACCCGGCGCTCGAGCCCCTGCAGCACGACGAGGAACATGCCGCGCATCATGCGGCTCATCATCGTCTTGCCCATCACCCAGCCCAGCGGCCCGTACTTGACCTCGAAGTCCATGCGCATCGAGAGCCGCGCGCGCTCGTTGCCCAGCGGCTCGACGGACAGCGTGGCGAAGGCCTGCTTCAGGGGCAGCGAGAAGCCCGAGAGCGCCACCTGGTACGAGCGACCCTCCTGCCAGTCGACGACCTCCTCGACGGCCGAGCTCCCGTCCTTGAAATGACAGCGGCGGCGCGCCCCCTTGCCGGTGACCTCCGTGGTGAGCACGTCGACCTTCGTCACCCGCGGGTGAAAATCGTCGATGTGCATGAAGCGGCCGAGCACCGCCCAGGCCTTCGGGGCAGAGGCGTCGATGTCCAGCGTGCGCTGCGTCGTGATCATGGGTGCTCCAGGGGACGAGTAACCAACTATTCGATTGGATACTCGGTGCGTGGGCCCCGGTCAATCTCAGCCGAGCCTCGGCGGGCCGTCAGTCGAGCCCGAGCACGAGCGCCGTCGCCCCGCTGGCGAGGCCGAGGCCCAGCGCCACCACGCTGCCGCCGAGGAGCCCGTTGGCGAGGTCGGCCTGCTGCTGGGCTTCAATGCGGGTGAGGCTGGTGACGACGGGCTCGCGCAGCGCGGTGTCGAGCTGGCCCTTCACCACCGCGCTGGCCACGAGGAGCCCGATGGCCGCGGCGCCCAGGCCGCCCGCCACCCCGCCGAGCACCCGCGGCGCGACGCGCGACGGCGCCGGCGAAGGCTCGAGCCACGGAGGGGGCGCCTCGACGAGCCCCGGGGTCAGCACCTTCGGGGGCGGCGGGGGCTCGACCACCGGCCGGTCCTTCGCGAGCCGCGTGCCCAGCTGGTACGCGAAGACCTGGGCCTCGGGGCTGCGCTCGAGCTGCTCGTTCGCGAGCAGGAAGGTCTGCTGCAGCACCACCGCGGCGGCGTCGACGGCCTCGAGGTCCACCGTGAGGCCCTTCTTGTTCTTCACCAGGGTGACGCCCACCACGCAGGCGCCGCGGGTGCGCGCGAGCGCGGTCAAACACTCGCGGTCGGCGCAGGCGGGCGAGACCAGCTCGGCCTCGAGGCCCGCGGCGCCCAGCGCGACCCGCAGCCGTTGCCGGAGCGCCGCGCCGCTGCCCGCGGGAATGCCCAGGGTGGTGCGCTCGACGATGGCCACCTTGCCATCCGTCGACGAGAGGAGAGCCAGCAGGGTCAGCGCGAGCACGGGCTTCGGGGCCTCACCACGTCACCTGGGGAAGAACGTCTTTTCGATGTCGGCCAGCTCGCCCCAGCACCGCTCCACCGCGCCCCGGCACTCGCGCACCTCGTCGAGCTGGAGCACCAACGTGCGGCGCAGATTCTCCGGGAGCGCCTGGGCGCGCCGGTGCAGCTGGTGCCGCCGTTGCTGGACCTCGAGGCGGGTGTGGCGCGCGCCCTTCACCGGGCGCGACGGCTCGCGCGGCAAGGCCACGGGAGCGAGCGCCTGCGGGGCCACGGGCGCCACCGCGGGCACGCGCTCGGGCGGCGTCACGTCGTCCGGTGGCTCGTCGCCGACGACAGGCGCGGCGACAGGCGCAGCGACAGGCGCAGCGACAGGCGCAGCGACGGGCACGGCGACGGGAGCCAGCGGGCGCGGGAGCGGAGCCTCGGCGACGGGCGCCGCGGGCCAGAGCACCACGGCGGCCGCGGCGACCGCGAGCAGCACCACCGCCGCCACCCCGCCGAGCGCGAGGCGCCAGCGGAGCGGGCGCAGGGCCGGCATCGCGACCGCCGTCGCCGCCGGCGTCGCGTCGACCCGGGGCAGACGGGCACGCGAGACCCGGACCGGCGGGACCCGGCGCACGAGTTCGTCCTGGATCTGCTCGAGCGCCTGGCGCACGTCGGCCGCCGAGGCGGGCCTTTGGGCGGGGTCCTTCTCGAGCAGGTTGAGCACCAGCGCCTCGAGCGACGCGGGCACCCGGGGGTCGAGGGAGCGCAGCGGCCTGGGCCTCAGGGTGAGGTGCTGGTCGAGCAGCTCGTGGAGATTGACCGCGGTGAAGGGCGGCTGGCCGACGAGCATCTCGTAGGCCACGCAGCCCAGGCTGTAGAGGTCGGTCTGGGGGCCCACCGCCTCGCCGCGGGCCTGCTCGGGCGCGATGTACAGCGGCGTGCCGCCGACGCTCGTCTGGCGCACCATGGCCCCGGCCTCACCGCGCCGGGCGAGCCCGAAGTCGAGCAGCTTGGGGAAGGTGGTGCCGTCGCGCAGCTCGACGATGAACACGTTGGCCGGCTTGAGATCGCGGTGCGTGACGCCCGCGGCGTGCGCGGCGCCCAGCGCGTGGAGCATGGGCACGAGGAGCTCGATGGCATCCTTCGGCGGCAGCGCGCCGCGGCGGCGCAGGACGGCGTCGAGGGGCTCGCCTTCCAGCAACTCCATCACCAGGTAGGGTTCCCCCGCGGCCGTCTGCCCGAAGCTGAAGACGTCGATGATGCCGGGGTGACGCGCGGCACTCAGCGAGCGCGCTTCTTCGAGGAACCGGCGCGCGTGGTTGGCGTCTTGCGCGTACTCGCGCCGCAGCACCTTGATGGCCACCGGCCGGCCGATGACCGGCTGCTCGCCCCGGTACACGAGGCCCACGCCGCCCTCGCCGAGGGGCGCGAGCACGCGGTACTCGCCGAGCATCGCGCCGATGAGCGGGTCGACCTCGCTGCTGACGCTGCGCACCGAGGTCTGGTCGAGGCCCGGCTCGGCGGCGGCCCGTGACGCGCGGCGCACCGAGGTCGGCGCGAGCTCGGGCGGGGGCTCGGCGATGGTGGGGCCCGTCTGGCGCACCACCGTGCTCTCGAGGGGCGGCTCGGAGACCGGGGGGTAGGAGCGGCGCGCCGCGGTGGGCGCGAACGCCGCCGCGGGCTGCGCGACCGTGGGCCCCGTCCTGCGCACCACCGTGCTCTCGAGGGGCGGCTCGGAGACCGGGGGGTAGGAGCGGCGCGCGGACGCAGGAGCGGCACCCGGGCCGGTCGCCCGCCGCACCACCGTCTTGCCTGTGCCGTCGTCTTCGTTCTCGCTCATCGCTGCTGCAGGGCTTTCGACCATACCCCGCGGCGGGCGTTCGTCGTCAGCGCAACCCGGTGCGGACGCTCAGGGGATGCACGCGGTGATGTAAGTCACCGTCATGGTCTTGCCGGGCTCGGGCACGTAGAGCGGCTCGAAGTTGATGGAGTTGTTCGTCGCGTCGTAGTCCCAGATGCGCGACGCCAGGTTCGGGTCGGGGTCGACGGAGGGGATGGGCACCCCGTCGATGGCCACCTGGATGCCCATGGTCGCCGCCAGGTCGGGCCGCGAGGTGAGGAAGAAGTTGGTGCGGTACCCGAAGGCGTTCTTGCCGATGCGCTCGAGGGCCACGGCCCAGTTGGGGGTGCAGATCTCCTCCTTCACGCCGTTGGTCTGCTGCACCATGAACTCGTGGCGGCCATCGTTGGTGTCGTCGTAGCTGCAGCCCGAAGGCGCGCTGGGGAGGAACGGACCGACCACGTTGTAGGTGAACTGGCTGGAGCGCTGCGCGCCTTTGATGTTGAGCAGCTGGTTCAAATAGAAGACCGGCGCCTGCGGGGCCTGGTCGCGGGCGTCGGTGACGCACACCACCGCGAGCACCGCCTCGTTGCGCAGGAAGCCGAGGTTCTTGGTGGGGTCGGTGATGTACGGCGCGGTCAGGGCCTTCGTCGCCGGCGCCATGCACGACTCGGTGCCGCCGGTGGTGCCCACGTTCACCAGGGCCGCGAACTCGGTGGCGAGGTTGGGCGTGGTGGGCCGGAGGATCTTGTTGCCCGCGGGCGTGGTGTGAAGAATGCCCGCCATCGCCGCGGTGGAGCCGGAGAGCTCGGTGTTGGTCACGCCGAGCTGGAAGTCGACCTGGTTGCTGGTGGCGTACTGGAGGAACGCGGCCATGTTCGAGGCCAGCGACATCTGCTTGTCGAACATCGAGCCCGAGTCGTCGATGACGAGGAGGATGTCGGCCTTGGGCTTGGTGTCCTGGCGGAAGGTGTCGGTGTTCAGGCCGTCCATGTCGCCCTTGCCCTGGAGCGCCACCACGTAGTCGAGCGGCTGCCCGCCCTGGGTGACGCTGATGACGAAGGCGCCGGTGTCGGGCCCGTAGTTGATGGGCCGGTACTTGAGCGAGAAGGTGATGGGGGTGGTGCTGGCCGGGGCCACGCGCGTGCCGCCCGAAATGCCGGAGACCACGAAGAACTCGGGGCACGGCGCGGTGCCGGGGCAGTTGGGGCCGCCGGGGCCTTCACCCGCCGCCGAGCCCATGGCCGCGGTGTTGATCATCACCTCGGTGGCGCACGAGTTGTAGATCTGGAAGTTGCGGTTGGGCGAGTTGCAGTCCTTCTTCACCGTGCCGAAGTCCAGCGCGCTGGGCGAGATGGTGAGGCAGCTGTTGGCGATGGTGGCCGACAGCGCGACCTCCGCCAGCGGGGCGATGGGGCTGGCGAGGTTGAACGACACCTTGCCGGTGACCTGCGCCGGCACCGAGGGCAGCTGCCCCTGCGGCCAGGCGCGCACCATCACCTGCTTCGTCTCGTTGCCCATCAGCT
The DNA here is from genome assembly GCA_903905455.1 of uncultured Archangium sp. Taxonomy (GTDB): domain Bacteria; phylum Myxococcota; class Myxococcia; order Myxococcales; family Myxococcaceae; genus Archangium_A. Next base: position 80,791 of record CAIVGN010000072.1, read on the forward strand.
CGAGCTCGTTGATGGGCCCGCCGGGCAGCGAGAACACCGCGGGCATGCCGGGGGGCGTGCCCAGCTCGGGGAGCAGCTGGAGGTTGGAGAGCAGGCACACGTCGCTGAGCCGGTTGCGGATGCTGAAGCCGAGGTCCTTGATCGACGGCGGCGAGACGATGCCGAACTGCAGGGCGATGGGGGTGATCTCCACGTCGCAGGGCGGCAGCATCACCGCGTTGGCCGACACGGCGATGGTGGTGACCTGCTCGTCGGGGTCGTTGGAGAAGATCTTCACCTCGAAGGCCCGCGTGCCCAGGCCGTTGGGGGTGATGCGCACGGGCAGGTCGAGCAGGCTCGTCGCGCCGCCCGCCTCGAGGCCCACCGCGGGGTCGTAGCGGCCGGCGCCGGAGGTGGGGAGATCGTTGGTGCAGGTGCTGGTCGCGGGGTCGAAGGTGCCCACGCAGATCTCGCTCAAGTCCGAGCCGGGCATGGCGGTGACTTCCCAGTAGGGCTTGACGTAGCCGCCGGCCCCGTCGGGCTTGCCGAGCTTCAAGTTGGCCCGCGGGTCGGCCGGCGTGGGCCGGGTGCCGACGTTCTGCACCGTCAGCTTGCGCGCCCCGAACGAGGCCGGCGAGGCGTTGGCGAAGTAGGCGATGCGGCCGAAGGTGAGGCTCGGCGAGGGGCGCACGTCGATGTCGGGGCCGCCACCGACGCCGCGCAGGGTGATGCTCACGGCCGGCTGCGTGGGGAGCACCGTGGTGCCCACCAGCTGGCCCTGGCGGGGCCCGAGCACCAGCGGCTTGAACGAGAGCTTCGCCTTCACCGAGCCGGGGGTGATGGTGTTGGTGACCGGGTCGCGTGCGCCGGGGGGCACGGTGAGCTTCGTCAGGTCACCCGGGTCGGCCTCGGTGACCTTGAACACCACGCCGGGGTTGCTGCCTTCGCGCGTGGCCAGGGCGCTGAGCACCACCGGCGAGAGGGAGAGGTTGGTGAAGGTGACCTCGCCGGGCACGGTCGTGCCGGGGGGCGCGTAGCCGAAGTCGACCAGGGCCGGCGTCCACTTGAGCACCGCGTCGACGCCGGTCCCGATGAGGCGCACCGGCTTCTCGGGGCACCCCTCGGCGCGGCGCATGCGCACCGTGGCGATGTAGTCGCGCGGCTCGGTGGGCTTGAAGGTGAAGGTCGCGGTCTTGGTGCGCATCGCGGGGATGAGGAAGTCGTCCTTCGGCGAGTCGGCGGTGGCCACGAAGATGCCGTCACCCTGCTGCGACTCGATGGGGCCGCGGTAGGCGCGGGTGTCGATGGGCCGGGGGTTGACGAAGTCGAAGGTGCGGTTGAACGAGTCGCCCGCGGCGACGGCGCCGAAGTCGATGCTCGCCGGCAGGTCGCATTCGCCCGACACCGCGGTGCCCTTGAGGGTGATGGTGGCGTTCTCGCCACCGGCGGCCGTGTCACCCGAGGTCATCACCAGCACCGCCAGGTGCTCGACCTGGGGCACGCCCTCCTTGACCGGGGGCGAGTAGTCGATGTTGAACTCCACCGACTCGCCGGAGCCGACGGCCGTGGGGGTGTCGAAGGCGATGGCGAAGACCGGCGAGGCCTCGTCGATGAAGGTGCTCACCTTCGCCGCGTCGCCGCTCTCCTTGGTGAACTTCTGGATGGTGAGCGTGCCCAGGCCCACGTTCTGCACGATGAGCTTCTGGGTCACCGTCTTGCCCATGGACACGGTGCCGAAGTCGTAGGTGCCGTTCTCGCCCGAGACCTGGAGCCCCGTGGCGTCGGTGTAGATGACGCGCACCTCGCCCTTCTGGCGCACGCCGCCCTTGCCGCCGCAGTCACAGCCTTGGATCAACAGCAGGGCCAGGGCCGCGAGGGCCGTCACTCGATTCGAAGGGCGCATGTACACGTTCTCCTGGCGACTCCCGGGCTTGGGGGAGGCGCGAAGTGGCCGACGCTCTCACTGTCTGCGCAGTGCGGCAAGGCCACGGCCTCCCGAGGTGGCTCGCACCTGGTACGACATGTGTCCGGGGATGGCGGGGGTCAGCGCACGCGGCGCGAGAGGAAGAGGCTGTAGGTCAGCTCCCCCACCGGGCAACCGCGGCGACGGGCCTCGCGGCGCAGGGCCGCGGGCAACGAGCAGCTCGATGCGTCCTTCGGGTCGACGAGCCTGGCGTACCCGCGCTGCGAGTAGACGCCGACCTTCCACCCGAAGGGGGCCAGCGCCGCGCAGAGGTCCGCGGTGAGCTGGTGGTGCACCGCGCGAGAGAGGGGGAAGGCCTCGCCGTCCGCGCTGGGCGCCCGCCAGGTGCCTTCCTCTTCCACCCAGCCCGTGTCGCGCAGGTACTGGACCTTGCGCGCGAGGGAGAGACCGCCGACGTGACGCTCGAGTCTCATGAGCCGAAGGCGACGCTCCCTGCGCTGGGGTGCTTTACGCTCGCGAACCGCCGCTGCCCTTGCGGGCGAGCTTGCGGCCCTTCTCGGCCGTGAAGGGGTTGATGGGCGGCTTGCGGGTGAGCTTCTTGTCGGACGCCGCGGCCTTCTCGGTCTTCGCGGCGGGTTGGACAGCGGGCGGAGTCACCCCTGGTGTCTTGGCTTTCTTGATCATGGACCTGCGTACCTCTTTTGCTGCGCGCGCGGGCTCCTTATCGCCGCCCGTCAGCGCGAAGGACAGCAGAGGGTCAGCGCGAGGGTGGCGGGAACAGGGCTCAGAAGTCGTCGCACGGAGTCCCGAGGCGCTGGCCGGTGTAGACGCCCAGCTCGAGGAACACGACGTCGAGGTTCTCCTTGAGGTTCAGGGTCTTGAGCGGCGTCTTCTTGCCGCGGGCGCTCCAGGTCGAGGCCTGGTCGACGTCGATGAGCAACTGGAGGTCGCCGCGCTTCGTGGAGTACAGCTCGCCCCCCGTGTCAGCGACGACGTTGGTCATCTTCTGCTGCACCATGGAGCCCTTGCGCCCGACGTAGAGGTGGAAGTCGCGCTCGTGGCCGGGCTGCGCACCGGTGTCGACGAAGTAGTAGGTGCCCGTGGAGTCACGCAGCAGGGCGTGAGGAGCCCGGGTGAACGACGCGGGCACCACGCGGCTCGCGAGCATCACCGCCTGGCCCTCGTCCTTGCCCAGCAACGGCACCTTCACCTCCCGCGCCCCGCAGGTCACCCTGCAGGTCTTCAGCGCCTCGTCGAAGGTGATGCGCGAGTACATGCGCGCGGGAAACTCGGTGGCGAACGTCGGGAGGCTCTTCTGGTTCGACATGCGCGGGTCGGCGAACCAGGCGCTGGAGCTCGACGACCAGTCGCGAACCGGCCGGCTCTGCACGAGGGCCTTGAGCGTGCCGGTGAAGAGGCCCAGGTCCCCTGCATCGTCGACCACCAGCAGGTGCCCACTCGTGTCGCGACAGACCTTGAACCCGTCGAGCGCGCGGAGTTCGCCGGGCGTCTGCCCGTCGTGCCAGGGGCCCATGCCCGCGACCGACGCCTGGGGGCTCGCGCCCGCCTGGAGGATGAACTCGGTGGTGCTGCGGGCGACCATGGGCGGCTCGTTGAACGTCACCTCCAGCGCCCCGCTCTTCAGCTCGAAGCCCAGGCCCGGCTCAGGGCGCTGGCGACAGTGGACCTTCTGCACCAGCTGCGCGATGCGGCGGCGCACCGGCGCGGGGGCCCCGTTGCACGCCAGCCCGATCCCCTCGAGCGCCACCGTGCACCAGCAGCCCACGTCGCACCCGTCCGGCAACGTGGTGCCGACGGACGCCCAGTCCGCGCTGACCTCGAGGGGGAAGCCACAGCGCTGCTCCACCGCCTTCGCGTCCTCCGCGAGGCCCGCCTCGCCGTCCTGCAGGTAGAGCGCGCGTGAGAACGACTGGAACGCCGCGAGGCTCCCGTCGCGCTCCTGGCCGCGCCACGTCGAGACGAGCCCGCCCACCTCTTCCACCGACGGGGGCGCGAAGGCGTGGACCTCGAGCACCGGCCCTTCAGCGAGCGACACCTGCCCCGTCGTTCCATCTTCGGCCAGCGTGAGGAGCGTCGGATACAACCCGTTGCGCTGGATCGAGACCGCGCCCCGTTCCTCGAAGCAGGGCAAGGCGCGACCGTCGTAGCTGCTCCTGGCGCCCCGCACCTCGACCAGGCACGGGGGGCCCGGAGCCTCGAAGCGGGCCAGCGTCACCAGGACCTCGCCGCCCGCGAGGCGCAGCGCCGACTTCGTGACCAGCGCGGGCCTCGTCTCGAGTCCCGAATGGGTGCAGCCCACGACGGCCACCAGGCAGACCAGCACCACAGGAGCGCGAACCATGAGCGCGACCGTGTACGCGGGGGCAGGTAACCCCGCAATGAATGAGTACAGTCCGGCGCCGATGAAGACCGGGTTGAAGCAGGGCGACGTCCTGGGGGACACGTGGCGGATCGACGTGCTCCTCGGGCGAGGGGGCATGGGCGAGGTGTGGGAGGCCCAGCACACGCGGGTGCCGGGCAAGCGCGCCGCGGTGAAGACGCTGCACGCCGTCGATTCCCAGGGCCAGGACCTGTTGGCGCGCTTTCGCCGCGAGGCGGAGATCGCCGCCCGCCTCGAGCACCCCAACATCGTGCAGCTCTTCGACTCCGACGTGCTGCCCTCGGGCGAGCCGTACCTGGTGATGGAGCTGCTGCGCGGCGAGACCCTCAAGGCGCGGCTCAAGCGAGGCCCGTTGTCGTTGCCGGAGCTGCAGTCGCTGGTGCTGCAGGTCGGCTCGGCGCTCAGCGTGGCCCACCACCACGGCGTGGTGCACCGCGACCTCAAGCCCGACAACCTCTTCCTCGTGCCCACGCCCACCGGGCCCCTGGCCAAGGTGCTCGACTTCGGCATCTCCAAGCTGCTGGGGTCGGATCAGATCAGCACCAGCAACTCGGTGTTGATCGGCACGCCGCGGTACATGTCGCCCGAGCAGGCGCTGGGAGAGAACGACCGGCTCACCGCGAAGAGCGACGTCTTCTCGCTGGCAAGCGTTTGTTACGAGGCCTTCAGCGGCGCACCGCCCTTCGTGCACGGCAGCCTGGTGCGCGTGGTGCACGCCATCGTCAACGAGGCGCCGGTGCCGCTGACCGGCCTGCCCCCGGGCGTGGCGGCGGCCTTCGAGGCGGCGTTCCAGAAGCACGCCGAAGAGCGCTGCACCATCGAGGCCTTCGTCGCCTCGTTCTGCGGGGTCGAGCTGGGAGCGGGCGGGAAGGTCGCCAGCGGAGTGGTGCCTGCCCCGCTGCCCGCGCCGCGCGAGGCCGAGCAACCGACCCGAGAGAGCCGCGCGCCGAAGGCCGAGGCGCCGCGGGCCTCGCCTCCACGGCCGGCCCACGCGAAGGCGGTGAAGTGGCTCGCCCTGCTCTCGGCCGCGCTGGTGGTCGGCGGGGCGGTGCTCGCCCTGAGCCGCGGGTCAGCCCCCGAGCAGGCGCCGGTGACGGCCCCCGACGCGGGCTCGCCCGGGGTGGTGCTGGCCCCGGTAGCCCCCGTGGTGGCGCCGCCGGGGGCCATCGTCGAGTCGACGGACTCCGGGCCCCCCGCGGCGCTGGCGACGGTGACCGTCGACGCGGGGTCGAGTGTGCCGGTCGCGGCCGCGAGGGTGGCGAAGGCAGCGCCGGTCGAGGTGATCACCGAGGAGCAGCAGGCGGCCCTGGGCACCGTGGAGGCGGACTTCTCCGCCGGTCGGTACGCCGAGGCCGTCGGGGGCTCTTTGCGCCCGGTCATCGCCCACGTGGGCCGCGCGGTGGAGCTGCGCACCATGGCCTACTGCGCGCTGGGGAACCTCGGGCTGGCCCGTGCCACGAAGCCACAGGTCCCGCGCGCGCACCTCGCGGCCGTCAGGGACTTCTGCCGCCAGCACGACATCGATCTCGACTGACGCATCGCAAGTGCTAGCAGCGGGCGGGTGAAGACGAACTTCGTGGAAGAGCTGACGTGGCGCCGGATGCTGCACGACTCGATGCCCGGCACCGACAAGCTGCTGAACACCGAACGGGTCTCCGGGTACATCGGCTTCGACCCGACGGCGGACTCCCTGGGCGTGGGCAACCTGGTGCAGGTGATGACCCTGCTCCACTTCCAGCAGGCGGGGCACAAGCCCATCGTGCTCGTCGGCGGCGCCACCGGCATGGTGGGTGACCCGTCGGGCAAGTCGGAAGAGCGCTCGCTGCTGGGCACCGACACGCTCGCGCAGAACCTCGCGGGCCAGAAGAAGCAGCTCGAGCGCTTCCTCGACTTCAGCGGCGACGGCGCCGAGATGGTCAACAACCACGACTGGTTCAAGGACTTCTCGTTCCTCGACTTCATCCGTGACGTCGGCAAGCACGTGCCGGTCAACTACATGCTCGCCAAGGACTCGGTCGAGAAGCGTCTCAAGGGCGAGGGCATGAGCTTCACCGAGTTCACGTACCAGCTCATCCAGGGCTACGACTTCTTCTGGCTGTGGAAGAACAAGGGCGTGAAGTTGCAGATGGGCGGGTCGGACCAGTGGGGCAACATCACCACCGGCACCGAGCTCATTCGCCGCAAGGGCGGGGAAGACGCGAAGGCCTACGCGCTCACCACGCCGCTCATCAAGAAGGCCGACGGCGAGAAGTTCGGCAAGACAGCCACCGGCAACCTGTGGCTCGACGCCAGGCGCACCTCGCCCTACGAGTTCTACCAGTTCTGGCTCAACGCCTCCGACGAGGACGTGAAGAACTACATCCGCATCTTCACGCTGCTCGATCGCCCGACGGTCGAGGGGCTCGAGGCGGAGCACGACACCGCGCCGCAGAACCGGGTGCTGCAGAAGACCCTGGCGAAGGACATCACCCGGCGCGTGCACGGCGCCGACCAGGTGGACGTGGCGCTCGCCGCGACGGAGGTGCTCTTCGGCAAGGGCGCGCTCGAGCAACTGCAGGCGCTCAGCGACGAGCAGTTCCTCCAGGTCTTCGTCGGCGCCGGCGTGCCGGTGGCCGAGGTGCCGCGCGACGCCTTCGGAGGCGAAGGGGTCAACGTGGTCGACCTCTTCACCGACAAGTCGCAGCTCGTGGCCAGCAAGGGCGAAGCGCGCAAGCTGATGCAGGGCAACGGGCTCTCGGTGAACAAGCAGAAGGTCACCGACCCGAAGCTCGGCCTCAAGAGCGACCAGTTGATCAACGGCCGCTACCTGCTGCTGCAGAAGGGCAAGAAGGACTACTGCCTCGTCAAGGCCGTCGGCTGATCAGATCGGCGCGAAGATCTTCAGGCCGCTGCGGCTCGCGTTGCCGGCCAGGGTGTTGCGCTCGATGAAGTCGCTGTAGCTGCTGTGGCCGTCACCGGCGGTGATGGCCGTGTGCCCGTAGATGGCGCCCAGGCGGCTCGAGGTGTGCTCCCAGGTGAGGACCAGGCCCGGCGTCCGGAGCGCCTCGGCCAACGAGATGTTCACCTGCTTGAACTTGTTGCGCGGCAGGTTGTTGTCGATCTGGTTGCCGTTGCCCCAGACCTTGATGCCGAAGGTCTTCTGGATGGCGCGGCTCACGCCCGTCGCGCACAGGCCCTGGCCGCTGGAGCCGCCCATGCTCAGCGCCGTGGCGCGACCCGCCGCCGCCAGCCGCGACGAGCCCTGCACCCCGCCCGCGTGCACCGGCTTCGGGCCCGTGGTGTGCGCCGGCGCCGCGGGGTGCTTCGGCGCGTGGAAGGTGTCCTGCGTGCTGTGCCCCGGCAGCCGCAGCGAGTGGCCGGCGATGATCAGGTTCACGTTGTGGATGCCGTTGAGCTTCGCGAGCGCCCCGACCGTCGTGTGGTACCGCGCCGCGATGCCGGACAGCGTGTCGCCATTTCGGATCTGGTAGCTGGACATGCTTCATTGTCGGAGCGCCCGGAACCTCGACTTTCGGGGACAACGTAAATGGCCTTTCCGATTCAGGGGCAATTCGGGGGCGGGCCGGAAGGGAGGCGGGTCGGGAAGGGGCACCCCCGCCCAGCGCACCCCGGCCAGCGCCTCGACGCCGGCGCCGGGTGACGCGCTCGTGCAGGCTTCGCCGAAGGTGACCTCCGCAGGGTGCGAGGGTCCACGAGTCCGTCATCAAAATTGACAACCGCTCAGGTCAAAACTGGACGTTGTCAATTTTGATGACGCACCCGGAGACCTCCGCGGGGAGCGCGCGTCTCTCCGTCACCAGGCGCTCGCGGTCGCGGGGCTGGGCGTGCTCGGCAACCACGAAGGTCAACCGCGCCCCCGCCCGCCATGCCGGCGCCGTGTCGCTGGCGTCCACCCGGGGCCCCGTGCTCCGCTGACCGCGTGCGTGCTTCCCTGCTCTGCCTGCTGTGCGCCTGTGGCGCGTTGACCCCTCCCTCCTCTGACGCCGGTACAGGCGGCGGAACTGCGTCCACCGGCGGTGGCGGCGGCACGTCGACCGGAGGCGGCACGTCGACCGGAGGCGGAACCGCGACCGGAGGCGGAACCGCGACCGGAGGCGGAACCGCGACCGGAGGCGGAACCGCGACCGGAGGCGGAACCGCGACCGGAGGCGGAACCGCGACCGGCGGTGGAACCGCGACTGGTGGTGGCACCGCGACCGGCGGTGGCACCGGAGAGTTCACCTTCTCCCGCCTGACCTTCTCCCCCGTGCCCTCGGGAGTCGTGAACTCCCCCGACGTCGTGGGCCTCGCCCGGCGCACCAACGGCGAGCTCTGGGTCGCCCTCGCCGACTCGAGCATCTACCTCGCCGCGTCCGGCTCGCAGACACTGCGGCCGCTGGCGAACCTCCCCTCCATTCCCACCACGCGCACCCAGGTCACCGGCCTCGCGGTCACGCCCACCGAGGTCTTCATCTCGAAGGCCGGCAGCGTGCACCACTGCACGGGCACGTGCGCCTCGCACAACGATTTCACCGTCGCCACCAGCGTCGGCGGCCTCGAGACGACGGTGGCCCTCTGCGCCCGGGACGCGCGGGTCTTCATGCTCAGCCAGAGCGGCAGCACCAGCTCGCTGTGGGAATACCAGGGCGGCACCTTCACCAAGACCGTGGCCGACGTCGGCGTGGCGCACGGCATGGGGTGTTTCATCGCCGAGAACGGTGACGTGCTCGTCGTCGGCGACGACTCGAACGTCGCGGTGCTGACCAGCAACGGCGGCCTGAACAACGAGCCCATCGACCTCGGCGCGCACCCCGGCGCGAGCTGGAGATCCGTGACCACCTCGGCCACCGGCGGCTTTCTCGTGGGTGGAGGCTCTGGCTACCGCTTCGCCACGCGCCAGGCGGGCCACTGGGTCGACCTGGCGCCGAACACCGCGGGCGCGGTGATGACCACCGTGCTCGCCGCCGGCGCCGACGTCTACGCGGGGGGCTTCACCAACACCGGCAGCACCGCCACCCCGGCCTTCTTCAAGTGGAACGGGACCAGCTTCGTCGCGCTCTCCCCGCCGCCCTTTGCCATCGACGTCACCGACGGCCTGGCGGTCAGCGCCAACGAACTCTACTTCGGCGGCCCCAGTCGCACCTCGGGCTCCTACGAAGTGCTGCACGGCACCCGCTGAGCGCGAGGCCTACTGCGACAGGTCGAGGGTGAACGTCGCGTCAGACGCGAGGCTGTGCGTGTCGTCGGCGGGATGCGCGACGTTCATGAGCGTGAACTGGAACACCGGGCAGTTGCCCGTCCAGAAGTCCCTGCTGGCCGTCATGTCGAAGGGGAGCTTGCTGGTCGGCCCCGTCGTGCTCAGGCTGACCGTCGCCGGGGTCGAGGCCACCACGAAGGCCGTCGCCGATTCGGTGGTGTTGAAGGGCTCGGTGCCCGTGGCGCGCAGCCGGAAGTTCGCCGGGCCCGAGAAGCCGCCCGTGGGGCACGCCTGCACCCAGAACCCGGCCCTGGCGTCGCACTGGGTGCCGATCCCGGCGAGCGCCGAGGTGGCCGCGGTCGTGGACTGGAACCGCACCACGAGGCTGTTCCCCGACGGGGTCACCGTGAGCGTCGCGACCGCGGAGCCCGTACCCACCATCGACGTCGCGTTGACCGTCATCGCGCCGACCACGGACTGGCCGAGCAGGGGCGTCGCGGGCTGCGGGTCGGACACGTCGGCGACCGTCGCGCTGTTCCGCACCGTCTTGCAGTGCGTGACCAGCGGCGCACTGACGGGCGTACCCGGCGGAGAGGCGAACCAGGTCCATTCCACGCCGAACACGCCAGCAGTTCCGCCGCCACCACCCGTGGCCCCCGAACCGCCTCCCACGCCACCGTCCTCTTCGGGGTCGATGGGCTCGGGGCAGCCCAGCAGTGCGAGGCAAAACACCACGGCGAGACACCACGAGAGGGGTGAACGCATGCCGAAATCAAAACGGCAGCCCCCTGAAGTGCCAAGCGCATTGTTTGCGCAGCAAGCATTCGCACGTAGGCGACGGCCCCGGTTCGTGAGGTAGCCTGCGCCGCGATGTCTCTGGGCCCGATCGTGAACCTGCTCGAATCAGTCCCTGCGGCCCTCGTGGCGCACGACCCTCAAGGCACCGTCGTGGCCTGGAACCCGGCGGCAGAGACGTTGCTCGGGTGGCGCCGCGACGAGGTGCTCGGCCGACCTTCCCCGTTGCCGCGCGAGCTGCTGGAGGGCGCCGCGGAAGTCGGCCTGACGGAGGTGGCCACGCGCGCCGGGACCCCGCTGCAGCTCTCGTTTGCCCGCGTGCCGTTGCCGGGCCTGGGCGGCACGGCCCTCGTGCTCTGGCCTCCCCAGGCACCTGTGGCGCTCGACGCCCCGATGCTCCGCGCCCTCTTCCACCACGCGCCCGACGGCATCGTGGTGGTCGACCGCAAGGGCAGCATCATCGACGCCAACCCGGCCATGGGGCGCATGCTGGGCATGAGCCGGGCCGAGCACCCACCGGGCACGCTGTGGGACTTCATGGACACCTCGGCGGGCGGGTTGCCGACGGCGCAGGAACACTTCGGCCAGGTCCTCGCCAGCGGCCGCGCCATCGGGGAGGTGCCCCTCAAGCGTGGCGACGGCACGACCCTGCGCGTCGACATCAGCGCCGCGGCCTTCGCCGAAGACCGCTTCGTGGGCTTCGTGCGCGACGTGACCGCGCAGCGCCGCGACGCCCTGCAGCTGCGGCTCTTCTCGCGGCTCTTCGAGTGTTCAGGCGAAGCCATCGTCATCACCGACCGCCACAACGCCATCATCGCCACCAACAACGCCTTCACCGAGATCACCGGCTACGCGTTCCAGGAGGTGCTGGGCAAGAACCCCTCGCTGCTCAGCTCCGGCCGCCACGATCGCGCCTTCTACGAGGCGATGTGGACCACGCTGAAGCAGACGGGCCAATGGCAGGGCGAAGTGTGGAACCGCCGCAAGTCGGGCGAGATCTTCCCGGAGTGGACCACCCTCAACACCATCCGCGACGAGGCCGGCGAGGTGACGAACTACGTCGCCATCTTCGCCGACATCAGCGCCATCAAGAACTCGCAGGCCCAGGTGATGTACCTGGCGCAGCACGACCACCTCACCGGGCTGCCCAACCGCACGCTGCTGCGAGATCGCCTCGGCCAGGCCATGGGGCTGGCGCAGCGCGCGAACCACCAGGTCGCGCTGATGCTCGTCGACCTCGACGGCTTCAAGACCGTCAACAGCTCCATGGGCCCGCAGGAAGGCGACCTGCTGCTCAAGGAGATGGCCCGCCGCATCCAGGCCGTGGTGCGCGAGGGTGACACCGTGGCGCGCATGGGCGGCGACGAGTTCGCCATCGTGCTCACCCCGCTCGACCGGGCCACCGACAGCCTCAAGGTCGCCAGCAAGGTGCGCGAGGCCATCGTGCAGCCGGTCACCGTCGCCGGCCGCCAGATGCGCTTCACCGCGTCCATCGGCATCAGCGTCTTCCCGCAGGACGGCGCGAGCGTGAACGCGCTGCTCAGCCACGCCGACGCCGCCATGTACACCGCGAAGGAAGCCGGCCGGAACACCTCGCGCTTCTTCACCGAGGACATGAACAGCCGCGCGCTCGAGCACCTCGTGCTGCTCAACGCCATGACCCAGGGCCTCGAGCGCGGCGAGTTCCATCTCCAGTTCCAGCCGCAGCGCCCCATGAGCGGCAAGGGGTTGATCGGCGTCGAGGCGCTCCTGCGCTGGCGTCACCCCGAGCTGGGCCTCGTGCCGCCCGACCGCTTCATTCGCATTGCCGAAGACTCCGGCCTCATTCGCCCCATCGGCGCGTGGGTGCTGCAGGAGGCCTGTCGCCGCGCGAAGGGCTGGAACCTGCCGGTGGCCGTCAACCTGTCGGTGGTGCAGCTGCAAGACCCCGACTTCTTCGAGGTGGTGACCAGGGCGTTGGCCGAGAGCGGCGTCGACCCGGCGCTCATCGAGCTGGAGGTCACCGAGAGCGTGGTGATGAAGGACCCCCGGGCCACGGTGGAGCTGCTCACGCGCCTGCGCGCCCTGGGCCTGCGCCTGGCGATGGACGACTTCGGCACCGGCTACTCGTCGTTGGCGCAGCTCAAGCGGCTGCCGCTGCACCGGCTGAAGATCGACCGCGCCTTCGTGCGCGACGTGCTCACCGACCCGGCGGACCAGGCCGTGGTGCAGGCCGTCATCGCCATGGGCCACGCGCTCAAGCTGCGGATCATCGCCGAGGGCGTCGAGACCCGCGACCAGCTCCAGGTGCTCACCGACTTCGGCTGCGACGAAGTGCAGGGGTACCTGTTCGGGCACCCGGCCGAACCCGAGGTGATCGACGCCGAGCGGAGCGCCGATGCACCACCGGCCCCGCCGGGCTGAAAGCCCGTTTACACCCCCGGGTGGCCAACTTGCGCGCGCCCAGGCGGCAGCCTACAGGCGCCGTCCATGTTGCTGCCCCTGCTCCTCGTCCTCGCCGCCGCGCCGGTCACCTTTCAATCGGGCGTGCTGACGCCCCCGCTCATCGGCTCGCCGGGTGACGCCGCGCTGCGCTTCGCGGCCTCGCGCCAGGCGGAGCTGGGCCTCGACCCGCGCTCCACGCTGTCGGTGGGACGCCTGATGTCGACGCGCTTCGGCGGCACCGTGCAGCTGGTGCAGCAGGTCGACGGGCTCGAGGTCTTCGGCGCGCGGTTGATCGTCACCTTCGACGAGCAGCAGCGCGTGGTGCGCGTGTCGTCCACGCTCAAGCACTTCACCGAGGTGAAGACCGCGGCGACGCTGACCGGGCCGCAGGCGCTCGAGCGGGCGACGCACGAGGTCGACGGGGCGTGGCTGCGCAGCGACGGCGTGCCCTACGGCGGCGCGCACCGCCAGGCGTTCGTGGTGAACGGCGCGGCGCACGTGGGCTTCCTCGCCTTCGTGCCCACGCTCAAGAACTCGCAGAGCTGGCACGTGGCCATCGACGGCACCGACGGCTCGGTGCTCTTCGTGCAGGACCGCGCGCGGGCGGGCAACGCGGCAAAGGTGTACCCGTCCAGCCCCGGCGGCGTGAACGCGGGCGTGGGCGTCACCCCCACGGCCGACGTGGCGCTGGCGCATCTCCCGGCCGACGCGGGCTTCCTGCGCGGCGATCGCATTCGCGCGCTCAACTGCTGCCCCACCGAGAACTGCAACCCCGACGCGGGCCCCCTGCGCGCGCAGGGCATGGCGCAGAGCTTCAACGGCCCCATCACCTTCGACGTGGCCATCTGTGATCAGCGCCCCCGGGCCACCAACGACCCCGCGGTGCACGCCAGCGGAGACTACGTCTACGCGCCGGTCGACCCGCCGGGCACGGTGAACCCCAGCATCAACAACCCGGCCGACTACGACGAGTTCGCCGAGGTGCACGCCTACTTCCACGTGAGCAAGGCCTACGAGGCGGTGCGCGGCTTCTCGGTGGGCCCGCTGGCGCGCGACGGCGGCTTCTCGCCGTTCACCATGCGCAACACCGGCGCCGGCGGCGACCTGCCCGCGGTGTGGGTCAACGTCGCCGACGCCGACATGAACAACGCCACGCCCAACGCGCAGGGCGTGTACGTGAGCAACACCCTCTCGCGCACCGACAACGCGATGTACCTGGCGCGCGAGAACATGGACTTCCTGCTGCTGCCACCGCAGGTGCTGGCCTCCGACGCGCTGGTCATCTACCAGGGCGCCGCGGCCGACTTCGCCTACGACGGGCCGGTGCTGTGGCACGAGTTCGGGCACGGGGTCATCCACTCCACCGCGGACTGGACCACCGGCGTCACCTTCGACTCGCGCTCGGTGAACAACGAGTCGTCGGCGCTCGACGAGGGCAACGCCGACCTCATCGCCGCGATGACCGGCAACGACCCGGTGGTGGGCCAGTACGTCGGCCCGCGCATCGACCCCACGATGAGCGCCATCCGCGACGTGGACAACACCGAGCGCTGCCCCGACGTGCTGTGGGGCGAGTCGCACCAGGACTCGCTGCACTACACCGGCGCGGTGTGGGAGGTGCGCAAGCTGTTCCTGGGCACCGACGACGGCGCCACCTTCAACGCGGCGTACTACGCGGCGCTGGTCTCGTTCCCGCCCGACGTGAACTTCGAGAAGGCCGCGGCGATCATCACCTCGGCCGTGGTGCAGGCCTTCCCCCAGGTCGCCGACGCGCGGGCGAAGATCGAGGCCATCTTCGATGCCCGCGGCGTGACGCACTGCTCGAAGGTGCTCGACGTGACCGCCGACCCCGCGGCGGTGCACCACTTCTATGGCATCGTGGGCACCACCTTCGCGGCGCTCAACGACGGCGCCGTGGTGCCGGGCCCGTACCAGTTCAAGATTCACCTGCCCCATGGCGCGAAGAGCGTGAGCGTCGCCGCGCAGATGCCCAACTTCGGCGGCAACACCTCGTCGCGGCTCGAGCTGCTGGCGGCCGCGGATCGCCCGGTCACCTTCATCGAGAACGGCGGCTCGTTGATCAACGACGCCCAGGCGCGCTCGGTGCCCTCGGCGTCGGGCAACGACGTCACCGGAAAGACGCTCATCGACGTGGCCTGTGGCGGCGACGTCTACGTCGCGCTGGGCAACACCAGCCGGCGCGACCGCCAGGTGTACGAGCTGGGCTTCTCGTTCGAGCCGGCCGACAGCTGCCCGGAGGTGGTCGATGCCGGCCCCCCGGTGCCCCTGCCGGTCTCGCTGGCGCACGCGCCGGAGTTGCTCGGGGATCGCGCCCAGGGGTGCGGGTGCAGCTCGGTGGACGCGATGGCCTTGTTCGCGGGCCTGGCGTTGTTGGCGCGCCGTCGGCGCTGAGGGTCGGCGTGGGTGCGCGTGCGGGTGCGGGCGCGCGTTCGACTTCGACGGGAGGCTTTCGTCTCCTGCGATCGGCCCAGGTCGTCTCTTTGTTTGGGTGCCGGGGTTCGCCCCAATCCCTTCCTTTCCCCCCGGGGAAAGGGGAGCGCTCGCCGCGCGGGCCAGACGGGATTCAGAGTCGAATGGGGCAAGGCCTCGATTCGCAGGACCACTCGCAGCGCAGGACCCCCACGCTTCTTCTCGATGGTCTTGGCATGCGCCGGATCCACCGCCCAGGCAGCAACATCTGACGTCCCGCAGTTGCTGCCGAAGGGCAGCAGCAGCCGTTAGATGCTGCTGCTTCAGCGCCCCGCGTCGCCACCCACGAAAACCGTCGAGGGCCGACGGTGGATCGACCCCCACCGACCGTTCCTGAACATTGAGGCCTTGCCCCATTCGACTCTGCATCCCGTCTAGCCCGCGCGGCAGATGAGCGCACCCCTCGCCCCGGGGGGCGAGGATGGGAGTGGGGCGATCCCAGGCACCCAAACAGCAAGACGACCTCGACCGATCGCAGGAGACGCAAACCTCCCATCGAAGCCCGCCGTACTACGTTGCCCCCCCATGCGAATGCTCTGCGCCACTCTCGCGTTGTCCTCCGCCGTCGTCTTCGCCCAGCCCGCCGCCCCGAAGGCCGCGCCCCCTGCCCAGGCCATGGTCATCGTGGGCGTGGTGGCCGCCACCAACGACGTCGCGGCGAAGAAGCAGGCCGACGCGTTGGCGAGCTTCGTCGCCGTGGCCCTCAAGGAGCCCGCCCTGCCCCGCGTCTTCCCCGACCAGGAAGCGCTCGCGCTCGCCGTCGCGAAGGGTGACGTCGACTTCGCCCTCATGGGCCCGTTGGCCTACCTGCGCGTCGACCCCAAGGCGAAGACCCAGCTCCTCTTCCGCACCGTGCGCCAGGGCAAGAGCACCTACCGCTCGGTGGTCTTCGCGGGCCCGGGCAGCAAGCTCACCTCGCTCGACGCGCTGAAGAAGGAGAAGCGCCCCCTGAAGGTCGCCTGGGTCGAGACCTCCAGCGCCACCGGCTACGTCATCCCCAAGGCGATGATGCTCGGGGCCGGCATCAACCCCGCGCAAAGCTTCGAGGTGCAGGACTTCCTCGGCTCCCACGACGCGGTCTGCAAGGCCGTGCTCGAGGGCAAGTACGACCTGGGCGCCACCTTCAGCGATCCCACCCCCAACACCACCCGCGTCTCCGGCTGCGTGGGCGCCCTGGGCAAGAAGGCCGACACCCTCAAGGTCGTCGCGCTCTCGAGCGAGGTGCCCAACGACGTGCTCCTCGCCGCGCCGAAGCTCGCGCAGGGCAAGGTCGACGCCCTCGTCGCCGCCGCGAAGGCCGCCGGCGCCAACGCCGAGGGCCAGAAGTCCCTCCAGGCGGCGCTGCTCGCCGAGGGCGTCGCCGACGTGAAGGACGAAGACTTCGCGCCGCTGCGCAAGGCCCTCGACGCCTTCGTCCCGTGAAGAAGCTCCTGCGCGTCGTAGGGGCGCTGCTCGTGCTGGGCGCCCCCGCGTACTGGTGGCTCTTCGTCGAGAGCCACGAGCCCACCGGCACCTTCGCCCTCGAGCTCGCCGAACTGCGCCGCCTCGCCAGCAGCCTGCCGGGCGAGAAGCCTTTGGCGCTGCACGTCGAGCACGTGGCGAGCTTCGAGTTCCCCTCCGTCGCGGTGATGGCCGGCGCCGGCTGGTCGAACACCACCCTGCCCGTCTTCAGCTACCAGCTCGTCTTCCCCGGCCGCACCCTGCTCATCGACACCGCGATGGACGAGGCCACCGCCCAGGGCCAGCACGCCACCTTCTACGATTCCGCGGCCTGGGCCCGCCTCGACGCCGCCATGGGCACGGCCGAGCGCATCGTGGTGACCCACGAGCACTTCGACCACCTCGGCGGCGTGAGCACCCACCCGAAGGCCGCGCTGCTCGCCGGCAAGCTCGAGCTGACCCGGGCCCAGCTCCAGGACCCCTCGAAGCAGGACCCGCTGCGCTTCCCCGAGGCCGCGCGCGCGAAGCTGCCGCCCCTGGCTGATCAACCGGCCCGCGCGCTCGCCCCCGGCGTGGTGTCGTGGAGCGCCCCCGGCCACACCCCCGGCAGCCAGCTCGTCTTCATCCAGCAGGCCGACGGCGAGGAGTTCCTGCTGCTCGGTGACGTGGCCTGGCACCGGTCGAACTGGGAGCAGGTGCACGAGCGCGCGCGGCTCCTGACCTGGTTCTTCCTCGGGGAAGATCGCGAGGCCGTGCTGCGGCAGCTCGCCGCCATCAAGGCGCTCTCCGCCCAGGCCCCGGGACTCCACGTCGTGCCCGGCCACGATGGCGAGGTGATGACCTCGCTGATCAGCCACGGATTCGTTCACGCACAGTTCCGCGACTGAACGCAGCATCTGCAGACGTTGCGCGGCGCAGCGGGCGAGATTCCAACGCATTGTGCGGGGCACACACCTTGAACGTCGTGGGGCCACAGGAGGCTCACATGGCGACGAAGGCCCAACAGTTCAAGGCGGCAGCAGAGCGCACCCAGCACCGCGAGAAGAAGGTCGTCAAGCCGCTCCGCCCGCTCGATCCCCACCACACCGACACGCGCAACGTCACGAAGTGGGGCGACAAGCAGGTCGGCATGGCCCTCGAAGACTCGATGTCGGGGCGGCCCTCACGCAAGTCGACGCGCCCCTCGGCCCACCATGGCCGGGCCGACACCCAGTTGATGCGCGCGGCCCTCGCCAGGAGCCAGACCAGCAAGGCCCGAGCGGGGCGCGCCGCAGTCGCGCGCCGCAAGTAAACCCTCACCGAGGCACGTCATGAACCAGACCCCGCAAGACATGAAGTCGCTGCAGCAAGACGTCCGCGCGCTGCGTGACGAGGTGCGCGTCAAGGTGCACCTCGCCGGCATGGACATCAAGGACGAGTGGAAGAAGCTCGAGCCCCAGCTGGATCGCGCCGCCAGCAGCGCCGCCATCGTCACCGGCGAAATGCTGGCCGACCTGAAGAAGCGGCTGACCGAGTTGCGTCAGCGGCTCCAAACGCACTGATCAGCGCAGGTCGCCGATGAACACGAGGTGGGTCGCGTCTCCGGTCTTCTCGACCGAGGCCGTGAAACCCACCTCGCGCAGGCGCTTGTTGAAGCCGGGGTGCGTGCTCGACGCCCACACCGCCAGGCGCCCGCCGGCGCGAATCGAGGCGCGCACCGACGAGAGCCCGCCGATGCTGTACATGGACTGCTGATCTTCGATGGTCTCCGGGAAGGGGCCGTTGTCGAGGTCGAGCAGGATGACGTCGTAGCCCCCGCGGTTCTTGGAGAGCACCCGCTGCACGTCGCCCACCTCGACCGTCACCCGCGGGTCGTCGAGCGCGTGGTCGTGCATGTCACCCAGGACGCCGCGGTTCCACTCGATGACCGCCGCCGACTGCTCGCTGACCGTGACCTTCGCCCCGTCGGGCAGCACGTCGAGCGCCGCGCGCAGGGTGAAGCCGAAGCCCAGCCCGCCGATGAGCACCCTGGGCGAATCGGTCATCACCCGTGAACAACCGATGCTGGCCAGCTCTTCTTCGCTGCCGTGACGGCGGCTGGTGACGAGGATCTTCCCCTCGGACTGCACCATGTACTCGGTGTCCCGCTGGCGCAGCGTCCACTTCCCATCGGTCGCGAGCGTCTTCCACGGCTTCATGGCCCCCCGATGCCACACTTCAGGGCGCGGTGCACCGCGGGCTCACTTCTTCGGGGGGGGGCTCTCGTCTTTCGACCGGCGCTCGCTGAGTTCGAGCATCTTGCGGAACAACAGCCAGATGACCAGCACCACCACGGCGATGAGCGCCATGCCCAGGTTGTCCTTCACGGCGTCGAAGGCGTACGGCGAGGCATTCTCGGCGGCGGCGAGCAGCATGGGCCTGCGTTTAACAGCGCGCGAAGGGCTTGCAAGCCGGGGCCAGAAGTTCCATGTCGCCGGCTCATGAGCCGCATCTACCGCCAGCTTCCCCCGAAGGACACCCGCATTGGCCTCGCCTTCTCGGGCGGCCTCGACACCCGCGCCGCCGTCGCGTGGATGACGAAGAAGGGCGTCGAGGTCTACGCCTACACCGCCGACCTGGCGCAGCCCGACGAGAAGGACGTCAACGACATCCCCCCCATCGCCCTCAAGCACGGGGCCAGGCAGGCGCGGCTCATCGACACCCGCGACTCGCTGGCGCGCGAGGGCCTGACGGCCATCCAGTGCGGCGCGTTCCACCTCACCGTGGGCGGCAAGAAGTACTTCAACACCACGCCCCTGGGCCGCGCCGTCACCGGCACCGCCATCGTGCGCGCCATGAAGCAGGACGACGTGCACGTCTTCGGCGACGGCAGCACGCACCGCGGCAACGACATCCAGCGGTTCTACCGCTACGGCATCCTCGTCGACCCCGACCTGCGCATCTACAAGCCGTGGCTCGACGCGCAGTTCGTCTCGGAGCTCGGCGGGCGCCTCGAGATGTCGAAGTTCCTCGAGGCCGCGGGCCTGCCCTACGGCATGTCCGCCGAGAAGGCCTACAGCACCGACTCGAACATGCTCGGCGCCACCCACGAGGCGAAGGACCTGGAGCACCTCGACAAGTCGATGATGGTGGTCAACCCCATCATGGGCGTCGCGCACTGGAAGCCCGAGACGAAGATCGACACCGAGACCCTCACCGTCACCTGGGAACACGGCGTGCCCGTGGCCCTCAACGGCAAGCGCTTCGACTCGCTGGTCTCGCTCTTCCTCGAGGCCAACCGCATCGGCGGCCGCCACGGCTTCGGCATGTCGGACCAGATCGAGAACCGGGTCATCGACGCCAAGAGCCGCGGAATCTACGAGGCGCCGGCCATGGCCCTGCTGCACCTGACCTACGAGCGCCTGCTCTCGGCGGTGCACAACGAGAACACCACCGACCTCTACTGCACCCTGGGCCGCAAGCTGGGCCGGTTGCTCTACGAGGGCCGCTGGTATGACCCCGAGGCCATGATGCTCAAGGAGTCGCTGGTGCGCTGGGTGTCCACGGCCATCACCGGCGAGGTCACCCTCGAGCTGCGCCGCGGCGACGACGTCACCATCATGAAGACCGAGGCGGCCCACGCGGCCTACGCGCCCGAGCGGCTCTCCATGGAGAAGACGGTGGGCGCGTTCTCGCCCGAAGACCGCATCGGCGCCCTCGAGCTGCAGAACATCAGCGTCGCCGACAACCGGGCGCTGCTGCTGCACTACGCCCAGGCGCTCTCGCTGCCCTCGGGCGGCGATTCCCTCAAGGGCCTGCTCGAAGAGTGAGCAGGCCGGCGGCTGGGCACCGCGTGCGGCGGTGCCCGGGACGCCTTACTTCGCCTGCGCCTGGTCCAGCGAGACCGGCACCGGCCCCATGCCCACGTCCTTGTTGAGGGCCACGATGCCCTCCATCACCACGGCCTGGTCCTTCTTCACCTCGGTGGCGCTGATGCACAGCAGGTCGTCGGTCTTGTCCGCCGCCGCGCCCGTGCCGTCCTTCAGGTGCACGTACCAGGCGCCCTGCACGAGGCTGGCGCGGTCGACGGTGCCCTTCACCTTGACCTTGCGGCCACCGAGCATCGCGCGCTCGCTGTAGACGTCGACGACGCGCAGGGTGAGCGCCTCGCCCGAGCCCGCGGCCTGCAGCGCGGCCTTCACCTCGGGGGTCGCGGTCGGCGCGGGGCCGGCCATGGGCACGGGCGCCGCGGCCTGGGCGGTGCGAGGCCCCGGTGCCGCGCCTTCGATGGAGCCGAACCACAGGCTGGCGAAGGTGCGGCCCAGCGAGGGGCTCGAGAAGTCGTGCATCTCGGTCTGCAGCATCACGCCGACTTCCTGGCCGGCCGTCAGCGAGGGCATGGACTCGACCGCCGCCCACTCGCCCGACTCCATGCGCAGGTAGGTGTACTGGGGAACCTGGATGACCTCGGCCACCTTGCCGCGGAGCACCTCCCCCTTGCCGGCGCCGGTGAGGGCGGCCGTGGGCGCCGGCTGCGCGAAGGGCATGGCCGAGGGCATGGCGACCGACGACGCGGGCGCGCTCGTGGAGGGGCCCGACGCGATGACGCTGGCACGGCCGACGATGATACCGAGAACGAAGAGGATGACGCCGATGGCGATGGGCTTCGACATGCCCGTGGCTCTACCACCGCCGTATCGAATTACATCAACGGCAGCTGAAGTCGGCCTGGCAGACCAGCCCGTCCTCACAGCCCGTGATGCTGCAGCCTTCGCTGCCCGGGGTTCCATCGGGCGGCTCGAGGTCGAGGTGCTGCTCGAAGAGCCCGGCCTCACCGACGCAGCCCGACACGGTCGTCTCGGGCAACCCGGGCACCACCACCCGCGCCTCGTAGCAACCGGCGGGCACGAAGAACTCGGCCTCGTTCTCGGGCGCCACGATGGGGCTCGTCAGGGGGAGGCCCACCAACGACACCGTGCCCCCGGTCAACACGTGCCGGCCGACCGACTGCACGTAGAGCTCCAGCTTGCCGGACCGCCTTCCTTCCAGCGCGCCCAGCTCGACGACGCTCGCGCCACCGACCACCACCGGCTGCCGGTGCGAGAGGGCCGCGTTGACCACGATGAGGAGATCGACGGTGCCCAGCGGCACCGCCTCGAGCGTGAAGCGCCCGGCGGAGTCGGGGTGGGTGACCAGCGCGGGCTGGCCCACCACGGCCACCACCGCGTTCGCGTCGGCGGCGACCAGCTGGCCACGAATGGTGCCCGTCTTGAAGGGCTCGTTCTCGAGCCCCCCGCAGGCCGACAGGGCACACAGGGCGATGGCGAGGCTTCGTTTCATCAGAACCGATACCCAATGCCGGCCCACGCGCCGGCGAAGCCGAGAGTCTGCGTCACGCCATCCACCACCACCGCCGCCAGCATCGCCTGCAAGCCGACCGACACTTCCCAGTGCGGCGTCAGGTGCACCGCGCCCCCCAGCAACAGGCCGGGCGTCACCGAGAAGGCCGATTGGGTGCCCTGGTACGCATCTAGAGAGAAGGACCGCTGGACCCAGAGCCCGGCCACGCGCGGGCCGACCCACACAGACACCCACCGCCAGTCCCACTGCCAGGCCAGCGAAACTCCGACGAGAATGCTCGACCACCCGAAGGGCACGCCGGGGCTCTGCGGGGCGAGGCTCAGCGCACCCTGGCCCCCGAAGCCGCTCAGGTCGGCCTCCACGGTGATGCGCTTGAGCAGCACGCGCTCGAAGCGCACCGCCACGCCGAGGGCCGGCGAGACGGGGAGCAGCTGCTGGCGGCTGACGCTGTCGATGAAGCCGAAGGCGCCCCCGGTGGCGGTCATCGAGAGGAAGGGGTCGGTGCGGCGCGCCAGCGAGTCGACGTCGAGGCGCTCGCCGGCCTCGAGGCGCACCTCTTCGGTGAGCAGCACCTCGTCGCCCTTGGCCAGCTCCACGTGGTGCGCGCCGGGGCCCACGGCGGCGCCGCCGGGCAGCTCGGCGCGCTCGACGCCGTCCACGCGCAGGGTGAAGCCGTCGAGGCGCGGCACGTAGGAGTAGAGCTCGGGCTGGCCGGTGCGCTTGACGTCGCCGGTCAGCACCACGGGGTCGGCGCCCACCTCGACCATCTCGGCCGAGGGGCGCTGGCGGCCCTGCGAGAAGACCCAGGTGCGGCGGCGCGCGTAGTCGTGGGCCTCGGTGGCGGTGACGGCGCCGTCGCCGTTGCGGTCGCCCCCGCCCGCCAGCGCCTCGATGAGCCAGTGCGTGTACACGTCGTTCTGCAGCGTCTCGTCTTCGCGGGCGGTCTCGAGGAAGTCGCTGGCCGAGAGCACGATGGAGGCGCGCGAGACTTCTTCCAGGGGGCGCAGCGCGCCCTTGAGCGAGGCCAGCTCGGAGGCCACGTCTTCGGGCAAGAGCGACTTGCCGCTGCCCGAGTGGCAGGTGGCGAGCACCACCACCCGGCGGCGCGAGCGCGAGGCCAGCAGGCCGGCCGAGAGCGCGTCGATGGGCAGGGCCGTCTGGCTGACGCGGTGGAAGTCGGCGTCGGAGGTGACCAGGTAGCGCTCGAGCTCTCCGCGCGCGTCGCGGGCCAGGGTGCCGTGGGCCGACACGTAGAGCACCACCACGTCTTCGGGCTGGGTGGCCAGGGCGGCGAGCCGGGCCACCGCCGCCTTGACGCCCTCGCGCGTGGTCTGGGCGGGGGTGGTGAGCGACTCGACGTGCGCGAAACGGCCGCGCAGCGGGTCTTGCAGCACGGCCGCGAGGTCCTTCACGTCTTTCTTCGCGTAGCGCAGCGGCTGCCAGTGCTCGTCGTGGCTCTGGGGGATGCCGATCAACAGCGCGAAGCGCCGGCCGGCGAAGGCCTGGCGCACCTCGTCGGCCGAGGCCTTCACGGTGACCAGGCCTCCCTTCTCGCCGGTCGGGTGCGCGCAGCCCATTGCCGCCGCAGCACCGACCAGGAAGAAGAGCGTGAGTCTCACGGGGTGACGTCCACCCGCAGCTTTGCCACGACCACCCCCGCGTCGCCACCTGCCTTGATGGCTTCGAGTGCGGTGTCCACCGACATCGGCACCTCGGCGGCCACCAGCCACACCGAGACCGGGCCGCGCTCGCCGGCCAGCGAGAAGCCCAGCAGGCCCTCGTCGCCGCGCTCGAGCTCTTGCGCGCCCTGCACCAGGCCCAGCTGCGTCAGCTCGACGGGCACGCCGTCACCGCGCTGAATGAACAGCCGCGCCGGGCCCGCCATGGGCGAGCGCACCTGGAACACCAGGGCCGCGGCCGACGACACCGCCTGGCCGTCGTCGATGGGCGTCAGCGCCCCGCGGGCGCCCTTCACCGCGGCGCGCAGCTCGAGGGCATCCTGGCCGCTGCCCTTGAGCCCGGTCCACGGGTCGACTGCCACCTGGGGCTCGGCGCGCCACAGCAGGCCGCCCGCCACCAGCAACCCCAGGGCGGCGGCCACGGCGAAGACCAGGGAGCGGCGCGCGGGCTGCTGCTGGCGGCGGCGGAAGCGGGCCCAGGCCAGCTCGTCGGTGGAGGGCGCGCGGGGGGCGAGGGACAGCAGCACCCGGTCGATGTCCCCGTCGGCGCCGGGCAGGGCCGCGAGGAACGCGTCGCAGGCCTCGCAGCCAGAGGCGAGGTGCTCGAGCAGCGCGTCGTCGCGGGTGGCCTGCAGCGCGGTCCAGCGCGCGGCGTCGAGATGCGGGCTCACGGTTCCCACCTTCGCTTGAGCACGTCGAGCATCAGCTGCCGGCGAATGCGGGCGCGAAAGCGCTCGAGGCGCATGGTCACCGCGCTCTTGCCCACGCCCATGCGCTCGGCGATCTCCCGGGCCGAGAGCTCGCCCTCGACGTAGAACAGGCGCACGGTCTCCTTCTCGGGACCCTCGGGCAGCGACTCGATGAGGCGCCGCACCATGGAGATGTCGAGCTCGAGCCGGGCCGATTCCGGGATGAGCTCGGCGGCGTCGTCTTGTTCCTGCGCGTAGCGCTCGCGCACCTCGTGGCGGCTGGCCTTGCGCGCGAGCGCCGAGAGGCCCCGGTTCCGCGCGATGGACAGGAGCCAGCCATCGAAGGCCTCGGGCGACTTGAGGTTGCCGACGGCCCGGAAGGCGCGAGTGAAAACTTCCTGCACGAGGTCCTCCCTTTCGTCAGCGTCGAGCTGTGCAAACCCCTCGAGCAGGCGCAACACGCCGGGCCGCCATGTCAGGTACACCTGACGGCAGGCAGCCTGGTCCCCCCGCTTCACGCCATCCAACAGGCGGACGAGTTCTTCTCGGTCCGTCACGGTCAAGGACTCACTGAATGCGGCGCCGGCCACGGGGCACGGGCACTCAGAAGCTGCCTCCGAGCTGAAACCCCACGCTGCCCAGGGGGGGCGCCGCCGACGCCAGGGGCAACCGGCCCATGAACACCACGCGACCCTTGAGGAATCTCCACGGCGCGACCTCCAGCGCCACGGAGGTGCCCAGCTCGTTGCCGGCCAGCCCGGCGCTGCCGGTGACGGCCTGCTGCTGGAACCAGCTGGCCCGGGTCACGAGGCGGAAGAAGCCCTGGGCGTTGACGCCTACCTGGAAGTACCCGTGCCGGCCGCGCACCCAGCCGAACTCCTCGAGGTACCCGAGGCTGACCCCCAGCGGCAGGCCGGCGATGCGGGGCACGGACACTTCCGGCCCCACGCGGCCCTGCACCAGGCCCGAGTCGAAGTCCGAGGCCAGGCCGCCCTGGGCGGCGACGAAGAGCCACGCGGTGGGCTGCCACACGGCGCTCAGGTCGGAGTGCAGCGCGCGCTGGCCCGGCGAGACGGTGCCCACCTCGACCAGGCCGGTCAGCGGGAGCCCGCGGTAGCGCACGGCGCCGTTGAGCCGCAGGGTCTCCATCGGGCGCCAGCCGACGTCGAGGCGCGCGGCGTCGATGCCGGCGGCGGCCTGCGTCTGGCCGAAGCCCAGCTCGACGGCGAGTGCGCCGTCGAGGTCCGCGCCCTTCCACAGGTTGGCGTTGACGGCGACCTCGGCCCGGCCCCCCAGCGTGTCGCGCAGCGACCAGCCGGCGCGCACCCCGAGCTGCACCAGGGTGGCGGTGGCGCCGGTGCCCGTCGAGAAGCGCGCCTTGGCGAAGGCACCCGCGGCCCACTGCGAGGGGGTGATGGTCAGCCGCGCCGCGTCGGGCAACAGGCCGCCGTAGGCGCCCAGCTCGAAGCCGTCGCCGAAGCGCCACGCGCCCTGCGCGCCGTCGATCACCATCAGCCCCGAGGTCGCGCGCAGCCAGGTGCGGCCGATGGCGCCGGAGATGGGCACGTCGGCGCGGCGGAAGCCGATCTCCAGCTGGCGCACGAGGAGCACCGGGGACTTCTGGTAGAAGGTGCGGGTGGCGTCGGGCCGCGCGCTGAAGTTGAGCGCGGTGATGTCGGCGCTCGCCCGCAGGCCGCGCCAGATCTCCACGTCGTAAGCGAGCAGGTCGAGCCGCTGCACGCCGAAGGGGCCCCCGGACAGGCCCCCGTAGGTGGTGTGCGAGAAGAGCGCCTCGACGCGCGGGCCCACGTTGCTCGACGAGCCGGCGGTGTCGAAGTCGCGCAGCTTCCAGTTCACCTCGTCGAAGTGCGCGGCGCGGCGGGCCAGCTCGGCCTCGGTGGGCAGCGCCACGGTGGCCACGGGGTTGTTCTCGGCGACGCGGCCGACGGCGAAGCGATCTCCCAGGCGCAGGCCGGGGCCCTCGCAGCGGGCGAAGTGCTCCGAGACGGCGGCCACCGTGCACTTGCCGGCGGGCTTTCCGCCGCGCACGAAGGTCAACGCCTGGCCCGGGGCGAGGCCGTCGAAGGCGCCGCGGTTCAGGAAGGCCGCGTCAGCGGTCACCGAGCTGACCTCGCCGGTGGCGCTGAGCACCACGCCCTTCGAGGCGGTGGCGGCCTTGGTGGTCTTGGTGGCCTTGACCTTCTTGGCGACGGGCTTCTTCGCCCAGCCGGGCGCGGCCAGCACCAGCATCACCACCAGCCAGCGCGCGCTCACGGCAGGCCCTCGTTCTGGCGGTGGCACTCGGCGCACTTCCTGGCGACGTACGAGTAGCCCATGGCGTTGGGCTTGTTGGCGTGCAGGGCGTCGGTCTCGCTGACCGGGCCGGCGCCGCCGCCGTTGGTGTGGCAGCTGACGCACAGCGTGGCGGTGTTGGTGCGGCAGGTGCTCACCGGGGGGGTGGTGGCGCTGTGGCAGCCCAGGCAGGGCACCCCGGCGTGGGCACCGGCGCTGATGGGGAAGCAGGCGTCGTGGGTGACGAAGCGCGCCGGGGTGAAGCTCAGGGCCCCGTGGCACTGCTGGCAGCGCTGGGTGTCGAGCCCCAGGGCCAGGTGGTCGACGGCCTTGCCCACGGTGCGCAGGGCGGCGTCGTGGTGGCAGGCGGCGCAGTCCACGGTGGCGCGGCTGAAGCGGCGCTCGCGGGCCTCGCCGTGACACTCGACGCAGGGAATGGCGGCGTGGGCCCCGAAGAGCGGGAAGTTGGTGCGCCGGTGCGCGTCGGCGTCGAAGCGCGAGCGCCAGTCGGTGGTGTCGTGGCAGCTCTCGCAGCGGGCGCCCAGCTCGCCAGAATGCACGTCGCGGTGGCAGCCCACGCAGGTGCGCGGCAGGGGCACCGAGAAGTCGGTCACGTGGCAGGCCTTGCACGAGGTGCGCTCGTGCCGGCCGGTCAGGGAGAAGCCGGTGCGCTCGTGGTTGAAGCGCACCTCGCTCCACGACGAGGTGGCGTGGCAGGCCGAGCACTGGGTCACGCCCTCGTGGCCCGGCTTGCTGAGCTTCGACAACGACTTGATCACGTTGGCCATGCCGGCCTTCGGGACGTCGGCCTGGCCCGCGTCGGGCGCGGCGGCCACCACCAGCATCAACAACAGCGCCGTCATGGCTCAAACCCCTTGAACGCGCCCTTGTGGAAGTCGGAGTGACACCCCTCGCAGGTCTGCGGCAGCGGCCGGTACTGCACCGCCATCACCTTCGCGGCCACCGGCACCTTCTTGTGGCACGCCTCGCACTTCGCCTTGCCGTGCTGCCCGTCGAGCAGGAACTGGGTGAAGGGCGGCTCGTGCACGAAGAGCACCTTCTTCCAGGCCTCGGTCACGTGGCAGGTGTCGCAGGCCTTCTTGCCGAACTGGCCGGCGTGCTCGTCGAGGTGGCAGCCGCGGCAGTCGCTCTCCAGCGGCTTGTAGCGCACCGGTTCCTGGGGGCTGGGCGCGACGTGGCACTTCTCGCACTTCACCTTTTGGTGGGCGCCGGTCAGCGGGTACTTCGAGTCTTTCTGGTGGTCGAAGCGCAGCGCGGTGAAGGACGACACCTGGTGGCAGGTCTCGCAGCGCGTGTCCTTGAACTGGCCCTTGTGCAGGTCGGTGTGGCAGCTGTCGCAGCGCTCGGTGGGCTTGGTGAAGTCGAAGAGGGCCAGGCTGAAGAGCTCCTGGCGCTTGCGCTTCTTCAAGTCGGCGAGCACCGGCTTGGGGATCTTCGCCTTGAGGGCCGGCGTCGCGGGGTGGCAGCTGGCGCAGGGCACCACCTGGTGCGCGCCCTCCAGCGGGTACTTCGTCCTGGCGTGCTCGGGCAGGCTGAACTTCGCGGGCACGAAGCCCTGCTCGCTGTGGCAGGTGGTGCAGTCGGGGGCCTTGCCGTTGACCGAGAGCTGCCCCTCGTGGGCGTCGGGGTGGCAGGTGTTGCAGGTCTCGTGGGCGAGGCCCTTGAACTTGGCGGGCACGCCGGGGAACGGGCCGTGGCAGCTGCGGCACTCGACGTCGAGGTGCGCGCCCTTCAAGGGGAACTTGGTCTTCTCGTGGAACTCGCGTTCCTTGCCCGCGTTGCGCAGGATGTTCCAGCCTTCGACCACGTGGCAGCTCTGGCAGCGCAGGCCGAAGCGGGCCTCGTGCGGGTCCTTGTGGCAGTCGAGGCAGCTGCGGTGCTCGACGGGGGCGAAGCGCAGGAAGGTCTCTGACTTGGGCGCGGGGAAGCCGTGGGCCTCGGTGTCCTTTTCCGAGTCGTGGCAGGCGGTGCACTTCACCTTGATGTGCTTGCCCTTGAGCGGGTAGTCGGTGTCGTCGTGGTTGAAGCCGGGGGTGGGCTTCCAGGCCTTCTCCACGTGGCAGTACTCGCAGTCTTCCTGCTGCTGGCCGCGGTGCTCGTCGAAGTGGCAGTCGGGGCAGCCCGAGCCCAGGCCCAGGCGGGTGCCGGGGCGCTTCTCGAGGAGCTTGAGGGCGGTGGTCCACACGATGAGCCGCTTCTCGTGGCACGCGCTGCACTTGGCCTCGGTGTGCGCGCCCTTGAGCGCCCAGCCGGTGCGCAGGTGGTTGAAGCCCTTCTCGCCGCCGGCGCCCCACTCGATGAGGTTGGAGGCGAGGCCCTGGTGCTCGCGGTGGCAGGTCTCGCAGTTGCGCTTCTCGGCGGCGATGTGCCCGTGGAGCCCCAGGCCCTTGCCCAGGCGCGGCTGCAGCTCCTGGTGACACGACAGGCAGGTCTCCTGGCTCAGTTGCCCGCCGGCCGGGTGACACTTGGTGCACTGCGAGAGCCCCTCGAGCGAGGTGTGGGGCTTGCTCAGCTCGCCGGGAGAGAACAGGTCGGCGCGCGCGGACCCGGCGCACACCACGGCCCAGAGGACCAACCACCACGACCGAAAGCTCACGTGAAGATCCACCGATAGCCAAGGAAGAGAGACACGCCGATGTGCGCGGCGATCAGCACCACGAGCACCACGGCGAGCACCACGTGAAACACGCGCCAGGTGGCCAGCAGCACCTTGAGCGAGCGGAAGAAGGTCACCTGCGCCTGCAACCGGCGCAGCTTGTGGAACGAGTCGGTGAAGTCGTGGGCGTGGTGCGGGCTGGGGAACATCGAGCGCACGTGGAGCAGGTGCCGCGCGTCGGACACGCGCTGCACCGGCAGGTGGAGGAAGAAGCGCAAGAGCGACTTCTGCGTGGGCCGGGTGACGGCCGAGGCGATGAGGGTCTCGACCTCGGCGGGTGACGAGAGCGACGCCGCCGCCCCGCCCAGCCGCTCGCTCAGGCGCTGCCAGCGCCGCGAGAGCTCGTCGAGCTCGCCTTCCTTGCCCTCGCCGCTGGGCACGATGCCGTAGATGAAGCGACCCACGATGCCGGTGAGCACCACCACCGACAGCGACAGGGCGGTGAGCGTGGCCAGCTGGTTCTTCGACTGGAACGCGGCGTGGAAGACGATGACCAGGGGGCTCAAGAAGCCGACGAACTGGTGGAAGGTGAGCCAGGTGCGGATGGTGCTGAAGCCCTTGAGCCGCTCCCAGCGCTTGCGCACCGCGTAGATGAAGTTCGAGAGCATCACCACGGTGCTCACGATGCCCACCCCGTGACCCCAGGGGCCGGCGGGCTTCAGGAAGCGGTGCGCGGGGTGCAGCAGCCGCTCGGGCTGGGCGAGCCGGTAGTAGTCCCAGCCCACGACCGCGAGCATGGCCACGGTGAGGATGCCCAACACGAAGAGCGCGAAGGACAGGCGCCGGTGCGACTTCTCTTTCTCGTCCACCACCGCGCTGCCGCGCTTGGCCTTGGCCCCCAGCGACTCGCCGTGGAGCTTGGTGAGCCCCACGCCCATCTTGCTCAGGAACTCGGTGGGCACCTCGCCGCCGAGGCAGGCGATGATGAAGTCGTTGGGCAGGTCGATGAGCTTGCCGCCCTTTTCGAGGGACACGCTCGTGGCGGTGACCTGCTTGATGTTCGAGCCCATGAAGGCGAACACCCGGCCCTGCTCGGTCAGCTCCTTGAAGCGGCGCTTGTTGGCCTCGCGGGCCTTGCCGAACTCGGGCTGGCGGTAGCTCAGGGCCACCTCGGCGTCGCTCTCTTCGGCGATCTGGATGGCGGCCTCGAGGGCCGCGTCGCCGCCGCCGACCACCAGCACGCGCGCGCCCTCGTACTGCTGGGCGTCGATGAGGCGGTAGGTGACCTTCTCGAGCTCCTCGCCGGGCACGCCCATCTTGCGGGGGCTGCCGCGGCGGCCAATGGCGAGCACCACCTTCTTGGCGCGCAGGGTGCCCTTGGTGGTGAAGATGGTGAAGTCGCCGTCGTTGCCGTCGATGCGCTCGACCTTCACGCCGGTGTTGACCCGCACGTCGGCCTTCTTGCAGGCCTCGACCCAGCTCTCGAGCAGCTGTTCCTTCGAGATGAGCGGGGCCCCGAACTTCCCGAAGTAGGGCAGCTCCACGCGCTCGGTCATCACGACCTTCTGGCGCGGGTAGTGCGAGATGGTGCCGCCGAAGCTCTCCTGCTCCACCACGCGGAACTTGAGGCCCTGTTCCTTGAGGCCCAGGGCGGTGGCGAGGCCCGAGGGCCCGGCGCCGACCACCACCACGTCGTCGATCTCCCCCTGCTGGCCCTTGAGCTGCGAGCCGAGGTGCCGGGCGCACTGCAGGCCCTGGGTGATGGCGTTCTTGATGAGGCCCATGCCGCCGAGCTCACCGACGATGTGCACCCCGGGGCGGCTGCTCTCGAAGACGTCGCTGAGCTCGGGCAGCTCCACGCCGCGCTTGGACGAGCCGAACACGAGGGTGATGGCGTTGACCGGGCATTCCACCGAGCACTTGCCGTGGCCGATGCAGGCCGAGGGGTTGATCAGCGCGGCCTTGCCGTCGACCACGCCCAGGATGTCGCCTTCCGGGCAGACCGCGGTGCACGAGAGGCTGCCGATGCACTTGTCGGGGTCGATGACGGGGTGCAGCGTGGGCGCCTCGGCACGGCCGTCCTTGTGCACCTGTGCCAGGGCCAGAGAGTCGGCGGCCTCCCGCTTCGCGCGGCTCCGCGTCATGAACCACGCGATGCCCGCGCCGAGAAAGACGAGGCCCAACAACAAGAGAAGATCGATGCTCATGGTTCCGAACGCGCCGAAGGGCGCTTACGCGAAGGGGCGCAGTATTGGGCATCTAGGCCACTTCGGCGGAAGAAAAAGCCCTGTAGGTATCCAATCCCGAAAAATTTGCGCCTCGCGTGGCCGGTAAATGACGCTGGTGGTCTAAAACCGATGGCTCCCATGAGAACGACTCTTCCGATCAGCACGGCGCTGTTCTCCTACCTCTTCATCGCGGGCTGCTCGTCGACCCCCACGGACCCGAAATTGCCGGCGACGGTGAACGCGGCCAACCACCGCTGGTTCCCCATCTCGACGGGGGCGATGCACGAGTACGGGAAGACGATGGGCCCCGACGGGGCGTTGACCTGCGACGGCTGTCACCGGCCGGGCGCCGAGAGCTTCACCGCGGTGCGCTGCGATCAATGCCACAAGCACACCGAGGCCATCACCCAGCGCCTGCACCTGGGCATTCCCAGCAGCTTCACCGTCGACACCAGCGCCGTGAGCGACCCCGACCTGAAGGCGGAGCTCCGCGGCGCGAGCTGCTTTGGCTGCCACCCCACGGGGGAGAAACGCCCCTTCAGCCACACCCTGATCACCAGCGAATGCGCCCAGTGCCACGCGGTGGACAACGCCTTCGCGGCGCTGCCGAAGGCGGGCTTCACCCACCGCGACGTGGGCGCGGCGGACTGCGCTGCGTGCCACGTCACGACCGCGTGGTCGACGGTGAGCGCGGCCCCGTCGAACGTGTCCGATCCGGCGCATGACCTGACGGTGACGGGCCTCTTGCCGACCTTCACGGGCACCACCATCTCTCGCGTGTCTGCCCTGGCGCAGACGCTGCCCATGCCCATGAATCACCTGGCGACGTCCATCGACGCGGGGGTGCTCACCGACTGTGCCGCCTGTCACCAGGAAGCCAACACGGGCGTCTACTTCCCCGGCCTGCTGCACTCGTCGCTGGCCAACGTCGGCCAGGCCCAACCTGCGCAGTGTGCGGAGTGCCACGCGCGGTCGGTGCCCCTGGGCTTCGTCGGGGCCTTCGCCACCGCGCCGGCGCGGACGCCCGCGACGGGCGAGATGCGGCACGACGCCGTGGCGTGGGCGAACGGCGCCCCCGGCGCGACCCGGATCGTGACCCAG
The DNA here is from genome assembly GCA_903905455.1 of uncultured Archangium sp. GTDB lineage: Bacteria > Myxococcota > Myxococcia > Myxococcales > Myxococcaceae > Archangium_A. The sequence goes on from CAIVGN010000072.1 coordinate 113,345, forward strand.
GACTGTGCGACCTGCCATCACACCCCCAGCCCGCTGCTCGCCGCGACCTGGCGGGTCGTCGAAGTCGACGGCGGGCCGGCGCAGTTCCACGCCGCCCTCACGGCGGCCGCCCAGGCCCAGCCCACGTCGTGCCTCGACTGCCACGCGAACTCTCGCCCGGTGGCTGCGTTGACTTCGATGAACGCCGCGCTGCCGGCGGGAATGACCTTCGACCACGGCAATGGCGACGCGCTCCAGGACTGCGTGCTGTGCCACAGCTCCACCAGCGCCTGGAGCGGCGGCAAGTTCCACCTCGTGGGCAGTGCGGCGCCCGCGAGCTGCGTGGGGTGCCACGAGGCGAAGCGCCCGACCTCGACCACCGGGTGGACGAGCACCACCTACCAGGCCTCGCCTTTTGACTACGGCACCAACGCCCAGGGCATCACCCACGGCGGCGGCGAAGACTGCGCCGTGTGCCACGGCGGCAGCACCCAGACCTGGGCCGGCGGCCACTTCCCCCACGGCGTCGGCACGCTGGCCACGCAGTCGTGCAGCGCCTGCCACACCAGCCAACGCCCGACGGCCCCGGTGCCGGGGGTGGGCAACAACTTCAACCACACGCTCAATGGCACCGGCGACTGTCGCGCGTGCCACCAGGCGACCGTGACCGCCGGTCGCTACGTCGACCTGAACCCCATCCCGGGCGGAGATTGGAAGGGCGGCAAGGAGTACCCCGGTGACGTGGTGGTGACCTCGCCCACCCAGTTCATCGCGCTCCAGACGTGGACGCTGCAGCGCAACGCCGCTCGCTTCGTGACGGGCATGACCACGCAGAACGCGACGCTGTTCAACGCGATGCTGCACACCTCGACGGCCATCCCCGCGGCGTTGTTCCCCGGGCCGGCCAACGCCCCGGACAACAGCACCTGCTTCCACTGCCACACCAACGTCGCGGGCACGGTCACCTCGTTCGCCGACGGCAAGTACCACGCCGTGCTCACCGACGCGGGCGTGCCCCAGCCGACGGCCCGGTGCCTCGATTGCCACGAGCAGATGCGGCCCGACATGATCGTCGAGAAGTCGGCCTCGGTGCTCCAGCCCATGGACCACTCGGCCACCTTCACCGCGCCGGTGACCATCGCCGGCCAGACCGTCAGCGGGGTCGCGACCCTCGACTGTTCGGTCTGCCACGCATCGCCGGGCAGCACCTGGGGCGACGGCAAGTTCCACGCGAAGATCAGCACCGCCACGCCCGCCGACTGCGTGACCTGCCACTACCCGCTGATGGCCAGCCCCCAGGCCGACGTCACCACCGGCACCACCTTCGCCATGAAGCACCGCTCGACCCAGGTGACGGTGCAGAAGTGCGAGACCTGCCACACCACCGCGCTCTCGAAGAGCGCCATGGCCTTCACCCCCAGCACCGGCGCGGCCCTGTGGAAGACCGGGACCCTGCACCCCCACGTCGCGATGCAGCCGGCCAGCTGCGTCGAGTGCCACGCCCTGTCCGAGCCGACGATGGCCACGCAGGGCACCACCACCTGGACCTTCACCACCGGCGGCACGGCGACCAACAGCGCCCAGTGGATGAGCCACCCCATGGCCGACGTCGCGGGGAAAGACTGCGCGGCCTGCCACCTGGCCGACGCGAAGCCCACCGGCAGCGCCTGGAACAAGGGCACCGACCTGCACGCGAAGGTCCCCAGCCCCACGGGCTGCGCCGCGTGTCACGGCACGAGCAACGGCCGCGGCACCGTCATCGGGACCAACAACAACCTGCCGAGCGGGCTCACCAACTCCCAGGTGACCACCACCGCCGGCCCCTTCCCCGGGGTGAAGGACCAGCTGAACCACGCCGACATCAACGTCACCGCCCGCGACTGCAGCTTCTGCCACACCCAGAAGGGCACCTCGACGGTCGCCGGCGTCCAGGGCCAGGAATGGCGCCAGGCCACCTTCCACAAGAACTTCAGCGCCGCGTCACCGCTGGTGATGAACACCACCACCGGCCGCTGCAGCACCTGCCATTTCAACCTGAAGCCCGGCGCCACCTTCGCGGCCTTCGACCACGCGACGTTCACCAGTGCCTCGGGCACCCCGGACTGCAGTTCCTGTCACTCGTGGCCGGGCACCAGCGCCATGACCCCCAACTGGCTGGGCGCGGCGGCGATGCCGGCCTTCATCGCGGTGGGTGGATTCACCATCTCGCAGCCCCCTGCGACCGCGGCCAACACGCTGCAGACGGGCATCGCGAACCTGCCGCATCCCGCGGTCGCCACTGGCGTGCCGTGCACCGCCTGCCACGCGCAGGCGGCCGGTGGGCGCCACGCGCTGGGCTACGATCACCTCTCGTCGCTGGCCAGCACGCGCTGCGGCGCCTGTCACGAGGCCGGCAGCGACCTCGTCGCGACGCCCTGGAATGGCGCGACCACCGAGGCCACGGGCGCAGGCGATACGCGGCCCTTCACCCTGCCCAGCGTCAGGGCCACCTACAAGGGCAACACCGCGACGGAGACCTACCCGAAGCACTTCTTCCCCATCGACTGCAAGGAGTGCCACCTGGTCCCCGCTGGCAACGGCCTCACCACCACGGGCACGGTCTACCAGGCCGCCTGGAAGTTCCCCCACACGCAGGCGAAGATGACCAACCCGTCAACGTGCCTGACGTGCCACCCGGGCGGCGTCCCCAACTAGCCGGGCGCGGTGGACGCGGCCGCCGGCCTTCCGCTTCGAGCGGGCCTCCCCGGTCAGAGCTCCATCCACGCCCCGCCGTTGCCGACCACCTGCCACGCGCTGCCTGACTCAGCGGTGCCCTTGTGCCCGATGCCGTTGAGGCTTCCCGAGAGCGGCTGCCACCGGGTGGCCCAGGTGGCCCCCAGGTCCGTCGAGACGAACAGCCCATTGATCGTCACCGCGCCGAAGATCGGTCCGGCGATGCCCCGTTCCATGACGACCACGTCGCGGAAGGCGAGGCGGGAAGCGAGGTACGCCTGGCCCTGGGTCCAGGTGGCGCCGCTGTCGCTGGTGCGGAACGTCACGCCGCCCGCGCCGACGGCCAGGCCGACCTCGCCGTTGGCGTCGAGGGCGACGCCGTTGAGGGCGTAGCCACCCGCCATCGTCTGCACGGCACCCCACGCCATGCCTGCGTACGGGCGCACCACCCCGCCACTGCCGACGATGACGCCGAAGCGCGCGCTGAGGCCCTGCTTGAGAACGACGCCCGCGTAGTTCGAGGTGCTCGAGCCGCTGGCGGGGTCGACCGACCACGTCGTGCCGTTGAAGGTGAGAATCGTGCCGGCGTCGCCGACCGCGACGCACCAACTGCCCGAGGTCGGAGGACACGAGACGCTGGTGAGCCGGGCGGTGGTGAGGCCGCTGCCCAACTGCGTCCACGTCATGCCGTTGTTCGAGCTGTGGAGGATGACGCCGGCGTCGCCGACGGCGATGAAGGAGGTCATCGAGCGTCGCACCACCGCGTTGAGGTGGGTGGTGACGGGCGTCGGCACCTTCGTCAGCCCTCCCGCATTCTCCTTGTAGAGGCTGCCGTTCACGCCGACGGCGTAGGCGATGTTGACGTTGTCCATGTCAATCGCCACGTCGAGGAGGTCGGTGGCGTCGCCGGAGCTGTAGTCGGCCCAGGTGCCGCTCGGCCGGTTCGACGAGACGTGGCCATTGAGGCCGACCGCGAGGTGGTTCGCGCCGGTCCAACTGAAGACGGACATCACGTTCGACACGGGTGAGAACAGGTCGGTCACGACGCTGGTGGACAGGGTCACCACCGAGACGCGCGGAGCGGCGTTGTCGCTCCCTCCGATGAGCGCGGTGGTCGCCGAGAGGCCTGCCACCGAGTTCACGTCGTAGCCATTGAGCGCCGCGATGCCGAGCGACGCCCAGGTCAAGCCGCCGTCGGTGGAGCGGATCAGCCCCGAGACGGTGGGCCCGACCTGGCCGCTGATGAGCAGCGTGGAGGTGCCGGGCAACTGCGTCACCGACCGGAAGCTCACGGCCGCGTGCGTCGCTGGCGCCGTGACGGTGGTCCACGTCGCGCCGCTGTCGGTGGACCGGAGAATCGTCCCCAGGTCACCCACGGCGAAGACGGTGTTCGCGGTGCACGCGGCGGTCGTGCCGTCACAGCGCGCCGTCGCGCGCAGCGTGGCGGTGGTGCCCGACGTCACCGGCGCGAAGTCGCCCGGCCCGATGGCGCCCGTCGCCCGCACGATGACGCCGCTCGCGCCGACGGCGATCCACCGGCGCGAGTTGAGCGGCGCGCCGGAGCTGCCCGCGTAGGTGAACCCATAGAGGTCACGCGTGGTGCCGGTGGCCCTGGCGACGAAGGTCGCGCCGTCGTCGTTGCTCACCGCGATGTGTCCGCCCGCCCCCGCCACCCACAACCGGGTGCCGTCGGAGTGCAGCGCGCGGATGTCGCCGTCGGTCATGCCGTCGCGTCGCGTGGTGAGTTGATCGGGGGACGTTCCCGAATACAGCGCGCCGCCGCCGCCGCCCATGAAGAGCACGCTCGCGTGGCGGGTGACCGCGAAGAGATCGTTCGGCGTGGGCAGGCGATTGAAGATGCGGTGCCTGGGGAACTGGGGCGTGCCCCCCCCTTCGGCGCTCACGGCGGACACGTTGCCCACCGAGTCGGTCACGCGCGCCACGATGTACCGCGTGACGCCATTGGACAGCTCCAGGTCGACCCGGGTGCTCAGGGGAATGGCCGTCCACGTGTAGGGGCCACCCGACGTGAGGCTCATGCCGTACTCGGCAGACACGGTGGGCGCGTCCGAGTTGCCCGAGCCAGCCACGCTCACGCTCACCAGGCGGTGATCCGCGGCGGTGTTCAGCAACGCGCTCGGCGCGACGTTGTCCAACATCACGGTGTCCATCGCGGGGATGGGGCTCACGTTGCCCACGCTGTCGCGGAAGTACGCGTAGAGCGTGTACTCGAACTGCGCCTGGTTCATGGTCACGCTCGAGGTCGTGGCGTACGGCACGAAGCACGCGTCGTTCCGGAGCGGCGCGACGGGGACACCGGACGAAGTGCGGAGGAACTTCAGGCACATGTGCGTCACGGCGCCCATGTCGTCGGTCGCGGAGAGCGCCACGCTCACCGTCGCGGTGCCCACGTAGCCGACGCCGTTGGCGAGCACCGCGGTCGCGACCGGGCCGGTCTGATCCAGGTAGACAGAAGCGCTCAACGTGGGGCTCACGTTGCCCGCCGCGTCACGCACGCGCACCGAGATGGTCTTGGTGCCGTCGCCCGCGGCGACCTGGAGCCCGATCAGCGCCGGGGTCCCGATGACGGGCGCGGTGGCGAACGCCGTGTCGCTGCCTTCGCCTCTCCCGACGCCGCTGCCGGTGTCGTTCGCGGCGTAGTTGATGTTCACGTAGCGGTTGCCCACCATGCTGGCTCCTCCCTCGAGGACGAGGTTGCTCAAGGTCGGCGGGGTCCAGTCGAGCACGATGGAGTCGGACACGATGTTCGATGCGTTGCCCGCAGGGTCGATGACGCGGATGAACCGGGACACGGTGCCTTCGCTCGCGCCGAGGTCGATGACGGGGTTGGCGCTGTCGAGCGGACCGCAGTTCGTCGGAGGACTCGCCTCGCCCTGGCAGAACACGAAGGTCGAGTCCGTCGTCTCGCCGACGGTGAAGCTCGCCACCCCCTGCGAGGTGGTGGAGTAGTCCCAACTCGCCCCGTTCGGGTTGAACGCGCCGTAGAGGATGAAGCCGCTGAGCACCGGGGCCTGGGTGTCGAGCGTGATGGTAACGGTGGTGGTGACGACGTTGCCCGCCACGTCGGTCGCGCGCAGCGTGACGGTCTTCAGGCCATCCATCCCACTGAGCACCCAACTCGAGGGAGAGCCGGTGAGCGCGGTGAAGGTGGTGCCGTCATTCGAGGCCTCGACTCGCAGCACGCCGCTCGAGGCGTCCTGCACGGCATACGTCAACGAGACGGTGGTGAGGTGCGTGAAGGGCGCGCCCGCGTTGAGGGCCGCGCCCTGGAGCGTCGGCCCCAGGGTGTCGAGGAGGATGTTCGCGGTGAACGTCGCGACGGCCGCGTTGCTGTCGCGCACTTCGACGCTGACGCTGTGCACGCCCGGCGTCGAGGGAATCACCCAGGCCTTCGACGTGGCGTAGGCCTCGAGCGCGGTGAAGGCGCCGCTGTCGTTGGCGAAGCGCATCTGGGTCATGGAAGCTCCGCTGCTCGGGGTGGCGGTGAGGGCGAGCGTGACGGCGGTGGTGTTCGTCGCCTGGGCACCGGCGTTGATGGTCAGCGTGCCGCTGACGGCGCCGGCAGCGACGGTGAACGCCGCCCCGGCCCCGAACTGTTGCCAGGCGCTCGCGGTGCCTTGCTGGTCGACCGCGCGCGCGCGCCACTTCCACGCCCCGGGGGCCAGCGTCGGGAGCGTGACGGTGAGGGTGCCCTCTGCGGACAGGGGCGTGGCCTGCGTGGGCGCCCCCGTGAAGACGTTCGCGTTGGGCACGACCTCGACCTCGAGCTTCACCGTCGCGTTCTCGGGATCATCGATGGCGGCGCGCAGGCGGGGCGCCGCGGTGACGGTCGCCCCGGCGGCGACGGCGATGTTCGCCCCGTCGACCTGTGCCAGGGCGGAGAGGAGGGGAACCCCGTTCGCAGGTGGCGTGACGCTCACCGTGAAGCTGCGCGAGACGCTGAGCGCGCCATCGCTGACGGTGACGGTGATGATGCGCGACTCGGTGATGGAGCTGCCAGGTGCGAGCGTGAGCGTGGTGCCGGTTCGCGAGGCCCACGCCGGCAGGTTCGGGGTCGTGATCTGCAGCGGGTCGCCGTCAGGATCGACCGCGACCAGGGTGACGGTCTGCGTGGTGCCGGCGGTCATCGCCACGTCGGCCAGGGGCTGCAGCGTGGGCGGGTTGTTGACGTTGTTGACGGTGACGCCGAGCGTGCCGTCGGCCGTCGCCAGACCGTCGCTGACCCGCACCACGAGCAGGTAGGAGCCGCCAGCGCCAGTGGCCGGAGAAAGCGTGAGCGTGCCGTTCAGCACGGTGGCGAACGAGGGCCCCGTGACGAGGGAGTAGGTGAGCGGGTCTGCGTCGAGGTCGGTGGCGGAGAGCGAGACGGGCAGCGTGTTGCCTTCGCTCACCGTGACCGGCACGAGCGTCGGCCAGGTCGGGGCGCGGTTGGTGTTGGTGATGGTGATGGGCAGCGTGGTGTTGGTCGACGTCGTGCCATCGTTCGCGCTGATCACCACGGCGTGAAGGCCGCTCGCGGAGAAGTCGGGCGCGAGGGCGAGCGTGGCGCCGGACACCTGCGCGAAGGTGGGGCCGGTGACGATGGAATAGACGAGCGTGTCCCCGTCAGCGTCGGTGGCAGCGAGCGGGATCATGCGGGTCGCGTTCTCGGCGACGGTGAGCGAGCCCGGTGAGGGCCACGCCGGAGCGCGGTTGCTGTTGGTGACGGTGATCCTGAAGGTGGCCTGGGCGTTGTTCTGGCCGTCGGTGACCTGCACGACGACCAGGTGCGTGCCGGCGCTGCTGAAGTCCGGCGCGAGGGTGATGGTGGAGTTGGTGAGCGAGGCGAACATCGGCGCGCTGAGGAGCTCGAAGGTGAGCGCATCGCCGTCCGGGTCGCTCGCCACGAGGCTGAGCATCTGCGCGGCGCCTTCGGCCATCGTGAGGTCAGCGATTGGGCTCAGCATCGGTGGCTGGTTCGCGCCGCCGTCGCTGGCGCCACCGCCGCCGCCCGTCGCGGAGCCCCCGCCCGTCGCTGAGCCACCGCCCGTCGCGGAGCCGCCACCCGTCGCGGAGCCGCCACCAGTGGCGTCGCCACCTCCCGCAGCGGAGCCTCCGCCTCCGCCCGTGCCTTCGGGAGGAGGCGCGGAACAGCCGACGAGGGCCAGGAATCCGGCGAAGAGCAGCGCGCGCGCGAAGTGCATGGAGGCCGGCCCAGCAAGCCACGCGCCGCGATCTCTGGACCACTTCTCGGGGGCTTGGCGCCGGTCATGCCTGACGCAGTGACGTCACCGCGTCAGAACCAACGGGTCATCGTCGCGGCGAGCGGGGGCGCGAAGCAGCCCCCACCGGGTCGGCTCAGTCGACGCAGCCTCCGGCCTTCCGCTTCGAGTTGGTCTCCACGTACCGGCCCGAAGCGGTCAGCTTGTCGATGGTCACCGCGAGGCGCTGGAGCATCCGCTCCGCCTCGTGATCGCGCGGCAGCTCGGCGGTGCCTTCGCCGCCCAGCTGCACCCGGTGCACGCGGCCCTCGCGCCGCAGGGTGAGCACCAGCCCGGGGAACTCCTCGACCTCCGTGGGGTAGCGCTTGGCGAAGTGGAAGAAGTCGGCGCGGGCAAACTCCGAGAAGAGGTGCTTGGCGAACGCCGGCTCCATGCGCCAGTCGCGCTCCCCGATGGCGGCCACGTCGGCCACGCCGGCGAAGTGCACCCGGCCGTTGGCGCGCAGGGTCAGCGTGTAGACCGGGCACTCGCCCGAGCAGGCCGTGCGCTCGAGGATCAGCTCGTCGGGCTCGGGCTCAGGGGCTGGCGGCGGCGCGACCTCCACCACCACCGGCGCCGCGGGCGCGACCACCGGCGCAGGCGCGTGGGCACAGGAGAGGACCAACAGCCCCAGCACCGCGCGCTTCACGGCTGCACCGGGGGGAAGCGGGCCTCGACTTCGCCGAGCACGTGGGCGGTCTCGTTGATCACCCGCTGCGAGACGAGCGCCGTGCTGCCGAAATAGCCCAGCGCGCGCAGGGTGCGGCTGCGCGCGGTCTGGGGCCCCGACGGAGAGAGGTCGAAGGGCGCCGCGGTGTAGCGCTCGGGGAGCGCCGTGACGTCGAGGCCCGCGTCGGTCGCGCGGGGTGCCAGCAGCGTGGTCGAGAGATGACAGCTCACGCACTGCGCGGTCTGCGAGGTGTGGAGCGTCGGGTTGTCGACCGCGAGCAGGCCCTGGACCGACTCGCGCTGCGCCCCGGGGCTGGAGTTGCGGAAGTCCGGCTCCATCACCGCGCGCGAGAAGCCAGGGGGCGCGTCGGCCAGCGGCGTCACCTGGTACGAGTCACCACCGAAGAGCAGCACCTCCTGCGAGCCCGCGTCGACGCCGAAGATGGTGATGGGTTGGAGCGAGCCCTGGCCCAGCTCCTCGCCGCGGAAGATCCACACCAGGGCGGCGTGCTGCGTCTCCTGGCCGAAGAGCGTGAGGCGCTGCAGGTGCTCGGCGCGCGCGTAGCGGCCGACGAAGGCGCCCAGCTTCGCGCGGTAGTCGCGGTCCGCGAGGAAGGCCGCGTTGACCGTGAGCGCGGCGCTCCGGGGCACGTCCTGCTGCGCGGCCAACGCTCGGAGCTCGTCGACCACCGCCGGCACCTCGACCCGCGGAATGGGGAAGACGGCGTGCAGCGCGATGTCCTCCACCAGCGGCGGCGTGGCGAAGACCGGCTGCAACACCAGGCGCAGGCTGGCGTCGGCGTCGTCTGCGCAGGGCGTGGGCGTCGCGCGGTCACAGAGGTCGAAGCGAAAGGCCACGAGGCGCAGGCGGTCGAGCGAGGTCGTGACCACGGGCTCGGCGGTGGTCAGGCGCGTGAAGCTCGCGAGCGGCAGCAGGGCCGAGGCCGCGGGGAACGGGGAACCGGCGTCGAGTGACTCGAGGGGGAGCAGGAAGGTGACGTCGTTGAGGCCGAGTTGCCGCGACTGGGTCGGGACGTACGGAGTGCCCGCGTCGGGACGCGGCGTGGAGCCGCAGGCCGCGAGCAGGACCAGCAGCGGGGACATCGGCGTCTTCATGGCGCGCAAGGTACGGGAGCCGGGGTGAACACTCCACCAGGCGCCAGTGCTGGCCCTCACAGCAGCCTGAAGGGACGGCGGGGGCACTGGGTCGCGCGACGAGGCGGTCGCGGGGAGCACCTCGGCTCGCGGCGCACCGTGACCAGGAGGCGCCCGGTCCCCGCGGGGGTCTGCGACTGCGTCATCAAAATTGACAACTGCCGGGGCTGTAACTTGGCGTTGTCAATTTTGATGACGCACTTCGAGAGGCACGCTCCCCCCGGAGCCTCTTTCCCGAAGCGTGCATCCCGACGTCACCCCGGCGCGTGGCCGAGGGGCTCTCCGGGCAGGGCACGACGAGGGGTACCCCGCCCCACACCACCCTCCTGGCGGCTGCGCGCGATGCTCGATTCCGCCGAGGCCAGTGGTATTGGGCCTGATCATGAAGCGTCTGCTCCCGAGCCTTGGCCTGTCGCTGTTCTTCCTCGCGTGCACCGGTGAGCCGCAGAAGCCGCTCCACTTCCAGACCCACCGCGACCCGTTGTCGTCGGGCATGGTGATCAGCGAGGTCTACGGCGGAGGCGGCAGCAGCGCCGCGACGGCGGCCTACAAGTACGACTTCATCGAACTGCTCAACCTCGGCACCACGGCCGTCGACATCTCCACCTGGTCCGTCCAGTACACCAGCTCCACGGGCGGCGGCTGGTCGGTCACGCCGTTGACCGGGCTGGCGCCGGTGCAGCCGGGTCGCTCGGTGCTGGTGCGCATGGGCACCAGCGGCACCACCGGGGCGACGCTCCCCGCCCACGACGTCAGCGGCGGCAGCGCGATGAGCGCGACGAGCGGCAAGGTCGCCCTGGTGGCGTCGAGCACCGCGCTGACCACCCCGTGCCCGGCCTCGAGCGCCTGGGTCGACTTCGTCGGCTACGGCACGGCGGCCAACTGCTCCGAAGGCAGCCCCACGCAGGACACGGCGGCGGACACCTCGGCGCAGCGCAGCTCGAACGGCTGCGCCGAGACCGACGTCAACGCGACGGACTTCACGGTCGGCACGCCCTCACCCCGCAACAACGCCGCGGCGGTCATCACCTGCAGCGGCGGCGGGACCGGCGGCGGCGCGGGCGGCGGCACGGGTGGTGGCTCCGGCGGCGGCACCGGCGGAGGGTCGAGCGGCGTCTGCACCACCATCTTGAGCTGGCCCACGGCGGCGAGCGCGGCCGGCTACGACATGACCAACGAGACGGTCTTCGCCGACCTCGCCACCCAGGACCCCGACTTCGCCGACGGCGGCATGGACACCCTGACGCTGGAGGCCTTCTTCGGCGGCATGCCCGCCCTCACGCTGCCGGCGAACGCCACCTTCACGGCCAACGACAGCTATGGCACCTGCGAGATCTGCGCGGTGCTGACGCAAGGCTGCAACTCCGCGGGTGACTGCACCCGCGAGTACTTCGCCCAGAGCGGCCTGGCCTCGGTGAGCTCCGCGACGCAGAGCGCGAACAGCGGCCTGTTCTCCGGCCTGATGACCAACGTGCGCTTCGTGGAGTGGGACTTCGTCAACGACGCGGCGGTGCCCGGCGGCCGGTGCGTGGTCGTCGAGTCCCAGGCCTTCCAGGTGACGTGGCCGGCCACGACCCCGACCGGCGGCGGCAGCGGGACCACGGGCGGCGGGAGTGGCGCCACGGGCGGCGGCACCGGAGGCGGCAACGCCACCACGGGCGGGGGCAACGGCGTCACCGACGCAGGCCCGGCGGCGGACGCGGGCACCGGCGGCGGCTCGGGGAAGATCGGCGGCAAGAGCGGCTGCAGCTGCGCCTCGGGCGGCGAGGGCTCGCTGGCGCTGGCCTTGCTGGGGCTGCTGGCGCGACGCGGCGCACGACGTTCGCGTTGATTGCGTCGCAGCTTCTGTAATCTTCCGCGGGCCCATGAAGCCCGACTCCAAGCGCGTCATCGCCGACCTGAAGGAACTCAAGGCCCTCACCGAAGACGAGCGCGGCGCGCAGCGCGTCGCCTGGGGGCCGGTGTGGCGCAAGACGCGTCAGTGGTTCCAGGAAAAGGTGAAGCGCGAGCTGGGCCTGGACACCCAGCGCGACGGCGCGGGGAACCTGTGGGTCACCCTGCCCGGCGCCTCGAAGGACAGCCTGGTCATCGGCAGCCACCTCGACTCGGTGCCCTGCGGCGGCTGGCTCGACGGGTGCCTGGGCGTGCTCGCGGGCCTCGAGGTGCTGCGCCGCGCGAAGGCCGCGGGCACGCCGGCCCTCACCCTGCACCTCGTCGACTGGGCCGATGAAGAGGGCGCGCGCTTCGGGCGCAGCCTCGCCGGCTCCGCAGCCTCGGCGGGCACGCTCGACGCGCAGCGGGAGCTTGGCCACCTCGTCGACCGCAACGGCGTGAAGCTGCCGGACGCGCTGAAGGAGAACGGCATCACCCTGGAGGGCATGGGCACCGCGCGGGCGTACTTCGAGGCGCTCCACGCGAAGGCCTACCTCGAGCTGCACATCGAGCAGGGGCCGGTGCTCGAGTCGATGAAGAAGCCGGTGGGCGTGGTGCTGGGCACCATGGGCGTCGAGCGACACAACCTGAAGTTCCTGGGCCAGGCCGCGCACTCCGGCGCCGCGCCGATTCACCTGCGCAAGGACGCCTTCCTCGCCGCCGCGGAGTTCGCGCTGGCCTGCCGCGAGATCAGCGTGAAGCACTCCGGGCGGACGCCGCGCACCCGCGTGGTGGCGACCTGCGGCGTGGTGAAGGTCGAGCCCAACTTCGTCACCGCCGTGCCCGGCTCCACGGAGATCTCCATCGACCTGCGCGCGCTCGACGGCAAGGTGCTCCAGAAGATGCTCGCCCTCGCGAAGAAGGCCTCGCTCAAGGCGGCGAAGAAGCACCTGGTGAGCGTCGAGTGGAGCCCGCTGCTGCACATCACCCCGCGGCCCTTCGACGAGACCTTGATGAAGTTCGCGCGGGCCTCGGTGAAGGAGGTCGCCGGCAGCGCCCCCGAGCTCCCCTCGGGCCCGCTGCACGACGCGGCCGAGATGGCCGCCCTGGTGCCCACGGCCATGGTCTTCGCCCAGAGCAGCCCGGGCATCTCGCACACCAGGGTCGAAGACACGCCGCTGCCGGCCCTCGACAAGTCGATCCGCGCCTTCCTGCTCACCGTCGACCGCACCCTCGCCCACCTGGGATGAGCGACCCCCTGCTCGACTGGCAGCGGCGCCGGCGGCGTCGGGAGCTGTCGGGCGGGCCCCCGCCGTTCGAGGGCCGCGATGCCTTCTGGGTGCACTTCCTCGAGGGCACCGCCGCGCTCGCCGACTTCGACGAGCCGCACGCGCTGGCGTGCCTGGGCCGGGCCGAGCGCTGCTGCCCGCAAGACGCGCGCACCCGGGCCGCCCTCGACGAGACCCTGGGCGAGTTGAAGTTCGGGCTCAACGACTACGGCCCGGCCCTCGAGTACCTGCGCCGTGCCCAGACGCTGTGGGTCGAGCTCCACGAGCCGCTCTTCGACGCCGAGACGCGCGGCTGGCTGGGCGCGTGCCTCGTGCAACAGGGCCGCTACGAGGACGGCTTCGAGCAGCTGCAGTCGGCCCTCGAGTCCTTCGACGTGCTGGGCCAGCCCACGCGCGGGGCCCGGGCGCTCCACTACCTCGCGGTGGTGCACCAGGAGCTGGGCGATCTCCCGCGGGCCTTCGAGGGGTACCAGCGAGCCCACGACGCGGCCCTGGCCGACGGCGACGCCGACATGCAGGGCCGGGCGCGCGCCAGCCAGGGCGAAGCGGCGGTGGCGGCGGGTGACCCGGAACGCGGGCTGCCGCTGCTGGGCCAGGCAGTGAACGTCCTGCGCTCGGTGGGCGCGCATTGGCACTACGGCTGGTGCCTGCTCGCCATCGGGCGCGTGCACCATGGCCGCGGCGACGAGGCGAAGGCCCTCGAGTTTCACCGCGCGGCCCTCGAGGCCGTCGAGCGCGGGCACTCGCCCCGGGCGCAAGTCGAGGTGTTCGCCGGCATGGGCGAGCTCCACTCCAAGCGCGGCGAGCACCCCGAGGCGAAGCAGTGGCTGACCCGGGCCCTCGAGCTGGCGACGGGCCTGGGCATCGCCCGCGAGGTGTTCACCACGCACCGGCTGCTGGCCGAGGCGCACAAGCGCGCGCGCGACTTCGAGACGGCGCTGCACCACCACGAGCAGTTCCACGCGGTGCGCGCCGAGGTCTTCGACCAGCTGGCCCGCGAGCGGGTGGCGACGCTCAAGGCCGAGTTCGAGCTCCAGCGGGTGCAGCAGGCCCGGGCCCTGGAGAGGCTGCGCAACCGCGAGCTGACCGCCGCCTACGCGAAGCTCGAAGAGCGGGCCAACACCCTGACCCACCTCTCGCTGCGCGACGGGCTCACCGGGCTCTTCAACCGCCGCCACTTCGACGAGGTGCTGGCGCTGGAGCTGGCGCGCGCACAGAGCTTCGGCCACCCGCTGTCGCTGGCGCTGCTGGACATCGACCACTTCAAGCGCATCAACGACGGCTTCTCGCACGTGGTGGGCGACGCGGTGCTGCGGCAGGTCTCGCAGGTCATCTCGCACGAGCTGCGCCAGGCCGACATCGCGGCGCGCTACGGCGGCGAGGAGTTCGCGCTCATCCTCCCCCACACCTCCCTCGAAGGGGCGCGCATCGCCGGCGAGAAGGTGCGGGTGGCCATCGCCACGGCCGACTGGTCGAAGTTCACCCCGGGCGCGGGGGTGACGGCGAGCCTCGGCCTGGCCCAGTGGTCGCCGGGCGAGTCACCGGTGGACCTGGTGCAGCGCGCCGACCTCGCGCTGTATTCCGCCAAGCACGCGGGGCGAAACCGGGTGCGCGCCGCGAGCTGAACGCGGGGGCTTCAGCGCCCGGAGGGCGGCGGCCGCATCACCTGGGCCAGCAGGGAATAGAGCGCCCGCACGTCGATGGGCTTGGCGACGTGGGCCACCATGCCCGCGGCGAGGCAGTGGTCGCGCTCCTCGCTCATGGCGTGCGCGGTCATGGCGATGATGGGCGGGCTGGCGGCGCCCAGTCGCGCGAGGATGGTGCGCGTCGCCTCGTAGCCGTCCATCTCCGGCATCTGCAGGTCCATCAAGATGGCGTCGAAGGGCACGTCGGCTTCGACCGCGGCGGCGACGGCCTTCAGCCCGTTGTCGGCGAGGGTCACCTGCACGCCGGCCTTCTCAAGGATGGTGCGCGCGAGCAGTTGGTTGACCTTGTTGTCCTCGGCGAGCAGCACGCGACGGCCCTCGAGGTGGCTCGCGGCGGCGGCACGGTTGACGGACTGCGGGACCTCGTCGGCGCGCTGCCCGTCGCGCTGGGCCACCGTGGGCACGGCGAAGACCACGCGGAAGGTGAAGCTGGAGCCCACGCCGAGGGTCGACGAAACGACGACGTCGCCGCCCATCAGGCGCGCCAGCTGCCGGCTGATGGCCAGGCCCAGGCCCGTGCCCCCGAACCTGCGGGTCATCGAGCTGTCCGACTGGGTGAACGACTGGAACAACTGGCCCACCTGCGCGGGGGTCATGCCGATGCCGGTGTCGGTGACGACGAAGCGCAGCGCCCCCACCTCGGCCCCGGGCTCGACGCGCAGCCGCACCGAGCCCACGTGGGTGAACTTGAGGGCGTTCGACAGGAGGTTGGTCAGCACCTGCCGCACCCGCAGCTCGTCGCCCACCACCACCGAGGCCTCGCAGGGGTCGACGACGAGGGTGAGCCCTTTCGCCTCGGCCATCACCGTCATCGTCTCGCGCAGCGAGCGCAGCAGTGCGGCAAGGACGAAGGGGCGCTGCTCGAGGGTCATGCGCCCGGCCTCGATCTTCGAGAAGTCGAGGATGTCGTTGATCAGCCCCAGCAACGCGGTGCCCGAGCGGTGGATGATGCCCACGTACTCGTGGAGCTTGGCGCCGTCGTTCTCCTCGAGGCCCAGCTCGCTGAGCCCGATGATGGCGTTGAGCGGGGTGCGGATCTCGTGCGACATGTTCGCCAGGAACTGGCTCTTGAGCTGGTTGGCCGAGTTCGCCGCCAGCGACGCCGCCTGCAGCTCGTCGGCCGCGTGGCGCAACTCGGTCACGTCGGAGAACGTGGCCACCACGGCGAAGGGGGGCGCACCGTCCGCGTGGCGCAGCGGCTCGGCGGAGGTCGAGATCCACACCAGCGAGCCGTCGGGCTTGTGAACCCCCATCATCACGTTGCGCACCGACGCCCCGGTACGCAGGGCGACCATCGCGGGGTGCCCCTCGCCGGGGAACGGGGTGCCATCTTCGTGCATGGTGCGCCACTGCGGGTCGATCGACTGCCGGCCGGCGAGCTGATCGGCCGAGAGCCCGAGGATGCGCTCGGCGGCGGGGTTGCTCTGCACGATGACCCCGTCGGGCCCGTGGAGCACCATGCCCTCGGCCATGGCGCTGACGATCGACGAAAGGCGAGCCTCGCTCTCGTGCAGGGCTCGCTCGATGGCCTTGGGCTGGGTGACGTCGCGCATCACCGAGCACAGGGCGCGCTCGCCGTTGGCCAGCACCAGCACCGAGACCGCGATGTCGAGGTCGATGCGGCGCCCGTCCTTGCGCGTGAGGCGGGCCTGCACACGGCTGGGTTGCCACTCGCGCAGCCGCGCGAGGTGGGCCGCGCCATCGCCTTGGGGGTATTCGACGTCGAGGATCTCGTGCGGCGTGTGCCCCACCAGCTCGGCCTCGGACCAGCCGAGCACCGGCCTCGGCGAGTTCGCACAGCGCACGATGCGCAGGTCCTTGTCGAGGATGAGCACCGTGTCCTGCATGCTCTGGGTGAGGCCTGCGAGGAGGCGGAGGTCGGCGTCCTGCTGGCGCTGCGCGGTCAGGTCGCGGACCAGGCTGTGCACGTAGGTCTTGCCGTCGACGGAGAAGGACCGCGAGCTGACCTCCACCGGGAAGCTCGAGCCGTCGAGGTGCACGTGGGCGGTCTCGAAGCGGAAGCCCTCCTCGCTCGCCCGCTTGAACTGCCCGGGTACCTCGCCGCGCGTGGCCGGGTCGCGCAGGCTCGTCACGTGGAGCCCCACCAGCGCCTCGCGGGGGCGCCCGTAGAGCTCGACGGCGCGGTCGTTGACCTCGATGACGTGGCCCCCGGCGTCGAAGACCAGCTCGGCCTCGTTCATGCGGCCGCTCAAGCCGCGGAGCCGGGCGTCGTGGAGCGCGTGGGCCGCGCGCTCCTGGGCGATGTCGTCGTCGCTGAGCGTCCCCACGATGCGCGTGGGCTTCCCGGCGGCGTCGCGGCGCACGACCTTCCCCCGGGCTCGGAGCCACCGCCAGCCGTCCCCGCGTCGGGCGCGGTACTCCTCGTCGATGGTCGCGACCGCCCCGCTGCGCAGCGCCGCGTACGCGGCCTTCATGCGCTCGGCGTCGTCGGGGTGCATCTCTTCCACCCACTGCTCCTTCGAGACCGGGGCGTGCATCGGCCGCCCGGCGAGTTCCCACCAGCGGGGGCTGCGCACCGCGACACCGGTCACCAGGTCGAGGTCGAGGTAGCCATCGGTGGAGGCGTCGATGACGAGGTTCAGGCGATCCTCGCTGGCCGACAGCGAGGCGTTCGCCGCGCCGAGGCGCTCGTTGCTCGCCCGCTCCCGTCTCACGGCGAGGCCCCGGCTCGCGGCGAGCCCCCAGACGAAGAACGCGAGCAGGGCGCTGAGCCCCGTGCCTCCCATGGCGGCCACCAGCCACTGGCTGCCGCGCGCCGGCACGAACGGCGTGCGGGCGCGCAGGGCGAGCGTCCAGGGCCGGTCGACGGCCATCACCTCTTCCTGCGCGGTGAAGCGTGGCCCACCGGCCGACGAGGACGCGGAACCCATCCAGACCAGGAGATTCTCGGAGGTCGGCGCCGGGCCGTCGTAGAGCCACAGGTCGAAGGCGTCGTCCCGCTCACCGAGGATGCCCTTCATCAGGTCACCCATGCGGAACGGCATGTAGACCCAGCCCAGCAACCGCTCGCGGCGCTCCTCGACGGTGGCTGGCGGGGGCCCGGGCCGGTACACCGGCAGGTACATGAGGGCGCCGGCCTGCACGTCGAGCTCCGTTTCCTGGAGCAGCAGCACCTTGCCCGAGAGCGTCGCGTGGCCCTCGTCGCGCGCGCGGTCCATGGCTTCGCGGCGCACGGGCTCTGAGTGCATGTCGAAGCCAAAGGCGCGCAGGTTTCGATCGGCGAAGGGCTCGAGGTAGATGATCGAGGTGTAGACGTCGCGGTCACCCGCGGGCCTGACGCTGTACCCGGGGAAGCCCTCGGCCTGCAGCGCGCGGGTGTGCGCCTCGAGCTGGTCTTGGGGAATGAGCAGCGAGAACCCGACGCCCTGGATGCCGGTGAAGTGCTCGGCGAGCCGCAGCGAGGCGACGTAGTCGCGGAACTCGGCGCGCTCCACGCTCGAAGACGCGGCGAAGAGCCCCGAGGCCCCGCGCAGCACCTGCTGGTACTGGTCCATGCGGGTCTCGACCCGCAGGTGCGCGTCACGCACCTCGAAGTCGAACTGGGCGCGGCCAGCCTCTTGCTCCTGGTCAGCGACCCGCTTCGAGACGAACCACGTGGCCCCGAGCAACGAGAGCAGCACCGCGAGCGCGGGCAAACCCGCCAGGCGGGCCCACCATCGAAGGCTGCGACTCTCGGTGACGACCGGGACCATGGAACTCCAACGACGGATGAACGTGACGCTGCGTAGAACCCTAACGGCCCTTCGCTGGCAGGCGAATCTTCCTTCGCCGGGCGCCGCGCAAAACCTGCATCACCAGCGCGATCGATACGGAGGGAAAGCAGTTCCCGGGTGCGGTGAGCGCCCGTACCGTCGCGGGAATGATCAGCTGGCTGCTCCTGGTGCTGGCGGCGACGCCCGGGCTCGACCCGACCGAGGTCACCGTCTCCGCGTGGTCCCGCTGCGTGGCCGCCGGGGCGTGCCCCACGACCTCGCTCAACCGCAGCGACTGGGGGCCGGCGTCGCTGTGCAACCTCGGCGTGCCCGGCCGCGACGCGCACCCCATGAACTGCGTGAGCCAGGCCGAGGCCGCGAAGTACTGCCAGTGGGCCGGCGCGCATCTCCCCAGCGACGGCGAGTGGGACGCGGCGGTGGGCACCGGGCGGTTCCCCTGGGGCGACGCCCCGCCCGACCAGAGCCGGCTGTGTCGCCGCGCCATGGACGAAGTGGGCACCTGCCCCGTGGGCGCCTTCCCCCCCGGGGCGACGGCCACCGGGCGGCTCGACCTCGCCGGCAACGTCGCCGAGTGGACCTCGACGCGCAGCTGCCCCACGTGCACGTCCTTCATTCACCGCGGCGGCGGCTTCGGCGGGAGCTGGGGACCGGTGCTCGACGAGCGCCTCGGGCACCTGCGCGCCAACGACGAAGGGGCCCTGCGCGGGAGCTACCTCGGGTTCCGCTGCGCCGCGGGGGCGGGCCCGGCGCCGGGGAAGAGCGGCACGCTTCCGCAGGCGCCCACGGTGAAGGTGGACGTGCACGTGCTCACGCGCGCCGACCAGACGGGCAACGAGCAGTGGTCGCAGGAGTTCCTCACCCGCGTGCTCGACCGCGCGCAGTCGCTGACCCACGGCGACGTGCGCTTCGAGCTCGCCTCGCGCCAGGTGGTCGCCGACGCCGCGCTCTACGACACCAGCACCCAGCCGCCGCTCCTCGACTGGGCCTCGCAGCACGCCACCGTGGGCCACCTCACCGTCGTCATCTCCAACCCGCACACCTCCGACACCGCGGGCTTCGGGCGCGTGAATTCGGCCGCGAAGGACTTCAAGCCGCACCTGGTGATGCGCTCGCGGAAGAACTCCGCCACGGAGGCCGACCTCTACGAGTGCGCGTCGATCTTCCTGCACGAGCTGGGTCACACCGTGGGCTTCACCCACGACGGCACGCCCGCGGCCATGCCCTGGCCCTGCGACGACTGGTGGAACCTGACGCCGGCCCGCGAGCGCGTGAAGACCCTCGCGCGGTGGATGGACCTGCACGAGCGCGGCCCCGGGGCACGGGCGCGGGAGGCGTTCACCTGCAAGGTCGGCGCGCCGGTGCCGGACACCGGGCAGCTCTTCGATCCGCCCACCAACGCGCCCACGCCGGCCGAGTGCGCGCAGCGTTGCCTCGACTGGCCGGGCTGCGTGGCCACCGCGCAGCCCACGTGGGCCAACGCGCGGTGTTTCCTGTTCGGCGCCGACGCGCAGGTGATCAAGAAGAAGGGCTGGAACAACGTCGACGTGTGCTGGAAGAACTAGAACAACTGCCAGATGAGCAGCGCGCTGAGCCCCAGCGCCGCGAGCGCCAGCACGGCGAGCCACCACCCACCCCGGCGCACCACCGCCGCGAGCTGCGCCGACTGCGAGCTCACCTTCACCGCCTCGGGCAGGCTGTCCGCGGAGCCCTCGAAGCCATCGCCGCCCAGGGGCCGCTTCACCGGGCGCCGGCCGCTGGCGGGCGTGCCGGAAGCGAGCGCGTCGAGCTTCGGTGACGGGCTCGGGCGCACCGCCGGGAGCTTGCGGTTGGTGACGATGTTCTCCTGCGTGTCGTCTTCCAGCTCCAGCGTGGTGGCCGGGCGCTCGGGCACGGGCTCGAGGGCGGCGACGGTCTCCTGGACCTTCGGCAGCGTGGGCTGCGTCACGTCGGGCTCCTTCGCCACCCGGGGGAGGTTCGGCGCCGTGATGTCCACCTCGTCGGTCATCGCAGACGGGAGCGTACCGTTTCGGGCACCATGCGCCGCATGTTGAAAGCGCGCTACCCGTACTACCTCGCCAGCGAGCCCGTCTTCGCCAACGAGACCCTCGAGGTCACCGACAAGTACTCCGGCGTGGTGGCGACGCGCGTGGCCCTGGCCGATGCCCGGGCCATCGACGCCGGCATCGCCGCGGCCCACGCCGCCCGGGACGCGATGGCGCGGTTTCCGCCCTATGCCCGCCGCGAGGTGCTGGTGCACTGCATGCGCCGCTTCCAGGAGCGCGCGGACGAGCTCGCGGAGGCCCTGTGCATCGAGGCGGGCAAGCCCATTCGCGACGCGAGGGGCGAGGTGACGCGGCTCATCGACACCTTCCGCGAAGGCGCCGAGGAGTCGACGCGGCTGGGCGGCGAGGTGCTCAACCTGGAGATCTCCCCCCGCGCCCGGGGCTACCGCGGCATGACGAAGCGGGTGCCCATTGGCCCGGTGTCGTTG
The DNA here is from genome assembly GCA_903905455.1 of uncultured Archangium sp. Lineage (GTDB taxonomy): Bacteria > Myxococcota > Myxococcia > Myxococcales > Myxococcaceae > Archangium_A. Next base: position 134,213 of record CAIVGN010000072.1, read on the forward strand.
ATCAGCCCCTTCAACTTCCCGTTGAACCTCGCGGCCCACAAGATCGCCGCCGCCGTCGCCGCGGGGTGTCCCTGGGTGCTCAAGCCCGCGAGCCGCACGCCCGTCGGCGCGATGATCATCGGCGAGGTGCTGGCCGAGACCGACCTGCCGAAAGGCAGCTTCAGCATCCTCCCCGCGCACCGCGGCGGCGCCGAGCTGTTCACCACCGACCCGCGGCTCAAGCTGCTGTCGTTCACCGGCAGCACCGCGGTGGGCTGGGCGCTCAAGGCGAAGGCCGGCCAGAAGAAGGTGGTGCTCGAGCTGGGCGGCAACGCGGCCTGCATCGTCGACGCGGATCAACGGGAGCGCCTCGACCACGTGGTGGCGCGGCTGGTGTTCGGGGCCTTCTACCAGTCGGGCCAGAGCTGCATCAGCGTGCAGCGGATCATCGCCCACGAGGCGGTGTACGACGCGCTCAAGGACAAGCTGGTGGCGGCCACCAGGCTGCTCGTGGCCGGAGACCCGAAGGACGAGAAGACCTTCATCGGGCCGATGATCTCCGAGAGCGAGGCGGCCCGGCTCGAGCGGTGGATTTCCCAGGCCGTGGGCGCGGGCGCCAGGGTGCTGTGCGGCGGCACGCGCGTCGGCTCGATGGTCGAGGCGACGGTGCTCGAAGACGTTCCGGGCACCGAGCCCCTGGTGACCGAGGAGGCCTTCGGCCCGGTGGTGGTGCTCAGCAAGGTGCCCAGCTACGACGCCGCGCTCGCGGAGGCGAACACCTCGCGGTTCGGGCTGCAGACCGGGGTGTTCACCAACGACCTGCACCGGGCCATGCGCGCCTGGGACCTGCTCGAGGTCGGCGGGGTGTTGATCAACGAGGTGCCCAGCTGGCGGGTGGACAACATGCCCTACGGCGGCGTGAAGGACTCGGGCCTGGGCCGCGAGGGCGTGCGCTACGCCATCGAGGACATGACCGAGACGCGGCTGCTGGTCATCAAGGACGCGTGACGGGGCTCTCCAGAGTGATGGAGCGCCGAAACGCGGCGGCGACGCAAGCGACCGCCGTTACGGCGAGACGTCCGTGGCCCGCCGGTTGCTCAGCAGGCGCGGACCATGTCCGCACTCGCCACCTTGTTCTCTCGTTACGGTTCCCTGCGTTTCCTCACCCTGGCCATGTTCGGCATCGCGGTGAGCGCCTGCGGGCCCGACCCGGTCACCGGCCGGGCCGAGCTCTTCGATCGCGAGTCCGCGGCGTTGACGGTGGACACCGTGCTCGCCCTCAAGGGCACCTATGGGTCCACCTGCACGGCGCGCTCGGGCGCCTGGGCCATCGCGCTCAACGGCTACCACTTCATCGCCGGCGAGACGCAGTTGAGCGTGGTGGCCGCTGACGTCGGCTGCGTGCTCTCGGTCACCGAGATCAAGGCAGGATCAGAGTCGAGCGCGCAGTCCTTCAAGCCCGCGACGCCGTTCGCGCTCACGGCGGCCTACGCCTCACAGGGGGTGGCGCTGATGCTCAACGGCACCGGCGCGGTGCAGTTCTACGCCAACCTGCGGCTGCAGCCCGACCTCGCGTTCAACTCCGACTTCGTGGTGCAGATGGTCTACTCGGACAACATCAGGCAGGTCGACCTGAGCACCAACTCGGGCTTCGCGGTGGAGGTCGCCACCGCCACCACGGTGCTGGTCGCCGCTCCGAACGCGACGCTGTCCCTCAGCGCCCTCGACATCAAGGTCGAGGCCCACAACGTGGTGAGGAGCGCCACCGGCAGCGCCCTGCTGACCCAGGGCACCATCGTCGGCGAGAGCTACATGGTCGACGACACGCTGGGCAGCTCGCCCACCTACGCCGCGGTCGACGCCGTGTTCAACAACCCGGCGAAGACGCGCGTGGTCCTCGCCGGGGCCACCCAGAGCATCCCGGTGAGCGAGCTCACCCTCGTGGGGCTCGACCTGGGCACGCCCAAGAAGCGCAACATCGTCGTCGCCAACATCGAGACCGGCGTGAAGTCGTACCAGGTGTTTCAAATCACCATCAACAAACCCTGAGGGTTCGCGTCGTGCCACGCTGGGGGCGCTTCGAGCCCACCGATGCCGCTCCTGACCCTCACCGCGCTGCTCCTCACCGTGCTGCCGCCGCCGCTGGAGCCCGCGCCCGACGGCGGGTTTCAGCTCGGCGTCGGCGGCCGCAGCTGGCAGCTCGCGCGGAAGTTCGACGACGACGCGGGCTTCGGGCGCGTCGACTTCACCATCGACGGGGGCGTCATCACCAGCGGCCCCCTTCGCCAGGGGTGCAGCGCGCCGCTGGGGTGCACCTACTCGGCGCCCGGGTTGCTCGTGGCCCGCGGGTTTGGCCAGGCCAGCCCGGGGGTCGCGGTGCGCCTGCAGTCGATCTCCACGCAGGACGTGGACGTGCGCGTGGGCTTCGTCGAGGCCCAGGCCGATGGTGGCCTCGCGTGCCTCCAGTTGCTGCGCGAGGGCACACCGAGGGCAGACCTCTTCGAAGGAAGCTGGGGCTGCGATGGCGTGGCGCTGCACGTGGCCTTCGCCCCCACGTCAGCCAACCTGCACCAGCTGACCCTCGTCACGGCCGCGGGCACCTTGCGAGAGGACCAGCGCACCGACCTGTCCAACCGCCTCACTCCCGGCCCCACGCTGCCCGTCGCCTTGCCGGCCACGCTGCGCTGGAGCCTCACCCCCGTAGGCGTCGGCGCAGCTTTTACCGTGGACTTCGGGGGACAGCGCTCGACGGCGATGCTCGGCGCGCTCGATCTCGCGGGCGTACCCCACGCCGACGCAGTGCCGTTCGCGGACGGCACGCTCGACCTCGACCGGCTGGTGCCGGTGCTCTACCTGGGCTGGGCCGTCTTCGTGGACCCCGCGCAGACCGCCGAGCTCCAGTTCTCCCTCGAAGGGGCGGGCCTCGACGTCGAGCCCACGCAGGTCAGCGAGGGCGCGTACTCGGTCGCGGTGCACGCGGTCGACGAGCGCGGGGTCGCGCTGCCGCGCAACGACACCGTCGAGGTACGGCTCGCGGCCGCGCGGCTGGGCGACGTGGTGCTCGCCCACGGGGTCGGCCAGTTCCAGGTGACGGTGCCCGCGCCCGGCCCCTTCACCCTCGAGCTGCAATCAGCGAGCGACCCCTGGCTGCGGGGGCAGGCCACGCTCACCGGGCCGGGCGATGCAGGCGCGCCCTCCACCGATGCCGGCGCCGACGTGCCCGATGCCGGCGCCGCCCTGGTCGATGCCGGGGTCGAGCCCACGGCCGAGCGTTCCCTGCGCGTCGGCTGTGGCTGCGCGCAGGTCGACGCGGGCCTCGCGCTCGCGGTGCTGGTGCTGCTGGGGCGACGGGGCTCGCGCGGCGGCTGACGAGCGCACTCCTGGCGCAGAGGTCGAGTCGAGATGGGCAGAATGCGCGGTGGTCGCGCATCTTGCCCACCTCACTGCGCGCGGTCGGCGCACCCGTTGACCTGTCACGTCACACGACCGGGCTCTGTTGACGTCTCCACCCCAACGGAGGCACCGTGACTCAGCCCGAGAACCGCATCGTCATCGCCGGCATCGACGTCCCCTTCACCGATCTCGTCGGAGCGATGATCAAGCTCGCGCTCGCGTCGATCCCCGCGGCGATCATCCTCTCCCTCCTCTTCTTCGGCATCGGGCTGGTCTTCACCCTGCTCTTCGGCGGCCTCGGCGCGGTGCTCTCGCGATGAGGTACCTCACCCTGGTGCTCGGTTGCCTCGGCCTCTGCGGCTGCCCCGTCGACAACCCCCTCTCCGCGGCGGCCACGCCGGCGGTCTTCTCCACGCGCCTCGTCTCGAGCACGGACGCCAGCGGCGTGGGCACCGTGACCTGCCCGTCCACGCACCGAGTGGTCGGTGGCGGGTGCTCGTGCGAAGGCGTCAGCGACGTGCTCTTCGGCGCGGAGCCCGCGGGCAACGGCTTCGTCTGCGCCTGCTACGACTTCGGCGCGCGCGGCGGCGGCGTGTCCTCGACAGCGATCTGCATGAGCTCCACGGTCGCCGGCACGTTGACCCAGGGGCTCACCGCGCCCGACCCCGAGACGCAGGCCACGGCCGAGCGGTTCCGCGCCCTGCGCGCGGCCCAGCGCTGACAACGACCTCACGTGTCACAGGCCCGCGGAACGGTGTGCCCTCAACGCAAGGGGGCAACATGCAAGGTCGGGCGATGCTGGGTGTGGCGGTGATGGTGTTGGCGGCGTGCGGCGGCGAGGAGTTTCCGTCAGGCAGCGGGGGCGGGTCCGGCGGGGGCTTCCCGGGGACGGGTGGAGGCAGCGGCGCCGCGACGTGCAGCGCCCAGAACTGCAGCGGCTGCTGCTTCAACGGGAGCTGCCAGCCGGGCTCCACCGCGGCCGGCTGCGGCAAGGCCGGCGCGGCGTGCGTCGCGTGCAACGTGAGCCAGGTGTGCCGGGTGGACCAGACCTGCGGAGTCGACCCCGAGTCGACGTGGCTGGTGCAGCCGGTGACGGCCAGCATCGCGGCCAACAACAACGGCTCCACCTGGGACGGCGACGGCTCCGCGCCCGACCCGCGCGTGTACATGACCTGCCCCGGCGTCACGCCCAACGCCACCAGCACCGGCGAGGCCTCGAACACCTACCAACCCAACTGGAGCTCCGGGGGCTGCACGGCGAAGGCGAAGGACCTGCTGCGCTCCGGCTGGACCTTCGTGGTCTACGACATCGACGCGGTGTCCGACGACTCCATCACCGCGCAGCTGGTGGTCCCGCTCGTCGAGCAGGACTTCACGCTCAGGGGCTTCTCGCTGCAGCCGACGGGCGGCCTGCAGTCGATGACCGTGTCCCTCACCCGGCAGTGAACCGCGCGCGGGGGGCCGTGCTGGGTCATCATGGCCGCCGATGCGCCTCTTTCCCCAGTCGCAACCCCGCCCCACGCACAGCCACGCCGAGCTCCACGTCTACGCCGCGCTGGCGAAGGTCGAGCTCCCGTGGACGGCGTACCACTCGCTGCGGCTGCGGTCGAAGGACACCTGGGAAGGGGAAGGCGACTTCGTCATCGTCGACCCCGCGGTGGGCCTGCTGGTGCTCGAGGTGAAGGGCGGCGCCATCGAGCTGCGGGATGGCGCCTGGCACCAGAACGGCCGCGCCCTCCCGGTGGCCCCGAGGGACCAGGGCCTGACCTTCGCCAAGCGCCTCGCCGAGGAGCTCAAGCACACAGGCTGCGAGGTGCCCGCCTACGGCGTGGCCTGCGTGTTCCCCGACTGCGACTTCTCGGTCCCCCCCGGCAACGGAGACCTGCGCGGGCTGGTGCTGGGCCGCCGGGATCTCCCCTACCTGGGACCCGCGCTCCAGGCGCTCTTCCCGCTGGCGGTGCCCAGCCGCCGCCCGCCGGCCAACCGCAAGTGGCTCGCGCAGCTCAAGGCGCTGTGGGGTGACTCGTGGGTGCCCTCGGTGCACCTGGGGGACCGCGTCGACGACTCGGAGCAGCGCAGCGTGGCCCTCGACGGCAAGCAGTACCAGCTGCTCGAGCTCGCCGGCGACACCCCGCGCGCGCTGGTGCAGGGCGCCGCCGGCAGCGGCAAGACCCTGGTGGCCACCGAGCTGTGCCGCCGCCGCGCCCAGGCCGGAAAGTCGGCGCTCTACCTGTGCTTCACCGACGCGCTGGCCAAGGCGGTGCAGCGCCAGTTCGAGGGCACGCCGCAGCTGCGCGCCACCTCCATCCGCCAGCTGGCGGTGGATCTCGTGCGCGGGACCGGCGCCGCCATTCCTTCGCCCAACAAGCAGTTCTGGGAAGAGGTCTCGCTCACCGCCGCGTGTGGCGCGCTGCCCGACGAGCGCCCGGAGCTGGTGGTGGTCGACGAAGGCCAGGACTTCGAGCCCGGCGACTGGATGCTCGCCGAGCAGCTCGCGGGCCCGCGCGGCCTGTGGGTGTTCATGGATCGCCGCCAGGCCTTCTGGGTCGACCGCACGCTCCCGAAGTCCATCGAGGACTCCCTGGGCGGCCGCTTCGTGCTCCCGGTGAGCTACCGCTGCCCCGCGGGCCTCGCGGCCTTCGCCGAGCGCTACGTCGAGCCGGCCGCCCCGAAGACCGTGCCGCCCGCCGACGTGCTCAAGCGCGTGGGGTGTGACGAAGACGAGGTGCCCGAGAAGGTGCGCCACGAGGTCGAGCAGCTCCTCAAGCAGGGCGCGAAGCCCGGGCAGATCGTCATCGTCAGCCTCGCCGGCCAGACGCGCAGCAAGCTCTTTGGCCTCACGAAGCTCGGCTCGACCCCGCTGGTGCACGCCGACTCGCCTGACGCGGGTCACAGCGTGGTGGTGGAGA
>CAIVGN010000073.1 GCA_903905455.1 uncultured Archangium sp.
CCGCTCGGCGTCTCCCCCAGCCTCACCACTGGCTGCGCACCGAGAGGAACCCCCAGGTCGAGGGCGCCGTGCCGCGCGCCAGCGCCTCGAGCCCGGGCATGAACACCGAGACATTGCCCGCGAGCGACACGTTCTCGAACACCGGCACCGTCACCGAGAGATCGAGTTCCGTGCCCATGTTGCCACTGACCCGCGCGGGATCGGCCGCGAGGAACACCGTTCCGTTCGCCGCGTACCAGGCGCCCTTCGGGTCCCATGCGCGGAAGTGATGCACGTCGAGCCACACGTGCGCGCCCTTCGGTCGAAAGCCGATGGTCCCGCGCGCCGCGACCACGTTCTGCCAGCCGACGAAGTCCATGTACCCAAGGTGCGCGTGGCCGGTGGGGAAGAGCTGGTGGAAGGTGTGCTCCACGCCATCGCCCGGGGTGCCATCACCCGAGGCGCCGCTGAACTCGCCCAGCACGTACGGCGCGCCCCACGCCGACGCGAAGGTGTACGTCGCCTTGAGCGCGAAGGCCCCGGCGAGTTGCGTGTCTTGCGCCGCGCCCACCTTGCCCGTCTGGAACGCGCCCTCCCCCACCACCGCGAGCCCCCCGAGCGTCGCGAAGCCCCGCGCGCCGAGCGTGAGCCGGTTCGAGTCCTTGCCCGGCCCGAGCGCCGCCGAGCCCGGGTCCTCCAGCAGCCCCAACCCGTACACGTCGAAGCCCGCCTTGCCGAAGCGCGCGCGCGCGTAGAGCCCGGTGAAGTAGCTGCCCGAGTTGTGGAAGCGTCCTCCGCCCGCATCAGCCACGAGCCAGGCCGGCGGCTTGAGCATCATGCCGAAGGCATCGAGGGTCACCGAGGGCGAGGCCGTCACGCGCACGAAGAGCCCGTCGAAGGCCCGCGCGGACATCGCCCAGTCGAGGTTGCCGATGAGCCGGTCCTCTCCGTACGAGAGCTCCTGGCGGCCGATGCGCACGTCGAGCCACGAGGTGGCCTTCAGGTCGAGGAACCCCTGGTGCAGCCCGGTGTTGGGGGTCACGGTGACGGTGTTCGGCTCCGAGCCCCAGGCGCGGACGTCTTGCAGCTCGAGGAGGAGGCCCACGCGCTCCTTCGCCGAGGCCCGCACCGTCAACCGCGCGCGCTGCTCGAAGGCCAGGGCATGGTCGTCGGTCGCGGCGTTGAAGTCAGCGCTGTCGCGGAGATCTCCCCGGGCGAAGTACTGCCCGCCCACCGCCAGCGAGTAGTCCTGCCAGCGGAAGCGGAGCGGCCCCTCGGGCGCTGCGAGCGCCATGCTGTGGAACAGCTCGCCCGAGCTCTTGCGGCCCGGCCCCCACGGCGTGTTCACCACGTCGAAGCCCAGCGTCTGCGGGACCGCGGCGGCCAGGGGCGCAACGCCTCCATCGACGTCCTGCGCCCAGGCACCCAGCGACACCACGAAGACCAGCGTTCCCAGTACGCGACCCATGAAGAGCCTCCCGGGGCGCGGGCATTGCAGCATTGCAGCCAGCGGCAACCGCCCGAGATGCGTGGCCCCGGTGCAGAGAGCCGTTCAGGGCTGTTTCACGTTGAAACGTGACGGAGGTCAGTGTTCCTTGCCGTCGACGCGCTCGGCGAGGAGCAGCGGCGTGATGCGCGCCCCGACGAGCGCAAAGCCCAGCGACCAGAGCAGCGCCGAGAGCCACACCCAGGCCGGGTAGCGGGCGGGCAGCAACTGCGGCCCCATGGTGCGCGCGAGGAAGGCCAGGACCATCGACCCCAGCGCCGCGTGTTCGACACGCCCGAAGTGGATGGGGCGCCCGGTGTGACCGTTGGCGATGCGGATCAACATCGCGGGGATGATGAGCCCCATGGCGCCGAAGGTGAACACGTGGGTGGCCATCGCGCCGACCCACGAGCCGCGCACCGCGTCGAGCACCAGCTGGGCTGCGATGGCAAAGCCGCCGGCGAACATCACCGCCAACTCGATGCGGCGCAGCGCGAGGTGCGGGCTCCACGAGAGGAACCGCCCCACGAGCAGGGCCGCCAGCGCCAGGTCGAGCGCGCTGCGCACCGAGTCGGGCAGCCACGGCGCCGTCAGCAGCACCAACGCGAGGCCCTTGATGGCGGTGTCCACCACCACCACGCGCGGCAGCACCCGCTGCGTCCCGGCCTTCATGAACGGCGGCAAGGTGCGCTCGAGCATCACGATGAACGCGAGGCGGAAGAGCGCGAGCGTGAGGTCGCGACCTTCGACGAAGTGCGTGAAGTCGAGCATCAGCGCCTTGCCCAACCCGAACACCGGCAAGGCGATGAGGAACAACAGGTTGTCCCGGTAGCTGTCCGTCTTGCGGTGTCGGATCAACGTCCACGACACCAGGCCCACCAACGCCACCGTGAACAGGTGTGCCGACAGCATGCGCAGCGGCTCGGGCCACGTGCCGCCGAACCACATGCCCACGCGCTCGAAGAGCCACGCGCCCACGAGGAACTGCAAGGTGGGCCCGTAGTGACCGCGCACCTGCACCCAGTTCTTCGAGGCCGTGAGCAGGAAGCCTCCGAGCACCGCGAAGCCGAACCCGAAGAACATCTCGTGCGCGTGCCACTGCAGGGGGGAAAGCCCGGGCGGCGGCGAGAGCATCCCCGCGTAGAGCAACGCCCAGGTGAGCGGCAACACCACCGCCGAGACCCACGCGAGCAGGAAGAATGGCCGGAAGCCCACCAGCCACAGGGGGTGCCCGTTCCAGGCGCGCGGCGGCCTCATCGCGTCACGAGGAAGGCGAGCAGCGCCGTGAGAGCCACGATGCCCGCCGAGAAGAGCGCGAGGTGGAGCCGGTGCGCGTGGCGCAACTCCATGAACTCGAAGCCCACCAGCAGCGCCTTCACGCCTCCGAGGGAGACCGCCACGAAGGGACGACCGCTCGCCACCGCCACGCCCGCGAGACCAACCAGTGCAGCCCAGGTGAGCAGTCGCATGGTCACGCCCTCGCGAAGAACAGGGGGAAGAGGAAGAACCACGCAAGGTCGCACAGGTGCCAGAAGAGCGCGACCGCGGCGACCGTCTCGAGCTCGGGCGGGCGAGCCCGGTGGAGCCGGAACGCGACCACCGAGAGCAGCACGAGGCCCACCAGCACGTGCGCCAGGTGGAAACCCGTACCCAGGAAGTAAGCGTCCCAGAAGTCGTCGACGCCGAGCCGGTGGCCTGCGGCGAGGTGACCCGCGGTGTCGTGGAGCTTGAAGGCGACGAAGGCGAGGCCCAACGCGATGGCGGCGAAGAGGAACCGTTGCGCACGGTGGGTGCGGGTGAGGCGGTAGGCGTGCACTGCTTCCGCGGCGAGCAGGCCGCTCGTGATCAGCAGCAGCGTGAAGACCAGGCCCACCGTCGAGGAGAGAGCAGCTTGGCCGGCGTGAAAGAGCGCCGGTTGCTGCATGCGGAGCACGCCGATGAGCGTGAAGACCATCGCGAAGGTGACCAACTCGAGGGCGACGATGAGCCACATGAGGACGCCACCGGGCGGCTCGGTGAGGGGCCTCGTCATGACCTCAACGCCGAGGTGGTGACCGCGGCCAGCACGGTGACCAGCTCTTCAGGGCGATTCACCACCGACGCCCGCCCATGCCCGAACATCGACGGGAGCCACGCCTTCGCCGCCGGATCCACGGCCAACGCGTGCGTCACCACCCCACCCGCCTGCGCATCGAGCACCGCGCGGTGCACGTCGGCCACGCCGTAGCGCCCCTCGTAGCGGTCCACGTCGCTCGGCTTTCCATCGCTCACCAGCAACAGCAGCTTCTGGCGCGCACCGCACTTCTGCAGCTCGGCCGTGGCATGGCGGATCGCCGGCCCGATGCGCGTGAAGCCACCCGGCTCGAGGCTCGCCACGCGGGGCGCACCCACCGACCACTTCTCGGCGAAGCCCTTGGCCACGTAGAAGCGACAGTCCCGCCGTGACTGGCTGCAGAACGCCGCCACCGCCACCTCGTCGAACAGCCCATCGAGCGCGTCCCCCAGCGCGATGACCGCTTCCTTCTCCACGTCGAGCACCCGCCGGTTCGCCACCCACGCGTCCGTCGAGAGCGAAGCGTCGAGCAACACCAACACCGCCGTGTCCCGCGTGTGCCGCCGCCGCGTGGCGTAGAGCCGCGCCTCCGAAGAGTGCCCTGCCTTGAGTGAGCCGTAGCGCGCGACCACCGCGTCCACGTCGACGTCGGTGCCGTGCCGCTGCCGGAGCTTCCAGGCCCGCGACGCCTCGAGCTGCTCGAAGACCGCGCGCAACCCGGTGGTGGTCTTCAGGAGGCGTGACCGCATCGCCTGGAGCTGCGCGTCGGCATCGGTCGCCACCGGCACGATGCGCGTGGTGAGCCGGCACCAGTCGCGTCGCCATTGGCGCTTCGCCTCGTCCCACTCGTCGTAGAGCGCCTCCGCCGGCGCGGAGGCGTCGTCCTCGAGATCTCCCACCGCGCCGTCGAGCAAGACGTCCGCGCGGTACAGGCTGCGTGCGCGCTGGTGGCTGCGCACCACCTGCCGCAGGTCGAGCTCGTCGAGCGCCTTCTGGTGCGCCGAGAGCTCGTCGTCTCCGTCGATGCGCTTGCTGCCGCCCTTGTACGTCTCGAGCGTGTGCATCTTCTCGAAGCTGTGCACGAGCGGGTTCTCGGCGAGCTGGTTGTCGGGCTCCTGCACGCGCTCGAGGTGCGTGACGGCCTTCTTCTGGAGCTCCGTGCCGTCGGGCAGAGACGAGGCATCGGCGCCCGGCGCCTGGGCCGCGGGGAGCGAGGCCGCTCCGGGGAGGAGTTCGCCCCACAACGGGACCGGGGGCAGCGGCTTCCTGGTGCGCAGGAAGTGACGGGCCGGGGGCGGGAGCGGAGTGCGGGCTCCGGAGTGGGCAGCGCGTGCCCAGGCCCAGGCTTCGGCCGGGAGCGCGTCGTCGGGCGTCGCGCTCAGCGAGAGCCGCACCGTGGCCTCGAGGGCTGCGGCTTCGGCGTCGTCGGGGGAAGGGAGCGGACGCGCTTCGAGGACCGCTCGCTCGAGCCGGGGAAGCAGGCCCGCGAGCGAGGGGTATTCATCGAGGAGGCGCGCGCGGACCTTCGCCGCCGACAGGGCGGTCTCGAGGAGCGGGTTTCCCTTGCGCGGGAGCGTCAGACCCAGCGAGCGCGTCACGCAGCTCCAAGCCACCCGCACCAGCATCGCGGCGCGGTTCAGCTCGCCGCTCGGCGCGAAGTCGAGGTGTCGCGGGAGGTAGAGCACGTCTCCGCGAACGCCCCCGACGTCGTCGGTCAACGTCACCGTGAGGGGAGCGGAAGAGAGGAGCCGCGAGAGGACCTCCAGGCGCTCGCGCTCGGGCTCGAGGTCGATGCGGCGCGTGAGCGTTTGGGGAGTGGGCGACGTGGTGAGCAGGCGTCGGGTGGCGTCCCAGGCCGCGGAGAAGAGGGCTTCATCCCAGGACATGGTCACTCCGGTGTGGCGTCGCGGACGCCGTGCGTGGCGACGGCCCCTCACCCCGCCCTCTCCCCGCTGTCGCAGGGCGAGGGAGAACTAGAAACACAGGTCGACCAGGTCTTGCAGCGCCCGCGCGGTCGGCGCGTCGTCCGTCAACGGCTGCACCAACGTCGACTGGCAAGCCACCCGCGGCGGCAGGCCCGCGTTGATCAACCGCGCCGCCATCACCAACAACCGCGTGGACACCGTCTCGGCCAGCGCCAGCGAGTCTTGCGCGCGCACCTTCGCCGCCCAGCTCACCAGCCGCTTCGCCACCTTCACGTCGAGGCCGGTCTCACCGACCAACACCTCGACCTCCACCGCCTCGGCCGGGTAGCCGAACTGCATCGACACGAAGCGCTGCCGCGTCGAGGGCTTGAGCTCCTTGAGCCCGCGCCGGTAGCCGGGGTTGAACGACGCCACGACCATGAACTCCGGCGGAGCGGAGAGCACCTCGTCGTTGCGGTCGAGGAACAACTGCCGCCGGTGGTCGGTCAGCGGGTGGAGCAGCACCACCACGTCTTCCCGGGCCTCGGCGACTTCGTCCAGGTACAGCACGCAGCCCTGCTTCACCGCGCGCGTGGCTGGCCCGTCCTGCCACACCGTGTCCCCGCCCCGCACCAACCAGCGCCCCACGAGGTCGGCGGCGCTCGTCTCGTCGTTGCAGGCCACGGTGATCAACGGCCGTTTCAGCTTCTGCGCCATGAACTCCACGAAGCGCGACTTGCCGCACCCCGTGGGCCCCTTGAGCAGCACCGGGAGCCGCTGGGCGTACGCGTGCTCGAAGACCGTCACCTCGTCACCCACCGGCCGGTACCAGCTCGTCATGGCGTCACTCCTTGGCGACCGCGACGCCGGTGACCGGCGCGTTGGGCATGCCGTAGCGGATGAAATTCCAGATGAAGGCCGCCGCGCCCAGGGTGAACAGCGACGCCGCGAGGATGAGCCCGATGAAGTGCACCGAGATCTCCTTCTGCACGGTGAGGAAGTCCATCCCCACGCGGCGCTCGAGCACCACCTGCGTCACGCCAGCGACGGCGAAGGCGAGCGTCATGGCCACCATGCCCACGTTCGAGACCCAGAACGCGAAGCCCGCGGTGACGTGCTCGTACAGCTTGCGGCCGGTGAGCAGCGGCATCGAGTAGGTGATGATCCCCAGGATGAGCATCGCGTAGGCGCCCCAGAAGGCCATGTGCCCGTGCATCGCGGTGACCAGCGTGCCGTGCGTGTACATGTTCACCTGCGGGATGGTGTGCGCGAACCCGAGGAAGCCGGCCCCCACGAAGCTCATGAAGGCGCAGCCCACCGTCCACAACAGGGCCACGCGGTTGGGGTGCGTGCGGCCGCCCTTCTTCGCCATGGCGAAGGCGTAGATGGCCATGCCCAGGAACGAGAGCGGCTCCAGCGCGCTGAACACCCCGCCGACCATCAGCCAGTACCTGGGGGTGCCGATGTAATAGTAGTGGTGGCCCGTTCCGAGGATGCCCGAGAGGAACGTGAAGCCCACGATGACGTAGAGCCACTTCTCGATGATCTCCCGATCGACGCCGGTCAGCTTGATCAGCAGGTACGAGAGGATCGCGCCCATGATCAGCTCCCACACGCCCTCGACCCACAGGTGCACCACCCACCAGCGCCAGAAGCTGTCCACGGTCTGGTTGTCGGTGGGGATCATGCCCGGGAGGTAGAGCAGCGCCGCCGCGAGCAACCCGAAGAAGAGCACCATCGACGTGGTCGACTTCTTGGGGCTCTTCCACACCGTCCACCCGATGTTGGCGATGAACAGCAGCACGTCGGCCACCACCAGGAAGTCGAGGGGCCGGGGGATCTCCAGGAACTTGCGGCCTTCCCACCAGTTGAAGTGGAAGCCGATGAGCGCGGTCACGCCCACCACCACGAAGGCGATCAACTGCGCCCACGCCAGCTTCGGCCAGGCCAGCTCCCGGTCGGTCTCGTCGGGAATGATCCAGTACGCGGCGCCCATGAAGCCCGAGAGCATCCACATCACCAGCAGGTTGGTGTGCGAAGCACGCGCGGTGTTGAAGGGGATCCACTGGTGGAGGCCATCGAAGCCCGCGTGGGCGAAGGCCATGATGAAGCCGTAGACGATCTGCAGCGTGAACAACAACATGCACGTCGCGAAGAAGCCCCACGCGACCTTCTGACTCTGGAACTTCATCGGGCCATCTCCTTCTGCGACGACAAGAACGTGACGAGCTCGGTCAACTGCGCTTCGTCGAGGGGAAGCTTCGGCATCTTGGTGCCCGGCTTGACGGCCGCCGGGTCACGCAACCAGCGGTCGAGGTAGGCGGCGTCGAAGCGCGAGCCCACGCCGTCGAGCGCCGGGCCCACCGTGCCGCCTGCGCCTTCCAGCGCGTGGCAGGTGATGCACAGCTGCGAGAAGATCAGCGGCCGCGGGGGCGCGTTGGGTCCCGCCGCGCGCTGGGCCGGGGCGCCCAGGGTGGGCTTCGCGGGGAAGCCGTTCAGGTCCACCTTGCCGCACCACTCGAAGAAAGCGACCAGGTCGGCGATCTGCGCGTCCTCGAAGTGGTAGTTGGTCATGTTCCGTTCGCCGGGAAACATGGCCTGCGGGTTCTTGAGCTGCGCCGCGATGAACACCGGCCCGCGCCGCTCGAACACCTTCGTCAGCTCCGGCGCGTAGTACGCCCCTTCACCGAAGAGCGTGTGGCAGCCCATGCAGTTGTTGTCTTCCCAGAGGTGCTTGCCGCGCTTCACGCTGTCGGTGAGCGCCGCGGCGTTGGTCCTCCCGGGAATCTGTTGGAACGTGTCCCACGTGAGCCCGAGGAAGATGGCCGACAACAAGACCGTCCCTCCCAGGAAGAAGGCCTTCGCCGCTGATTTCGAGAGCATGGCGGGAGCGCTCTTCAGCGAACGTGCCAAGGCGGCCGCGCTCGGAGTCGTGCACCCGGGTCGTCAGCCGACGTTCCGTGTAGTTTCAGAGTGAAACAAACTAGCCACCGGATTTCTCCCGGGATCGCGGGGGCTTCCGGTGGGCCTCGCCTTGCACTGGTCACCTCGGAGACAGCAACACCACCAGGGAGTCTGCCGATGAACGTCGTGATCTTGAGTCTGGCGCTGTGGAGTCTGACCACCGCGTTGCCCGAGGAGAAGGCCCTCCTCACCGAGCCGCCGCTGGTGCCGCCGGCGATCACCCGCACCACGCCCGCCAGGGTGAAGGTGGAGCTGGAGGTCATCGAGAAGGTGATGCAGCTGGCCGACGGCGTCGACTACACGTTCTGGACCTTCGGCGGCACCGTGCCCGGGCGTTTCATTCGCGTTCGCGAAGGGGACACCGTCGAGTTCTGGCTGGAGAACCACCCCAACAACAAGCTGCCGCACAACATCGACCTCCACGCGGTGACGGGGCCGGGCGGCGGCGCGGCGAGCACCTTCACGGCGCCGGGCCACAAGAGCCGCTTCACCTTCCAGGCGCTCAACCCCGGCCTCTACATCTACCACTGCGCCACCGCGCCGGTCGGCATGCACATCGCCAACGGGATGTACGGGATGATCTACGTGCAGCCCAGGACGCCGCTGCCGAAGGTCGACCGCGAGTACTACGTGGTGCAGGGCGACTTCTACACGGACGCGGACTTCGGCCAGAAGGGACTGCAGCCGTTCTCCATGAAGCGCGCCATCGACGAGCGCCCCTCGTACGTGGTGTTCAACGGCAGCGCGATGTCCCTGGTCGGGGACCGGGCGCTCAAGGCGAAGGTCGGCGAGACGGTGCGGTTGTTCGTCGGCAACGGCGGCCCGAACCTCGTCTCCAGCTTCCACGTCATCGGCGAGATCTTCGACCACGTGTACCCGGAGGGCGGCAGCAAGGCGCAGGACAACGTGCAGACCACGCTCATCCCCGCGGGCGGCAGCGCCATCGTGGAGTTCAAGCTGAACACCGACGGCACGTACATCCTCGTGGACCACTCCATCTTCCGCACCTTCAACAAGGGCTCGCTGGGCATGCTCAAGGTCGAAGGCCCGGGCCGCAAGGACATCTACTCGGGCAAGGAACTCGACGACGTGTACCTGGGCGACGAGTCGGTCGCGACGTCGATCAAGGCCACGCCGGCCACCACGCCGCTCTCGGGGATCAAGCCCGACGGCAAGGCGCTCTTCCTCGCCAACTGCTCCATGTGCCACCAGGCCGAGGGCCAGGGCGTGCCCGGCGCGTTCCCTCCGCTGGCCAAGAGCGACTACCTGGCCAACATCTCGAACAAGAAGCGCGGGGACCTCGTGGAGTTCGTGCTCCGCGGCAAGACCGGCAAGGTCGTGGTCAACGGCAACGAGTACAACGGCGTGATGACCCCGGTGGCCGGCCTCGACGACGAGAAGCTGGCCACGGTGCTCACCTGGGTGAGCAACGCCTGGGGCAACAGCGCGCCGGCCTTCACCACCGACGAGGTGAAGAAGCTGCGCGAGGCGCTGCCCGAGGTGAAGGCCACCCCCAACGGGCACGAGTGACGCCATGCGCGCGCTGCGGCTGCTGACCCTGCTCGTCCCCGCCTTCGCCTTCGCCGGCGAGGTGGTGACGTTACCCGGGGGCCGCTTCGCGCCGCTGTTTGGTCTCGACGTGGGACAGAGCGCCTTCCCCGTGGGGACCTTTCGACTCGACGTGCGGCCCGTGTCGCGCGCCGAGTTCGCCGCCTTCCTCGAGGGGAATCCCGCGTGGAGGAAGGGCAAGGCGCCCAAGACGCTGGTCGATGAGCGCTACCTGGCGACCTTCACCCCGGCGAAGCACCCCGCGGGGCCGGTGACCCAGGTCTCGTACTTCGCGGCGCGCGCGTACTGCGCGGCGAAGGGGGGCCGGCTGCCCAGCACGCTGGAGTGGGAATACGCCGCCGCGGCCGACGAGACCCGCCGCGACGCCTCGCGCGAAGCCGACTTCGCCCAGCGCATCCTCGACTGGTACGGCCAGCCCAACCGCGAGGGCGACCTCGAGCAGCCCGGCAGCCCGCGCAACGTCTACGGGCTCGAGGCGTTGCACGGGCTGGTGTGGGAATGGACGGACGACTTCAACGCCGTCTTCGTGTCGGGCGACAACCGCCAGGATGGCGACACCAACCCGAAGTTCATGTGCGGCAGCGGCGCGACCGGCAGCGCGCGGCGCGAGGACTACGCGGCCTTCATGCGCTACGCGTTGCGCTCGAGCCTCACGCCGCGCTCGACGTTGCCCAGGCTCGGTTTCCGTTGTGCCTACGAGGTGAACCCATGAGAGCGCTCCTGTTGTGGTGCTGCCTGCTGGCGCCGCTGGCCCACGCGCAAGACGACGCGAAGAACGTGCTCGCCCTCGACACCACGTGGCGCACCGAGCAGGGCGAGCCGCTGAAGCTCTCCGCGCTCAAGGGGCGCTGGTACGTGCTGACCTTCGTCTACACCTCGTGCGCTGGCACCTGCCCGCTGACCACGCGCAAGCTGAAGCGTCTCGAGCAGGTCCTCGCGCAGGCCGGCAAGCCACTGGACCTGGTGGTGGTGAGCCTCGACCCCGCGCACGACACGCCCGAGGCGCTGGTCGCGTACCGCAAGCGGTACCAGCTCGAAGAGGCGAAGCGCTGGCGGGTGCTGGTCGGCGACGACGCGCAGGTGCGCACGCTGACCATGCTGCTCGAGTTCAAGTACACGAAGAACCCCGAGTCGGGCGTCATCCTCCACGACAACACGGTGTTCCTCGTGGGGCCCGAGGGCACGGTGAAGACGACCATGTCCTCGCTCGATCAACCGCTCGAGGCGTTCGTCGCCGCGGTTCCCAGCGCCCGGAAGTGACCTGCAGCGACTGAGTCCTTGCGGACCTTGGGGCCAAGCGCCTCCGAAAAGGAGCGTCCCGAGGCGCGAGGAGTTAGACACGGCCCGGGGGGCGGCGTGATGACGGACGGCAGGGTGTGGAGGAGTCGGGGCGAGCCGGTGCGTGCGATGCCACCGGGGCTCGCGACGGGTGCACCGTGCGCTTGACGGTGAAGGTGGCCCACTCGCTCGAGGCGCTGCGACCCGAGTGGGAGCAGCTGGAGCGCACCTCCTTTCCCCGCACGCCCTTCACCCAACCGAGGTGGTCCTCGCTGTGGCTGCGGCACTTCGCCCAGCAGCGGTCGTCGTTGAACGACACGCTCCTGCTGCTCTCCTTTCGTGATCAAGAAGGCGCGCTGCGCGGCGTGGCGCCGATGGTGGTCTCCCAGCGGCCGGCCTTTGGGCCCCTGCGTACCCGCATGCTGCAGTCGCTCGGCTCCGACCCCAACGTCACCGAGTTGAGCGGGCGGACCTCTGCGCCCGAGCATGCGCCTGCCGTGATGACGGCGCTGTTGCAGTACCTGGAGCAGCACCGCGCGTCGTGGGACCTGGTGTACTTCAGCAGCCTGCGCGACACCGAGCGGGAGGTGCTCGCGCAGAGCCCCGGCGTGCACTGGGCGGGCGAGCGGCCGGACTTCGTGCTGGAGCTGCCTCCGACGTGGGAGGCGTTTCGCGCGGGGCTGGGGCGCAACATCAAGGAGTCGCTGCGCAAGTGTTACAACTCGCTCAAGCGCGACGGCTACGACTTCGAGGTGAAGGTCCGCACCGCGCCCGCGGAGATGGAGGAGGCGCTGACGCAGTTCTTCCGCCTCCACGCGGCGCGCGCTTCGCTGCCGGGCGCCGTGGAGCACCACGACGTCTTCGCCCACGAGCACTCGCGGCGGTTCTTGCGAGACTACGTGCACGAGGCGGCAGCGGCCGGGGAGGCGCGCTTCTTCCAATTGGTCATCGACGGGCAGGTGGTGGCGACGCGCCTCGGCTTCGTCCTCGACGAGCACCTCTACCTCTACTTCTCGGGCTTCGACCCCGCGTGGCGGCACCACAGCGTGATGACCACCACGGTGGCCGAGGCGATCCGCTGGGCGATCGACGCGCGGCTGCGCTTCGTCAACCTCTCGCCGGGCCGCGACGTCTCGAAGACCCGCTGGGGCCCCTGCGAGCTGACGTTTCACGCGGCCTACCTGCGGAGCCACTCGCTGCGGGGTGCGCTGGTGCACCACGCCTACCAGGCGTCGCGCGACGAGCACTCGAAGCTCAGCCGGCTGCTGGCCTTCGCGAAGCGCCGGAGCTGACGCGTCGCTAGGGCAGCACTTCGAAGGCGACGGCCGTGGGGTCGACGAGGCCACCGGCCCCCGGGTCGACGGACAACTGCGGCACCAAGACGTTGAGCCCGGTCGCGGCGTCCCACGTGCCGACGTTGGCGAACTGCACGGCGTAGACGGCGCGGGTCGCGAGCACGGGGTCGGCGTCGGGCAGGGCCAGCGAGAGCCGGTAGGCACCGGCGCCGAGGCTGGCGGGCAGCCGGAGGCGCAGGTCGAGGGCGTGCGGGCCGGGTTCCCAGCGGCGCGCGTCGACCGTGGTGACCGGAGCCACGAGGCGGGTCGCGCCGCGCTCGAGCACCACCTGCAGCGGGCGGGGGTTGAAGAGGGAGCCGTAGCCCTCGTTGCGCAGCTGCAGCCGCAGCGCGAGCACCCCGCCGGGCCGCACCGCGACGGAGTGCCCGAGGGACTCGAGCACCAGCCGGTAGCCGAGGCGGCGCCGCACCTGCTCCATGCAGCCGCCCGTGGTCCACGAGGCGAGCACGTCGGGGTGGTAGAGCGAGTTGACGAAGGCGAAGTGGAGGCGCTCCATCTCGGCCGTGGCGCTCGCGCACTCGGAGCGGGGCGGGTCTACCGCGCAGGTCTCTCCTCCGACCGGGGTGAAGCGGCCCGAGGCAGCGACGTAGCTCTTCCATGTTTCGACGGGGGATTGGTAGGTGCCGAAGTCGGTGGCGTCGGCGAGGAAGCAGTCGTTGTGGTGGCCAGTGCGCGCGGCGTCGGTGCCGGAGTACGCGGCCGATGCGGGCAACGCGCCTCCCGGGAACATGGCGTCGACGAAGTGCGGCGTGCGGACCTGCACCATGCGCGAGGTCGGCAGCGCCCGCAGGATGCCGGTGAGCACGGCGGTGTGCTCCGCGGTGGTGTCGAGGCCGTTGGTCGAGGAGTGCCACTCGCCCCAGGCCCCGATGAAGCCCGCCTGCATCACCGCGATGACGTCGGCGTTGCGCGCCAGGAGCGGCTGGAGTTGGACCAGGTGCGAGAGGATCTGCGCGTGCGAAGCGTCGGCCGCGCCGATGGGGCCGTCGTTGTATTGAAAGCGGAGGATGACCTTGATGCCGGCGGTGCGGGCGCGGCCCAGGCCACTCTCGAGGTCGGTGAGCAACGTGGCGGACAGCGGCGCAGTGCGGAAGGCGTCGAGGCGCACGCCGGCGAGCGCGAGGGTCATGCCCGCCGTGCGCACCGAGTCGGAGGGCGTGCCGTCGGTGAGATCGATGACGTCGTAGAAGCCGCGCTCGGGGTTGAGGAGGCCGGCGTCGAGCGGCTGGAAGAGGAGCGTGGCGAGGGCGGGTTCGGCGCCTGCGTCGATGGCGCCTGCGTCGATGGCGCCTGCGTCGATGGCGCCTGCGTCGATGGCCCCTGCGTCGGCGGCGCCTGCGTCGGCGGCGCCTGCGTCGGCGGCGCCTGCGTCGGCGGCGCCCGCGTCGAGGAGGCCCGCGTCGAGGAGGCCCGCGTCGAGGAGGCCCGCGTCGGCGTCAGCGTTGCCGGCATCGGGCTCGTCCCCCGGCAACTCGGAAGCGACGCCCGGCGCGCAGGCAGCGAGCAACAGGAACAGTCCGAGGGCGCGCAGGCTCATGGGGCGGCACTGTGGCCCAGTTAGTGGCGGCTTCGATGGAGGATTGCGTCTCCCGTGATGGGGAGAGGCCGTCTTGTTCCTTGGGTGCTCAGGCGCGGTGCAGGCAAAGGCCAAAGCCATGGGGAGCGAGGGGATTGTGTGGGCCCTGCGCCGTGCTCGGGTTGAACAGCCCCTCGGCCCGAGCGCATCGGTGACTGGTCCGTGCGGGCTGCGTCTCGGGCCATGCACTCTGACGGACTCGGTGGTGGTGCGCACCCCCACGGAGTCCGTCAGTGTTGCTGAATCGAGGCGCCGCGCCTTCGCGGGGCTCGCACGCGAGGTGCACGGCCGACGACCGCGAACGACCGCCACCCTTCAGGCTGCTGTTCACCTCCGCACGCCCGAGCTCCCCCGCGCGCCCCAACCACGACGCGCCGTCGCGCAACCCTGACGCCGCCCCCCTTCACCCCGCAAAGGCAGCGCCCACCCGACTTGATCCAGATCAAGGCACGTACGCCTGCGCGCCTGCAGGTTGCGCCGCCATGCGCGACCACTGCCGACTATTCCGGGAGCGTGTCGCCGCGCGAGACGGCCTCCAGCCGCACCGCGTCTCGAATCTGGATCGACCGCGCCGAGCTGATCAACCCGGCCTCGGTCAACGAACGCAGCGCCCGCGACATGGTCTCCGGCCGCACGTCGAGCAGCGCCGCGACATGCCGCTTGGAGAACGGCGCGCGACGACCGGGCATCAACAGCGACCCGTAGCGCAGCAGGAACCGCGCGACCCGCGAGAGCGCCGGGCCGGTGCGGAGATCCGAATCGCGCGTGGCCTGGCTCAACTCGTCGAGCGCGAAGTCGAGCAGCGTCTTCGTCTCGTCGAGGCTCATCTGCGCCTTCAACGCCGTCGCCGTGATGCTGCACACCACCGCGTCGGTCAGCGCCACCACCGTGCCGCGCGCCACCTGCCCACGCAGCCCCTCGAGGCCGAGCATCGACCGCGGCCCGCGCACGCCCGCTACCAACTCCCGCCCGCCCGCGTCGCTCGCGCTCACGCCCAGCACGCCCTCCTTCACGAAGAGCAGCGGCACCTCGTCTTCTCCCTGCGCCCAGAGCCGTGCTCCAGAACCAAGGCGCCGCGGCTTGAAGCGACACGAGCCCTTGTCCCCGAGAGGACACTCACTGCACGAATGCACCGCGGCTTGAAGCATGGGCCGGCACCCTTTCATGCCCGAGCGCCGCGCATCAACGACTCACATCAAGTCCCCGAATGATCCTCGCCACTGACACCCGTTCAACGAACTCGGCCCCGGCGTTGCAAGGCCCGCCCGCCGTGTCGTCCCCCACCCCACTGCAGGGCCCCCCGCTCCCCACGGTGCGCGCAGCGTCGCTGTGGGAGGCCCTCGCCGGCGAGCCCTTCTCGTGGCTCACGTTCCATATTGGAACACTCGAGAACGAGACCACCCTCACCCAGCTCCGGGAAGCAGCGCTGACGTGGGCGCACGGCGTCACCGAAGCCCTCGGTCATGAAACACCGGCGCGCATCGGGGTGCTCTTGCCCAACGGCCCCGACTTCGTGGCGGCCTTCTTCGCGGCCCAGGCGCTCGGCGCCGCGGCCGTGCCCTTGCCGTGGCCGGTGGTCGACGGCGCGCCGGAGCGCGTGCGCGAGTCGCTCGAGCCGGTGCTGCAGCGCGCGAAGTTGTCGGCGTTGATCACCACGCCCTCGATGGCGACCGTGGCGTGGGGTGTGCCGCTGATCACCGCGCCGGGAACACAGCTCGCCACCCCGCGGCCCACCGGCCCCGACGGCACCGCCTTCATCCAGTTCACCTCCGGCTCGACCGGAGATCCCCGGGGCGCCGTCATCTCCCAGCGCGCCGCGCTCGCCTCCGCCACCTCCATGGGCGCCGCGCTCGGCCTGGGCCCCGCGGACGTCGGGGTCTCGTGGCTCCCCTTCTTCCACGACATGGGACTGGTCGGCGTGCTGCTCACCTCGCTGCTGGCGCGCTTCCCGGTGCACGTGCTGCGGCCCGGCGACTTCCTCATGCGCCCGCGCAAGTGGCTCGACCTCGTGTCGTCCACGCGGGCCACGCTCACCGTCGGCCCCAACTTCGCCTGGGAGCTCGTCACCCGCCGCGTCGCCCCCGAGGGCCTCGACCTCTCGGCGCTGCGCTGCGCGCTGAACGGCAGCGAGCCCATTCACCGCACCACGCTCGATGGCTTCTCGAAGAAGTTCGCCGCCGCCGGCTTCAACCCCGCCGCGATGCTCCCGGTGTACGGCCTCGCCGAGGCCACCCTGGGCGTCGCCTTCTCCCGCCCCGGCGCGCTGCGCGAAGACGTGCTCGTCGAGGGCCGCCCCATTCCCAGCAACGGGCCGCTGGTGCCGGGCATGGAGCTCCGGGTGTTGGATGCGGAGGGCGTCGCCGTGCCCGAAGGCACCCAGGGCGAGCTGTGCGTGCGCGCCCCGATGGTGATGGGCGGCTACTTCGAGCACCCCGAGGCCACCGCCGCCGCGCTGCGAGACGGCTGGTTGCACACCGGCGACCTCGGCGTGGTGCGCGACGGCAACGTCTACGTCACCGGCCGCGAGAAGGAGCTCGTCATTCAATCGGGGAGGAAGTTCCACCCCTACGACATCGAGCGCGTGGTCGCCGGCATGGTGGACGCGACGCCCAACGGCGTGGCCGCGGTCAGCCGCCCCGACGCCGCCCAGGGCAGCGAGGCCCTGGTGGTAGTCATCGAGCTGCGCCGCGTCTCGGGCGCCATCGACCCCATGTTGATTCGCGGCGAGCTGCTCAAGGTGCTCGGCGTGCGCGCCGACGTCGTGGAGTTCGTCGCCGCCGGCGCGTTGCCCCGCACCACCAGCGGCAAGGTGAAGCGCCGGGCCGTCGCCCAGGGCCTCGCCGACCTGCTCACCCACGCGCCCGTCGTCACCGGAGCCGGAAACGCATGATGCTCGTCCTCGGCGCTGGCGGTTTCCTCGGCCTCAACACCGTGCGTGCGTGCCTCGACGCCGGCATCACCCCGCGCTGTGGCCGTCGCCCCCGCGGCAACGTGCTGGGCCTGCGCGGCCTCGGCGCGCCCCTGGTGAACACCGACTTCACCCAACCCGAGTCGCTGCGCGAGGCGATGGCCGGGGTCGACGTGGTGATCCACGCCGCCGCCCACTACCCGCGCTTCTCGCATGACATGGCGGCCACCATCGCCCGCGGCCTCACCGAGCTCGACGCGGTGCTCGACGCCGCCGCCGCCTCGGGCGTCGAGCGCCTGGTCTACGTCTCGAGCACCGCCACCGTCGCCCCGCGCGCAGACCTCGCGCCGTCGACCGAAGCCGACCTCTTCACCGCGTGCCCCGAGCACGGCACCTACCACGCGCTCAAGTGGACCCTCGAGCAGCGCGCGCTGACCGAGTCGCGCTTCGAGGTGCTCGTCGCCTGCCCCTCGGCCTGCCTCGGCCCCTACGACTGGAAGGTCGGCACCTCGGCCTTGCTGCTCTCCACCGCGCGCAGCATCCCGCCCCCGCACCCGGAGGGCCTCATCTCCACCGTCGACGCCCGCGACGTGGCCCTGGCCCTGGTGCACCTGGCGACCGCGGCCGCGCCTCCGAAGCGCCTCGTGCTCTCGGGCGAGACGTCCGACGCGCACGAGCTGCTGGTGAGCGTCGCGCAGCGCTACGGCGTCGCGCCCCCGCCGCCCGCGCTCGCGCCCGACGAGGCCCGCGCCTTCGCCGACGCCCAGGAGCTCGAGGCCGCCGCGAAGAAGACCCGGGCCTCGCTGCCCCGCGAGCTCGTCGACCTCATCGTGCACGCCCCGCGCCTCGACACCTCGCGCGCCCGCTCTCTCGGCCTGTCGTTCCGGCCGCTCTCAGAAACCCTCGACGCCTGGGACTCGTGGGCCCAGCGCATGGGGATGCTCCCCTCCCACGCTTCGAAGGCGACCGCATGAACGACGAACTCCCGAACCGCATCGCAGCCATGGTGGCCCAGCTCACCGTCGTCAAGGCCGCCGACATCCGCCCCGAGCACCGCCTGCGTGAAGACCTCGGCCTCGACTCGGTCTGCTCGATGGAGCTGCTCTCGATGCTCGCCGAGGAGCTCGACCTCGACGTGCCCATGGAAGAGGCCGCCCAGGTCACCACCGTCGCCGGCACCATCGAGATGGCGCGCCGCCACCTCGCGCTCAAGCAGGCCCCCACCGCATGAGCGCCGACGTCGTCGACGCCCTGCTGCGCGGCGTGAAGGACTTCACCAAGCGCCACGTGCACGCCCTCGCCATCGACGAGGCGCACCGCATTCCCCCCGAGGTGCTCAGCGGCTTCGCCGAGCTGGGCCTCTTCGGCCTCACCCTGCCCCCCGAGTTCGGCGGCGCCGGGCTCACCGCGCTCGATGCCACGCGCGTCATCACCACCATCGCCCAGGCGGACCGCTCGGTGGCCACCACCATCGGGCTCCACCTCGGCCTGGGCACCCGCGGCCTCGTCGCCTGGGGCACGCCCGCCCAGCACGAGCGCTGGCTGCCGTCGTTGGCCAGCGGCGAGGTCATCGCCGCCTTCGCCACCACCGAGCCCGGCGCCGGCAGCGACCTCTCGGCGTTGCAGTGCCTCGCCGTGGCCAACGGCGCGGGGCAGTTCACCGTCAACGGCAACAAGATCTACGTCACCAACGGCGGCCTCGCGTCGCTGCTCACCATCACCGCGGCCACCCCCGGCCTCGGCGGCGCGGCCCGGGGCACCAGCCTCTTCCTCGTCGACCCGAAGACGAAGGGCGTGCTGCGCCAGCCCGAGGAGCACAAGCTGGGGCTGCGCGGCTCGTCGACCACCGCCTTCGTGTTCGACGAGACGGTGCTCCCCCCCGACGCGCTGCTCGGCGAGCCTGGCCAGGGCACCGCGTACCTCCACCACGTGCTCTCGTGGGGCCGGCTCCTGCTGAGCGCCGGCTGCGTGGGCACCGCCACCGCCGCCCTCGAGGCCACGCTGCTCCACGTGCACGCGCGCAAGCAGTTCCACCGCGCGTTGATCAAGCAGGAGGTGGTGCAGCAGCAGCTCGCCCGCGCCGCGGCCATCAAGTACGCGATGTCGGCCCTCGTGGCGCACGCGGCCGCCAGCGAAGATGACCACGCGGCCCTCGCCCGCCTCACCACCAGCGCCAAGGTGTTCTGCAGCGACGGCGCGGTGGAGCTCGCCGACCTCGCCATCCAGCTCCACGGCGGCGCCGGCTACATCGAAGACACCGGCGTGGCGGTGATGCTCCGCGACGCCCGCGTCACCCGCATCTTCGAGGGCGCCAACGACGTACTCCTCACGCACGCGGGCCTGATGGAGCTGACCGAGCCCCAGCCCGGCAAGCCCGACGCCCTCGACGGCGCCGTCGAGCAGCGCCGCCAGAAGATCCTCACCGAGTCTCCCGGCGTGCGCGCGCTCAACCGCAAGGTCGAACAGCACGCGCTGGGCAAGGCCGTGGTGTGGCGTGACGCCGCCCGCGCGGCCCTCGCCCAGGCCCGAACCCCCCTCGAGGCCGCCGCCGCCGCGCTGGTGCGCGACGAGGCCATCGCCCTCGCTGCCCGCCCCGCGCTCGACGCGCCCGCCGTCACCACCCTCACCGCTTCGCTCCTGGAAGGCGTTTTCCCGTGAAGATCCTCTTCGTCTACCCCCGCTTTCAACGTCACGCCGAGGCGCACCCCGAACTCAAGCAGTGGGTGCCCATGAACGAGTACCTGGGCTCGCCCTCGCTGGGCATCGCCATGATGGCCGCCGTCACCCCCGACGACATCGTGCTCGAGTTCCGCGACGACCGGCTCTCGCCGGCCGACGTGCCCACCGACGCGGATGTGGTGGCCTTCAGCTTCTTCACCGCCGCCGCCTCGCGCGGCCTCGAGCTGGGCGACTACTTCCGCGCCCAGGGCAAGAAGACCATCGCCGGCGGCATCTTCCCCACCATGATGCCCGACGAGTGCGCCTCGCACTTCGACTCGGTGGTCATCGGTGAAGGCGAGCCGGTGTGGGCCCAGGTCATCGCCGACGTGCGCAAGGGCCAGCTCCAGCCCCGCTACAAGGCGACCGAGATCCAGAGCCTCGCGGCCCTGCCCCTGCCCCGCGTCGACCTCTACATCGACAAGGAAGCCGGCTCGTTCCACCCCGACGACTACCCGGTGCAGCTCTCGCGCGGCTGTCCCCTCAACTGCCAGGCCTGCGCCCTGCCCACGTCGATGACCACGTCGATGCGCGACTTCCACCTCGACCACGTGGTGGGGCAGCTGGAGCAACTGGCGAAGGAAGGCAAGCGCGCCTGCCTCACCGAGGACACCAGCTGGTTCCCCGGCTCGGCCGCGAAGAAGTTGAAGGCCCTCTTCGAGCGCATCGTCGCCCGCGGCGCCCCGGCGACCATCAGCTACATCGGCATCTCGATGCCCATGATCCTCGCCACCGGCAAGCCGATGCTCGACCTGGCGAAGAAGGCCGGCGTCGACATGTTCTACCTGGTGGGCGGCTTCGACCCCGTCACCAAGCAGGCCTTCACCGGCAAGGACCCCAAGGCGCTCTCGCGCGCCTACGAGGCCATCGCCAAGAGCCTGGACGCGGGCATCGAGCCGTACACCTCGTTCCTGCTGGGCAACGAAGACGACGACGAGGGGACCGTGGACCGCATGCTCGAGTTCGCGGCCAAGAGCGGCATCACCAAGGCCGAGTTCGCCATCTTCACGCCGTACCCCGGCACGCCCGCGTGGTTCCGGCTGCTCAAGGAAGACCGCATCCTCGACCGCACCTGGAGCCACTACAACGACGCCAACTGCGTCTTCCAGCCCAAGAACATGACCGTCGAGCAGGTCACGCAAGGCTACCTGCGGCTGTGGCGCGAGTTCTACGCGGGCAAGAACTTCCAGGACCGCTGCGTCGCCGAGCGCACCATCCAGTTCTGAGGCGCACGGCGGGGCGCTTCCCGGCGCGAGGAGCGGCCGGGTGGTAGGGTCGGCACGTCATGAGCGACGCAGCCCGGCTTCCCAGGTGGGTGACCTCGAACGAAGCGTCCGTCTGGCGCGAGACCGAGGTTTCTCGCCGCCAGACCCCCGAGGCGCGCTGGGCCGACGTGCTCGCCGCGTGCGACTCGCTCCGGTTCTACTGGGACATCCCCGGCTACGCCGAGCGCATCAAGGGGGCCGTGGATCCGTTGCCCGAGTCCTCGCGAGCCGCGCTCAGCCGTCTCCGCGAGGCGTACCGCCGGGGTGGCCGGTGACCGACCGGGCCTTCAACGCGGCCGAGGTCGGGCTCTCCATCGCCCACGCCCTCGAGGCCCGACAGGTGCCCTACGCGCTCGGTGGCGCCCTGGCCTACGGCGTCTGGGCCCTGCCGCGGGCGACGAAGGACGTCGACCTCAACCTCTTCCTGGCCACCGACCAACTGCGCGCGGGCTTCGAAGCGCTCGCGAGCGCCGGCGTCACGTTCGACCAGGCAGAGGCGACGAAGCAGGCCGCCGAAGAGGGGCTCTTCATCGGCTGGGTGGGGGCGTGCCGGATCGACGTCTTCACGCCCAGCATTCCGTTCTCGTGGGAGGCGCTGAAGACCCGCGTCTCGGTGAACGTGGGCGGCTCCTCCGCGTGGTTCCTCTCTGCGGAGGCCCTGTCGTTCTTCAAGATGATGTTCTTCCGAGGCAAGGACCTCGTCGATCTCGAGCGGCTCATCAGCAGCATGGGTCGGCGTCTCGACGCTCCCTACGTGCGAAGGTGGCTGGTGGAGACGATGGGCGAGGGCGACGAGCGCGTCCTCAAGTGGGACGAGCTGTGCGCGACCTTCTGGCGCGACGCTCCGTGACCGCGTCGGGCCGCACCCTGCAGTTCTCCTTCGCGCCCGGCGCTGACGGTGGAGTGCCGCGGGGTGGTGAGTGGGAGCCCGAAGACGGGGCTCCCGGTGACGCGCCTTAGAAGGTGACGACGGCCGCGAGCTCGCCGCCGAGAGCCTGGCGGATGGGCTCGATGCCGCCGCGGGCCTGGTCGATGGGGTCGAGCTTGTGCTCGGACCACAGGTAGAAGCCCTCGAGCAGGAACGCGAGGTTCTTGGAGAGGCGCAGCTCGTAGCCCAGGGTCACGCCGGCGTTGTGCAGCAGGCCCGGGCCGGTGCCGGCGATGGCGGCGCTCGACAGCGCGGGCAGCGAGCCGTCCGCAGGCACCGAGGCGTACGCATACGAGGGCCGCACCGCGTCGCGGTTGAGCACGCGCATCAGGCCGGCGGTGGCGTACACGAAGTGCATGTCGGTGAAGCCGTGGCGGGCCGACAGGAAGCCACCCCACTCGGCCACGTCCTTCGCGCCGCCGAAGCCGAGCGAGAGCAGCCCGATGTTGGCCATGTTCTGGCCCATGGACAGCTCGCCGCGCAGGTTGGTGCGGCCGAAGGTGACGTCCGCGAAGGCGGTGACGCCGCCGGCGAGCGTGCGCCGCTCGGCGGGGGTGCCGGCGCCGAAGCGCAACGAGGTGCCGAGGGCCGAGACGCCGACGCGGCCCTTGGCCACGAGCCACGAGGCGCGCACCGCGAAGGTGGGCACGGCGGAGAGTTCGAAGGCGCTGTCCTTGGCGGTGGCGTTGACGCCCTCCATGCCCACGGCGGCGGCGAGCTCGAAGTCGCCCACGCGGCCCAGGGCCTTCACCTGCTGGCGCATGAAGCCCACGTTGCCCGAGAGGAAGCGCGCGCCCACCATGTTGCTGCCGTGCGGGTTGATGGGGCCGTGGAGATCCCAGTCCTGGCCGGCCACGAGGGTGAACTTCTCGGTGGGGGCCCATTCGATGCGCGCCAGGCGCAGGCGGGGCAGCGAGGCGACCGTGGGCGAAGCCTTGGCGAAGTCGATGAAGTCGATCTCCACCACGCCGCGCAGCGCGCCCTTCTCGTTGAACCAGATGCCGGTGCGCGACTGGGCAATCTGGAAGGTGAGCCGCGGGTCCGCGGGCAGCGTGGCGATGACCGGGTTGGCCGCGGCGGTGATGGCCGTGGCGTTGGGCTGGCTGTACGACTCGACGGCCGATCCCGAGGCGATGATGGTCGGCTTGAAGGTGATGTACGGCCGCGCGAACTGCAGCACCGTGTCGAGGACCGAGGCCCCCGGGGCGATGGGCGCCAGTAACGGCGTGGGGGTCACGGCCGCGACGGGCGCCGCGATGGGCACCGCGACGGGTTCGACCGCCACGACCCCCGCGTCCTCTTCAGCGAGGGCACCAAACGAACACACGACGACGGCGAGCAGGGCTCCGCGCATGGGGTTTCCTTTACCAGAGGGCTTTAAGCGCGCGAGCCGAGTTCCATCTTGCGCGTCACTTCTGCGAACTGCGCCTCGGCCGCCGGTTCACGAGCCGTGTAGGAAACGAGGATCCCGATGAGGAACGACAGCGGCATCGACACGATGGCCGGGTTCTTTAAGGGGAAAATCGCCTCGGAGTGCTTGAGCACGTCGACCCAGATGGTGGGCGAGAGGGTGATCAAGATGAGGCTCGAGAGGGTCCCGGTGACCACGGAGGCGACGGCGCCGCGGGTAGTGAAGCGCTTCCAGAGCATCGAGAGCAGCAGCACCGGCAGGTTGGCCGACGCGGCGATGGCGAAGGCGAGGCCCACCATGAACGCCACGTTCTGCCCCTTGAACACCAGGCCCTGCACCACGGCCACCACGCCGAGCACGGCCGAAGACACGCGGGCCACGCGCATCTGCTCGCGCTCGTCGGCCTTGCCGTTGCGCACCACGTGCGTCCACAGGTCGTGGGCGAGGGCCGCGGCGCCCGAGAGGGTCAGGCCGGCGACGACGGCGAGGATGGTGGCGAAGGCCACGGCCGAGATGAAGCCCAGGAAGGGCGTGCCGCCCACGGCCTCGGCGAGCAGGGGCGCGGCCATGTTGCCTCCGGCGTCGACGGCCTTGATGGCGTCACGGCCGACGATGACCGAGGCCGCGAACCCGAGGATGAAGGTCACCAGGTAGAACGCGCCGATGAGGCCGGTGGCGTAGACCACGCTCTTGCGGGCGGCCCGGGCGTCGGGCACCGTGTAGAAGCGCATCAAGATGTGCGGGAGTCCCGCGGTGCCGAACATCAGCGCCAGGCCTAAGGACACCGCCTCGATGGGGCTCGAGACCAGCTTGCCGGGCGCGAGCACCTCGGCGCCGTACTTCTGCGCGGCGGCGTCGAAGAGGGCCAGGGGGTTGAAGCCGAAGCGCGCCAGCGAGAGCACCGCGAGCAGGGTCGCCCCGCCCAGCAGCAGGATGGCCTTGATGATCTGCACCCAGGTGGTGGCGATCATCCCGCCGAAGAGCACGTAGATGAGCATCACCGCGCCGACGGCCACCACCGCGCCCTCGTAGGGAATGCCGAAGAGCATGCGCACCAGGTTGCCGGCGCCGACCATCTGGGCGATCAAGTAGAAGCTGATCACCGTGAGCGTGCCGATGCTCGAGGCGATGCGCACCGGCTTCTGCTGGAGCCGCGCGGCCACCACGTCGGCGAAGGTGAAGCGCCCGAGGTTGCGCAGCGGCTCGGCCACGAGGAAGGTGACGATGGGCCAGCCCACCAACCAGCCCACGGAATAGATGAGGCCGTCGAAGCCGCTGGTGGCCACCAGGCCGGCGATGCCCAGGAAGCTCGCCGCGCTCATAAAGTCACCGGCGAGCGCGAAGCCGTTCTGGGCCGCGCTGATGCCGCCGCCGGCGGTGAAGAACTCGCTGGTGGTCTTGGTCTTGCGCGCCGCGTACCAGGTGATGCCCAGCGTCATGCTGATGAAGACCACGAAGAAGCCAATGGCGATGAAGTTGGGCTGCCCCAGGCTGGTGTTCATGAGCCCTTCTCCTGGCTCTGGCCGATGGCCGCCTCGAGGGCCGGGTCGTACTTGCGGTTCGCCCACCAGGCGTAGGCCGCGGTCAGCGTGAAGGCGGTGAAGATGACCAGCACCCCGAGCGCCATGCCCACGGACAATCCCGGCGCGAGCAGCGAGCCCAGCGCGGCCTTGTTGAAGGCGATGCCCAGCACGAACGAGAAGTAGACGAGGAGCATCACCCCCGTGAGCGTGATGGCCACCTTCCACCGGCGCAGGGCCAGGGCGTGCACCGCGACGTCGCGGGGCGAGAGCCGGGTGTCCTTCGAGTCCGCGGCGGCCAGGCGGGCCGCGTCGGCGAGGGCCCCGGGCGTCACCGCGCACCTCCGCGGAGCAGCGCCGGCCAGGAGATCGTTGCGGCGGCGGGAGCGACGTCGGGACGGATCGGCTCAGTCATGAGCCGCCCTGTCGCAAGCCGTGAGCCATGGGCCCCCCGGGTCACAGAACGCGGCGCGTCACGTGCAAGTGGGTGCGATCTCGATCGACTCACCGCGTCGTCGCAGCCGCTTGCGACACCTCGGTGTTACGAGCCGTAACGCCCACGCGTTACGAGACGACCCGCGGCCAGGGCGATCAGCCCGAGCGGCCCGGGCGGGGAATGCCGAAGCGCAGGCGTCGCTCCCAGAGCGTCTTGCGGCTGATGCCCAGGCGGCGCGCGAGCTCGGTCTCGGACAGCAGGCCCTGCTGTTCCTCGACGAAACGGCGGAAGTAGCCCTCGAGCGAGGCGTCTTCCGTGGGCGCGGGCGGGGAGGCCGCGGGGGTGGGCGTGGTGTCGTCGAGGCCGAGGAGTTCGGGGGTCAGCGGCAGCTCGTCGTTCAAGATGAGCGCGCGCTCCAGCGCGTTCTCGAGCTCGCGCACGTTGCCCGGCCAGTGGTGGTGGGTGAGCGCCGCGAGGGCCTCGGGGCTGAAGCGGGGCTCGGGCTTGCCGAGCTTCTTCGCCAGCCGCGCGCCGAGCACCGTGGCCAGCTCGAGCACGTCGCCGGCGCGGTCGCGCAGGGGGGCGAGGCGCACCTCGACCACGCGCAGGCGGTAGTAGAGGTCGCTGCGAAAGGTGCCCAGCTCGCTCATCTTCTTCAAGTCGCGGTGGGTGGCGGCCACCAGGCGCACGTCGGCGCGGCGGGTGCCGGTGGCACCCACGCGGCGCACCTCGCCGTCCTGGAGCACGCGCAGCAGCCGCGACTGGGCGGCCAGGGGGAGCTCGCCGATCTCATCGAGGAACAGCGTGCCGCCATGCGCGGCCTCCACCAGCCCGGCCCGGTCGGCGTGCGCGCCGGTGAAGGCCCCGCGGGCCGAGCCGAAGAGCTCCGACTCGATGAGCGCCTCGGGAATGGCGGCGCAGTTGACGGCGATGAAGGCGCCCTCGCGACGCAGGCCCTGGGCGTGGAGCGCGCGGGCCACGAGCTCCTTGCCGGTGCCTGACTCGCCGAGCACCAGCACCGTGGCGTCGGTGGGCGCGGCCCGGGCGATGCGCTCGAACACGGCCTTCATCACCTCGCTCGAGCCGACCAGCCCGTGCACCGGGTGGCGGCGCTCGCTCTCGGCCTGCAGCGCAGCGTGCCGGCGCTCGAGGCGCGCCTGGCTCAGCAACTTGTCGACCACCAGCAGCAGCTCGTCGGGGTCGAAGGGCTTGCTCAGGTAGTCTGCCGCGCCGATCTTCATGGCCTCGACCGCGCTGCGCACCGAGGCGTAGCTGGTCATGATCAACACCGGCACGCCCTCGGCTTCGCTGATCAACTCGGTGCCCTGGCCGCCGGGCAGGCGCAGGTCCGAGATGATGAGGTCGAAGGCCGTGGGGTGCGCCTCGCGGGCCGCCGCGAGGGTGCCGGCCTCGACGACCGCGTGGCCGCTGCGCTCCAGGAGCCGCCGCAGCTCGCTGCGCACCACCGCCTCGTCTTCGACCACCAGGATGCGGGCCATGAGGCCCGGAGCCTACGGCAGGCCGCGTCGCAGGTGTCACCGCGACGTCGAGTGGCGTCCGCGACGCTCTGGCGCCGCTGGGTTGCCCGGGGCGACGCGAGATGCGCCGCGCTCCCCGGTGGCGCGATCGCCCTCGACGCCACCGACCTCCTCGCGCTTCGCGGGCACCGCCGCCGACGGCACGGGGCGCCGGGAGCCGAAGGAGCGGGCACGAAAAAGCCCACGGGCGCGGCGCGCTCCGTGGGCCCTGGGTTCAGCGATGCGGCCCGGGCTTCAGGGCCGCTGGACGAACTGCTGGTGGAGCGCCGGGGTGTAGCGGCTGCCGGCGCGGTTGGCGTCGCAGTATTGCACCTGGAGCGTCACCCCGTCGTCGCCGATGCTCAGGCACGAGCTGTCCGGGCCGCGCACCTGGCCGTTGGCGAAGGACAACCAGCGCTGGCCGACCGCGCCGTTGCAGGCCGCCAGCTTCACGCTGACGCCGTCGGCGGCCACGGCGAGACACCCGTTGGCGTTGCCGATGCTGCCCGTGGGGTCGACCGTCCACGACTGGCGCGCCACGCCGGTACACGGGGCGACCACGGCCTGGGCGCCGACGGCCGTGGAGCCGCCCGCGAGGTCGACGCACAGCCCGCCGGGCTCGACCAGCGCGCCGAGGCCACCGGGCACGCCGTCGATGGCGTAGTGGCGCGCACACCAGTTGGAGAAGCCACCGGTGCTGCAGCTCAGGCCGTAGGCGGCGAGCATCACGCGGTCCTTCTCGGCCATCACCGCGCTCGAGAGGTTGGGGAGCTCGGGCACCGGGTTGGTGTAGCCCCAGACCGAGAGGTCGACGTTGTACCCGCGGTGCACGCGCAGCTGGTGCGGCTGGCCCCAGCGGCGCGCGGCCTCGAGGGTGAAGAGCGACGAGGCGACGTGGTCGAGGTTGTCGTCGCCGTAGGCCAGGGTGCCGTCCATCGTCGAGATGCGCGAGGGGCCGAAGTCGGCGATCAAGGCGGTCAGGGTGTCGATGAGGGCGGTGCGGGTGTACGTCGCGGCGCCGTCGGCGGCGGTCAGCTGGGCGACGGGGGCGGTGTAGAACGGCGCGCCCGAGTTGGTGACCCACAACGAGATGGCCGAGGTGTCGGGAATGCGCAGGAACGCGGCGCTGACCGTGGGCTTCGCGTCGAGCGTGCAGGTGGTGACCAGCTTGTTGGCGAAGCTGCGCTGGGCGCAGGTCCACGTCGACGAGACGCCGGCTTCGACGGCCAGGGCGTTGCGCGCCTGGTTCTCACGCGCCTGCCAGTACACCGCGCCCGAGCCCGAGCTGCCGGCGATGACCCACACCACGCGGGTGGGCGTGTTGGAGAGGATGCTCGCCTCGATGTCGGGGTCGAAGAAGATGACGTCGTCGTCCTGGTGACCGACCGCGTAGAAGTGGCCCACGCCGGTCGGGGCGTCGATGCCCACCGACGCCGTGCCCGCCGCGCTGGTGCCGCCGGCCGCGTTGCGCTCGACGCAGCTCAAGGACACGCTGCCGAAGCTCCCCGCGGTGAAGGTGATGCTGTTGGTCACGCCATTGGAAACGCCCGCCGCGCCGCCCGCGCTGGTGATGGTGCCGCCGCTGATGGTCCACAGGTAGGTCATGTTGGGGTTGACGTCGACCGACGCGACGAGGCCCGCGGTGCCCGGCTGCACCAGGCCCGGCGCGGTGACCACCGGCCGCTGCGGGGCGGTGAGCGCAGTGAGGGTGGCGGTGCCGGGCAGGCTCACGTCGAGGCCGTTGCTCTCGGTGCAGCGCACGGTGAGCGGGCCCTCGGCGGCCGGGGTGAAGGTGATGGTGTTGCGCCCGCCGCTGGTGACGCCCGCGGTGCCGCCGGCGCTGGTGACGGTGCCACCGGTGACGGTCCACGCGTAGATGAGGCCGGTGCGCGCGGTGACGGAGGCCGTGGTGCTCTGGCCGACGGTGACCAGCGCGCTGCTGGTGATGACCGGCTGCACGGGGGTGTTGGCCGAGGCGCTGATGGTGACGCTCTTGCTCGCCGGGGCGCCCTGGGTGTTGGCGGTGTTGAACTCGAGGCAGGTGATGCTCGCCACGCCGGCCGCGCCGGCGGTCCAGGTGATGCTGTTGATGCCCGCGGCGGTGACGCCGGCGGTGCCCCCGGTGTTGGTGATGGTGCCGCCGCTGAGCGTCCAGAGGTACTTCATGCCGGTGCGCGCGGGGACCTGGGCCTTGAGCGCCGTGGCGCCCGCGACGACGGGGCTGGCCGCGGTGATGACCGGGGTCACGGGGGCGGCGACGACGGTGAGGCTCTTCGAGCCCGCGGTGCTGGCGAGGTTGGCCGCGTTGCGCTCCACGCAGGTGAGCTTCAAGGTGCCGACCACGCCCGCGGTGAAGGTGAGCTGGTTGACGGCGCCGGTGGTGACGCCCGTCGCGCCACCCGCGCTGGTGATGGTGCCGCCGGTGATGGTCCAGGTGTAGGTGCGGCCGGCGACGGCGGGGACGGTGGCCGTGAGGTTCTGCGCCGCGGTGGTGACGGGGGTCGCCGAGGCGATGACCGGGGTCACGGGGCGCGCCACCACGGGCACGTTGGCGATGGCCGGCGCGCTGCTGACGTTGGCCGCGGTGAGCTCGACGACGGTGAGCGTCGCGGTGCCCACGGCGCCCGCGGTGAAGGTCACGGTGTTGCGCCCGGCGCTGGTGACGCCCGCGGTGGAGCCGGTGATGGTGCCGCCGGTGAGCGTCCACAGGTAGTGCATGCCGGTGGTCGCGGCCACGGAGGCCTTGTTGGCGGTGACCAGGGTGGTGACGGCGACGGGCGCGGTGATGGCCAGCGGGCCCGCGGAGGCGACGACGGTGACGTTCGCGCTGCCCGTCGAGGCGACGCCCGAGGTGGTGTTGGTCACCACGCAGCCCAGGTTCAGCGTGCCGACGGCGCCAGCGGTGAAGGTCACGGTGTTGCCGGTGGTGGCGCTGGTGAGGGTACCGCCGGTGATGCTCCACGCGTAGGTGACGCCGGCCTGGGCAGGCACCGAGGCGGTGAGGCCCGCGGTGAGCGTCGTGGTGCTGGTGGGCGCGGTGATGGTGGCGATGGGCGCCGCGATGGCGACCACGGTGACGTTCGCGGTGCCCGTCGAGGTGGCGCCGGTCGTGGTGTTGGTCACCACGCAGGTCAGGCCCAGGGTGCCCACGGCCCCCGCAGTGAAGGTCACGGTGTTGCCGGTGGTGACGCTGGTGAGGGTGCCGCCGGTGATGCTCCACGCGTAGGTGACGCCGGCCTGGGCAGGCACCGAGGCGGTGAGGCCCGCGGTGAGCGTCGTGGTGCTGGTGGGCGCGGTGACGGTGGCGGTGGGGGCGACGGCGGCGGTGATGGTGACGTTCGCGCTGCCCGTCGAGGCGGCGCCCGAGGCAGTGGTGGTCACCACGCAGGTCAGGCGCAGGGTGCCGACGGCGCCCGCGCTGAAGGTCACGGTGTTGCTGGTGGTCGCGCTGGTGAGGGTGCCTCCGGTGATGCTCCACGCATAGGTGACGCCGGCCTGGGCCGGCACCGAGGCGGTGAGGCCCGCGGCGAGCGTCGTCGCCGTGGTGGGCGCGGTGACGGTGGCGTTGGGGCCCGAGGCGATGGTGGCCCAGGCGGTGTCCGTCATGGTCGAGAGCACTGCGTCGGTGACGGTCACCGAGTGGCCGCCCGCGGTGTTGAAGGTGATGCGCACGCCGCTGACGTTGCCGTTGACGAAGACGGGGCTGGCGGGGAGCACGGCCGCCGGGTCGTCGGTGGTGACGATCATCGAGCCGGCGTAGCTGGTGGCCACGTTCCAGTAGGCGTCATAGGCCGTGACGTCGAGGGTGGTGGCCGCGCCGACGTTGATGCCGGTGCCGGTCCCGATGCTGTTGATGACGAAGCGGGCGCCGGTGCTGGCAACGACGGGCACCCCGGCCGCGGCCTGCACGCCAGCGGAGGTGGTGTCGGTGACGGTCACGGTCTGCGGGCCGCTCGCCAGCGGCGTGAACGAGAACGTGTGCTGGCCGAGGTCGGAGGCGGTGAACGTGTAGTTCGCCGGCATCACCACCTGCGGGAAGTTGGAGGCGAAGGTGACGGTGTCCGTGAAGTCGGTGGCCACGGCTCCGGCGGAGGTCCGCGCGGTCACGGTGAAGTTGATGGGCGTGCCGGCGACGGCCGAGGCAGGCAGCGTCACCGCGAGGGTGGTGGCGCTCCCCACGAGGGCTTCACGCTGGGTTGCGACGCTCTGGGAGGCCTCGTCGACGGGCCCACACGCAGAGAGGAAGGAGATGACAGCGACTACCAAGACCCGACTCACGTTCGGTGACATCGACTGGAATCGCATACATCCCCCGGTATGAAGCTGTGTAGGTAGCGGTAAGCAGACAGGCGTCAGTGTCAACGCTTGCCGCACCTCTAAGTACATTGGGGCAGGATTTGCAACCAGATGTGACCGCAGTATAATTTGGTGTAATTACTGTAACCGAATCATGCGCTTCACTTTGGTCGTAAGTCTCTAAAACCCCTCAGGACTTGAGCGCGGCGCTCAGCGCAGCCCAGGCCGCGTTGAGGCGCTGCATCTCGCGGGTGGCGAAGTCCTGGAACCGGGTGCCCATGAGCGCGGTGCGATCAGGATGGTACTCGGCCGCGAGTCGCCGGTAGGCCGCCTTCACTTCGGCCAGGGTGACCCCTTCCTTCAGATCCAGCGCCTCGTAATGCGCAGTCAGGGAGGACACCCGGGGCCGCTCTGGCTCGGCTTCGGGCCCTGGGTCTCTCTCTGGCTCGGGAGGCGGCGGCGTCCGCGAAGGCAGGCCGAACTCCTCGGCGAAGGCGGCGAGGAACTTCTGCTCGCGGGCGGTCAACTCACCATCGGCGCGGGCCACCTGCTCGAGCACCCCGGCGACGGCAGCGGCGAAGTCGGCGTCGTCGTCGAGCCACTCCTCGGCGCTGGGGTCGATGGACTTCTTGCCCAGCAGCAGCTTGAGCGTGGCCTCGAGGGCCTGCTCGCCCTCGTCGTCCAGCACGAAGAGCGCGGTGAGCCTCTCGACCAGGGCGGTACGCTCCGCAGCCGAGGGCCCGCCCGCTTCGCGCCACAGGGCCACGGCCGCGGCGATGGCGGCGCCCAGGCGGTTGTTCTCGAAGCGCTCCTTCTGGCGAAAGCCGTCGAAGTCCCAGTCACTGGTGGCGGCGACGAGCTGCTCTTCGAACACCGCCACCGCGCGAATGGCGTGCACGCGCTGGGCATCCTTCGGCGCGAGAAGCGGGATGGACACCTCCGCGCCGATGACGCCGTCGTCGGAGACCTCGAGCTCGCCGAAGGCGCCGAAGTCACCGTCGTCGTCGACCCAGTCACCGGTGCCACGCACCAACGTGTCGGCCGGGTCGACGAGGCGGAAGAGCACCAGCGTGCCCTCGGGGACTTCGCTGTCGGC
This sequence comes from uncultured Archangium sp., assembly GCA_903905455.1. Taxonomy (GTDB): domain Bacteria; phylum Myxococcota; class Myxococcia; order Myxococcales; family Myxococcaceae; genus Archangium_A. The sequence continues at coordinate 32,260 of CAIVGN010000073.1, forward strand.
GGAGAACGTGAGGCGGAAGCGGAAGCCCGGGCCCGAGGGCAGCACCTCGGACCACGACTCGAGGGTCTCGTCGAACTGCGCCGGGGCGTCTTCTTCTTCGGCCGCTTCATCACCGTCGGCGAGGTGACCCAGGGCGGCGCCCGCGGCAGCCCCCAGGGGCCCACCGAACACGGCGCCCAGCGCGCCCCCGATGACCTTGCCGCTCCAGCTCATGTGGTGGCGCCTCCGCGCTGCCTCGACACGCGCCCGAGTGTGGCAGGCCCGGCGCGCGGGGCAACAAGGTGGCCGCAGCTCGGTCGACCTGCCCCTGCGGCGGACCGCGACGCCAGCGGTCCGCAGAACACGAAGACGTCGCGCGGTGCACGGCGAAGATGACGTGCTCTGCGCTGGCCACGGGGGGAAGCCCCGGGTGCCGCGCTGGCGTGCGTTCACGGCGATGAGAATCGCACTGCGGCGTCCGCGCCCCATCGCCCGGGGGAACCATGCAGGCGCGCGACCTCGTGAGATTTCATGCGCTCTGCCGCGGGCACGCCCGGTGCTCCTGAGGTTGGGCGGAGAGGCAACGTGGGCCCACACGACAAGGCATTCCGAAAGCTGATGAAGGAAGAGGGAGTCGCCGAGGCGCTGTTGCGGGAGCGCCTGCCCCCGTCGCTGGTGGCGCGCTTCGAAGGCCCGCCGCAGCACCTCTCGGAGTCGTTCGTGGATGGCGCAGGAAAGGGCCACCTCGCTGACGTGGTGCTCGGGGTGAAGTTGACCGGCGGGGCGTCGGCGCTGGTGTTGTTCGTGGTGGAGCACAAGCGCACCGAGGGCGCCTTCGTGCTGGTGCAGGTGCTGCGGTACCTCACGTCGCTCTACGAGCAGTTGGCCCGCGCGCCGGGCACGGGGCGGCTGCCGGTCGTGGTGCCGCTGATCATCTACAACGGTGACGCCCCGTGGTCCGGGCCCCGGCGCTTCTCGGACTTGCTCGAGGCGTCTGTGGAGGTGAAGCGGCTCTCCGTGGACTTCGAGGTGGTGCTGCTCGACGTCGGCGCCGAGCCGGCGTGCTCCCTCTCGGCGCACCCCACGCTCAAGGGCGGGCTGCTGGGCCTCAAGGCCGCCGCTACGCCGCGGGCCGGACTGGGGCCGGTGCTGGGGCAGATGGTGGGCGCGCTGGCTGACGAGGAGTCGACGCTGCGGTTCTTCCTCCAGTACCTTATGAGCGTCGTCGGACGAGACGCGTTGCCCCTGGTCGAGCGGGCCGCGCAGCAACAAGGGCAGGGCAAGGAGAAGGCGATGCAGACCATCAGCGAGTTCCTCGAATCGAAGGGCTACCGGCGCGGGAAGCGGCAGGGCCTCAAGGAGGGCCTCGAGCAGGGCCTCGAAAAGGGCCTCGAAAAGGGTCTTGCAGCCTACCGCGACGGACTGCGCCGCGTGCTCCTGCGCCGCTTCAAGAAAGTGCCCGCGGCCATCGAGCATCAGGTTGCCGAGGCCGACGCAGCCACCCTCACCCGCTGGCTCGAGGCTGCGCTCGAAGCGAAGTCGCTCAAGGCGGTCTTCGCCTCGCACTGAGCCGCACGACACGCTCGCCGTCGGTCGCCAGGCACCGCAGCGTCACCGGCGTCCAGCGCGTCGCGCGGCTCGGCGGGCGTGAACCTCGTCCGGAAGTTGCCCGTGCTCCAGCAGGTCGACCTGTGGGGAGCACCTCCCGGGGACGCCTGGGCCCTGTACGAGTCGGACGTCGGGCTGGAAGGCTCGCGCGACGTCCTGGCTGAGCCCCGGGGTGGCCGCCTACGGCAGGCACAACCCCGCGTACGAGACGGTGAGCGCGTCGCTCGGGGCCGGCGCGTAGGGCGGCGCGATGGTCACCCGGCGCGTGGCGGCGTCGTAGGTCCACTGGCCCGCGGGGAACGGCACGCCACCCACCGAGACGCTCAGCGGGTGCGTGGTGCTGGCCACGTCCGGCGAACCGGCGAGCGCGAAGGTGGTGCGGAAGCCGAAGGCCTTCGGGCCGATGGCGCCCAGGGCGCTGGCCCAGCCGAGGTTGCAGATCTCCTCGGCGTCGCCGCCCAGGCCGTTCACCGCGGCCAGCGTGCGCACGCTCGCCACCCCGTCGTACACGCAGTTCGCCACCGGGGGCGTCGCCGAGAGCGGCATCAGCCCGCTGAAGGTGAGCTGGTTGGGTCCTTTGAGGTTCGTCAGCAGGTCGAGGTACGTGGAGACCGGCAGCGGTGATTGATCATCGGCGTCGCTGACGCTGATCACCCCCAGCGTGGCGTCGGCCCGCAGGAAGCCCGCGTTGACCCCGTAGCGCAGCGGCGGCGTGAGCGCGGCAAGGGCCGGGGCGAGCACCTGCTCGATGGCGTCGCCGTTGGTGCCCACGATGACCCGCCCGGCGGCCGTGGCGAGGAGGTTGGGGGTGGTGGGCAGCAACACCGCCGGCGTGCCCTGCAGGGAGCCCCGCACGGCCACCATGTCGGTGGTGGTGACGCCCAGGTGGTAGTCCACGCCGGTGGAGTTCGCGTAGTTCAGGAAGCTGGTGAGGTTCGCGGCCAGCGCCTGCTGCTTGTCGGACATCGAGCAACTGTCGTCGACGATCAACAGCACGTCGGCCTTCGGCGTCACCGGGCTCACGAAGGTCTCGCTGGCCACGCCCTGGGCCGTGGCCGTGCCCTGGAGAAAGAGCGCCGTCTTCAACTGCACCCCGTTCTGCGTGGCGGTGACCACCAGCGCCCCCACGTCGCGCCCGAGGGCGGGCGGTCGCCACGCGTAGCGCGCCACCAGCGGCGCTCCGCCGGGCTGGACCACCGTGCCGTTGACCAGGGCCGCGGTCGCCGAGAAGGGCGCGCCCACCAGCGCCGAGCTGTTGAGGGTCACCGTCACCGCGCACTGGTTGTGCACCCGCACCACGCGCTCCACGCTGCGGCACGTGGGGGCGGTGGTGCCGAAGTCGAGCTCGCGGCCGGGCACCAGCACCAGGCAGTTCTGTCCCACCGTCGCCGACAGCGCGAGGGAGAGCACCGGCGCCGTGGGCGACGAAACGAACACCGTCACCTGGCCATTGAGCGCCATCGGCGTCGTGGGCAGGACGCCCACCGGGCTCAGCTCGACGATGAAGGTGCGCTTCTCGCCGGGCGCGAGCTCGAACTCCGCGATGGGCCCGCCGCCCAGGGCGTACGGCGCCGAGGCCACCTGGAGGTTCGAGAGGAGGCAGAGGTTCGCGCCGGTGTTGGTGAGCGTGAAGCCGCGCCGCACGACGGAGCCCGGCGCCACCTGGCCGAACTCCAGCGGCAGCGCCTCGGCGACGGTGAGCCCGGTGCATGGGCTCAACGTCACCCCGCGTGCGGTGAGGGCCACGTGGCGGTCGGGCGAGGAGGGATCATTCGAGTGGATGACCAGGTCCGCCGCCTTGAGCCCCGCGGACACCGGCGTGAAGGTGACTCGCAGCGGAAGGCTCGCGCCGCTGTCCAGCCCGAGCACCGGGTCGTAGCTCGCGCCGAAGGCCACGGTGAACTCGCCGGCCGCCGTGCCACTGCCGGGCACCACGTCGAAGTACGGCACCTGGCCGTTGACGCCGAAGTGCAGGTTCGCGCGCGCGTCGGGCGGCGCGATCCGCGGGCCGCTGTTCGAGACCTCCAGGTCGCGCGCCTGCGACGTCGGCGGCGAGGCCGTCGGGAAGTACGCCACGCGGCCGAAGTCCAGCGTGGGCGCGACGCTGAGCGCCGGCGCGCCGCCAGAGCCCCGCAGCGACACCGAGCCCACGAGCAACATCGGGAGCGAGGTGTTGAAGTTCAAGACGCCGAGTCTGGGCCCGAGCACCGTGGGCCTGAAGCCGATGGTCGCGCTCGCCGTTCCGCCGGGAGCCACGGTCAGCGACGTGCCCGTCACCAGGCGGAACTGCGGGGCCGTGGTCGACACCGCGAGGTTCGTCACCGCGACCGGTTGGTCCGAATGGTTGGAGAACGTCACGTCGCGCAGCAGCTCGGTGGTGGGCGCCAGGTAGCCAAAGTCGAGCGTCGTCGGCGTCCACTCGAAGAGCGTCGCCACCGCCCGGCCCTCGAGCGTCACGCGCTGGTAGAGGCAGTCGTTGGCCGGCGCCACGTTGAAGAAGGTGGTGTGGGTGCCCACCGTCTGCGGCCGGTAGTTGACGACCAGCGACAGGGTTTGCCCCGCGGGAAGGGGGAAGGAGCCCGAGGTCGAGAGGTAGAACGAGGTGCCATCGTCAGGCTGCGTCACCGACACCGCGACCTGGTCGGCGGTGGTGTTGGTCAGCGTGAAGGTGAGCTGCTGCGTGGTGGTCAGCGCCGTGGTCGCGAAGACCAGCGAGGTCGTCGCGACGGCGCAATGGTCGAGGCCCGCGTCGGTCGGCGTCGTGCCGCCACCACCACCACCACCACCACCACCCGCGCCGCCGCCGGATCCCGCGCGTGAGATGCACAGGCCCACCACGCAGCTGTCCGTCGGCTGGCAGATGCTGCAGGCGAGCCCGAGCTGCCCGCACGCGGCGCCCACGTTGCCCGCCTGGCAGGTGCCCTGAGCATCGCAGCAGCCCGTGCAGTTCGTGGTGTCACACGACGGCGCGGGGGGCGAGCAGGCCGCGAAGGACAGGAGCAGAAGGAGCGCGGCGAGGCGGAGCATGGGGCGTGTGCTTAGCAGGACTTCGGTGCAGCTCGCCCACGGGTCCCAGAGGGAGGGGGCGGGGGCGATGCCGGGCGATCGTGCCCGGTTCGGCCCCTCACCCCGGCCCTCTCCCCGCTGACGCAGGGAGAGGGAGAACGCGCTACGGCCGGAAGACGAGGGTGGTCACGCTCATGGCCGGCATGGTGTAGCGCAGCGCGTTCGTGGTGGTCGTGGCCACGTTGGCGCCGTGCACCGGCGACGAGGAGGCCGACGTCAGCGTGTACACCTCGGCGTGCCCGAAGACGGTGCCGTGGGTGATGGCGACGGCGGCGGTCTTCGCGGTGGTGGCCTTGTTGATCAACACCACCACCATGCGGTTGGCCGACGTGGAGTCGATGCTCGCGTAGGCCGAGGCGTTGGCCACGTCGGAGTTGGTCGCCTGCACCGAGACGTCGCCGAAGGTGCCGCCCGAGCCGTCGTAGCTCCGGTACATGGCGAAGGCCCCGAGGAGGTACGGGATGCTGGTGGTCATCGGCCACAGGGTCGCGGCGAACACGCCCTCGCGCCCGAAGATGCCCAGCACGTCGGCCTGCGCCACGCCGCCCGAGATGTGCGCACCACCGCCGTAGTAGTACTCGCTGAAGGCGAGGCCCGTGCCCGCGTAGTGCGCGGCGATCTTGCTCTTCATCGAGGGGATGAGCTTGAGCGGCTGGTTGCCCGAGTAGTCGGAGATCCAGCTCGTCTCCACGTAGGTCGGATCCCACAGCGAGCGCGGGGCCTGCACGCGGGCCGCGACCACCGCCGCCGAGGTGCTCTCGTCGATGATGCGCACCCCGCCACCCGTGGCCTCCGGGTACCAGTGGAGATCGAGCACGTCGACCAGGCGCTTGCCCGCCGCAGCGCTCGCCACCCGCACCCCGTCGAGGAAGAAGTTGGTGAAGTCGCGGCCGGCGGCGTCAGGCGCTTCCTGCAGGCTCACGTAGCCGAGGAAGCCGTAGCTCACGAAGCCGAAGACCCTGGCCAGCGGCGCCACCGCCTTGATGGCCGTCGAGTACTCGATGGTCTTGCTCAGGAGCTCGGCGTACGTGACCGGCGAGGGGTGAATCACCGGGTGCGTGCCCGACCAGAGATCGGGCTCGTTATCGAGCGAGTAGAAGATGTCGCGCGCGGGGTCCTGGTGCGCGTTGGGGAAGGCGCCCTCGAGGAAGGCGACGAACTCGTCCTGGTACACCGTGGCGTCGGTGAGGCTGGGCGCGGTGGTGAAGGCCGAGCCCTTGACCGCCACGCTCTGCTTGAAGCGCGAGGTGATGGCCTGGCCGACCACCGAGGTGCCCAGCGTGTCAGCCGCCGCCCACCCGAGGATGGGCACCGTCACCAGCGTCGCCGCTCCCGCCGCGCGGGCATCGGCCACGTGCGAGCGCACCGCTTCACCGGGCGTGTTGCCACCGCCCAGGTAGGAGTCGCTGTTCGAGTAGTAGTCGGTGCCGGCGTTCGAGGCGTTGTTCTCCCAGTTGTAGGCAGACCACCGGTTGCCGCCGAGCCGGTTGAGCGTGAGGTTCGGCTGCTGGGCGAAGTTGGCGATGAAGTTGTTGCCGTAGATGTAGCGGCTGATGGCCGCGGCACCGACGCCGGAGTTGATGGCGATGGTCACGTCCGCGGCGCCGGGGTTCCCGGGCGTGATGGGCGTGCCGGCGTCGACCACCACCGGCGGCGTCACCGTGCCCGCGTCAGGCACCACGGGAGGAACGGGAGTGCCGGCGTCGACCCGCACCGGCGGCGTCACGGTGCCGGCGTCGGGCGCCACGGGAGGAACGGGCGTGCCGGCGTCGACCCGCACCGGCGGCGTCACGGTGCCCGCGTCGGGCACCACGGGAGGAACGGGCGTGCCCGCGTCCACCACCTCGGGAGGAACGACCAGGCCCCCGTCGGCCCGCCTCGGCCACCGCGGCCACTTCTGCCGCTTCGACAGGATGACGTCGAGGTCCAACGAAGGCTCGCCCGCCGACGCATTCTCGGAGCTGGCCGCACCACTGGGCGTCACGGTGACGTCTTCGGTGGTGACCACGCCCATTCCACAGCCCGACAACGCGGCGAACACGGCAACGGCGACCAGCGGGTATTTCATCGGCTTCATGGTGCGGCTCCTCGTAGCGGCGGGCGGACGGTTGAAGGCCCCGCGACGAAGAGAGAAGTAAGCCGCCACCACGTACGCTCGGAAGGACCGCCGACCCCACGTCGCCGCGCATGTACGCCATTGCTGATCAACTGCTTGCGCGTGATCCTCACCGTTCGGGCATCACTTATTTTCGGAAATTTCTTCGCGCAACAGACTCCGCAGGACTGGAAAGTTCCTGAATCATGGTCGCGGGTCAGAACGCGAAGGACAGGTTGAGCGTCGCCCGTAAGCCGACGCCTTCGACGGTCGCGACCCGAGTGTTGAAGCGGGTCGAGCCATAGGGTCCCCCGAGCGAGAGCGGCATCGAGAGGTCGAGGGACAAGCCGAAGGAAGCGACGAGGGCCACGCGAACGTTGAGGCCGAGTTCACCGCCGACGTTCCCCTGGTCGCCTACCAGGGTGTGCGAGCGACGGCTCAGCAGGAGCCCGGCCCAGGGCGTGAGCGAGACGCGCTGCCAACGGAAGGAATAGCCCGCGCCCGCATTGCCACTGACCTCGAAGTACCTCGCGGCCTGGCCCGGGGCATAGACGTAGGTCGCGTACTGGAAGGCGAGCACGCCGACCACGTGGGGGCCGATGAAGGCCTTCACGTTGAGCGAAGGGAAGGAGCCCACGTCGTTGCCGCCCCAGAGCCCGGACACGGAGCCGGTGGCGTGCACCCCGAAGATCGACAATCCGCCACCGAGGTCGAGCTGGAGCCACGTGGTCTTCGTCTCCACGGGCGCCGGACTCTCGCGGACGATGGGCGGCGGCGGCGCCGGCTCCTCGACCACCTGCTGGCGCGCGTCGAAGGGCTGCGCGGCGACGGCGAGGTAGGTGCGGGTCACGTAGCGCACGGTGGGCTCGGCTGGGGCCACGGGTTCGACAGTGGGAGGCGCGAGCAGCGCTTCGTAGGCCTTGATGAACCCCGCACGGTCGAAGAGCAGCTCGTAGCCGCTGACCGCCTCCACCGCGGTGGGCCGCTCGCGCGCGACGGCGTGGGGCTCGATCTCGACGAACTGCTTCACCAGCTCGGCGACGGTCGAGGCCGGAGGGGTGGTGAAGAGCACGGGCGCGACCTTGAGCGGCTTCACGGCGCGCGGGGCCACCACCGGAGCAGGGGGCGCCGTGAGCGTCACCGTGGTGTCCATGGCCAGCCACAGTCGCCCCGAGGCCGGCGTGACCATCCACCGCTCGAGGGAAAGGTCGCGAGAGGCGAGCGCGCGCCATGCGTCTTCGTCGACCGTCTCGCCGTCGAGGTCGTCGCCCGCGGCAAAGAGCCCGTTGCCTTGCGCCACGGCCGGCGTGCCCCGGAAGGTGAGCATCTTGAAGAGCCCGCGCGCCGGGGCGGCGATCGACCACCGCGACTCGACCCGCGAGACCAGCGGACCCGGCACGCGCACGTCGGCGACCAATTCGAAGTGCTGCGAGGGGGCGATGAACTTCGCCTGGCTCCCGTCACTCGAGCCGAGCGCGTCGGTGTCGAGCCG
>CAIVGN010000074.1 GCA_903905455.1 uncultured Archangium sp.
CCTCCACCGACTCGCCGGGGAGCAGGTTGGCCAGCGACTGGGTGAAGAGGTTCGGGCGCTCCTGGTCGAGCAGCGCGGCGCGGCGCCCTTCGGCCTTCGCCGTTTCGTATTGCTGGCGGGCGACAGCGCGCTTCTGGATCTTCGCGCGGGTGACGCGCCCCCCGGCGGTGAGGGTCATGTCGTGCACCGCGGCGTCGTCGGGCAGCGGGAAGACGTAGAGCGCCTCCACCGGGGCGGAGAACGGGTTCTGGAAGGTCTGGGTGACGGTGACCGCCTGCATGAAGCCGGTGACCTCCACCTCGACCCTGGTGTGCGTCAGCGTGAAGGGCTGCGAGGGGCCGTCTCCTGGCGACGCCTCGAGGCCGCCCTGGCCGAAGTCCACGTCACGGCCGCGGATGGGCAAGGTGCGCACGCGCGACGTCCAGGCGCCGGGCCTGGGCTCGAGCAGCTCGCGGCCCTGGCGGAGCTTCGGCGTCGCGGGGCTCGAAGGCTTCAGCGCCAGCGACTCGGGCTGATCCGCGCGCGGCGCGAAGGCGATGAGCAACGCGAGCAACGCCGCGGGCACCAGGGTGAAAACGGCGGCGCGTTGCTTCCACCGGCGATCGGCGTGGGTGGCGACGGCGCGGGCCTCGAGGCTCTTCGGAGAGGCCGAGAAGCGGCGGGCCTGCAGCTCCATGTCGGCGAGCTGCGCGCGGCAGGTCTCGCAGGTCGCGAGGTGGGCGGTGATGGCGGGGGTCCCCTGCCCGGCCAGGAGTTGTTCCAGGGCCAGGGGGGAGGGGTGCACGGCGTCAGGACCTCGGTTCATGGAGGTGAGTTCCGCGAGGTGATTTTCGTGGGTACTTTCCTCCGCAGAAAATCCCTGGGGGAGCGGTCGGTCGAGGGGGCCTGCGCCGTGCCTTCAGCCCGCGTGCCCCTCGCTTCGAGCGCCAGTTGACGAGGTCGCGCAGGCTTCGTCGCCGGGGGCGCAGGGCTGAAAGCCGAGGGGAAGGGCTCGATGTTTGCGGGCCGTCATCACGGATGACCAAAGTGGGCTTGAGCCGAGTTGGTGGACACCCTCGAAGTGAGGGAAGACAGGAAGATGAACACTCGGAAGGCCTACTCGGACGAGTTCAAGACCGAGGCGGTGCGTAGGGTCCTGGAAGACGGACGTGCGCCGGCGGCGGTGGCGCGGGAGTTGGGGATCTGGGAGAGGAACTCCTCTGGCGTCATCAGCGTGGGTGCGAGCGCGGGACCCATGCGCCGCAAGCTAGCACTGCGGCCCCCTGCCACCCGAGGCCAGGGTCGAAGGGCGGCTCGGACGTGCCCCCTTCTGCCCCCGCGAGGTCTTGCGGGCCGAGTCCGCGCGCCCGGTGTTATGAATGCTCCCGTGACTCGTTCGCTGCTCCCGCTCTGCTGCCTCCTGGCAGTGGGCTGTCTCCCCCAGGTCGGCCCGCTCCTCGACGACGGAGGGACCTCGGAGTCGATCGACGCGGGCAAGGACCCCCTCGACAGCGGCGTCGGAGGCGGGACGGCCTCCGACGCCGGTGGAGGCACCGGTGGCGGTGGCGGTGGCGGTGGCGGTGGCGGTGGCGGTGGCGGTGGCGGTGGCGGTGGCGGCGGCGGCGGCGGCGGCGGCG
>CAIVGN010000075.1 GCA_903905455.1 uncultured Archangium sp.
GGTCACCGTGGGCGCGCCGTTGGTGCAGGTGTTGGGGTCCGAGGTCACGCTGGTGAAGGGCTTGTTGGTGATGCCGGTGAACGAGATGTCATCGACCTCCCAGCCCTTGGCCGCGGCTGCGTCGTCAGCGCCGATGCGGAACCGGAAGAGGATGGTCTGGCCCGCGTAGGTCGTGCCGAGGTTCACCGTCTCGAGGTTGAACGTGGGGTAGTTCGCGCTCTTGCCCACGAAGGCAGGCAGCCCGGCGATGGGGTTGGTGCTCTGGTTCTGCGAAGAGGTCAGCGTGCCCGTGTAGCCCGGCGTCGACTGCGCGCCCACGTCGGTCCAGTTGAGGCCGTCGTCGGCGCTCACTTCGATCACCGCGCCGTCGAAGAACTCGGTCGGGCTCTGCTCGAAGTCGAAGCGGTGCTTGAAGGTGATCACCAGCGGCGCCGCGCTCACCGTGAGGGGCGGCGAGGTCAGCCAGGTGTCGGCCGGCGACGAGGGGTTGGGGCCGAACCAGAAGTGCTGCGTGGCCGTCGACTGGAACATGCGGAAGTTGCTGCCCGTGTTCCCGCGCGGGTCGGACGCCGAGGTCCACTGCGACATGGGGGCCTCCACGTCGTCCAGGCGGCTGCTGGCGGGCACCACGTCGAAGTTGAGGCGGAACATCGACACCAGGGTCACCGGGCCGCGCGTGAGCGAGGCGTCGGTCACGCTGATGTTGAACATCGCGCCCTGCGGCCCGGCCACGTCGGCCAGGCGCACGGGGAAGCTCAGGGTCGAGGTGCCGAAGGGCGCGGTCGAAGGCAGCGGGAGGCTCGCCCCCGACGGGAAGGTGACGCCCGCGCTGGTGGTGACGATGGCCACGTTCGCCGCCGAGACCGTGCCCGAGCCGCTGTTGCGCACGCGCACCGTGAGCACGCCCTCTTCGTTCGCGTCGAGCGTGCCGTCGTGATCGCAGCTCATGCGCGAGTCGTCGAGCGTCACCTCGGTGATGGTCAGCGCGTTGCCGATGGTGAAGCTCTCGACGACCGGCGTGTTGTCCTGCGAGTCGCGGTCGGGGGCCACCGCGCCCACGCCCATGCCGCGCCGCGCGAAGGCCGCCCAGAACGCCGCGAAGTCGTCCGGGTCGTTGGCCGCCGCCACCGCCAGCACCGCGTCCCGCGCGTCGACGAAGGTCGGCATCAGCGCCGTCGCCTTGTAGGCCGCCACCAGGTACTTCTTCATGCGCGCCTGCGCCTGGGGGAACGTGTAGCGGCTGTCGCGCAGCAGCGCGACGTAACACTCCCACAACATCGCGGCCCACACCTCGCCGGTGTTGTGCACCTCCGAGTTGCTCGCGCCCGAGGCCCCGAAGGCCACCGGCGCCGTGGTGGGCAAGCGCACGCCGTCGGCGATGTGCTTGAAGGTCAGCGGGTTCTTCGCGAAGTCCACCGACAGCGGGTAGCGGCGGAAGCCGTAGTAGTAGCCGTTGGTGTCCGCGGTGTACCCGGCCCAGCCCGCGAGCCCGAAGGCCCCGGTCCAGTTCGTGTTCGAGGGAAGTTGGGCGTCGGACTCCCGGGCGACCAGCAGCGCCGCGTGAAAGTCGGCCCAGCCCTCGCCCATGCCCACGGCCTGGAGGTTCGAGATGCCGTTGCCGTCACCGATGAGGCGGTTGGAGATGTAGTGGCCCCACTCGTGGGCCACCACGCCGTTGTCGAGCGTGCCGTCGCGGTTCTTCGGCGCACTGCGCACCAGGGTGGCGGTGGTCGCACCCGAGGTGAGCATCGCCTTGAGCGCGTTGCCCGAGTTGAGCGAGACCGACATCGCGGGGATGGTGATCACCCCCAGCGGCGGGTTCGCGTCGGGCATGGACATCGGCCCGCCGGCCATGTTGTTGGCGATGATCACCCCCGCCGCGCCGGCCGCCTGCGCGCCCCAGGCCTTCTGCGCGAAGGTGCACAGCCCGCGGTCGATGAGCACGATCTTCCCCGCCGCGCTGCCGGCCGGCCACGTCGTCGCGCAGCCGTCGGTGGGCGTGGCGTCTCCGTCGTTGGCCAGCATCAGAGTCCCCGTGAGGTTGTGCGCCTGGAGCCCGAACTCGGCGCCCAGGGTATTGAAGCTCTGCGGGGTGCCGGCGCTCGCCGACAGCGTGGCCGCGTTGGCGCCGTCGAAGACGTACATCTGCATCTGCGGGCTCTGGCCGTCAGAGGGCGTCGACATGTTGGCGTTGCTGCGGCCCGAGTAGTCCTGCGCCTCGGACAGCACCGGGTCGTTGCCTGCACCGCCGCGCATCAGGTTGTTCTTCTGCCCGTTGCCCGCACGCTCGTCGAAGCCGTCGTCGTAGTACCAGTCGTGGAAGAAGTTGTTGTTGAAGAACAGCTGCGTCACCGCCGCCTGCCGCTGCGTGGCGTTCGCCTCGGGGCTGACGTCGAAGTCGTAGAGGTAGTCGAAGGCCCCCGGCGCGCTCGTGGCGCCCATCAGGTCACCGGCGCCGTAGCCGTTGCCCGCGCGCAGGTCGGCGTAGGCGATCACGTTGTTGCCCAGGGTCTGCGTCGCGCCCGGCGCCAACCACGGGTCACCCGTCGAGAGGCCGGCGTGATCGAGCGTCACCAGCGTCTGCGGCTGCGAGCCCGGGTCGAAGTTGCTGGGCGTCGCCGTGGGGTACGGCGTCGCGCCGAGGCCCTGCGGCCCGTCGTCCGGCAGGAAGGTGACCGGGTCGGCCCACACGCGGTAGCCGAAGGCGTCGGCCTTGAGGTCCTTGCGGTAGAGCACCGCGCCGTCCACCGCCGAGATCACGAACGAGAGGTAGTCGGTCGCCTGGTCGGAGACCGGGGCCTGCAGCTCCACGTAGAAGCCGGGCACCACGCCCTCGGGCAGGGGGAAGTAGACCGGGCGCGCGCGCACCGGCGTCGTCGAGCCCGCCAGCGAGAAGTGCTCGTAGCCCCCGCCGAACTGGCCGAGGTCCTGGAGCGCCGCGGGGTCGAGCGAGCGACCGGCCAGCGACTGGAACGCCGCGCCCACCGCCGACGCGGCCGACAGCGAGAACTCGCCGCGCACCTTCGTCTCGGGCGTGAGGTAGCCCGCGAGCGCGACCAGCTGCAACTTCGCGTTCATGATCACCTTGAGCTCGTCGCGGAACACGCGCACGCCCTTGATGCGCTGCTGGAAGTCGACGATCACCGCCGTGCCGTCGTGGAGATCGTGCACCTGCGAGACCTGCGCCTCGGCCCAGCGCGACGGCTCACCGCGGTAGAGCTCCGCGTGCGTCAGCAGGTAGCGCCGCGCGGCCTGCTCCGGGGTCAGCCCCAGGTCGCGGAACCCGCGCGCGCTGCCCGGCGACGACCAGAAGAAGGTCGGCACGCCCAGGCGCGGCTCGATCGAGCTCACCAGGCCCAGCTGGTACGAGGCCCGCGCCACCGACGACAGCCCCCGCGGGTCGACGACCGCCCGGGTGTCGTGGCGCGACAAGAACGCATCGATCGCCGGCCGCGGCGCCCCCAACACCGAGAAGGAGGTCAGCAGCAGCGCACCGAGCAGTTGCTTCGACATAGGCACCCTTTCGAACTTGCGGGGGGTCTGGCGTTCGGATCAGACCCCATCAGCGACACGTCCCCACGTGTGCGGCCCGTGTCCTACTGCCAGAGAGTGGGCAGAGCAAGGACATTGCTCAATGAATTCAATACTTTACACGCCACTAAAGTAGCGACGGCCTTCGCCAGAAAACTATCGGCTGGGCAGCCATGTCAGGGGGCGACAAGGTGTGACACGACTCGTTCCGAGGACTTGTGACGGCTGAACTCGCTGCCCTGGAAGCGGCCATCGACGCTTCCCCCGACGACGCATCGCGGTACGCCGTGCTGGGTGACTGGTACGCCGAGGCGGGGCACCCGCGCGGGGAGCTCATCGCCCTGCAGCTCGACTCGCAGCGCACGAAGGCGCGCCGGGAACGCGAGGCCACGCTGTTGCTGGCGCCGGGCGTTCGCATCAGCCAGGCGCAGCGCGCGCAGTGGCGCTGGGGCTTCGTCTACACCCTGCTCTTCGAGCTGGTGCACCACGACGCCTGGGAAGGGCACCCCGAAGACTGGCCCCAGGTGCTGCTGCAGCCGGAGCTCGCGCACCCCAGCTGCCGCTTCCTGCGCGAGCTGGTGATCGACGCCAGCCCCGGAGATCGCACCCTCGACTTCCTCTCCGCGCACCTGCCCCGCCACGTGCGCGCCCTGGCGATGATCTGCAACGAGGTCGACCTCGCCCGCGCGAAGGGGTCGCTGGCGGGCCTCGAGCGCCTGCAGCTCTCGGCGCAGCTCATCACCCCCGCGCCCCTCGCCCTGCCCCAGCTCGCCGAGCTCGCCGTGCCGCTCGACGCCATGACCAGCGGGGGCCTGGGCCTCGTGCTCGGCTCGCTGCCGTCGCTGCGCAAGTTGACCCTCTCGAGCCTCGAGACCATCGATCGCGAGGCGCTCTTCCCCGTGGCCCAACGCACCGGCCTCGAGTCCCTCACCCTGCGCGCCGACCAGACCAGCCGCTCGGCCGTCGAGGCGATCTTCGATTCACCCCTGCGCGAGTCGCTGACCACGCTCGACGTGTCCCGCAGCGGCCTGACCGAGGAGGGCGCGCAGCGGCTGCTCAAGCTCACCCCGAAGTTCGAGCGCCTCTCGAACCTGGTGCTCGGCGACGCGGTCTAGGGAGCGCCCGGGTTCAGGGCGCGCGGGCCAGCTTCCACGCGTGGACCGCGTACTGCACGCCCGCGGCCGCGCCGAGGGCCGCGGTGAGGACCGCCAGGGGCACCCACGCGGGCTCGAAGTCGAGCAGCACCGACGCGAAGAGCGCGAACTGGGCGACCGTGGTCACCTTGCCCAGCACCTTGGCCTTCCAGCGGAACTGGCGCTCGCGCAGCGAGGGTACGAGGAACCGCGCCACCACCAACGGCAACAGGAAGATCTCCCGCGTCGCCGCGAGCCCCCCGAGCCACCACGCCGGCCCGTGCGTCACCCACACCGCCACCAACGTCGAGGCGACGAAGACCTTGTCGCACAACGGGTCGAGCCAGGCCCCGATGCCCTCCGCGCTGTCCCCGCGCGCGCGCGCGAGGCGCCCGTCGAGCAGGTCGCTCACCCCCGACAGCACCAGCAGCGACAAGACCCAGGCCACGTTCGTCGGCGCCACCCACACCAGCGCCGCGAGCGGCACCCGCACCAGGCTCATCAGGTTGGGGGGCGTCATCAGCTGGCGCAACGTGGGCAGGTTCATGGCTCAGGCCCAGCATAGGCCTTCCGCCCGGCGACACCCGGCTACTGCGCGGCGCGGCCGGTGCTGTGCGCCCACAGCTCGGCGTAGCGACCCTGGCGGGCCAGCAACTCGGCGTGCGTGCCCTGCTCCACCACCCGGCCCTTCGCCAGCACCACGATCTGATCGGCGTGGCGGATGCTCTGCAGCCGGTGCGCAATGACGATGGCCGTGCGCCCCACCAGCACCTTCTCCAGCGCCGCCTGCACCTCGCGCTCGCTCTGCGGGTCCAGGTTGCTGGTCGCCTCGTCGAGGATCAGCACCGGCGCCTGCGACAACACCGCCCGCGCCAGGCACAGCCGCTGCTTCTGGCCGCCGGAGAGCGTCACCCCGCGCTCGCCGATGAGCGTGTCCAGCCCCTGTGGCAGCGCCTGCAGGAAGTCCCAGGCGGCGGCCACGCGGCAGGCAGCCTCGAGCTCCTCGCCGCTCGCCTCGGGGCGGCCGAGCATCACGTTGTCGCGCACGCTCGCCGAGAAGAGCAGCGCCTCCTGCGTCACCAGCGCGAACTGCCCGCGCACCGACGCCACCGTGGCCTGCAGCGCGTCCACGTCGTCGAAGCGGATCGTCCCGCGCGACGGCACCTCGAAGCGCAGCAGCAACGACGCCAGGGTGCTCTTGCCGCTCCCGCTCTCGCCGACCAGGGCCGTCACCCGGCCCATGGGGAACGTGAGGGTCACCCCGTCGAGCGCCACCCGCTCGCCCCACGAGAACGCCACGTCGTGGAGCGCGATGGACGTGCGCAGCGGGGGCACCACCGTGGTGCCGCCCCCGTGGGCCAGCTCGGGCAACGTCAGCACCGCCTCGATGCGCTCGAGGGCGGCCGCGGCGTTGAGCGCGAACTGGCTGACCCGGCCGAGATCCTTGGCCGGCTGGTAGACGAGGATCAACGCGCCCAGGAATGAGACCAGCACGTCGGGCTCCACTGAGCGCGTGCTCAGCGCCCAGGCCAGCGAGCCGCCGATGGCGCACGAGGCGAGGATCTCCATCAGCCCCGGCACCCCCGCCCGCGCCCACGCCGCCCGGGTCAGCGCCCGCTCCACCACCGCCGTGCGCCGCGCGAACCGCTGGGCCTCGACGGCCTCGGCGTTGAACGCCTGGATGGTGCGCAGCGCCCCCAGGCCTTCCTGCACCTGCCCGGCGATCGTGCCCAGCGCCGCCTGGCCCTCGCGCGTGCGCCGCATCAGCGCCGCCGTCAGCCGCGCCGCCGGCAGCAC
Organism: uncultured Archangium sp.; assembly: GCA_903905455.1. Classification (GTDB taxonomy): domain Bacteria; phylum Myxococcota; class Myxococcia; order Myxococcales; family Myxococcaceae; genus Archangium_A. The sequence goes on from CAIVGN010000075.1 coordinate 6,462, forward strand.
CGCCACCGGCACCACCGCCAGCGCCAGCAGCGAGAGCTTCCACGACAGCGTCACCGCCACCCCCACGAGGATCACGATCTGCAGCGAGTCGCGCAGCCAGCTGGCCACCGTGTAGGTCGCCGCCTGCTCCACGGCCGCCACGTCGGAGGTGAAGCGGCTGAGCAGGTCACCGGACAGCTGCGCCGAGCGCTGAAGCGGAGAGAGCCGCAGCAGCTTCTCGAAGATGCGCCGCCGCAGGTCGACCACCACGTGCTGGCCGAAGAGGCCCACGAAGTAGAACTGGCCGAGGTACCCCACGCCCTTGATCGCCCCGATGATCAGCACCGCCACCGGCAAGACGAAGAGCGCCTGGTCGCGCGGCAGGGTGCGCAGCGAAGGCGCGAGGCCGAAGAAGCGCTCGAGCCCCGCCTCGCCGCCGGTGAGCAGGAACCGCAGCGCCGGCCCCATCAAGAACGCGTAGCCGCCCGTCGACAGGGCCACCAGGGCCATGCAGCCGAAGGAGATCACCAGCAGCCGATGGTGCGGTCGCCCCAGCTGCAGCAGGCGCTTCATCGCGTTGAACAGGGGCGACGCCATTTCGTGGTCGCTCTTTACACGGTCCACCTGCCTCCGGTACTCGCGTGGCATGGACGTGCTGGTCGTCGCCGGTGAAGCCTCGGGTGATCAACACGCTGCCGACGTGGTGGCGGCCCTCAAGCGCCTGCGCCCCGACCTGCGCTTCTTCGGCATGGGCGGCCCGAAGCTCGAGGCCCAGGGCGTCGAACTGGTGCACGGGGCGCACGAGATCTCGGTGATGGGCATCGTCGAGGTGATCCCCAAGGTGCCCCGCATCTGGCAGGTGCTCGGCGATCTGGAGCGGGCCGCGAAGGCACGCAGGCCGGCGGTCGCGCTGCTGGTCGACGTCCCCGACTTCAACCTGCGGCTCGCCAAGCGGCTCAAGGCCCTCGGGGTGCCCATCGCGTACTACGTGGCCCCCATGGCCTGGGCCTGGCGCGAGAGCCGCACCAAGACCATCGCCGCCCGCGTCGATCGCCTGCTGTGCATCCTCCCCTTCGAAGAGCAGTTCTTCCGCGAGCGCGGCGTGGCGGCCACCTACGTCGGCAACCCGGTGGTCGAGCAGCTGCCCCCGCAGGCCAGCGCCGCGTCCTTCCGCCGGGAGCTGGGCCTCGCGCTCGAGGGCCCCGTGCTCGCGGTGCTCCCGGGCAGCCGCCGCTCGGAGATCTCCCGCCTCGGGGCCACCCTCGCCGCCGCCGCCGCCCGCGTGGTCGCCGAGCGCCCGGGCACGCGCGTGGTGGTCCCCGTGGCGCCGGGGTTGCCCCGTGACTTCGTGGCCGCGGCCTTCCTGGCGGCCGGCGTCAACCCCGTGCTCATCGACGGCCGCGCCCCCCAGGTCGTCGGCGCCAGCGACGTGGCCCTCGTGGCCTCCGGCACCGCCACCCTCGAGGCCGGGCTCATGGGCCGACCGCTGGTGGCCGTCTACCGGGTCAACGGCCTGAGCTACGCCATCGGGAAGCTGCTGGTGCGCATCCCCTTCTTCTGCCTGGTGAACCTGCTCGCCGGGAAGAAGGTCGTGCCCGAGCTGCTGCAGGGCGACATGACCGTCGAGCGCATCGTCGCCGAGCTCACCCCGCTGTGGGCCGGCCCGGCCCGCGACGAGTGCCTCGCGGGCCTCGCCCTGCTGCGCGACAAGCTCGGGCCCGCAGGCGCGGCCGACCGCGTCGCCCGGGCCGTGCTCGAACTCGTCGCCGGGGCCTGAAGCGGCCTCGTCAGTCGGCGAGCATGTTGAACTGCACCCCGACCGTCTTCTCGGCCGTCACCGTCACGCGCTGCTTCTTGATGCGCGGCTTGGGCAGCGAGGGGTCCTCCATCACGCACTCGACCTGGTGCGCACCGGCCGCCACCTCGAGCGTCGCGTAGGAGGTCGCCGGCGAAGAGACGGCCACCCCGTCGAGCTTGATCAAGCAGAACCCGGTGACGTCGACGCGAATGGACCCCTTGCCCACCTCCGCAGGGGGCGTCACCACCGGTAGCGTGGGCGCCGGGGTGGCGGAGACCGACAAGGTGCGCGACTCGCCCGGCTTGAGCCGCCACGACACCTTCTTCTCGACCCCCGGACCCTTGACGGCGATGGCGTGCACGCCGGCCGTCAACTCCAGTTCCAGCGGCGTCACGCCTTGCCTCCGGCCGTCGACCAGCACCTCGGCCTCCACGACGGAGGTCACGCTGACGTGTGCGGGCAGGGCCAGCGTCGCAGGTGCAGGCGTCCCGGCATCGACCACGGCGGCCACGGCCTCGGGCTCGCCTGCATCGACGGGTTCCGGCTCCTCGGCCCCCGCGTCCTCCGTGGGGAAGACGAAGGCCTCGAGCTTCCCGGAAATCTCCCCGCCGGCGTCCACCGCGGCCACCGGGTGCTCCGGCGGCGCCTCGGTCGGCGGCGGGGGCTTGACCCACGGTTGCCAGAGCGCGAGCACCAGCCCGATGATCAGCAGCGACAACCCGGTCAGCGCGTAGAGCGGCGTGCGCGAGACCGGCGCCACCGGCTCGGCCGCGCTGGCCACGGGATGGCGCCGCGTCGCGCCCGCGGGGAGCACGTCGGGAGCCTCGGCCGCCGGCGACTTCATGCTCGGCACCGTCGACGAATAGCCGAGCTGGTCGACCTTGTTGGGCGGCAGCGCCTGGTCGGGCACCACCACCACGCCGCCATGCGAAATGGGCTGCTCCTGCTCCGTGGGGCGCCCCGAGAAGCTGGTGTCACCCGCGTCCGCCGCGACCACGCGGAAGAGCCGCAGCAGGTCTTCCTGGCCCAGCACCTGGCGCTCGAGGCTCAGGTACTTCTCGAGGTCTTCCTTCACCGCCAGCGCCGTGGGGTAGCGACCCTCCACGTCCTGGTGCAGGCACCCCCCGAGGATCTGGCGCAGCGGCACCGGGAGGTTGGGTCGCAACTGCTCGATGGGCCTGATGCGCCCCAGCCGCGCCGCGTCGATCTGCTCGATCTCCGTGTTGCCGGGGATGGCGCGCACGTTGGTCAGCAGCTCGTACAGCACCAGCCCCAGCGCGTAGACGTCCACCCGGCGGTCGATGGTCCCGCCGGTGATCTGCTCCGGCGACATGTACGGGTACTTGCCCTTCACGAAGCCCGCCTGCGTGCGGTGCATCGCGTTGCTCGCCTTGGCCACCCCGAAGTCGATCAGCTTCACCACGCCCTGCCTCGAGAGGAGGATGTTGTGCGGGGTGACGTCGCGGTGGATGATGTTGAGCGGCTTGCCGTTCTTGTCCTTCGCCTCGTGCGCGTAGTGGAGCGCCGCCGCCGCGTCGGCCACGATGCGCGCGCACAACTCCGGGGCCATCAGCTCGCCGTGCCGCTCCTGCTCGAGGCTGATCGACATCAGGTCGAAGCCCGGCACGTACTCCATCGCCAGGTAGTAGGTGCCGCCGGCCTGGCCCAGGTCGTAGATCTGCGCGATGCCCGGGTGGTGCAGCTGCGCGAGCAGCGACGCCTCGTCGAGGAACATGCGCACGAACTCCGCGTTGTCGCAGAGGTTCGGGTGCGGACACTTGAGCACGCACACGCCGTTGGGGCCGTGCGCCAGCCACACGTCGGCCATTCCGCCGGCGCCAATCTTCCTGTCGAGGGTGTACCGCCCGAGCTGCGTGGCCATGGGTGTACGACGATGTACCACGTCGCGGGCTCAGCCCTTCAACAGCTCCTTGCCGCCCTCGAAGACGAACTGCACCGCGATGGCCGCGAGGATGAGCCCGAAGATGCGCTCGAGGATGGCGATGCCCGTCTGCCGGAGCACCCGCTTGATGGTCTTCGCGCTGCGCAGCGTGAGGTAGGCCACGCTCATGGTGAGGAGGATCGCCGCCACCACCGGCACCGCGGCCTCGAGCCCCGCCCCGTGCTGCGCCATGAGCACCATCACCGTGGCGATGGCCCCGGGACCCGCGAGCAGCGGCATGGCCAGCGGCACGATGGCGATGTCGTCGCTCGTCGCGCCTTCTTCGGTCTCAGCGACGCTGGTCCTGGTGCCCGGGTTCTGCGCTCGCAACATGTCGAGCGCGGTGAGCATCAACAGGAGCCCCCCGGCCACGCGGAACGCCGCGAGCGTCACCCCGAAGACCTGGAAGACCACCGTTCCGAAGAGCGCGAAGAAGGTGAGCACCCCGGCGGCGGTGATGCAGGCCCGCCGCGCCATCGCCCGGCACTTCTCGGGCGAATCCTTGGCGGTCATCGCCACGAACAGGGGCACCACGCCAATCGGGTCGACGATGAACAACACCGCCGGCAACGCGATGGCGAAGATCGACAGCATCCGTCACACGGTGAAGCGGAGCTTCCAGACCATGCCCACGGCCTCGAGGAAGATCTTCCGGCTCATCTTCGAGTGCCCGACGCGGCGGTCTTCGAAGACGATGGGAACTTCCTTCACGGTGAAGCCCTTCTTCAGGGCCCGGTAGGTGAGCTCGATCTGAAACGCATAGCCACTGGAGACCACGGCGTCGAGGTCGATGGCCTCGAGCACGCGGCGGTTGAAGCACTTGAAGCCGCCCGTGAGGTCCTTGACCTTCACCCCCAGGATGCTGCGCGCGTACAGCGAGCCGCCCTGCGAGATGAGCTGACGGCTGACGCCCCAGTTCACCGTGCCGCCACCCTCGACGTAGCGGCTGCCGAGCGCCACGTCGGCGCCGTTGACGGCCGTGTCGATGAGCCCGGGCAGGAACCGCGGGTCATGCGAGAAGTCGGCGTCCATCTCGATGATGTACGCGTACTTCTCGGCGAGCGCCCAGCGGAACGCATGGAGGTAGGCGCGCCCCAGGCCTTCCTTCTTCTCGCGGTGCAGCACGCGAATGCGCTGGTCCTTGGCGGCGAGCTGGTCGGCCAGCTGGCCCGTGCCATCGGGGCTGTTGTCGTCGACGACGAGAATGTCGACGCGCGGATCTGCCTTGAGGACCGCCTCGGTGATCGGGCCGAGGTTGTCCTTCTCGTTGTACGTGGGGATGATGACGAGCGCCGGGTTCATGACGCGCCGCGCATAGCACGGCCGCGCCCGACTGGAACCGGAACTCAGCCGCGAAAGATCTGCCGCCGCATGGAGACGTTCACCAGCAACCCGATGCCCAGCATCACGCTGACCATCGAGCTGCCGCCGTAGCTCATCAGCGGCAAGGTGATGCCGGTGATGGGCAACAGCCCGGTCACCATCCCGATGTTCTCGAACACCTGCCAGAAGATCATCGCGCAGATGCCCACGGCCACGAAGGCGCCGTAGCGTTCCTTCGCCGACAGCGCCACGCCCAGGCCCCCCAACAGGATCACCCCGAAGAGCGCCAGCAGCACCAGGCAGCGCGCGAAGCCCTGCTCCTCGGCGAAGACGCTGAAGATGAAGTCGGTATGCTGCTCGGGCAGGAAGCGCAGGCCGGTCTGGGTGCCCTCCATCCACCCCTTGCCCGACCAGCCGCCCGAGCCGACGGCGATCTTCGACTGCATGGCGTGGTAGTTCGAGCCGCGCAGGTCGCTCATCGGGTCGAGCCAGCCGGTGATGCGGGCGTCCTGGTGCTTCTTGAGCTTGTGCCGGATGATGGTGAAGCGCTGCTCGTCCTGCGCGGGCTGCTCGCGCACGTAGTCGTTCCACAGCACCCCGACGCCCAGCACCACCGCCACCGCCAGCGCCGCGTTCACCGGCCAGGTGGGCCGGCTGAACATGATGATCGTCACCGCGGTGAAGACCATCATCAGCGCGGTGCCCAGGTCGGGCTGCACCAGCACCAGGGCCGTGGGGAACAGCGAGATCACCGCCGCGGGCAGCAGCCGCATGAACCCCTGCGCCGGCTGGTTGGGGCGGTCGTCGTCGTGGAAGTACTTGGCGAGCATCAACACCATGCCCAGCTTCATGAACTCCGCGGGCTGCACGCGAAAGGGGCCGATCACGAACCAGCTCTCGGCGCCCTTGGCCGTGTGGCCGAAGAACTTGAGGGCGATCAGCGCGCCGATGTTCAGCAGGTACAGCGGCACCGTCGCCCGCTGGATGAGCCGGTAGTCGAGCAGCGCGACGCCGATCACCATGCCCACGCCCACCCCGAGGTACAGCACCTGGCTCATCCACACCGGCGAGGCGGGGGGCCGCGAGGCCGACGCCAGGTTGTAGATGCCCACGGCCGCCGTCAGCAGCACGCCCACCACCAGCACCCACGGCACGTGCGCCGTCGCGCGCGGTTGAACTCGCAGCTCCATCAGTCGGCTCCTTCGGTGCTGGGCGGGTCCACCGGCTCCGCGGGGTGGGGCCGCGGCGGCGCCTCGGCGGGAGGAGGCGGCGGAGGAGGTGCCCCGGCGAACGTCGCGCGCCCCGGGCCGGCGTCCGGCGCGTGCGCCTGCTGCGCGAGGCCCGCGCGCGCGTCGTCCCGCGGCGCTTCGAGCGGCGGCATGAGCAGCGGCACCTTGAGGGTGGTGGGGGCCTTCGGCGGCTGGTACTCGAGGCCGTAGGCCTCCGCGTCGGTCTTCTTGAGCTCGAAGTACTTCTTGATGATCGCCCCGGCCGTGGGGGCGGCCTCGGCGCCGCCGAAGCCGCTGTGCTCGTTGAGCACCACCACCACCAGCTCCGGCGCGTCGGCCGGGGCGAACGAGGCGAACCACGCGTTGTCGCGCTGCCAGTAGCTCAGCTCGTGGGTCTTGAGGCGCACCGCGCCGATGCGCGCGACCTGCGCGGTGCCGGTCTTGCCGGCCACCACCACGTCGGGCAACCGCGCGCGGAAGCCGGTGCCACCCGGCTCGTTCACCACGCCGATCAGCCCGGCGATGATCGTCGCCCGCTGCTCCGGCGTCATGGCCACCTCGCGCACCAGCCTGGGCTTGAAGTCCTCGACCAGCTTCCCCTCGGGGGTCTCGATGCGCTCGACGATCTGCGGCTGGTACAGGTGCCCGCCGTTGGCGATGGTCGCGTAGAGCATCGCCAACTGCAGCGGCGTCACGTTGACGTCGCCCTGGCCGATCGAGGTGTTGAGGGCCATGCCCTTGGTGTACCCGCCCTTGGTCACCCGGTCGTGGTACTCGCTGCTGGGCATCACCCCGGGCACCTCGCCGCCCACGCCGAAGTTGGTGGGATTGCCCAGGCCGAAGTCGTGGCCCACCGCGGCGATGGGGTCGATGCCCAGCAGGTCGGCCAGCCGGTAGAAGTAGACGTCGCAGCTGGCGCGAATGGCATCCACGGCGTGCACCGAGCCGTGACCGCGCTCGAGATCGCAGCGCCACCGCCGCGAGCCCAGCTGGTAGCCGCCGGTGCAGGTGATGCCCGTCTGCGGCGTCACCACCCCCGCGCGCAACGCGGCCAGCAGGGTGACAACCTTGAAGGTCGAGCCGGGGCTGTAGTGCTGCGCCGTGGCCCGGAAGAGCATGGGCTGCAGCGGGTCACGGCTCAGCTGAACCAGTTGCTGGGGGGACATGCGCCCGGTCATCTCGTTGGGGTCGAACGACGGCCGGCTGACGATGGCGCGAATGAAGCCGGTGTTGGCCTCCACGGCGACCACGGCGCCGGCGGTCCCGGGGAACACCCGCTCGGCCTCGGCCTGCAACCGCGCGTCGATGGACAGCACCAGGTTGCGCCCGGCCCGCGGGGGCACCTCGTCGCGCTTGAGCGCGTTGCCGCTCGCGTCACGCATCAGCTCGCCGCGGGCGTTGACCACCTGCTTCACCCAGCCGTCCTGGCCTCGCAGCGACTGCTCGAAGGTGCGCTCCACGCCGCGGCGGCCGGTGTAGTCGCCCATGGCGTACGGCGGCCTCGCCTCGTCGGCCCCGCCGTTGAGCTTGCTCAGCTCGTCGCTGGTGACCTCGTTCATGTACCCCACCACGTGGGCCAGGGCGGCGCCGGCGCGGTAGTGGCGGTGCGGCACCGGCTCGAGGTCCACGCCGGGGAGCTGGAACTGGTGCGAGTTGAGGAGATCGAACTCGTCGCGCGTGAGGTCCACCTGCACCACGATCTGCTGGTAGCGCTGGGGCCCGCGCGCCGCCTTGACCAGGTCCACCACCCGGTCGGTCTGCTCGAGATCCCACGCCAGCAGGGCCTGCAACCGGGGGATCACCTCGGCCACGCACTTCTGGCAGAAGGCCGGGGTGATGAAGACGTCGAGGCTGGGCCGCGCGTCGACCAGCACCTCGCCCCGCCGGTCGCGGATCAACCCGCGCGGCGCACGCACCCGCACGTCCTTGAACTGGTTGTCCACCGACAGCGCGAGGAACTCCTCGTAGCGCACCACCATCAGCCGGTAGAGGTTGACGGCCAGCACCAGCAGGCCCAGCAGGAAGAAGCCGCCCACCATGAAGATGCGGGGGCGGAGCTCCTTGGGCTCCCGCTGCGTGCCCAGGCCCAGTCTCACCGCAGCACCCCGGGCTCGGGCCGCTCACCCGGTTCGATCTTCTTGAGCAACGGCCACATCGCCGTGCCGGCCAGCGTCGTGAGCACCACCTGCAGTGGAACACCGGAGAGCGAGAGCACATGCCCGCTGCCCGCCGCCGACGTCAGCCAGCTGAACAACACCGAGAGAAAGGCGTGGCCCGCCGTCGCCACGGCGACGAACAGCGCATACGAAGCCCGGCTCCGGCCGTCGACCAGCACGCCCACGCCGCGCACCAGCAGGAAGACCAGCATCGCCAGCGCAGGGTACAGGCCCGTGGGGCGCCCTGTGAATACGTCGAGCAGGTAGCCCACCGAGAAGGCAGAGAACGCCCCCTCCACCGTCGTGGCGCGCAGGGCGGCGTACACCACCAGCGCCAGGCCGACATCGATGCGCGTGACCTCGAAGCCGAAGGTCTTCACCAGCACCGACTCCAGCGAGAGCAGCAGCAGCGCCAGCGTCGAGAACGCGAGGAACCTCATGGCGTGGTCCCCTTGAGCACCGCCGACGGCAGGCCCATGGTCACGGGGATCACCAGCACCTCTTCCACGCGACTGAACTCCACCGAGGGTTCGAGCTTGCCCTTCATGAACATGCCCACGCTCGGCCGCTCCGGCGCGCGCACCACGCCGATGCGCACACCCCGGGGAAAGATGCCATCGCTGCCCGAGGTGACCATCACGTCGCCGTCCACCACGTCGTCTTCCCGCGGCACCAGCTCCACCGACAGCTCGTGGCCGTCGCCGGTGCCCACCACCGTGGCCCGCACCCGGTTGCGCTGGATGACACCGCCGATGCGGGAGGCCGCGTCGGTCAGCAGCATCACGTCGGCCGAGCCGCCCACCGCGCGCACCACCTGCCCCACCACGCCCTCGGCCGTCACCACCGGCATGCCCGCGCGCACCCCGTCGTCTTCACCGCGGTTGATGCGGATCGACTGGAACTGCGGCGAAGGGTTGAGCCCGATGACCCGCGCGACGATCTCCTGGTCGACGGTGTCCTCCACGTAGCCCAGCATCGCCTTGAGCCGCGCGTTCTCGGCCTGCGCTTCTTTCAGCGAATTGAGCTCGGCGTGCGCCTCGCCGAGGCGGGTGCGGCACTCGAGCGACTCCTCGTGGGAGCCCCTCAAGGCGATGTAGCCACTGCCCAGATGCTCCACGCCGTCGATGATCGAGGTGAGCACCGACTGCACCGGCGCCGAGAGCAGGAGCACGGTGCGGTCGATGAAGTTGGGCGCCCGGCCCCGGTGTCCCGTCGACAGGTAGCTGATCAGCGGCCACAACAGCAGCGCGCCGACGATGAGCAACTCCCTGTGACGCCGGAGGAATGAGAACATCAGGAGGCCCGCCAAACCGCTTGCATGTTGTGGTCACCGATCCTACAGGTCGCGCCTTCGTCTCGCCAACTGCCAGAAACCTATGAGCAATTCCTCCGATCAGACTCGCAAGTACGGCTCCTACATCTTCATCGCGGCGCTCGCCGCACTCTTCGCATTGCAGTGGGGCCCTGGCAGCCAGGGCTGCGACACGCGCATTCGCGATGAAGAGAGTGCCGCCACCGTCAACGGCAAGCCGATCTCCATCAAGGACTTCGCGCGCTCCTACGCCCAGCAGTCGGACAACTTCCGTCGCCAGGGCGTGCCGGCCGAGATGATGAAGCAGTTCGGCATTCACAAGCAGGTCATGGACCAGCTGGTGAACACCGAGCTCCTGTCGCAGGCCGCCGAGGCGCGTGGGCTGACCACGAGCAACGACGATCTCGCCAAGGTCCTCAAGGACGCGCCCGCGTTCCAGAAGGACGGCAAGTTCAACAAGGAGTCGTACCTCGACTACGTGCGCCAGGTCGAAGGCACCACCGAGATCTTCTTCGAGGACAAGCTCCGCCGGCAGCTCGCGGCGCAGAAGCTCCTCGACCTCGTCGAGGCGTCGGTCACCGTGAGCGACGAGGAGGTCAAGGCCAAGTACCTCAAGGACGGCGACGTGGCGAAGCTGACCTTCGTGCGCTTCACGCCCGCGATGTTCTCCGAGAAGGTCGGCACGCCGAAGCCGGCGGAGATCGACGCCTGGGCGAAGAACAACGAGGCCGCCATCGCCGCGCACTACGAGCAGAACAAGTTCACCTACTTCCAGCAGGAGAAGGTGAAGGCGAAGCAGATCCTCCTCAAGGTCCCCGCGGACGCCACCGACGCGCAGAAGGCCGAGCTGAAGTCCCGCATCGACAACGTGCGCAAGGACATCGTCGACAACAAGAAGGACTTCTCGACGATCGCCAAGGCCGTCTCCGATGACCTCGAGACCCGCGAAAAGGGCGGCGACCTCGGCTTCGTGGAGCGCCTCCAACTGCCCGGCGCCTTCGCCGACATGCTCTTCGCGCTGAAGGCCGGTGAAGTGACGGCCCCCGTCGAGACCCCCATGGGCTGGTTCGTGGGCACCGTGGTGGAGAAGAAGGCCCCCGAGCAGCGCCCCCTGGACGCCGTCCGCAAGGAGATCGCCGGCCAGCTCTTCGTCAAGGAGAAGGCGAAGGCGCTCGCGCAGGCCGAGGCCGACAAGGCGCTGGCCGCAATCAAGGCCGGCAAGAAGCTGGGCGACCTGTTCCCGGCCGAGAAGACCGAGGGCGCCAACCCCTTCGCCTTCGCCGCCGAGACCAAGCCGGAAGCCAAGGAGACCGGCGAGTTCAACTCGTCGGCCGAGGCCATCCCCCAGTTGGGCACCGACGCCGCGATCAAGAAGACCATCTTCGACATGAAGGCCGCCGGGAACATCGAGCAGGTCGTCAAGGTCGGCGACGCGCTGGTGGTGGCCGTGGTCGATGAGCGCAAGTCGCCCAACGACGCGGACTTCGAGACCCAGAAGGGCCAGCTGAAGATCGAGGCCGTCAAGGGCAAGCAGTTCGAGGTCCGCGAGGGTTTCCTCAAGGCGCTCAAGCAGGGCGGCACGGTCGTCACCAACGACTCGGCCATCGACAAGGTCATCGGCGACAGCTGAAGTCCTTTCACGGAGGCGGGGAATCGCATGAAGCTGATCCTCGCCTCCGCCTCACCCCGTCGTAGCGAGCTGTTGGGGCACCTCGGCGTGCCCTTCGACGTTCGCCCCTCGAACATCGACGAGACGCTGGTGCCCGGCGAAGGGGCCCACGCCTACGTCGAGCGCCTCGCCCGGCAGAAGGCGGGCGCCGCCGGCAGCGACCTGGTGCTCGCAGCCGACACCTCGGTGGTCATCGACGACGAAGTGCTCGGCAAGCCGGGCCACGACGTCTGGCTGGGCCGCCAGATGCTGCGCAGGCTCTCGGGCCGCCCTCACGAGGTGATCACCGGCATCGCGGTGAGCGGCCCCCGCGGGCTCGTCTGCCGCGTGGTCAGCTCGCAGGTGGTCTTCCGCGCGCTCAGCGAGGCGGAGATCGCCTGGTACGTGGGCAGCGGCGAAGGCGCCGACAAGGCCGGCGGCTACGCGCTCCAGGGCAAGGCCGGGGCCTTCATCACGTCGGTGGTGGGCAGCCCCAGCAACGTCATCGGGCTCCCCCTGGCGGACACCATCGAGCTGCTCCGCGGGGCGGGCCTGGTGCTCCCCATGGACGGCCCGTGATCGACCGCGCCACGCTCGCCGCCCACTTCGCCACCATCGAGGCGCGCATCGTCGCGGCCTGCGCCCGGGCCCAGCGCCCCCGCGCGAGCGTCACCCTGGTCGCCGTCAGCAAGCTCCACCCGCCCGAGGTGGTGCGCCTGGGGTGGGAGCTGGGCCACCGCGACTTCGGCGAGAACTACGCCCAGGAGCTGCGCGACAAGCACGCCGGCCTGGCCGACTGCTCCGGCCTGCGCTGGCACGCCATCGGTCCGTTACAGCCGAAGAACGCCAAGTACGTCGCGCGCGCGGCCACCGTGTTCCACGCCCTGGAGCGCCTCGACGTCGCGCAGGAGCTCTCGAAGCGACGCGAAGGCCCGCCGTTGCAGTGCCTGCTCGAGGTGAACGTCGCGGCCGAGGCCTCGAAGGCCGGCATCGAGCCCGGCGCCCTGCCCGACCTCGTTGCCGCGGTCCGCGCGCTGCCCAACCTCGAGCTGGTGGGCCTGACCGCCATGCCGCCGCTGTCCGAAGACCCCGAGGCCAACCGGCTGCACTTCCGCGCGCTGGCCCAGCTCGGCCGGACCCACGGGCTGGCCCAGCTCTCCATGGGCACCACCGGTGACTTCGAGGTGGCGATCGAAGAGGGCGCCACGCTGGTGCGCGTGGGCACCGCGCTCTTCGGCCACCGCCCGGCCTGACTCAGATCTCGCGGAACTTCAGCTTGCCCTCGTCGCTGACGCGCGCCTCGAGGGTCGAGCCGCAGTAGTGGCAGATGACCTCGTCTTCGTCCTCGAAGCCGTCGGGCCAGGGGTTGTTCGCGTTGCACGAGGCGCAGTCGAACTCGAAGAACTTCTTGTCCTTCGTGTCGCCGCCCTTCTCGTCGTCGTCATCGCTCCAGCCATGACCAGCCATGCGTCACCTCACCAGCGGTTGAGAAAATCACTCATCTCGTCGAGCGCCTTGAGGCGCCGGGCGTGGACGTCCTGGAACAGCAACTCGAGGGCCGGCGGCACCCGGCCGGCCACCAGCAACAGCTCGCGGGGCAGCTCGACGATCTCCACCTGGCCCTGGGCCATGGCCGAGCACTGCCGCCCGCCGACGCCCGAGAGCGCCTCGCCCTCGCCGACGGTGTCGCCGCGCCGCGCGAAGCCCAGCTCGGCCGAGTCGCGATCGCGTCGCGCGAAGAGCCGCACCTCGCCCGCCATCACGAAGAAGAGCGAGTGGCCCGGCTCGCCCTGCTGCATCAGCACCACCTTGTCGGGGTAGCGGCGCAGCGAACCCTTCGCGAGAGCGGCCGCGCCCAGCAGCTTCACCAGCGGCGCCGAGGACAGCACCGGGTCCGCGGCGATCAACTCCGACACGTCTGCCCGCTTGAGCTCCAGCTTCAAGATGGGCGTGCTGTCACCGAAACGCTGGCTCACCGTGCCTCAACCTCCGCCGCGCTCAGCGTGCGGTACGTGCCGTCGATGTGTTCCATCAACTCGAACATGGCGTCGCCGTAGGGCGTCGCGTCGGTGGGAGTGTAGCCCTTTCGGTTCACCCAGAAAGTGCCCGAGTGGCACTCGCGCTCCCAGTCGGGCAGTTGGTCGATGTCGGTGCCGGTGTCGTCGCTGTTCCGACAGTCGCGGGCGCCGGTGCGCTTGTTGACGAAGCAGCAGCGCCCGTTGGGGAACACGTAGATCACCGGGCGCAGCTGGAGGTTGGGGTCGGTGACGAAGTTGTTGGCGATGATCGCCGCCCCGACGAAGCCCGAGGGGTCCATGCCGTAGCCGTGGAGCAGGTAGGCCACCGGGTAGCGGGCGTCGGCGTTGGCCGGGTCGCCGTAGCCCGGGGGCAGCGAGATGGCGTACTCCCACTTCGCCCCCAGCTTCTGCGAGACGAAGGTCTCGGTGCGGTAATCGGCCTGGGTGCTCTGGCCGAACACGGCCTGGGGCCTCGGCGCGTTGGGCCACATGTAGGCCACCCAGTTGAAGAGCACCTGGAAGCGACTGGCGGCCTGCTCGGTGGTGCCCACGTGATCGCCTTCGCCCACGGCGAGCTCCTCGTCGGTGCGCGACTCCTTGCCGTAGAGGGTGATCAGGTCCTTCGGCAGGCTCTTCCACGAGCGGTTCCAGGGGTTGAAGTTGCCGGAGCTGCGGTCCTTCATGCCGGGAATGTCGGTGAAGCTGCGGTACTCGCCGACGAGCCCATCGCGCGCGGCCTTGACCGCGGTGAACAGGTTCCGGGCCATGAGCCCCAGGTTGAAGATGTCGTGGATGCCGCCATCGAGCAGCACGTTGAGCCGCGCCATGGCCACCTTGTCGAGCTTCTTGAAGTTGCTGCGGCCGTCGAGCGCGAAGAGGCGCTTGCGCCCCTCGATCTCGTCGTACACGCCGTTGCCCTCGCCCTTGTCGGCCGAGCCGGCGACGCCATCGAGGCCGAGGTCGCGGAACGGCTCTCCCTGCTCGTAGCGCCAGTCGAGCTCCGTGCCCTGGGGGTTGGTGAGGGCCTCGTAGTCGTCGTGGTTGGCGTCGGTGGGCGTGGGGCTGGCGGTGGTGGTGCAACCGCCGGCGCCGTCTTCGAAAGCGTTGGCGCAGCCGTCGGCGCCCACGTCGTCCCAGCGCTCGTGCGAGTTGTTGAGCACCGGCTCGCCGTAATCGCGCCGCCCGTTCCCGTTGTAGTCGAAGGCGAGGAGGATCGACGCGGGCATGAGGCGCTCGCGGCACGGGTCGGTCTGGCCGGCGTGGCTGAGCCAGAAGAGCGTGTGGTCCGTCTTGTTGGCGCGTACCGCCCCGCCCTTGTTCGCGCAGTACGCGTCGGCGAAGGCCCCCTGGCCCGCCACGGGCAGGGGGGTGATGATGTTCGCGGGGTTCGAGCAGAAGTCGACCTTCTCCTGCCCGGTGCTGCAGAAATAGAGCTCCTGGTTACCGTCGCAGAAGGTGATCGCGTCGTAGTGCCCGTCGGGGTTGAACTCGGCGTTCTTGAGGCCCGCGACGTGCTTCGGGTGGGCGCACAGATCAGCCGGCGGGTGGCGCAGCAGCTCCGGGTCGATGCCCGGGGGCGCGACCGGCGAGTCGGGGTTCTCGGTGAAGAAGTTCCCGTAGGCCAGCATGAGGTCCGTCATCATCTCGATGTAGCTGTCCCGATCGAACGTCCCCCCGTTGTTGGTGATGTGCCAGTGGTTGAAGTCGTTGGGGTGCTCCCAGGGGCCCGGCGTCGCCACCCGGGGCCTCGCGCACGCCTCGATCACCGCCGGGTCGTTGAGCCGCGTGGGGTCGGCCTGCATGATCGCCTCGAGCTCTTCCTTCGAGCAGAAGCCGCCGGTCACGAAGCGATCCATGAAGCGCTGGAAGAAGGCCGCGTCGAGCGGGCCGCCGAGCGACGCGACGCCGTCGACCTTCTCGGGGTTGGTCGAGATGAGGGCCATGCCGCCGATGGCGCCCATCGAGACGCCGCCCAGGGCCCGGTACGTGGTGCGGATCTTCGGCACCACCGGCGTCGGCTCCGGCTCCACCGGCCTGGGGCTGCACGAGAGCGCGAACAAGGAAAGAGCAGCAGCCGCGAGGGGCAGAAGACGACGCACGGGGGAACTCCTGATGGGTGGGGCCGGACAGAATGTAGGAATTTCGCCCATGAATAGCGAGGGCGGCTGACAGTCGAGTCATGCGTGCCACGACATTCGTGTCGGGCCGGAGGTCGAACCCCATGAAGCGATTCGCGTTGTGGCTCACCCTGCTGCTCTCGAGCACTGTCTTCGCGGAGGGCGGCAAGTTGGTGAGCGTCTTCGGCCCCGGCGAGCAGACCACCTACGAGGTCAGCTACCTGGGCATCGTCGCGGGTCGCGCGCAGCTCACCGTCGGGTGGAAGATGCAGCAAGCCGGTCGCGAGGTGTGGCCGCTGGTGTGCGTGGGCGAGACCACGCAGGTGGGGTTGATCTGGCCCATTCGCGATCGCTTCATCTCCTACTGGGACCCGCTGGAGCGCCGCCCCGTGGCCTCGGACTTCTTCGTCGACGAGAACAAGAAGCGCCGCAAGGAGCACTACGCCTATGACTCCGAGAGCAAGCAGGCGATCGTCACCCGCCAGTCGGAGGGCCGCGAGCCCTCGGAGCGCCGCTTCGACATCGAACAGAACACCCTCGATCTCGCCGCCGCGGGCTTCGGCCTGCGCAACACCCCGCTCATCGAAGGCGCGGTGCACGAGATGCCCATCTTCACCGGCGTGAAGACCTACCGCATGCAGGCCACCGTGGTCGGCCGGGAGAAGCTCGAGTCCTCCCTCGGCGATCTCGACGTCTTCCGGGTCACGGTGAACGGCGACTTCAACGGCAACATGAAGACCGCCGGGTTGATCACCCTGTTCTACACCGCCGACGACAAGCAGCTCCCGGTGCGGGCCGAGGCCGAGTTCGGGTTCGGGAAGATCCGCATCGACGCCGTGCAATACCTGCCGGGCCACCGCTACACGGGAGAAGAGTGATGCGCACGCTGCTGCCGCTGATCCTGGTCTCGACCTTCGTCTCCGCGGCCCCGCCGCTGCCGGCCCGCGTGGAAGGCGTGGTGGCGCCGCCCGCGGCCAGGCAGCGCGCCCCCTTCCCCACCGACGTCGAGTGCCAGTCCCTGGGCTCGGTGATGAACCCCATCCCCTTCGGGCCCGGCGAGACCCTGGAGTTCGACATCGACGCCCTGGGCGCCCGCGCCGGCAGCATGACCATGCAGACCCTGCCGGTGCACGACGGCGTGCTCCCGCTGGAGGTCTCGGTCGCGACCAACACCTTCTTCAGCAAGGTGCGCCGCGTGAAGGCCGTCGCCAAGAGCGAGCTCAACCCGAAGACCCTGCGCCCCACGCGCTACTTCGAAGACGCGCAGGAAAACGACGTGCACCGCGTGGCCGACGTCACCTTCAACAAGAAGAACCTCGCCCACCTCGTGAGCTCCGTCGACGCGCACACCTGGCAGGAGAACCTGCGCTTCGGCAACGACATCAGCGACGTCGCCAGCGCCATCCATCTCCTGCGCGCCATCCCCATGAAGGAAGGGCAGCGGCTGTGCTTCGACGTATACGGAATCCGGCGCATCTGGCGCGTGTGGGGCACGGTGCAGCCGCGCGAGCACGTGTCGATGCCGGTGGGCGAGTTCGAGGCCTGGCACCTCGCCGGTGAAGCCGCGCGCCTCGACATGCCCGACGCGCGCCGCGAGGTGCACGTGTGGGTCAGCGACGATGCCCGCCGGCTCCCGCTCGCTGCCCTGGGGATGATCGACCTGGGCGCGGTGCGCGCCTCGATGAAGTCGTTCTCCAGGCCGGGCGAGAAGACCACCCGCGCCGAGAACAAGGGCAACATCAAGTGGTGAGACTCAGCGGGGTGCGCGCTCGCGCATCTTGCCCGCCGCCTGGCTGAGGCGCCGCCGCAGCTGGGCCACCACCACCATCAGGTACTCGATGCGGTTGAGCACGCGGAAGTCTTCGGCCGCGTCGATGAGCTTGATGGGCGTCACCCGGTCTTCGCGCAAGGTGTCGAGAATGTCGGTGAAGTGGGCCTCGACCTCGGAGATGGCGTCGAGCCCCTCGCGCAGGTCGTCTTCGATGAAGTCGAGCACGATGGCCGAGTCTTCACGGTCCGGGAGCAACCGCTCGAGCCGATCGACCGACTCGCGGATCGCGTCCACGGACTTCGACAGCGGGTAAGCAGTGGCGGTCTGGAGCATCGACATGCACATCACGCTACAGGCGTGATCCAGACCGTCAATTTTTCGGGCGAAGACCGCCCGACCATCAGATCAGGCCGCGGGCGCGACGGATCTGCTCGAGCACCTTCTGGTACTCGATCTCGAAGGCGCCAGTGCCTTCCTGGAGGTGCTTCAGGCGGCCGCGCGCCTCGCGATCGATGTCGTCTTCGATGTCGAGGTGCTTCTTCATCACCTGGAGGATCTTCGGGCGCATGCCCGTGTCGTCCGAGAACACTTCCTCGACGTTCCGCGAGACGAGCAGGAACTCGAGCATCTGGCTGATGACGAACTCGATGCCGTCTTCGCCCAGCAGGAAGCCGCGCACGTCGGCCATCTCGCGCTTGACCTGGCTGAACTTCGACGAGTCGTAGCCGCGGCGCTCGAGCGCCTCACGGGTGGCCTGGTTCACGCGCTCTTCGTTGGCGAGGTACTCACGCATGATGGCCGAGAGATCCATCTCCGCGTCAGAGACCCGGATGGGCTCGACTTCGATGTCGTTCTCAGCCGTCAGGCGCTGGATGATCTCGCGGGCGATGATGGGGACGAGCTTGGGATACAGCCGCATGGTTCTTCGCCTCTCAGGTCGGACTTAAAGCGGTCAAGGTGTACGTCAGCGGCGTTCGCCGTCGCAACGAAAAATCCGAGAAACAGGCGATTTTTCCGCTGGCCTCTGACGCCAATGTCAGGTCGCCGCATCCTCGAGGGAGGCCGCGCGCACCTCGTCGTCGGGGTCGTCTTCGTCGATCTCGGCCTTCAGGGGCTGGTGCAGGAAGGCGTGAATGCGTTCGGCCACCGACGGCCCGATGGACTCCACGCGGGAGATCTCCTCGACCGAGGCCTCCTTGACGCGCTTGAGGCTCCCGAAGTGCGTCAGCAGCGCCGTCCGGCGGGTCTCCCCCACCCCCGGGACCGCGTCGAGCTGGGACTGGAGCCCCCGGCGGCGCGAGAGCTTGCGCTGGTAGGTGATGGCGAAGCGGTGGGCCTCGTCTCGCAGCCGGGTCAGCGCGAAGAGCTCCGGCGAGGTCTGCGGCAGGACGATGGGGTCCTTGCGGTCGACGAGGAACACCCGCTCCGGGCTGCGCTTGACCTGCTCGTCAGGGAACGGCACGTCGAGGTCACGGCTCTTGGCGAGGGCCACCAGGTCCACCCCTTCGACCCCGAGGTCCTTCATCGCGGCCCAGGCGGCTGCGAGCTGGCCCTTGCCGCCGTCGATGACGATCAGGTCGGGCAGGTCGCCCTCCTCGAGCCCGCGGCGGAACCGGCGGGTGAGGATCTCGTGCATCGAGGCGAAGTCGTCGTTCTGGGTGACGGTCTTGAGCTTGTAGCGGCGGTAGTTCGCGGTGTCGGCCTCGGTGTCGAGGCTCGCGACCTGCGAGGCGACGATCGAGGTGCCCTGCGAGTGCGAGATGTCGAAGCACTCCATGCGGTGCGGCAGCTTCGCCAGGTGCAGGCGATCCTTGAGGCGCTCGAGCACCTGCTCGACCTCTTCGCGGGTGCGGGTGCGCTCGCTGAAGGCGCGCTCGGCGTTGCGGGCGGCGAGCGCGAGCAGCTCGACCTTGTCGCCCCGCTGGGGCACCACCACCCGCACCTTCTCGCCCTTCTGCTCGGAGAGCAGCTCGGCCAGGGCGTCGGTCTCGCCGGAGGTCGCCGGCAGGAGCACCTCGCGGGGCACGAAGTTCTCGTCCGCGTAGTACTGGTTGACCAGCGAGGTGATGAGCTCGTCGTCGGGGAAGTCGCTCGTCGAGTGCAGCGGGCGGCCCCCGGTGATGCGGCCTCCGCGCACGAAGAGGATGTAGATGCACAGGCGATCGGCCTCGCGGAAGAGGCCGAAGACGTCCTGGTCGATGGTGTCCGTGGTGGCGACGGTCTGGCGCTCGAGGCTGCGCTCCAGGGCGATGATCTGGTCTCGCAGCCGGGCCGCGTCTTCGAACTCCAGCTTCTTGGCGGCGCCCTTCATGCGCTCGCGCAACTGCTCCATCAACGGCCCGCTGCGGCCCTCGAGGAAGAGGATCACCGCGTCGACGTTGCGCCGGTACTCGTCGACCGGCACCGGGGCCACGCACGGCGCGGGGCAGCGGCCGATCTGGTGCAGCAGGCAGGGGCGCTTGCGGGTCTCGAGCACGTGGTCGGTGCAGGTGCGCAGCTGGAAGAAGCGGTTGACCACGCGCAGCGTCTCGCGAATCGACGAGGCGCTCGAGTAGGGCCCAAAGTAGCGCGCCCCGTCGCGGCGGGTGCGGCGCACGGTCTCCAGGCGCGGGTACTGGTGCGAGGTGTCGAAGCGGATGCAGAGGTACTGCTTGTCGTCGCGGAGCTGGACGTTGAAGCGCGGGCGGTGCTTCTTGATCAGCTCGTTCTCGAGGAGCAGCGCCTCCTTTTCGGTGCGCACGACGACGGTCTCGATGTCCACGAGCACGCGGTCGAGCAGTTGCACGAAGGCCCGCGAATCGGACGAGCCGCGGTTGAAGTAGCTGCGAACGCGGTTGCGGAGGTTGACCGCCTTGCCGACGTAGATGATCCGGTCGGAGCGGTCCTTCATCAGGTACACGCCCGGCTGGTTGGGGAGCGCGTCGAGCTTGTCCTGGAGGATCGTCACGGAGCCTCCCTCGCCCTGCGCCAGCGGGGAGAGGGCCGGGGTGAGGGGCCGCACAGGCACACCGCCTGCAAACGCCCTCGCCGGTGCGCGCTCACCGACTGAACATCAAGCAATCCCGGGAACTTCGACGAAACCAGACGGACGCCGAGCGCACGCTGTGGACGGTGCTGCGGACCCGGCCCTCGGGGTTCAAGTTCCGCCGCCAACACCCCATCGGGCCGTGGATCCCGGACTTCGTGTGCCCGGAGGCGCGCCTGATCATCGAACTCGACGGCGGCGGGCACGCAGAGCCGGCCGTGCGTGCGCGCGATCGGGTCCGGCAATTGTGGCTCGAGAATCACGAGTGGACGGTTCTCCGGTTTTGGAATGTCGAGGTGTGGTTCGAGCTCGAGGGAGTCTTGGAGGTCATCTACCGCGCATTGCCCTGCGGCCCCTCACCCCAACCCTCTCCCCGCTGCGCAGGGCGAGGGAGTTAACGCTTCCTCCGGTACTTCCTCGGCTGCTTCTTCCGCTGGTTCCCGCGCTCCACTTCCCCCTCGCTCGAGTCGGACAAGAGCGACTTGAGCGCCGGCTTGAGGCCCAGGTCCATCTCCTTGAGCACCACCAACCGGTCCCGCTCCACCGCCGCCTTCTCGAACTCCATCTCGTCGGCGAAGGCCACCATCATGGTCTCGCTCTTCTTGATCAGCGTGGCGATCTCCGCCTTCGACAGCAACACCGCGGCGCCCTCGGCGGCCATGGGCAGGGTCATCGCGTCGCCGTCGTAGAGGAACTGCGAGAGGTCGGTGATCGCCTTGGTGACCTGGGTGGGGGTGATCCCATGCTCCTTGTTGTACGCGCGCTGGATTTCCCGGCGGCGATCGGTCTCGTCCAGGGCCTTCTTCATCGAGTCGGTGATCGAGTCGGCGTAGAGGATCACCCGCCCCTGCAGGTGGCGCGCGGCGCGGCCCATGGTCTGGATGAGCGAGACGTGCGAGCGCAGGTACCCTTCCTTGTCCGCGTCGAGGATCGCCACCAGCGAGGTCTCGGGAATGTCGAGGCCCTCGCGCAGCAGGTTGATGCCCACCAGCACGTCGAACACGCCCTTGCGCAGGTCGCGCAAGATCGCGGTGCGCTCGATGGCGTCGATGTCCGCGTGGAGATAGCGGACCTTCACCCCGACCTCCGCGTAGTACTCGGTGAGATCCTCGGCCATGCGCTTGGTGAGCGTGGTGACCAGCACGCGCTCGCCCTTCTTGGCGCGAAGGCGGATCTCCTCGAGCAGGTCGTCGACCTGGTTCCCGGCCTTGCGGATCTCCACCTCGGGGTCCACGAGGCCGGTGGGGCGAATGACCTGCTCCACGAGCACGCCGCGAGCCTGGTTGATCTCGTACTCCGAGGGCGTGGCCGAGACGTAGATGGTCTGCTTCTCGAACTGCTCCCACTCGGTGAACTTGAGGGGGCGGTTGTCCATCGCGCTGGGGAGCCGGAAGCCGAAGTTGACCAGGGTCTCCTTGCGGCTGCGGTCGCCGCGGTACATCGCGCCGATCTGGGGGATCGACTGGTGGGACTCGTCGACGAACACCAGGAAGTTCTTGGGGAAGTAGTCCAGCAGGCACGGCGGCGGCTCACCGGGCGCGCGCCCCGAGAGGTGCCGCGAGTAGTTCTCGATGCCGTTGGAGAACCCCAGCTGCTCCATCATCTCCAGGTCGAACATCGTGCGCTGCTCGAGGCGCTGGGCCTCGACGAGCTTGTTCTCACGCTTGAACTCCGCGAGGCGCTCCTGCAGCTCGACACGAATGTGGCGAATGGCGTTCGCCCGCGCGTCGGGCTCGGTGACGTAGTGGCTACCGGGGAAGACGGTCATCTTGGCCACGTCGCCGATGGTCACGCCGCGCAGCGGATCGAACTCGCTCAGCCGCTCGATGGTGTCGCCGAAGAACTCCACGCGCACAGCGCGGTCCTCTTCGTAGATGGGGAAGATCTCGACGGTGTCGCCGCGCACGCGAAAGGTGCCGCGGTGGAAGTCCATGTCGTTGCGCTCGTACTGGCACTCCACGAGCTTCTTCATCAACGTGTCGCGGCCCAGGTCGTCGCCCTGGATGAGCTTGACCGCCATGCCCACGTAGGCCCGCGCGGTGCCGAGGCCGTAGATGCACGAGACCGAGGCGATGATCACCACGTCGTCGCGGGTGTGCAGCGAGTGCGTCGCGGAGTGCCGCATGCGCTCGATCTGCTCGTTGATGGACGAGTCCTTCTCGATGTACGTGTCCGACGACGGCACGTAGGCCTCGGGCTGGTAGTAGTCGTAGTAGCTGACGAAGTACTCGACCGCGTTCTCGGGGAAGAGCTGCTTGAACTCGCCGTACAACTGGGCCGCGAGGGTCTTGTTGTGGGCGATGATCAGCGCCGGCCGCTTGGTGTTGGCGATGACGTTGGCCATCGTGAAGGTCTTGCCCGAGCCGGTGACGCCCAGGAGCACCTGGTGCTGGTCCCCCCGCTCGACGCCGGCGGTCAGCTCCGCGATGGCACGGGGTTGATCGCCGCCGGGGTGAAACTCAGTGACCAGCTTGAACTCAGCCATGGGGGGCACTTTTAACGCCCCTGGTGACAGCCGGCTGTCAGCATTCAGCGGGTCAGTGACTTCTTCCGCGCCGCCTCGAACTCGTCGCCCTTCGTCCAAACCGGCATGGCAGGGGCGTTGGCGACGGCGAGGCCCAGCTCGAGGAACAGCCGGACGTCCTCCACGGCCCCGGAGAGGTCCCAGTCATCGCGGACCTCATCGGACGGCTGGTGGTAGTGCGTCGCCTCCCACTTCTCGCGCTGGGCGCGGCCCCACCCTTCCGGGCGGCCGATGAAGTCCTGGCCGCTGGAGAAGTAGGCCGAGGGCACGCCGTGCTTCGCGAAGTTGAACTGGTCCGAGCGGTAGAAGAACCCGCGGTCCGACAGGGCGTCGGGCTTCACGGTGCGGCCCTGGGCGTGCGCCAGCTCGACGATCAGCGCGTCGAGCGACGACTTCCCCAGGCCGATCACGCTCACGTCGCGGGTGCGGCCCCAGACGTTGAGCCCGTCGATGTTGAGATCGGCGGCGATGCGGCCCTCGGGAACCGGCAGGTGCTCGACGAGGTACTGCGAGCCCAGCAGGCCCTGCTCCTCGGCGGCCACGGCGGCGAAGAGCACGCTGCGGCGCGGCGCCTTCGGCAGCGCGCTCATGAAGCGGGCGATGGCCAGCATCGAGGCGACCCCCGACGCGTTGTCCACCGCGCCGTTGTAGATGACGTCTTCGCCCGGCGCCCCGCCCTGCCGCTTGCCGAGGTGATCGTGGTGCGCGGTGAACACCACCACCTCCTGCCGCAGCGTGGGGTCGGAGCCCCGCAGCAGCCCCAGCACGTTGCCGGTGGTCTTCTTCGCCACCACGCTCGGGAACGAGGTCGAGAGCGTGACCCCCAGCGGTACCGGGGTGAACTTGCGCGACGAAGCCGCGGCGCGCAGCGCGTCGAAATCCTTCCCGGTCAGCGCCATCACCTGGCGCGTGGCCAGCTCGGTGAGCCAGCCCTTGAGCTCCAGCGTGGGCCCGGGGCCGAGGGGCAGCTCGAACTGCTCCCCCGTCCACGAGGTCTGCACCACCGTCCACGGGTACCCCGCCGAGGGCGTGGTGTGAATGATGAGGCACCCCGCGGCGCCGAGCTGGCGCGCCTGCTCGTACTTGTAGTCCCACCGGCCGTACCAGAGCCGCGCGCGGCCCGCGAAGAGCGAGGGGTCGTCTTCGGGGTCGTTGTTCATCACCACCAGCACCTTCCCCTTGAGATCGACGCCCTTGAAGTCGTCCCACTGGTACTCGGGCGCGCGGATGCCGTAACCGACGAACACCAGCTCGGCGCGCTCGAGCGAGGTGTCGCGGCGCTGGTGGCCCGCGAGGGCGATGAAGTCGTCCTTGAACTTGAGGCGCAGCGCGCCCGAGGGCGCCTGTACGGTGAGCGTCTCGGGGTGGCCGGTCACGCCGACCAGCTCCACCGGCTGCACCCACCCGCCATCGGGCGCCCCGGGTTCGAGCCCGAGCGCCTCGAACTGCGTGGCGAGGTACTGCTGCGTGAGCCGGTCGCCCTCGGACGCCGGGCCGCGGCCCTCGAGGAGATCCGAAGCCAGGAAGCGCATGTGCCCCATCAGCTCCGGCGCCTCGATGGGCTTCACGGCTGGAGCAGCCGCGAGGAGAACACACACGACGGGCAGCATGGCGCCTCAGCTCGCGGGCGGCGCCGCGACCTTCCAGGTGGTGCCACCCGGCGAGTCCATGATCTCCACCCCGGAGGTCTTGAGCTCGGCGCGCAGGCGATCGGACTCCGCGAAGTTCTTCGCCGCGCGGGCGTCGTTGCGCGCCTGGATCTGCGCCTCGACGTGTTTCGGGTCGATGCCCCGGGCGACGACCTGGCGATCGCGCCGGCCCAGCAACCACACCGAGGCGTCGGTCTCGAACAGCCCCAGGGCGCTGGCGATGTTCCGCACCACCTCGCGCAGCGCCACCAGCGTGCGCCCCACCATCGGCTTGTCCTTCACCGGCGGCTTGTCAGTCAGCAGGTTCAACTCGCCAAAGAGCCCCGAGAGCACGCCCAGGGCGCCGGTGAAGTTGAAGTCGTCGCTCATGGCGTCATCGAACTCGGCCAGGAAGCGCTGCGGGTCGCCGTGCAGCGGGCCGGTGCCGAAGTCCTTGCCCACGATGCGCTCGTCGACCTTCTTGAGCGTCTCGTAGAAGTACTCCATGCGCGCCTCGGCGTCGGCGAGCGACTTGTCGGAGAACGCGAGCTGCTGGCGGTAGTGCGTCGAGAGGAAGAAGTAGCGCAGGCCCTCGGCGTCGACCCGCTGCAGCGCGTCGCGCAGGCGCACCACGTTGCCCAGCGACTTCGACATCTTCGCGCCCTCGAGATCGAGGAAGCCCGCGTGCATCCAGCAGTTGCACAGGGTCTTGCCGCTGGCCGCCTCGGACTGGGCGATCTCGTTCTCGTGGTGGGGGAAGATCAGGTCGAGGCCGCCGCCGTGCAGGTCGAAGGTCTCGCCCAGGTACTTGCGGCTCATGGCCGAGCACTCGATGTGCCAGCCGGGCCGGCCCGCGCCCCAGGGTGAGGGCCACGAGGGCTCGCCGGGCTTGGCCGCCTTCCACAGCGCGAAGTCGAGCGGGTCGCGCTTCTGGTCTTCGTTGATGATCTCGCGATCGCCGGCGCCGGAGAGCAGGTCGTCGACCTTGCGCTTCGAGAGCTTGAGGTAGTCGGGGTACTTGCGAACCTCGAAGTACACGTCGCCCTTCGATTCGTAGGCCGCGCCCCGGCTGACGAGCTTCTCGATGATCTCGATGATCTCGGGGATGGTCTCCGAGACCTTGGGCGAGACGTCGGGGGGCAGCAGGCGCAGGGCCTTCATGTCGGCCTCGAATTCGCCGACGAAGCGCGCCGCCAGGGCGATGGGATCTTCGCCCGTCTCCTTCGCGGCCCGGATGATCTTGTCGTCGACGTCGGTGTAGTTGCGGACGTACCGGACCTCGAAACCGCGGTACCGCAGGTAGCGGACGATGGTGTCGAAGGCGGTGAAGGTCCGGGCGTTGCCGATGTGGACGTAGCTGTAGACGGTGGGGCCGCAGACGTAGACCCCGACTTTTCCGGGGGTTATGGGCTCGAAAGGAACCTTGGTCTGCAGCATCGTGTTGAAGACGCGAATCTGAGGGGCACTCATGGCTGGGGGCACTTTACCCACAGGCAACCATTGGTGTCAGATGTGCGATACTTCGACACTTTCAGTCGGCCTAAAAGGAGTGCCTGCATGCCCCCCAACCCCAAGCGACCCCACGGTGGTGGGGAGCCCGTGACGGACGAGCAGGTCTTGCAGGTCGATGACCCCCGGCCTCAGCGGGTGGCGCAGCTCTCCAGCAGCAGCACCGGGGGACGGCGCGCGGTGAAGAAGGTCGAAGAGCACATTCCCACGTCCATTTTCGATACCGAGGCAGACCAGGAAATGCAGGCTGAGTACGGCGTCCAGGGTGCAGAACAAAAGCCGGCGTTCCTCTACGTGGAGCGCGGGCCGGGCGCGGGACAGCTCCTCGAGGTGAAGCAGGGAGCGGTCGTGGTCGGCCGGGCGTCGGTCAGCGATCTGAGGCTGCAGCACCCCTCGATCTCCCGGCGCCACACGCAGATCAAGCGCGTCGGGGAGCAGTTCTTCGTCAAGGACCTGGGCTCCCAGAACGGGACCTTCGTCAACAAGCAGCGCATCGAGACCGAGGTCGAGGTCAAGCCCGGGGACTCCATCGCCATGGGCAACGCGCTGCTGCGGCTGCGCGGGCCGCTGGCCAAGGGCGAGAAGCTCCCCACCGACGCGCTGCCTCCGGCGGCCGAGCTGCCGAAGATCGCCAAGGCGGAGAAGGCCGAGAAGGCCAACAAGTCGCGCATCAGCACCGCCGTCGTCGCGCGCCCCTCGGGGCCGCTGGTCGCGACGCCGGCCCCCAGCACCACCGCCCTCAAGATCGCGGTCTTCGCCGGCGCCGTGGGCTTCAGCCTCGCCGGCGTGCTCGCCTTCGCGCTGGTCAAGACGATGTCCGGCGACAAGCAGGCCTCGCCGACCACGGTGGCCGGCGGCAGCGCCGACAAGGCGGACAAGTCCAGGCTCATCGACGATGCCATCAAGCGGAAGATGGCCGAGCAGCCGGTGGCCCGGGCCGACGCCCCCAACGAGGAGATGGTCGAGGCCGACGACTCGGTGACGGTCAAGGAACAGGCGAAGGCCCCCAGCGTGGTGCGCGCGCCGATGATCACCACCACCCGGCCCGCGGCGGCCCCCAAGAAGGTCGCGACGGCCAGGCCGGCGCCCGAGGAGACCGAAGAAGAGCCGGCGGCGAAGTCGGCCGGGGGCAACAAGCGGTCCCAGATCCTCGCGGCCTACGAGAAGGGCAACGCCGAGGCGTCGCTCGAGGCGGCCAAGAAGGCCGGCGACAAGGAACTGAGCGACAAGCTCTCGCGCTTCATCGCCGCCTACGACGCCGCCAACGACGCGATGCTGTCGAACAACGGCAGCGCGGCCATCGCCAACTTCCAGAAGGCGCTGGCCCTCGACGAGGGGCTCTCCAGCGGCTGGGGCAAGTACGGCGCGGAGATCCGCCGGCAGCTCTCGAACCTCTACGTGCTGGTGGGCCTGCAGTTCGTGAGCAACGGCGACCCCGAGAAGGCCAAGGCGGCGTTCCAGGGCGCGCTCAAGCACGACCCGAACAACGCCCGCGCCAAGGCCCAGCTCACCAAGCTCGGCGCCGAGGCGCCCAAGTCGGCGGCCGACGCCTTCGGGGACGAGGCCACCCCGGTGAAGAAGGCCCCCGCGAAGAAGGCGCCGGCCAAGTCCATCGACGACGCCTTCGGCGACTGATCAGCGCCGGCGCTTGAGGGTCAAGCCGCGGGCGAACAACCACCCGTTCACCGCGGCGAAGAGCAGCACGAACGAGAACATCGAGACGGTGCCGAAGTCCTTCCCCGGCGGTTGCTCGGCCAGGAGGATCCACTCGGGCTTCACCCCGCTCCAGGTCTCGTACTCGCGGAAGACGTCCTCGTAGCGCTCGCCCTCGGCCCGGGAGAGCAGGCGGCCGCGCGCGAAGAAGGGGTTCTGCCGGGGCTGGGGCCGCTTGCCGTCGGGCAGGCGCCGGGTCTCGTCTTCGAAGGTGACGCGCTTGACCAGCACGTTGGTGTCGGTGAGCCCGAGCACCACGAAGCTGCCTTCCTTCTCTTCGACGTACCAGCCGCGCACCGTGGGCACGCCGTGCACCTGGGCGTAGCGGTTCGAGAGGGCACGATCGACGTGGTAGGCGCCCTCGGCCCCGAGCTCGATGGGGTCCTGGGAGGAGAAGAAGTACGTGGTGTCGGCGCGCATCCACCAGGCGAGCGCGAGGCCCGCCAGCAGGGCCACCAGGGCCACGGGGGGCAGCACGCCCACCCCGGGCCGCTCGAGGTTGCGCTCCAGCTGGGCGATGAGCTGCTCCTGCTCGGCGCGGGCTTCGCTTGCGGGCTGCTTCGGATCTTCGGCCATGGGCATGAAAAACCCCGGCCGCGTACGGAACGCAACCGGGGCCTCAATGAGAAGTTCAGCGCTTGAAACTCACTCCACGAGCTTCTTGGGTTCTTCCTTCTTCTTCTTCTCGGGCTTCTCCGGCATCTCCGACATCTTGGGAGGGTTCTCCGGGATGTTGAAGATCTTCTTCAGGTCGTTCTCGATGTCCTGCTCGGTGACGCCCTTGGCGAAGGCCAGCTCCTTGATGAGCAGCGACCGCGCGGTGTCGAGCATCTTGCGCTCGCCGAACGAGAGGTCCTTGTCACCCTTGAGCAGGTAGAGGTCGCGGAGCACTTCGGCGATCTCGAACACGGAGCCCGTCTTGATCTTCTCCATGTATTCCCGGTAGCGCCGGTTCCACGTGGTGGAGTCGACCGAGATGTCCTTCTCCTTGAGGATTGCGTACACCTGACGCACGTCGTCCTCGGAGATGATCTCGCGCAGCCCGACCTGGCCGATCTTGTTGATGGGGATGAGGAAGCGCCCGCCGTTCTTCTCGAGCATCTTGAGCACGTAGAACGATTGCCGCTGACCGGCGACCTCCGTGTGCTCGATACCCACCACCTCGCCCACGCCGTGCCCCGGATAGACCGCCTTGTCGCCTGGCTTGAACATCATCACCTCGAACTACGCGTGAAAACGCGCGCCATGCCTGTCATGACGCGTGAAGTCAACATGTTTAACACATCTCCCCCTTGACTACAACCGCGCACCTTGTCCACGCTTCGGCCGCGCGGAGGTGGGCGATGGGGTGGTCGTGGTGGGCGCTGGGCAACCGTCCGGCGGCGTTTCCGGTGGTGTCGTGTCTGGTGGGCGCGGTCGTGGGGCCGCTCGCCGACGTTCCTGCGAAGGCGTGGCTGCTGCTGGCCCTGGGGCTGCTCGCCGTGGCGTGGCTGCGCGCCGCGAAGCTGGGAGCGGTCTTCCTCGGGTTGCTGGCCTCGGCCGCGGTGGGCGCCGGCCTGGCGGAGCTCACGCTCGAGGTTCCGCTGCCTCCGCTGGGCGAGCGGGTGCAGGTCGACGGCGTGGTGGAGCGCGTGGGGGCCCACGGCTTCACCCTCGACGTCACGCGACTCGACGGGCGGTCCACCCGGTTCCGGGCGGCGCTGTCGGGTGAGGGGCCTGCGCTGCTCGAGGGCCAGGTGGTGCGCGCCGAGGTGCGCTTCAAGCCCCTGGGCGACGCGGCCAACCCGGGCGAGTGGAGCCGCAGCGAGTGGGCCTGGCGCCGCGGCCAACCGGTGACCGGCAGCTTCAGCGGCTCGCGGGTGGTGGTGCTGAGCGCCGCGCCGGCCTGGCGACGCTGGCTCGCCGGGGAGCACGAGGCGTTGAGCCGCGACACGCACGCGCTGACCTTCGACGACTCGGCGGCGGCGCTGCTGCTGACCCTCGCGGCAGGGGCGCGGGCGGAGCTCGACGACGCGCTGGAGGACGCCTTCGCGAAGAGCGGGCTGGCGCACGTGCTGTCGGTCAGCGGACTCCACGTGGCGGTGCTGGCCTTCACCGTCTTCGCGGCGCTGCGCTGGGCGCTCTCACGGCGCATGCGCCCGGCCTTTCGCCGCGTCGACCCGCGAGGCCTGGCGGCGCCCCTCGCGCTGCCCATCGTCTGGGCCTACGTGCTGTTCACCGGGTGGCAGGGCCCGGCGGTGCGCTCGGCGGTGATGTGCTCGCTGGTGCTCGGCGCGTGGGTGCTGCGGCGGCGCAGCGACCCGCTCAACGCGTTGGCGGTGGCGGCGCTGGCAATGCTCGTGCTCGACCCGGCCGCGCCCTTCGATCTCTCGGTGCAGCTCTCGTTCTGCGCGGTGCTCGCGCTGGTGCTGCTCACCCCGACGCTGCGCAAGGCCATTCCCCTCGCGCCGCCCTCCCCCGCCACCCAGGAGGGACTGCGGCTGCGCCTCGCGCGCTGGCAGGAGGCCGCGGTGCAGACCTTCTGCGCCAGCCTCGCGGTAACCCTGGCGTCGGGGCCGCTGGTGCTGGCGGCGTTCCAGCGCGTGAGCCTCGCGGGGCTGGTCTCGAACGTGGTCACCCTGCCCCTCTCGGGCGTGCTCACCCTGGTGGCGGCCTCGGGCGCGGCGCTGCACGTGGCGTGGAGCCCCGCGGCGGTACCGGTGCTGTGGGCCGGGGTGCAGCTCTCGCGGCTCTTCGTGTTCATCGCGCAGACCTTCGCCGAAGTGCCCGGGGCGACCGCGCAGCTCCCGGCAGCGAGTTGGGGCGTGATGCTCACCTGGTGGCTCGGGTTGGGGGCCGTGGTGTTCCTGCGCGGGCGGTGGCGGTGGCTCGCGCTGGCCGCGCCGGCGGCGCTCGCGGTGCACCTGGTGGGCCCGGGGACGACGACCGAGGGGCTGCGGGTGACCTTCCTCGCCGTGGGCCAGGGCGACGCGGTGGTCTTGAGTTCGCGCGGGCACCACGCGCTGATCGACGGCGGCGGCGTTCCCCAGGGGCACGACACCGGCCGGCGCTTCGTCCTCCCCTTCCTGCGGCAGTCGCGCATCGCCTCGCTCGACCTCGCGGTGCTCTCGCACGCGCACCCGGATCACGCGCTGGGGCTGATCACCGCCCTCGAGGAGATGCGCACCGCCCGGCTCTGGCTCCCGGCCGACGTGGGCGACGGCCCCATCGTGCAGGACCTCCTGGCGGCGGCCTCGGAGGCGCAGGTCGAGGAGAAGGAAGCGGGCGACGAGGGGCTGGCCCTGGGCGAGGCGCAGCTCACGGTGCTGGGGCCTCCGGTCGATCGGAGCCAGCTCGCAGGCGAGAACGATCGGTCGATCGTCCTGCTGGTGCGCCACGGGGCGGTGACCTTCCTGCTCACCGGCGACGTGGAGGCCGCGGCCGAGGCGTCGCTGGACCCCGGGCCGGTCACGGTGCTCAAGGCCCCGCACCACGGCAGCGACACCAGCTCCACCGCGGACTTCGTCGAGCGCACGCGGCCCCGGCACGTGGTGTTCTGCGTGGGGCGGAGGAACCGCTTCGACTTCCCCCGGCCCGACGTGGTGCGCCGGTGGGACCGGGTCGGCGCGCGGTGTCACCGCACCGACGTCGACGGGGCGATCACCTTCGTCAGCGACGGGCACGACGTGGAGGTCGAGACCTTCAGCCCGCCGGCCGAGCGGCGGGCGCGACGCACCGTCAGGGCTGAATGAAGAAGTCTCGCACCACGCCCATGTGCTGCATGTTCGAGGCGTTCGAGTCGCCGAACTGAGCGGGGGCGAGCTCGGTCAGCGGCGTGTAGACCGTGGTGTCGATCACCAGGCCCGAGGGGTAGACGGAAGCGCCGACGCGCACGGCGCCTTGGAGCCGGTCGAGGCACGGCGAGGCCAGCACGTTGTCGTAGGGCTTCGAGCGGCTCGAGTTGGTGCCCCCGTTGCCCTTCTGATCCGCGGGGTACGGGCCGGTGACCACGAAGCGGCTGGAGAACGTGGTGAAGGCGCTCTCCCCGCGGTTGTCGGTGTTGAAGTCGCCGCCGAGCAGCAAGTAGTCGTCGGAGGGGACGTTGGCGGCGAAGCGGCTGACGAGCGCCACGGCCTCGGAGTTGCGCGTGCTGGCGTTCGCGGTGAGCAGGTGCACCGAGACGACCCAGAGATCGTTGGGGCCGGGGATGTCGATGCGCGCCCAGGTGAAGGCGCGGTTGCCGACCTGGGGATCGGCCCACTCGCCGCGGTCGACGATGGGCCAACGGCTGATGACCCCGTTGGGGATCTGCCCTGCGCCGCGCAGGTACGAGAACCCGCCGTCGAAGGTCTGCGACACGAAGCCGGAGATGTCGGCGGCGGAGTTGGAGCCGTAGTTGAACTCCTGGAGCATCACGATGTCGGGGTCGGCGCCCTGCAGGATGCGCGCACCGTGGCCCGGGTCGTACGACTGGAGGTTTCCGCTGGTGAGGTTCGCGGCCATGGCGCGCACCCGGAACACGTCGCCGGCACCGGAGGGGATGGGACAGACGCCCGCGTCGCGCGGGGGGCCCGCGTCAGGGCGCCCCGCATCGGGAACGCCCGCGTCGAAGGGGCCGGCGTCGGGGCCGCCCGCATCGGGAACGCCCGCGTCCTCGGAGCCGGCGTCGTCCCCGCCGGCATCGGCGTTGAGGCCCGCGTCGTCCGCCGGGAGGAAACCCGCGTCGTCCGAGCCCACCCCGCCATCGGGAGCCCCCGCGTCGGGGACTTCGACCGGAGCCTGACCACACGACCAACCCAGCAGCAGGAGGACCGACAGCAGTACGACGGGCTTCATGCAGCCAATGTAACAGCTGCGTTACAGGCGGTCAGTCATCCAGCGTCGGGGGGCGCGAGCGGCGACGGGCGACGACCACCAGGAAGAGGAGCGCCGCGAGGCCGCCGGCGCCGGCGATCAGGGCCCCGGGAGGGCCGCGGTCTTCAGGCGGCGGCGGCGCGGCGGCGGCGAGCGGCGTCCCCGCGTCCACCAGGGGAGGTGCCAGCGCGACGGGCTCCGCGCCCGCGTCCACCACCGGTGGGGCGACGGCGACGGCCGCACCGGCGTCCACCGTGGGCGCAGGCGCGTCGAGAGGGGTCGCCAGGTTCTTCGCGCGCTCGAGCATCTGGGCCTGCTCCGAGGCAAGCCGCAGCTTCTCTTCGGCGCGTTCGCTGGCATCGAGGGCCGCGAGCCGCTTCGCCTCGAGGGCGTCGGCGGCCCGCTGCTTCTTCTCGTCGGCGGCGGCCTGCTTCGCGGCCTTTGCGTCGGCGGCCCTCTGCTTCTTCTCGTCGGCGGCGGCCTGCTTGGCGGCGAGGGCCGCCTCGGCCTTCAGCTTCTTCTCGTCCGCGGCCGCCTGCTTCGCGGCGAGCGCGGCTTCGGCCTTGCGCTGCTTCTCGTCGGCGGCGGCCTGCTTCGCGGCGAGGGCCGTGGCAGCCTGCTGCTTCGTGTCGGCGGCGAGCGCCTCGGCGCTGAGCCCGGCGTCGGGCGTGGAGCTCACCGGCTTGGCCATCGCCTCGGGCATCTTCCCGTCGTCGAGCTGGGCGATCATCACCGGCTGCGCGGGGAGGCTGAGCTTGAAGCGCTTGGCGACGTCGGTCTGCTTCGAGTCGCGCGTGGGGGTCGCCTGCACGCGCACCTCGATGCCCGCGTTCACGTCGAAGCTGACGTCGCCGGCCACCGTCCACTTGTTCCCGCCCTCGTCGCTGAGCACCACGCTGGCGCCGTTGGAGAACACGATGCGCGCCCTGACGGTGTGCTTGCCCGGGGTGACGTCGCCGTTCCACACGAGGTGGGTGCCCTCTTCCGAGAGCTGGCCGAGCGACGGCGTGCCCAGGGAGCGGCCGTCGAGCTGGAAGGTGGCCTCCTCGAGGCGGTAGTTCGGGTCGTCGAGCGCGACGTAGTCGATGCGCACCTTGGTGGGCTGCGTGCCGACCATCTGGCTGAGCTGCTTCTCGAGTTCTTCCCGGGCGGCCTTCGCCTTGGCGTCCTCCGCGAGGGCACCGGAGGCGCCCACCACCAGCAGCACGAGGAGGATCCGGGAGCTCATCAGCCGGGTTCTGCCACGCGGGCCCCGAAGAGGCGATTAACCGATTCGAGCAGCTCGTCGGTCACCTGCACCTTGAGGTTGGTGTTACCGATGAGCGCCTCGGCCTCGCCGGGCATGTTGAGGGCGACGGCGATGGGCGTGGCGCCGGCGTGCTTCTTGGCGATCTCCGCCAGCTTGGCGAGCTTCTCGTCGGTGGCCATGTCGACGTGCAAGCGCAGCTCGAGGCGCTTGACCCGCTTCTCGCGCACCTCGCGCAGCGACTCGATGTTGTCGACGATCAGCTCGGCCTGGGGGTTCTCCTCGTCGCGGCTCATCTGCACCGTGCCCGAGACCAGCAGCGCGTCATCGCTCTTGAGCAGGTGCTCCCACTGCTCGTAGCCGGGCTTGGGCCCGGACTTGCCCCACTTGCCGGTCTTGGGGTCCATCGTGGAGCGGTTGCCGTCCTTGCCGGGGAAGACCACCAGCTCCACCGAGCCCGAGAGATCCTCGAGCGTCACCCAGGCCATGCGCTTGCCGGTCTTGGTGGGGCGCTCGCGCATCACGGCCACGATGCCGGCGATGGTGATCTTCTCGTCGCGCCGGGCGCGCTGCACGGCCTGGATGGGGCGGGCGTAGCGGCGCAGCTCCTTCTGGTAGGCGTCGAGGGGGTGGCCGGACACGTAGAAACCGATGGAGGCCTTCTCGAACGAGAGCTTCTCCTTCTCGGTCCACGGCTCGCACTGGGCGTAGTCGTCGCGGGTGGCGGCGCCGGGGGCGGAGGTGGGCGCGAGCATGCCGAAGAGGTTCGACTGGCCGACCTCGATGTCGCGCTGGGTCGAGGCGCCGCGCTCCAGCGCGATGCCCACGGTCTCGAAGAGCTGCTTGCGGTGGCGCTTCTCGAAGTCGAAGGCGCCGGCCTGCACCAGGGCCTCCATGGTCTTGCGGTTGACGCGGCGGCCGTCGACGCGCTCGCAGAAGTCGAAGAGCGAGCTGAAGGGCTTGGTCTTGCGCGCCTCGATGATCGCCTCGATGGCGGACTCGCCGACGCCCTTGATCGCGCCCAGCCCGAAGCGGATCTTGCCTTCGATGGCGCCGAACGCGAGGTCGGACTCGTTGATGTCGGGCGGCAGCACCTGCACCCCGCCCTGCCGCGCCTCGGCGATGTGGAGCACCACCTTGTCGGTGTTGTCCTTCTCGGAGGTGAGCAGCGCGGCCATGAACTCCACCGGGTAGTGGGCCTTGAGCCACGCGGTGTGGATGGTGATCAGGCCGTACGCGGCGGAGTGCGACTTGTTGAAGCCGTACTGCGCGAACTTCTCCATCAGGTCGAAGACGCCGTTGGCGATCTTCGGGTCGACGCCCTTCTTGTTCGAGCCCTCGATGAACAAGGAGCGCTGCTTCTGCATCTCCTCGGCCTTCTTCTTCCCCATGGCGCGACGCAGGAGGTCGGCGCCGCCCAGCGACAGCCCGCCCAGGACCTGGGCGATCTGCATCACCTGCTCCTGGTAGACGATGACGCCGTAGGTGTCCTTGAGCACCGGCTCGAGCGTGGGGTGCGGGAAGGTGACCTTGTCGCGGCCGTGCTTTCGGTCGATGTAGACGTCGACCATGGTGCGGCCGTCTTCGAGCTTCTGATCGAGCGGGCCGGGGCGGTAGAGCGCGCCGGCGGCGATCACGTCTTCGAAGCACGAGGGCTTCATCTTCATCACCATCTCGGTGAAGCCCGATGACTCCATCTGGAAGACGCCGGCCGTGTCGCCGGCGCTGATCAGCTCGAAGGTCTGGTGATCGGTCAGCGGGATGCCATCGCGCACCAACTGCTGGTCGGCCGGCAGCTTGCGGTTGATGAGGTTGATGGCGTTCTGGATGACGGTGAGCGTCTTGAGGCCCAGGAAGTCGAACTTCACCAGGCCCGCGGCCTCGACCTCGTCCTTGGCGAACTGGGTGACGAGCGTGGTCTCGCCCGACGGCCGGTAGATGGGCACGTATTCCCACAGCGGCTTGTCGGCGATCACCACGCCGGCGGCGTGCATGCCGGCCTGGCGGTTGAGGCCCTCCAGGGCCATGGCCACCTCGAGCACGTCCTTGGTGGTGATGGGCTTGCCGTCGACCTCCGCGAGCGGCTGGGGGTTGTCGACCATCTCCTTGAGGCGCGGCTCGCCGGCGATCTCCTTCTCGGGATCACCGAAGATGGCCTGCTTCAGGGTGATGCCGAGGATCTCGGGTACCAGCTTGGAGATGCGATCGCCTTCCGAGAACGGCAGGCCGTACACCCGGCACACGTCGCGGAGCACGCTCTTGGCCTTCAGCTGGCCGAAGGTGATGATCTGCCCCACGTTGTTGTGGCCGTACTTGCCCTGGACGTAGGTGATCACCTCGTCGCGGCGGTCCTGGCAGAAGTCGATGTCGAAGTCGGGCATCGACACGCGCTCGGGGTTCAGGAAGCGCTCGAAGAGCAGGTTGTAGGGGATGGGGTCGAGGTCGGTGATGCGCAGCGAGTACGCGACGATGGACCCGGCGCCGGAGCCACGGCCGGGGCCCACGGGGATGCCGTGCTGCTTGGCCCAGTTGATGAAATCCTGGACGATGAGGAAGTAGCCGGCGAAGCCCATCTTCTGGATGACGCCCAGCTCCATCTCGAGGCGCGCCATGTAGACGTCGCGATCGCAGGGGTACGGCAGCTCCTTGAAGCGCTCCTCGAGGCCCTTCTTGGCCAGGGTGGTCATGAAGGAGTCGGCGTCGTAGCCCTCGGGCACCTTGAAGGTGGGCAGCATGGGCTTGGCGAGGATGTTGTATTCCTCGACCATGTCCGTGATGCGCATGGTGTTGTCGACGGCCTCGGGCACGTCGGTGAAGTAGGCGCGCATCTCCTCGGGGCTGCACACGTACAGCTTGTCGGTGCTGTGCCGCATGCGCTTGCTGTCGGTGAGCGTCTTGCCCGAGGCGATGCACATCAACAGCTCGTGGGCGCGCGCGTCTTCCTTCTTGATGTAGTGCGCGTCGGCCGTGGCCACGAGGGGGATGTCGAGGTCGCGCGAGAGCTGCTTCAGGTTCTCGTTGGCCTTGTTCTGCTCCTCCATCCCGTTCCACTGGATCTCGAGGAAGAAGTGGCCCGGGTCGAAGATCTCCTTGTACTCGAGGGCGGCGCGACGGGCGTGGTCCATGTCGCCGCGGTAGGCCGCGCTGGTGACCTCGCCGCCGAGACACGCGGTGAGCCCGATGACGCCCTTGCTGTGGTCCTTGAGCACCTGCTTGTCGATGCGCGGGTGGTAATAGAACCCGTCGAGGTACCCCATGGACGAGAGGTAGCGGATGTTGGCGTAGCCCTCCTTGTTCTTGGCCAGGAGGATGAGGTGGTTGGCGATCTTCTCGGTGCGATCGGTGCGCCCCTTGGGGCCGGCGACGTAGGCCTCGAGCCCGATGATCGGCTTGAGCTGGGCCTCCTTGGCCTTCTTGTAGAAGTCGACCGCCCCGAACATGTTGCCGTGATCGGTCACCGCCACGGACTTCATGCCCTTCGCCTGGACCGTCTTGATGAGGTCCTTCATGCGGATCGCGCCGTCGAGGAGCGAATACAGGGTGTGGAGGTGCAGATGCGTGAAAGACATGAAGCCGTTTCAGCACCGATGGGCGAAACGGATCAATCTTGATTCGTCAGGCGGCCTGTTCGTCGGCCCGCCCGAAGTAGCGGCCGATGGACTCGATGCTGGCCGCGGGGAAGGCGATCACCAGCTCCTCGGCGGCCGCGCGGAACTCCCGGCGCAACGACTCGGGGGCGCGCAGCGACCACTCCACGGCGCTGACCAGGGCGAGCGCGGTGGTGACGTTGGGGGTCGAGGTGCCGCGGGGGGCGTCGTGGTGCAGGGCCACGGCCTCCACGAGGCTCGCCGGCAGGTTCCACCGGGCCAGCAACTGGGCGCCGATGGCGGCGCTGGTGCACCCCAGGCGCTCGCGCTGCACCACCCACGGCAGGCGCCCCGCCTCGACGGCCTTGTCGATGGCCATGGCGTCCACCGGGAGCTTCGAGACGAGCAACAACGAGCCCACGTCGGAGAGCACGCCGGCGATGAAGGCCTGCTCGGCGAGCACCGACCGGCCGAGGATTTCGCGCATGGCGTAGGCCCGCAGCAGGGCCTCCTGCTGGAGCCCGAGCGCGCGGCGCCCCTGGGCGAGGCCCTCGAAGAGTTCGACGGTGAGCACCAGGTTGCGCAGGGGCACGATGCCCAGGTAGCGCACGGTCTCGCGCACGCTCGCCACGCGGCGCGGCAGGCCGAAGTAGGCCGAGTTGATGATGCGCAGCACGGCCGCGGTGATCGCCGGGTCGCGCTCCACGACGGCGGCCACGGCGTCCAACGACACCTCGGGGTCCTGCGACATCTGGGAGAGCTTGGAATACGTCGCCGGCAGCGGGGGGAGATCGCCCAGCTGCGCGACCACGGTCTGCAGCCGCTCCGAGGCCAGCGAGTCGATCACCGAGCAGGTGCGCTCCACGAGATCGAACAGCAGCGTGGGCAGCAACGGCTTGCGCAGCACCTGGTGGCTGAGCGCCTGGAGCCGGGCGAAGGCGTCGGGCTTCACGTCGAGCGGCGCGAGCACGGTGCGGGCGAGCTTCGGCAGCCTCGTCTTGAACTCGAGCAGCAGCGCCTCGATGCCCTGGAGCGTCGCGTCGCACACCAGGGCGTCACTCTCGGCCCCGGCGGCGAGGGCCTGCGCGGCGGTGACGACGAAGCGAAGCTCCCAGGCGTTGGAGAACGGGCGCAGGGAGCGCTTGAGCCCCTCGGCGACCTGCTCATCAGGCTCCACCACCAACACCCTGCGCATGGCGACGGGTCACTGCAGCCCTCAGGCCGCTTCAAGCGGCTGGATCCACGGAAACCGGGTGGGTCAAACGCCGCCGTGAGGGTCGATCCGGCCCTAGAGGGAGGTCTTGGGAACGAGCGTGCCACTGCGACGCTTGAGTTCGGAGTCGAGCACCTTCAGCTCGGCCTTGAGACGGACGAAGTTGGCGTACATGCCGTCAGGCTGCTTGCCGGGCATGGAGCGGATCTGATCGCGGAGCTGGCCCATGGTGGCGCCGATCTCCTGCAGCCGGTGCGTGAGATCGTCGTCGGCGCCGGCGCGCACCCCGAGGAGCTCATCGACCTCGAGCTTGCCCTCGAGCTGCCGCTCCATCTGCTTGAACGAGAGCTTCACCGGGGCGGTGGCCAGGGCGGCGTCGACCAGCTCGACCGTCTTGAGGGCCTCCTCTTCGAAGTGGGCGAGGTCGCGCGCGGTGCGCATGCGCAGCAGGCTGTCGGCGAGCTCGAAGAACAGCGGCTGCTTCGGCGGCCGGCCGGGGGGCGAAAAGAGCGCCAGCAGCCAGGTGTCGATGCCGTCGCCGCCCGCCTGCTCGAGGGCCTGGCGCGCCAGGGGCAGCCACGCGGCCTTGAGGGCCTCCATGGCCTTGCGGGGATGGCTGGCGGACTGCAGCGTGACGCGCAGGGAGGACAGGAGCCCCTGCTTGACGTCTTCCCGGGACATCACGGCGCGGGGGGTGAAGACGCGCTCGCGCCAGGCGCCCTGGCTGACCTCGGGGGCGACCTCGGCGGCCCGGTGGATGTCGGAGGCGGAGACCTTCGAGCGACCGATGAAGGAGTCCTCGGCGCGGCTGTTGAACGCGGGGAGTCCCTTGATGGTCTCGTCTCCGGGGGGCTTCTTGGTGGCCATGCGGGCCTGCGATTCTGCCACGGCCCCGGCCCCGCGTCGTGGAAGAGGAAAAATTGGCTCCGCGCCCCCCGTCCGGCGTACTCACGGGTCATGCGCGCCCTCCTCGCCCTCGTCTCCGTGGTCGTGTGTTCTGCCTGTGGCTACACCTCGCCGGGCGGCGGCACGGGGACGCTCTTCGTCACCGCCCGCCTCTCGTCCGACGGCAGCACCCAGGGCAACCGCGCGCGGGTCACGGTGCGCTCGGCGTCGTCGACCGGCGACGTAGTGCCCAACGCGGAGGTGGCCCTGCAGGGCGGGGCCTTGAAGCGCACGGTGCTCAGCTGGGACCCCGACTCCAAGCAGTACCGGCTCGACGGCTTCACCTGGGTCGACGGGTTCCGGCTCGAGGTGATCCGCGGCAACGACCTGCTCGACGGCTCCATCGACGCGCCCGGGGCGACGTTGATCACCAACCCCATCTCCGACTCGACCTTCCGCCGGGCCGACGCCCAGCCCCTGAGCATCACCTGGAAGGACACGCGCAACGCGCCGGCGAAGACCACCCAGGTGCGGCTGGACAAGGCGAACGTCGACCGGGCGATCCCCGAGGGCCTGTACGAGCTGCGGCTCGACGCCAACGAGCTGACGGCCAGCACCAAGGAGACGGTGCGGGTCGAGCGCAGCAACGAGGTCAACCTCGCCGGTGGCGCCGTGGGCTCGCTGTTGAGCGCGTCCACGAACCACGAGATCGAGTTCCGCGTCGAGTAGTCAGCGCCGCGCCGGCGGCTTGATCTTGCCCTGGCGCACCAGCCGCTCGCGCTCGCCCGGTGACTCGGCGGGCACGAGGCAGCCCGGCCCCCGGCCGATGAGGTCTTCGCGCCCCGCGACCTGCAGCGCCTCGCGCACGTCCGGCCAATGCTCGGGGTTCCAGTAGAGGATCAGCGCCTTCTGCAGCCGCTTCTCCTTGAGGCCCTTGGCCACGTAGACCGGCTCCATCTTCAGCGGGTCGATGCCGGTGAAGTACATGCAGGCGGCCACCGACATGGGCGTGGGGATGAAGTCCTGCACCTGGCGGGGGCGGCGACCGCTCTCCTTGAGCCACAGGGCGAGGTCGATCATGTCCTCGAGGCCCGAGCCCGGGTGTCCGGAGATGAAGTACGGGATGTCGTACTGCTCCTTGCCGGCCGACTTCGACTCGCAGGCGAACATCTCCTGGAAGCGCTCGTAGGCGGCGATGCCCGGCTTCTTCATCTTCTCGAGCACCCGGGGGCTGACGTGCTCGGGGGCGACCGAGAGCTGGCCGCCGGTGTGGAAGCTGGCGAGCTCCTTGACGTACTCGGGGCTGAGCTCGGCGAGATCGTAGCGGACGCCCGAGGCGATGAAGACGTGCTTGATGCCCTCTTCCTTGCGCACCTCGCGCATCAGGTCGATCAGGGGGCCGTGATCGGTGCCGAGGTTCTCGCAGACGCCGGGGTGCACGCAGGACAGCTTGCGGCACTTCTTTTCGATCTCCGGTGACTTGCACTTGAGCTTGTACATGTTGGCCGTGGGGCCACCCAGGTCGGTCACCGTGCCGCGGAAGTCGCCCATGCGGCGCAGCTCGCGGATCTCCTTGAGCACGCTCTCGGCCGACCGGTTCTGGATGACGCGGCCCTCGTGCTCGGTGATGGAGCAGAAGGTGCAGCCGCCGAAGCAGCCGCGCATCAGCACCACGGAGTGCTTCACCGTCTCGAAGGCCGGCACGCTGTCGCTGCCGTACATGGGGTGCGGCGCGCGGTTGAACGGGAGATCGTACAGCTCGTCCATGGCGACGTTGGTCAGGCCCTGGGCGGTGTCGCCGGGGCCATCACCCAGGGGGAAGGCCGGCGGGTTGAAGTACACCGCGCGCTCGGCGTGGCGCTGGAGCACGGGGCGCGCGTTGCCGGGGTTGGTCTCCATCTGGAAGGCGCGGGTCATGCGCGCGAACGCCTCGGGCTCGGCGACGACCTGCTCGTAGCTGGGGAGCACCACGATCTTGCGATCGACCGCGTGCTGCGCCGGGTCCGCCTCGAGGCGCTTGGCCTCCTCGTTGTTGACCAGGTACGCGGTGCCGCGAATGTCGCGCAGCTGGCCCACGGCCTCGCCGCGGTTCAGGCGATCGGCGATCTCCCAGATGGGGCGCTCGCCCATGCCGAAGACCAGCAGGTCGGCCTTGGCGTCCAGGAGGATGGAGCGGCGCACCTTGTCGCTCCAGTAGTCGTAGTGCGCGATGCGGCGCAGCGAGGCCTCGATGCCCCCGAGCACGATGGGGGTCTGGGGGTACGCCTCCCGGCAGCGCTGGGCGTAGACGGTGGTGGCGCGATCGGGGCGGCAACCGGTGCGGCCCCCGGGCGAATACTGGTCCTCGCTCCGGTTCTTCTTCTGCGCCGTGAGCCGGTTGAGCATCGAGTCCATGTTGCCGGCGGCGACCCCGAAGAAGAGCCGCGGCTGGCCCAGGGCCTTGAAGGGCTCGGCCGAGTGCCAGTCGGGCTGCGCCAGCAGGCCCACCTTGAAGCCGCGCCCCTCGAGGAAGCGGGCGATCAGCGGCGGGCCGAACGCGGGGTGATCCACGTAGGCGTCGCCGCTGACGATGATGATGTCGCACTGGTCCCACCCGCGCTCGTCGAGGTCGGCGCGACAAACGGGCAGGAAGGGGTGCGGATACTTCTTCGTGGACATCACGGTCGCCATGGCCGGCGACCCCTACCCCGTTCTCCGGAGGTTCGGCAAATCACCACGCGGCGCGCACGCCGACATACCCGCCGACCTGCCAGCCAATGGTCTTCCCGTCGGGCTTGGTGGTGGTGCCGCCGTTGACGTGGAAGGTGAGGAACCGCCAGCTGACCTCGAAGTCCCCCAGCAGGCGCACCACGTCGATGGCGTTGCCCAGGGGGAGGTAGTTGACGCCCAGCAGCACCCGCGTCTCGTGGGTGTCCACGAAGGCCACCGCGAGGGTCGGCCCGGCGCCCACGCGCAGGTTGGCGAGGTTGGGGTCGAGCAGCCGCACTTCGCCCGCCAGGCCCAGGGCGAGGTGGCCGAAGTAATACCGCGCGGTCAGCAGCGAGCCGATGGTGCGGTCGGGCGTGCCGGTGACGGTGGAGGCGAAGCGGCCCCACAGGCGCAGCTCGAAGCCCGAGGCCATGCCCTCGGCCGGGGCCGTGCCCCAGAAGCCGAGGTGCACCAGGCCCAGCACGCCCAACGAGAAGCCGGTGTCGACAGCCGCCAGGCCTCCGGCGATGAGCGCGCTGCCCGAGCCACGCTCGTGCGAGTCGTCGATGACGATCGCCTCGGCCTGCTGGCGGGCCTCGAAGAGGTGCTTCTCGGCGTCGATGCGGCCGCGCTCGGCCTGGGCCGCCTCGGCGACGGCCGCCTGGGCGATGGCCGGGCTGGAGCTGATGGCGTCGACGGCCAGCTGCTTCTTGAGCGACTCCTCGTCCTTCGCGTGCTTGAGGTTCTCCTCGGCCAGCTTGACGAGGCGCTCCTTGGTGGTGCGCTGCTGGGAGACCCTGGTGTCGCGCTCGGTGACGACGCGCTTCTCCTCGGCGTCCTGCTGCTTGCGCTCGGCGTCTTCCTTCGCCTGCTGCACCCGCTTCTCGGCGTCCTCCTTTTCCTTCGCCAGCATCGCCGCGGCCGCGAGCTTCTCGGCCTTTCGCTCCTGGTCGGCCTTGTCGGCGCGGTCGGCGGCGGCCTTTCGATCGCGGTCGCGCTCGTCGCGGGCGGCCTTCTCCATCTCCTCGCGTCGCTTCTGCTCTCCCTCGGCGAACTCCCGGGCCTGCCGGGTGCGCAGGGCCTCGGCGTCGACGACCTGCTTCTGGCGCAGGGCCTCGGCCTCGGCGGCCGCCCGCGCCTGCTTCTCCACCTCGGCCTTCGCGGTCGCGGCGTCGGCCAGTTGCTTGAGCCGGAGGGCCTCGGCGGCCGTGACCGCGGCGGAGGCCGCGACGAGGCGCTCGCTCTCGGCCCGGGTGGTGGCCGCCTTCATCTCGTCGGTGGCGACGCGGTCCTTGCACTTCTGGAGCTGGGTCTGCGTCCACCGCGCGTAGCCCTGGTACTCCTGGAACAGGGCGTCGCGCCGCGTGGCCTGCACGGTGCGCTTCTGGGCCGCGAGGGTGAGCGCGGCGACCTCGATGTTGCACGACGCGTCGCCGGCGATGGCCGCCGCGCCGAAGCTGCGGGTCATGGGGTAGCTGCCGCCGTTGAAGGGCAGCAGCATGTCGCGAAGCCACTGGCCCTCGTCGAAGCCCACCTGGCGCTGGATGGTCGAGGTGAGCAACGCGGCGCACTCGAGGCGGGCCTGGTCGCAGGCCTCCCCCCGCTCAGCGCAGGTGGTGGCGGCCTTGGTGAACGTCTGCGCCATGACGCGGTCTTGCGCGATGGCGGCGACGAGCGGAGCGGTGTCGCGCACGCGGGGCGTTTCGCAGGGCTCCGCGCCGAGGCTGGCGGCGATGACGAGTGACGTCCACAGCATGGGTGCGCTCCGGGCTTACGGATGGTCGAGGGTGAAGACGCCGGGGATGCCGCCATCGGTCGTCTCGCGGTAGGCGAGCGACGGGCCGGTGATGCAGGTGTTGTACTGCTCCATCGACGTGGCCGTGGCGAGCATGCCGCCGGTGTACGTATAGGGCTGCGTCAGGTTGTCGCTCAGGTCGAACGAGAGATCGCACTCGCAGGCGCTGCCGGTCGCGGCGCAGGTGCCGGTCATGCCCGCGGGGAGCTGGCCGCTGACGTTCGAGCAGAGCGCGACGCAGGTCTGGCCGACGGCGGCGAAGTGGAAGTTGACCAGGCCCACCACGTTGCGGTGCACGTTGGTGCCGTCGAAGACGACCGCACCGGCGATGGCGCCGTTCTTCCCGGAGATGGTCGAGGTGCAGCCCAGCTGCGCCACCAGCCCCGAGAGCAGGGTGAACGCGGAGTTGTCGATGCAGCCCGCCGAGTACATCCAGTTACCGATCTCGTTGCCCGCGCAGGGTGCCACCGGGCCACACGTGGTCATGAAGGTCAGCGGAACGGTGGGCGGGAAGAGCGTGCCGCCGTCGACGCCGGGGGTGCCTGCGTCCAGGATCACCGGGCCCGCGTCGGGGCGCGAACCACCGCCACCGCCCGTCGCGCCGCCACCACCACCCGCAGCCCCGCCAGCGCCACCACCCGTGGCGCTCCCGCCGCCGGTGCCGGTGCCGCCGCCGGTCGCGCTGCCGCCACCGCCACCACCCGCGCCGCCGCCCGTCACCGCGCCGCTGCCGCCGCCCGTCGAAGCGCCGCGGCAGATGCCGAACTCACACGCAGTGCCGGCGCCACACGACGCGCAGGCGTTGCCCTGCGAT
Organism: uncultured Archangium sp.; assembly: GCA_903905455.1. Taxonomy (GTDB): domain Bacteria; phylum Myxococcota; class Myxococcia; order Myxococcales; family Myxococcaceae; genus Archangium_A. Next base: position 51,215 of record CAIVGN010000075.1, read on the forward strand.
CCACACTCGGTCTGCACCTTGCCGTCGACGCAGGCGCCGGCCTCGGTGCAGCAGCCGGCACAGGACACCGGCGAGCACTTGGGAGCCGAGGTACCGCAGGCGAAGAAAGCGCCGCTCAGGGCGGAAGCGAAGACGAGGACCGACAGACGGGGGAAGTGCATTGCGACTCCAGGGGAAGACGAGGCCGGGGCCGCCTCGGAAGGCGCGCAGCTTCCCCCGGAATGCGTGGAACGGAAAGCGTAAGGTCTTTGGCCACATGTTGACTCTTGGCACCGCGCCGCCGCAGCAGCTGGATCTCAAGGCCCTCAGCACCCACGGCTTCATCCTCGGCATGACGGGCTCGGGGAAGACCGGACTGTGCGTGGTGCTCGTCGAGGAGCTGCTGCGCGCCGGGGTGCCGGTGATCGCCGTCGACAGCAAGGGCGACCTGGCCACGCTGTTGCTCAACTTCGACTCCAGCGATCCCGGGGTGTCGACGTGGGGCACGCCGGAGTCGGGGCCGCGCATCGACCAGGCCCTGGGCGCGCTGGGGCTGACCAGGGAGGCCTTCGCCGCCTGGCGCGCGAGCTACGAGCCGAGGCTCTACACCCCGGGCTCTTCGCTGGGGCTGCCGCTCGACCTGCTGGGCAGCCTCGCGCCCCCGGCCGACGCCAGCGCCGAAGGACTCGCCGAGGCCGCCGATGGCGCGGCGCGCAGCCTGCTGGGGTTGCTGGGCCTCGAGGCCGATCCGCTCACCTCGCGGGAATACCTGCTGCTGGTGCAGTTGCTCACCGGCGCCTGGGCCGAGGGCAAGACGCCCACCCTGGCGGAGCTCGTCAAGCAGGTCGCGACGCCACCCTTCGCCACGGTGGGGGCGCTGTCGCTCGAAGACTTTTTCCCCCAGCGCGATCGCCAGGGGCTGATGGTGCGGCTCAACGGGCTGCTCGCCTCGCCGAAGTTCGCGGCCTGGCGCCAGGGGGAGCCGCTCGATCCCGCGCGCCTGCTGCGCTCCCCCGAGGGCAAGCCGCGCCTGTCGATCTACTCGGTGGCCCACCTCTCGGACGAGGAGCGCCTCTTCGCGGTCGCGCAGTTGCTCGAGCGGACCCAGTCGTGGATGCGCAAGCAGGGCGGCTCGAGCACGGTGCGCGCGGTGCTGCTGATCGACGAGATCTTCGGCTACTTCCCGCCGGCGCCTTCGAACCCGCCCACCAAGCCGCCGCTGCTCGGGCTGCTCAAGCAGGCGCGCGCCTTCGGGGTCTCGGTGGTGCTGGCCACCCAGAACCCGATCGATCTCGACTACCGGGGCCTCTCGAACATCGGCACCTGGATGGTGGGGCGGCTCCAGTCGGAGCAGGACAAGGCCCGCATTCGCGACGCGCTGCTCTCGGCGGCGGCGGCCAGTGGGCTCACGGCCTCGCAGCTCGACACGCTGCTCTCGACCCTGGCCCCGCGAAAGTTCCTGCTGCACTCGGTGCACCAGCCGCAGCCCGCGGTCTTCACCACGCGCGACACGGTGACGGTGCTGCGGGGGCCCTTCAGCGCGGACGAACTGCGCCAGGTGACCGCGCCCATGAAGCTCGGCCTCGCCGCCCCGGTGGCCGCGGCGCCCGTGAGCGCCGGCGTGACCGGCACCCTCGACCCGGAGCTGGGGCCGGTGTTCGAGATCGATCAAGGCACCGCCCTGCCCTACCTGCTGCTCAAGTTCGGCGTGCGCTACCGGCTGGGCACCACGGTCAGTGAAGAGACGGTGCACGAGCTCGCCTTCCCGCTCGAGGGCGTGACCTCCGGGGCCGAGGCGCTCGAGGGCGCGCCGCTGTCGGTCAAGGGCGTCGGGTTCCAGGCCACCTTGCCCGCGGGCGTGACCTTGTCCGCGTTCCCCCCGTGGCTCAGCGGGCTCAAGGCCGCGAAGCTGATGGCCCAGCTGAAGGAGCGCCTGCCGTCCAAGCTGGAGACGAAGCTGACGCAAGACCCGGTGACCAAGCTGATCTCCGGGCCCACCGAGACGCCCGAGGCCTTCGCGGCGCGGGTGGTGGAGAAGCAGGGCGTCTCGAAGGATCGGCTCAAGGTGATGCGCGACCTCGAGAAGCGCCGCGTCGACTTCGCCCAGGCCGAGAAGGAGCTGTCGGCGCGCAAGGCGGAGAAGTGGCTCAACGTGGGCGCCGGCGTGCTCGGGCTGTTCTCCGGCAAGCGCTCGTCGCTCAGCGGCGTGGGCCGGGCGTTGACCAGCAACCGGCAGCAAGGCGGCAGCGAGGCAAAGCTGGAAGACCTTGCGCTGGAGATCCAACAACTCGAGAAGACCCTCGCCTCGCAGGAGGACGTCGACGCGCGCCGCTTCACCGAGCAGGTGTGCGTGCCGCGGCCCGCAGACGTGCAGGTGCTGCGGCTCGCGTTCGCGTGGATCGTCCCGTAGTCAGCGGTGTTCGCGGTACCAGGCGATGGTCTGGGCCATGCCGCGCTCGACGTCGAACTGGGGGGACCAGCCGAGCACCTGCTTCGCCTTGCCGTTGGCCAACACGCTGCGGCGCTGTTCCCCGAGGCGCTCGGGGGCGTGCTTCGCCGGCGTGGCGATGCCGAGATTCTTCGCCAGCAGCGCGTAGACCTGGTTCACGTCGGTCTCGGTGGAGGTGCAGATGTTCACCCCGCCGCAGTACTCGGTGGTGAGCGCTTTCACGTTCGCGGCCACCACGTCACCGACGTACACGAAGTCCCGGGTCTGCCCGCCGTCGCCGAAGATGGTGCAGCCCTCACCGCGCAGGAGGCGCTCGGCGAAGATGGCCACCACGCCGGCCTCCCCGTGGAGGTTCTGGCGCGGCCCGTAGACGTTCGCGTAGCGCAGGGCCACGTAGTGCAGGCCGTACATGGCGCGGAAGCACGAGAGGTAGAGCTCACCTGAGAACTTCGAGACCGCGTAGGGCGAGACGCCCGCGGGGGGCTCGGTCTCCGGGGTGGGCAACACCGCCGAGTCGCCGTACATCGACCCGCCCGAGGCCGCGTACACCACGCGCTTCAAGGCCCCGCCCCGCCGCCCGGCCTCGACCATGTTGAGCGTGCCGCCGATGTTGGTGTCGGCGTCGAAGCGCACGTCAGTGACCGACTTGCGCACGTCGATCTGCGCGCCGTGGAGGCTCAGGACCTCGGGCTGGAACGCCTCGACCACCTTCGCCGCCGCCTCGCCGCGGAGATCGAGCTCGTGGAACGTCGCCTTCGGGTTGAGGTTCTTGCGATCGCCCGTGGAGAGGTTGTCGACGATCACCACCTCGTGCCCCAGGGCCAGGTAGGCGTCGACGATCTGCGACGCGATGAAGCCAGCTCCACCAGTGACGACGATCTTCATGACGGGTTCTCCACTGCGTAGGCGACGGTCTCGTCCATGCCCTGCGAGACGGTGTGCGTCGGGGCGTAGCCGAGCTTCTCTTTCGCGCGGCTGATGTCGGCCTGCGAGTCCTTGATGTCGCCGGGGCGGAAGGGCTGGAACACGGGCTCGAGCTTCGCGAGCTCGGGGCGGCTGCCGGCGAGGCGCTCGCGGATCATCGTGTACAGCTCGAGCAGGCTGGTCTTGCCGCCGACGGCCACGTTGTAGACGGCGTCGGTCGCGCCGGGCACCTGCGTGAGCGCGGCCTTCAAGTTGGCCTGCACCGCGTTGGCCACGAAGCAGAAGTCGCGGCTGGTGCTGCCATCGCCGTTGACCCGGCACGGCTCGCCCTGCTGCAGCGAGGCCATCCACTTGGGGATCACCGCCGCATAGGCGCCGTTGGGGTCCTGCCGCGGGCCGAAGACGTTGAAGTACCGCAGGCCGATGGTCTCGAGCCCGTAGCTGAGCTGGAAGACGCGCGCGTAGACCTCGTTGATGTGCTTGGTGGCCGCGTAGGGCGAGAGCACCCGGCCCACCCGGGACTCCACCTTGGGCAGCGTGGGCTCGTCGCCGTACACCGAGCTCGAAGACGCATAGACGAAGCGCTTCACCTTCGCGTCGCGGGCGGCGAGCAGCATGTTCATGAAGCCGTCGACGTTGGCGCGGTGGCTGTCGAGGGGGTGGGCGATGCTGCGGGGCACGCTCCCGAGGGCCGCCTGGTGCAGCACCCAGTCGACACCGACGCAGGCGCGCTGGCAGGTCTCGAGCGAGGTGATGTCGCCATGAATGAAGGTGAAGCGCTCGGCCGCCCCCGGCCCCGCGCGGCATAGGGCGGCGTCGAGGTTGCGCTGGTAGCCCGTCACCAGGCTGTCGAGGACCACCACCTTCTGCCCTTCGCGCAGCAACGTCTCCACCAGGTTCGAGCCGATGAAGCCCGCGCCGCCGGTGACCAGCCAGGTGCCGTGGGCGTCCATCACAGGCACCAGTAGCTGACGCGGCCCGCGGGGATCTGCGCGGGGTCGATGGCGCTCTTCACGTCGACCAGCACCCCGCCCGGCTTGATGCGATCGATCAGGAAGGAGAGCGGCTGGCCGACGTACTGCTTGTGCGAGACCGCGAGGATCAGCGCGTCGAGGTCGTGCATCTCGTCGAGCGTGGACAAGCCCAGGCCGTACTCGTGCTTCGTCTCGGCCGCGTCGGCGAAGGGGTCGACCAGCCTGGCGTCGATGCCGAACTCCTTGAGCTCCTTGAGGATGTCCGGGACCTTCGAGTTGCGGATGTCGGCCACGTCTTCCTTGAAGGTGAGCCCGAAGACGCCGACGCGCGCGCCCTTCACCGCGAGGCCCTGGTGCACCAGCAGCTTCACGGTGCGCTGGGCGATGTACGGGCCCATCTCGTTGTTGATGCGCCGGCCGGCGAGGATCACCTGTGGCTGGTAGCCGAGCTCCTCGGCCTTGGTGGTCAGGTAGTACGGGTCCACGCCGATGCAGTGACCGCCCACGAGGCCCGGGGTGAACTTGAGGAAGTTCCACTTGGTGCCGGCGGCCGCGAGCACGTCGCGGGTGCGGATGCCCATGCGGTCGAAGATCAGCGCCAGCTCGTTCATCAAGGCGATGTTCAGGTCGCGCTGGGTGTTCTCGATCACCTTCGCGGCCTCGGCGACCTTGATGCTGGTGGCCTTGAAGACCCCCGCCTCGATGATCGCCCCGTAGGTGGCCGCCACGCGCTCGAGCGAGGCCGCGTCTTCACCCGAGACCACCTTGGTGATGCGCTCGAGGGTGTGCAGCTTGTCGCCGGGGTTGATGCGCTCGGGCGAGTAGCCCAGCTTGAAGTCGACGCCCTGCTTGAGGCCCGAGAGCTTCGCGAGGATGGGGCCGCAGAGGTCTTCGGTCACGCCCGGGTAGACGGTGGACTCGTAGACCACCACGTCGCCCTTCTTGAGCGCGCGGGCCACGGTCTCGCTGGCCTTGAAGACCGGGGTGAGGTCGGGCCGGTTGTTGACGTCGACGGGGGTGGGCACCGCGACCACGAAGAAGGTCGCCTGGCGCAGCACCTCGGGGTCCCAGGTCATCTCCAGGCTCGAGGCCTTGAGCTCCTCGGCCGAGGTCTCCCCGGTGCGGTCGAAGCCCGAGCGCAGCTCCTTGACCTTCTCCACGTTGATGTCGAACCCGATCGACCCGGGGAACTTGCGCGCGAAGGCCAACGCCACCGGCAGACCGACGTACCCAAGACCAATGACGCCCACGCGTTCGCTCATGAGGGACCCTTAGTTGAGGCTCGAGCGCGAATAGCCAAAAAAGCCAACGCCGTCACGAAGCCGCACGCGGCTCTTCAGTGCCCGGCGCCGCGAGGGTCGTTCAGGGTTTCTTGATGAAGCCCAATGAAGGCTGGTTGTTGCGGCCCTTGCCGGTGGGGTTGAGGCCGGTCAATTCGAGGGCGGTGGCGTAGACGTGGCCGGCGTTGGGCACGACGCTGTTGGCGCTCTTGGTGCCGGTGAGCACGCCGGTCGCCGCGTTGTAGGCGGGGTCCAGGGTGCCGTCGGGCATCACCGGGATGCCCTCGAGGCTGCTGGTGCCTACGCGGCCGTACTGGCGATCTCCCTGCACGTTGCCGCCGAGGAAGGCGACGGAGTTCACCTTCCAGTGCTGGCAGACGTCCTGCTCCATGATCTTGGTGTACTTGGTGGCGTCGGGGTCCGTGGTCGCGAGGATCGAGGCGACGTCGCCCTGGATGGTGCGCCCCATCTCGGATGCCAGGACGATGGTGGTCAGGTCCCAGTACGACTTGCCGCTGGTGCCGTACTGCGTGGTCTTGAGCTTGTTGACGAAGACCTTGAGCGGGTTCCACAGGTCGCGGCGCAGGCTGGCGAGCTGGTCGTCCTGCCCGCGGTTGGTGAAGACGCTGTCACGGCCCTTGTGGGTGTCGAAGCCGCGGATCTGCCGATTCTCGATCCAGAAGGCGACCGACAGGCCCTTGGTCATCAACTCGTAGGCCATGAGGGCCTGCACGTTGGTCATCGGGCTGTCCTTCGAGCGGGCCGGGTTGCCGTTGACCGAGGTCGAGTTGGTCGCCTCGTCGTTGGCCGTGACCCCGAACTCCGCGCGCAGGTTCATGTCGGTGAAGAGCGTGGCCGGGTTGACCACCAGGCCCGTGCCCGAGGTGAGCTGCTTGTAGATGCCCACCGCGGAGCTGAAGGCGGCCACCGACTCGCCGTTGTGGTCGGCGATGAAGTTCTGGTGGAGGTTGTCCACGAAGGTACGGATGCGCGCGCTGCGGGCGCCGGCGGTGACGTTGCCCAGCTGCGAGAGCCGGTTGCGCATCTCCGAGGGCGTGCGGCCGTAGACGGTGTGCGCGTAGGTCGGGCCGAGCTTCTCGTAGAAGCCGGTGCCTTCGGGGTAGTTGGCCTCTTCGAGCTCGCCGTCGGACAGCCAGCGGTGCCAGCTCACGTTGGCCAGCGGGTAGTTCGCGCCGTAGGCCTCGCTGAAGGCCTGCATCAACGAGCGCTCATTGCTCGCGCGCTGCGCGGTGAGGGCCGCGTAGCTGGCGTACTTGCCGTAGTGGTAGTCCCACCGGCCGCCGGAGTGGAAGGTGTTGCCCGCGTGCGACGAGAGCACCGCCATGTCGGGGAACAGGTCCAGGCCGTCCTGCGCGAGGTACCCGTAGGTGATGTTGCCCTGCGTCCTCGGCGCGAAGTGCGCGGCGTCGAGGCCGTAGGTCTTGGGGCGGTAGAACTGGTTCGACCACGCGGGGTTGGGGTTGAGCGTGCCCGCGGGGATGGTCATCGTCGCGTGGTTGGGCGTGTCGATGGGGCTGAGCATCGAGTAGCTGTCCCAGCCGCCTTCCTGGAACCACATCACCAGGAACCGGGGCTCCATGGCCTGGGCCACGGCGTCGGCGATGCCCAGGGACTTCGCGGTGCCCGGCACGCCGAACCGACGGAAGAACCCGAGCCAGTCGGCGACGCCGATCGCGGCCGCGCCCTTGAGGACTGAACGACGCTTCATGGCGCACCCTGGAAGTTCGGAGAAGCAGCGACGGCCTTGAGCACCGCGCGCATGTCGCCGTTGTTGGCAAACGTCGTGTCCCAGAGCGTCTTGTAGAGCACGCGCTCGTCGGTCTGCGATCGCAGCTCGCGGCCGATGAGCAGCTTGACCTGGGTGTTGATCATCCGGCGGATGAAGGGCTCCTTCTTCACCGCCTTGGTGGTGAAGGCCTCGAGCCCGGCGCCCTTGTAGGGGTAGGTGGCGACGAGCCCGCGGTCGGTGTCGTCGATGGCCGCGCCGTTCAAGGTGTCGCGGAACGTGCCGTCGTCGGACCACCGGAGCCGCTGGTGCGCGAGCGGGGTCAGCAGCTGGTGGCAGTTGAAGCAGATGCTCTGCGGGTCGACGGTGGAGGACGCGGTGGAGGTGCCGCGCTGGTCGAAGACCTCCGGGGGCACCTCGAAGATCGACCCCATGAACCCCGAGAAGACGCGGGCGGGGAAGTTGTAGTGCGGGAGCCCGGGCTTGTTGCTCAGGTAGCCCTTGGTGGAGAGCACGCCGGTGCGCCCGTGTTCGGCGCCGCGCGGCTGCTGCTGGTACTGCTCGTCGACGGTGTACTCGGCGGTGAGCACCTCCTCGAAGCTGCGGCCGTTGACGGTGACGTAGGTCCACAGCCGGGCGGGCTCGTCAGACTCGGGCGTCCCCTGGCTCTCGATGCGCAGCTGGATGCGGCCGAAGTAGTACGCGCGGAACTCGGGGCTGGCGATGACGTCCGCGAGGAGCGGGGTCAGGCCGTCGGTGCCCAGCCTGGTGAACTCCGCGGCGGTGGGCGGGCGGCCCAGGGCGCGCTGGGTCAGGGCCACCAGTCGCAGGGTGTCCTTCGCCGAGGCACCCGTGGCCACTTCGATCGAAGGCGGCATGGTGAAGAGGAAGTCGGGGTGGCGCACCAGCGCCTCGCACACGCCGCTCCAGGCATCGACGCGCGTGCCCAGGCCGCCCAGGTCCTTGAGCAGGGCGTAGGTCGAGGTCTGCTCCGCGGCGGTCGCCGGGCGGTACAGCAGCCGCTGGTAGAGCGTGGAGATCTTCTGCTTCGCCGAGTCGGTCATCGTGGTGCCCGTGCCCGCGCCCAGGGGCCCGGTGATGGTGACCTGGTCGAGGTAGACGTTGATGTCGCCGCCGGCCACCACCGCGTCGTTGATGAAGCTGATGGAGATCGAGGTGTTGCCGACGTCGGGCACCACCACGTCGGTGGTCTTGTCTTCGTAGGCCGCGATGTTGGTGTACTCGAGGGTGTTGGCGCCGACGGCCGTGCCGATCTGCACGCGCAGCTGCGGGCCGACGCCGTTGCCGTCGAGCGTGGGCTTGCCGCGCACCGTCACCCGGTACGTCCCCGGGGCGGCCAGCGTGTAGGGCACCGCGAAGGTGCAGCCGGTGTAGCAAAAGTAGCCCGCCGGGTTGGTCGACGCGTTGCCCGCGCCGGTCGCGGGGCTGGGGGTCAGCGCCTCGAACTGGGCCACGGTGTCGCTCTGCGCGGGGGTGTCGATGATCGGCCCGGTCAGCGGGGTGAGGCCGGTGAAGGGCCCGGTGCCGTTGGTGGCCGCGGCGCTGCAGACGTCGGGGGCCAGGGCGTCCATGCCCAGGAGGAACTCGGCCGTGGCGGCGCGCGCCTCGACGAAGTGGGTCCGGAAGTTCACGCCGCCGAAGAGGCCGATGTTGCGCTCGAACTGGTCGACGCCGCCGCGCATCCAGTCGTCGTTGAAGGCCGACTTCACCTTGCCCTTGAGCTGCACGAAGTTGAGGAACGGGTTGTCGTACGAGGAGATCGGCGGGCCGCTGTAGGGGGACAACAGCTCCGGGGGGAACTGCTCGTCGGCGGCGGGCCCACCCGAGGCCTCGAACGCCCGCACCATGCACGCCGCCCGGCTGAGCGCCTGCACCGTGGCGTCGGGCCAGGCCGGCGTGCCCTGGGGCATGCGCACGCGATCGTCGGGGTTGATCACCCGCGCCAACAGCGAGCCCGGCTCGTCGCGGAAGAAGCCCGCGGTGCGCGCGAGGTGAAAGGTCTCGGTCGCGTCGGCGGTCACCAGGAAGCGGCGGCCCGAGCCCTGCGCGTGACACGAGAGGCACTGGCTGTCGCCGCTCACCATCGGCGGGTACACCTGGGTCGCGAACACGCCGATCGCGTCTTCGAGCCGCGCGTTGGGGAACTGGGTGAGGTCGCAGCTCACCTCGGGGGGCACGTAGACCGCGGCGCCGCCACCACCCGTGCCAGAGCCTGAACCTGCGGGCCCATCGCTCTCGAGCGCGCCGATCAGCCCTTCACACCCAGAGAACACCACTGCAGCAAGGAGCCAGGCGAACCTACCCATCGACCACCTCACTGGAGAATTGCAGCAGTGTTGGGTGGTTCTTGATCTACGTCAACGGTGGGCCCGAGTGCGCACAGGTGCGATACGCCCGTCGAGCACCGCGCGGGTGACGAAGGCGAGCGAGGTGAGCCGGCGCAGCGCCCGCCCCTTCCCCTCGGGGAGCTCGGCGCCCAGCGACTGCGCGAGCGACTCCACGCTGCCCGCCGCGCCATCGCGGAGCTGACCGAGCACGCTGCGCAGGTTGACGAAGTCGGCCGGGGCCACGCCCTCGTGCTCGAGGAGATCGCGACAGAAACCGCCCCACCCCAGCTGGAGATCGCCGGGCCGGATGAAGGCCTTCCACGCCTCGACCACGTCGGGGCGCGCGTCGGCGGCGAGGATGGTGGCGGCGTCGAGATCGAGGTGCATCGGCACGCGGGGCCCCAGGGCGCGGGCGGGCTTGAGCAGGCGCACGAAGCGCTCGCCGGTCGACACGCGCTCGGCGACGAGCTGCACCAGCTCCTGGTCGTCGGGCAGCGGGCGCTCGGGGTCGGTCATCGGCCACGCGTTGGCCTCGCCAAAGACCACCACCAGCTCACGATCGCGCAGCACCGCGGTGGGGTCCTGGCGCTCGCCCTTCTTCGGCTTGCGGTTCTTGTGACGCGAGCCCGAGGTGGGGTTGGCGCGGATGTAGTCGAGCTGCTTTTCGACCATGGCGTCGAAGGCCGTGAGGATCGGCGAGAACCGCGCCGGCGCCTTCTCCAGGCGCTCGAGCACGAAGGCCGTGGCCTCGATGGTGGCGAGGCAGTGCTCCTCGGGTTCCTTGCGGATGCGGTAGTTGCCGGGCTGGTCGGGGAAGAACTTGAGGCGCGGCAGCTTCGAGAGCAGCGGGCACTTCTCGACGACCTTCTTCGCGTTCGACCAGGTGCCGTCGATCACCACCAGCGTCTGCGGGGGCGCGACCAGGTCGTCGATGTCCACGGCCGATTCACTGGGGAAGAGCACGGCCACGCCGGGCTGCGCGCAGAGCGCCTCGAGGGCCGGGTTGCCCACCGCCGTGAGCCCTACGTGGAGCTCGGAGTTGGGCAGCGAGAGGTGCGCCATGCGGCAGGTGCTGATGGGCACCTTCGCCTCGCGCGGGTGCTGGATGAAGACCACGTGCGTCTGGCTGGGCACCTGGGTCACCGCGCTGCACCAGCAGACGGATCTCGGCCGGCGGCAACGAAGACAGACTTCCCGGTGCTCGGCGGCGGCGACTTCCATGCGTCCGGCTCCTGTGCCCGGTCCTCTGCCTGACCGCAAGCAGGTAGGGTGGGCCGCGTGAACCTGCTGTTGCTGCGTCAGGAAGAGCTCGATCCCGAAGGCGTGGTGCGGCTCACGGGCCGTCGCCTCGAACACGCGCGCGAGGTCCTGCGCGTGCAACAGGGCCAGGCGCTGCGCGTGGGCGTGCTCGGAGGCCTGATGGGGACCGGCGAGGTGCTCTCGGAAGATCGCGAGGCGCTGGTACTCAAGGTGAGCGTCACCCTGCCCCCGCCCCCGCGCGCCGGGGTGTCCCTGGTGCTCGCCGTGCCGAGGCCCAAGCAGCTCAAGCGCGTCATCCCCGCGGTGGCCTCGCTGGGCGTCGATCGCGTGGTGCTGGTCAACGCGGCGCGCGTGGAGAAGAGCTACTTCGACTCCAAGGTGCTGGCCCAGGAGTTCCTCGACGGGCTCATCGAGCTGGGCCTGGAGCAGGCCTGCGACACGGTGCGGCCCACGCTGGAGATCCGCCAGCGGCTCAAGCCCTTCATCGAAGACGAGCTGTCCACCTGGGCCCCGGCCGACGCCCTGCGCCAGGTCCCCCACCCGCACACCGCGACCCCGCTGCGGCCGGTGCCCGCGAGCACCCACGTGGTCCTCGCCATCGGCCCCGACGGAGGCTGGGTGCCCTTCGAGATCGAGCTCTTCGTGAAGCACGGGTTTCAGCCGGTTTCCCTCGGGCCCCGGGTCTTGAGGGGGGAAGTCGCGGTGCCCGCCGTGCTCGGGGCCGTGCGCGCTGGCACCTGACGCGGTATCAACGCGGGGCCATGACGTTCCTCAAAGAGCTGCCCAAGAAGAAGCAGGACCCGGTCAACCCGCCCGCCCTGCTGGAGTTCATGATGAAGGACTGGAAGCCCCAGTCCGCCGCGCTGCCCAAGGTGCACCGCCACGCGAAGAACTTCCGCGCCCGGCGCGACGCGCTCTCGGCCCTCTTCCCCGGCGACGTGCTGGTCATCCCCACCGGCCACGAGCAGGTGCGCGCCAACGACACCCACTTCCGCTTTCGCGCCGGCAGCGACTTCTTCTGGCTGACCGGCAACCTCGAGCCGGACTGCGTGCTGGTGATGGTGCCCGGCGCCCGGGGCGGCCACGACGCGCACCTCTTCGTCGAGCCCAACCCCGGCCGCACCAACGAGACCTTCTTCACCGATCGCCACAAGGGCGAGCTGTGGGTCGGCCCGCGCTTCGGCGTGGTGCAGAGCTGCGCGCACTTCGACGTCGAGTTCGCCCACGGCCTGCCCGACCTCGCGAAGTTCCTCGAGAAGTACCCCCTGTGCCGCGTGCTGCGAGGCCTCTCTCCCGCGGTCGACACGCTGCGCAGCCCCGCCCACGAGCGCCCCGAAGACAAGGAACTGGCCATCGGCCTCGGGGAGCTGCGCCTCATCAAGGACTCGCTCGAGGTCACGGAGTTGAAGAAGGTCGTCGACGCCACCCGGCGGGGCTTCGAGGACGTCATCCGCGCCCTGGGCACCGCGAAGAGCGAGCGGGAGGTCGAGGGCCTCTTCGGCCTGCGCGCGCGCGTCGAGGGCAACGACGTCGGCTACGGCACCATCGCCGCCTCGGGCGCCCACGCCTGCATCCTCCACTGGACGAACAACGACGGCGCGCTGAAGAAGAAGGACCTGCTGCTGCTCGACGCCGGGGTGGAAGGGCTCGCGCTGTACACGGCCGACATCACGCGCACCCTGCCCATCGGCGGGAAGTTCTCGAAGGAACAGCGCGAGATCTACGAGCTGGTGTGGGCTGCCCAGCAGGCTGCCTTCGGGGCGGTGAAGCCGGGCAACGACTTCATGGAGCCCAACCGGCGCGCCATGCGGGTGCTCGCCGAGGGCCTGGTGAAGCTGGGCATCTTGAAGGTGCCCGTGGACGAGGCGCTCGCCGACGAGAAGCAGTTCTACAAGCGCTACTCGCTCCACAACGTCAGCCACATGCTCGGCCTCGACGTGCACGACTGCGCCAAGGCCCGCATGGAGGTCTACCGCTACGGCCCCCTGAAGGCCGGCATGGTGCTCACCGTCGAGCCCGGCCTCTACTTCCAGGAAGACGATCTCACCGTGCCGAAGAAGTACCGCGGCATCGGCGTGCGCATCGAAGACGACCTGCTGGTCACCGCGAAGGGCTTTGCGAACCTCTCGAAGGCCATCCCCTCCGAGGCCGGCGCCGTGGAGAAGTGGATGAAGTCAGTCCGTCTCGCTGACCGTCGAAGGTGACTCGCCTTCCACGAAGGTGAAGGTCTTCCGGCCGATCTCGCGATCATCCATGGTCAGGACGCGCACGCGGTAGGTGCCCGGCTTGCCCATGGTGGAATACGCGAAGGTGCGAAAGCCCTCTTCGTTGCCGCCCGAGAGCGTCGTGGCGTATGGGCTGCCCCGCTGCGTCCAGCCCTTGTCGGGGTCGTCGTAGTCCCAGGCGAAGCGCACCTGGTCGTGGAACCGGGTGGGCGCGAAGACGCGGACGAAGGCGTAGGCCTTCGACCCGCCCTGCGAGACGAAGGTGTCGTCTTGCTGGCGCCAGAACTCGAGCTTCGAGGCGGGCTGGTAGGCCAGCTCGTAGTGCCGGTGCCCCTGCTCGTCCTTCACCGGGGTGACCGCGGTGTAGATGCCGATGTGCTTGAGCGAGAGCGGCACGGGGGGAATCGCGTTGAGCACGTAGAGCGTCAGCAGCGTGCCCTGCATGATCAACCCCGGCAGCACCGCCCGGCGAAAGGTCCAGTGGGGGTCGCGGTTGAAGTACGTGAAGACCTTCCACAAGCCGAAGGTCGCCGCGCTCCCCAGCACCACCGAGACGAAGTACTGCCACGAATCGAGGTGGCCCCAGATCACCGGCAGCAGGTACGCGAGGAAGCTGGTCACCGCGAACGAGAGCAGCAGCACCCGCACCACCGGCCCCTGCGCGCGGAACCGCGGCAGCTCGTTGGCCACGATGATCACCGAGAGCCCCACCAGGAACAGGAAGGCGAGCACCCCCGACGACGCGCGGAAATAGAACACCATGAAGGCGTTCAGCAGCGTGCCCAGGAAGAAGTGCATCACCCACAGCCGGTAGCCGGCGATCTTCCCCAGCAACCCCTCGGGCTCCTTGCCGGCCACGTGCAGCCGGTGGTCCCAGAAGATGAGGCCCGCCGAGAGCACCAGGTACGTGCCCTGGTGAATCAGCAGCGGCGTGCTGTCGATGCGGTGGAGCAGCACCACGTCGAAGAGGAAGCCCGCGAAGAAGAAGGCCACCTCGAAGGCGATGTGGTTCTTCTCCTTGAAGGCCTTGAACCGGGCGCCGAGGCCGTCTTCGGCCACGACTCAGCTGCCCTTGATGAGGGCCTCGAGTTCGCCACGCGAGGCGAGCTCGTTGACGATGTCGCTGCCGCCGATGAACTGCCCGCGGATGTAGATCTGCGGAATCGTCGGCCAGTTCGAGTACGCCTTGATGCCCTCGCGCACCTCGGGGTCGGTGAGCACGTCGATGCTGTGCACCGGCCCGAAGGGCTTGAGCAGCTCCAGCGCGCGGGCCGAGAAGCCGCAGCGGGGGAAGAGCTGGTTGCCCTTCATGAAGAGCACCACCGGGTGATCCTTGATCTCGGTGTCGAAGCGGGTCTTCAGGGCGTCGCTGATGGGGGTCGTCATGATTTCACCTTGGCCCACTGTTCGGGCGTGTACGTCTTGAGGGCCAGCGCGTGGAGCTCGCCGGTCGCCAGCACGTCTTTGAGGGGCGCGTACACGAGCTGGTGGGCGCGCACCATCGGCAGCCCCACGAACTGGTCGCTCACCACGCGCGCCTGGAAATGATCGTTGGTGCCGGTGGTGTCGATCACCTCCACCTCGGCGCCAGGCAGCGCCGTCAACACCCGCTCGCGAATCCACTCTGGGGTCAGCATCGTTTCAGTTCACTCCACCGGAAGGCATGACCCAGGCTGGGTCGAGGCCCATGCTCTTAATCACGAGATCCCAGATCTGCCTCGGTTCATCGTGCAGCACCAACGATCTCTCGGCCTCGGTGAACAGCCAGCTGCCCTCCTTCAGCTCGCTCTCGAGCTGACCTGCGCCCCAGCCCGAATAGCCGAGGAAGAAGCGCAGGTTCGACGTCTCGTCGCGCAAGAGCGGCTCCAGCGCGTCGCTCGTCAGGGAGAGGAACAGCCCGGGGAGGATCTCGTTCTTCTCCTCCACGGACGCCGAGTCGTGCAGCACGAAGCCGCGGTACGGCTCGACAGGGCCGCCCTGGAACAGCGACGCGTCCCTGCGGGAGCGGGCGATCTCCAGCTCCTGGCTCTTGCCCAGCTCGCGAAAGGTCAGGGGCGCGGGGCGGTTGATCACGAGGCCCATCGAGCCCTCGTTGGTGTGCTCGAGCATCAGCACCACCGCCTGGTTGAAGTTGGAATCCGCCAACTGCGGTGTGGCAATCAGAAACCCGGGGGCGAGCGACTTCACGTCGTCATCATGACGTGACTGTGCAAGGAGATCGACACATGCGCGCACTGGTGAACGTGAAGGCTGGCGGTCCCGAAGTCCTCGAAGTGCAGCAGCGCCCCGACCCCATGCCCCAGCCCGGCCAGGTGTTGGTGCGGGTCAAGCGCGCGGGGCTCAACTTCGCCGACATCTCCGCCCGCGTGGGGCTGTACCCCGATGCCCCGAAGTTCCCCATGGTCATGGGCTACGAGGTCAGCGGCGTCATCGAGGCCCTGGGCAACGGGGTCACCACCTTCACCAAGGGTGATCGCGTGGTCTCCATGTGCCGCTTCGGGGGCCAGGCCGAGCTGGTGGCCATCCCCGCGGGCCAGGTGCGGAAGATCCGCGACGGGCTGAGCTTCGACGAGGCGGCCGCGATGCCGGTCAACGCGCTCACCGCGTTCCACATGCTGCACTGGGTGGCGCCCATCCAGCCGAACATGACGGTGCTCATCCACATGGCCGCCGGCGGCGTGGGGCTGCTCGCCATCCAGCTGTGCCGGGCGATCCCCAACATCACCATCATCGGCACCTCGTCGGCGGCGAAGCACGAGTTCCTCAAGGCCGCGGGCGTGGATCACTGCATCGACTACCGCACGAAGGACTACGCAGCCGAGGTGATGGCCCTCACCAAGGGGCGCGGGGTCGACCGCGTGATGGACGCGCTCGGCGGGCCTGACTGGGAGAAGGGCTACAACCTGCTCAAGCCCGGCGGACACCTGCACTGCTTCGGCTGGGCGAACATGGTCAGCGGCGAGAAGCGCAGCCTCATTCGCGTGGTCAGCCAGTTCCTGCAGCTCAAGAAGTACAGCCCCATGGAGCTGATGGACAAGAACCGCGGCGTCTCGGGCACCAACATGGGCCACCTCTGGGACGAGATGGAGCTCATGGCCCACCACCTCGACAAGGTGCTCGAGCTCAACGCGGCCGGCAAGCTCACGGCCCACGTCGACAAGGTGTTCCCGCTGGAGAAGGCCGGCGAGGCCCACTCGTACGTGCAGGCCCGCAAGAACATCGGCAAGGTCCTGCTGGCCTGCGACTGAAACTACTCGCCGAGCCGCGCCAGCTCGGCGTCGATCAGCTTGGCGAAGGCCTCTTCGGGCTGTGCGCCGGAGAGCATGAAGCCGTTGACGAAGAACGCGGGGGTCCCGCTCACGCCGGCGGCCTGGCCCGCGGCGAGATCCCGCTTCACCACGGCGGTGCTGCGGCCCGACTCGAGGCAGCTGGCGAACTTCGCCTCGTCGACGCCGACCAACTTCGCCTGCATCTTCAGCGCGTCGAGCTCGATCTCCTGCGACTCGAACAACGAGTCGTGCAGCTCCCAGAACTTGCCCTGCTCGTCGGCGCAGGCGGTGGCCTCCGCGGCCTGGGGCGCCTTGGGGTGGAACGAGAGCGGGTAGTGCTTGAAGACGATCCGCACCTTGTCCCCGTAGGTCTTGAGCACGCGCATCACGGTGTCGTGGGCCTTCGAGCAGTACGGGCACTCGAAGTCGGCGAACTCGACGATCACCACCTTGGCGTTCTTCCCGCCGCGCGTGGGCCCGGTGGCGTCGACGGTCTTGCGCGGCTTGACCGGCCCCTCGAGCACCACCGCGTAGCCGGCTTCCTTCTTGAGCCGGGTGAACACCTCGCGGGCGCGCTTGGCCCGCACCTCGCGCTGCACGGCCTGCTTGAGCTGGGGCTTCACGTCCTCGAAGGTGACCTCGGGAGGCAACCGCGCCCGGGCCTTCTCGAACAGCGCGCGCATCTCGGTCTCGCCGGGCTCGTCGCCGCCGGCCTCGACGTTCTTCGCCAGCCACTCGTCTTCGGACACGCCCGCGGCCTTCGCCTTGGCGCTGACCAGGGCCTCGATGGCGATGCGCTCGGCGGCCTCGGACCGCAGCTCGAAGATCTGCTCCTGGAGCTTGCCCAGCTCGTCGGCCACCTTGGCGTCGACCTCGCTGAGCCGGATGACCTTCTCTCCGTACTTCGCCACCACCGGAGTCGGGCCGTCGTCCCGCACCACCTGGGTGGTCGCGCACGCCGAGAACACCATCACCGCCGTCATCACCACGAAACGCATCACGTTGACTCGCTCACTGCACCGCACGGTGCATGCAGACCTTCACGCGGGCCAGCTCGGGCGCCTTGCCCTTTTCAGGCCCGAGGTGCCCCTGCTCTTCCACCCACGGCCGACAGTCCCACCCGTTGGGACACGCGGCGTCTTCGGTACACAACTCACCGCACTGGCCGAAGGTGGCGAAGCCATCACCCTTCGGCACCACCACGCAGCGCTCGCTCGACTGGCAGTCGGTGTGGCTCAGGCACTGGGCCCGCGGCCGTGGGGCATCGGCACCCGACCGCGCGAAGTACCAGCTGAGCGCCAGCGAGACCCCCACGAGGGCGAAGATCAGCCCACGGGGAAACTTCACATCGGCACGGGAGCGGCCCCGCCCTCAGGCAGCAGCTTCGCGAAGTCAGCCGGCTTCTCCAGCACCAGCGCCTCGCGGAGCACCTCGTCCACGTAGTCCACCAGCACGATGCGCAGCGCCTTGCGGACCTTCTTGGGGATCTCGCGGAGGTCCTTCTTGTTCTCGCGCGGTACGAGCACGGTCTTGATGCCCAGGCGGTGCGCGGCGAGGCACTTCTCCTTGAGCCCGCCAATCGCCCCCACGCGTCCGCGCAGGGTGATCTCCCCGGTCATCGCCACGTCGCAGCGCACGGGGATTCGGGTGATGGCCGAGACGAGCGCGGTGGTCATGGTCACGCCCGCGCTGTTGCCGTCCTTCGACACCCCACCGGGGAAGTGGATGTGCATGTCGTTCTGCTCGAAGAACTTGTCGTCGATGCCCAGGCGCTTGGCCTTGCTGCGCACGTAGGTCACGGCGGCCTGGCCCGACTCCTTCATCATGTCGCGCAGCATGCCGGTGACCACCAGCTTGCCCTTGCCCGGCATGGTGGTGGCCTCGGCCACGAGCACTTCGCCACCCGCGTCGGTGACGGCCAGCCCGTTGACGATGCCCACCTGGTTCGTCTTCTCCTTCTTGTCCTGCGGCACCTTGGGCGTGCCCAGCAGCTTCATCACCCGCTTGCGGTCCACCATCACCGCCGACTTGCCGTTCTTGAGCGACTCGCGCGCCAGCTTGCGGAACACGCCGGCCAGCTCGCGCTCGAGGTTTCGCACCCCGGCCTCGCGCGTGTAGCGGCGGATCACGGTGCGGATCGACAGGTCGGTGAGCTTCACCTCGACGTCCGCGAGGCCGTTGGCTTCCTTCTGCTTGGGCACGAGGTAGCGGCGGGCGATGGCCAGCTTCTCCTCCTCGGTGTACCCGGCCAGCCGGATGACCTCCATGCGGTCCTGCAGCGGCTGCGGGATGGTGTGCAGCGAGTTGGCCGTGCAGATGAACATGACCTTCGAGAGGTCGTAGTCGAGGTCGAGGTAGTGATCGTTGAAGGTGTGGTTCTGCTCGGGGTCGAGCACCTCGAGCAACGCCGACGACGGGTCACCGCGGAAGTCGCTCGACATCTTGTCGATCTCGTCGAGCAGGATGACCGGGTTCGACGACTCGGCCTTCTTCAGCGACTGGACGATCTTCCCGGGCATGGCGCCGATGTACGTGCGGCGGTGGCCGCGGATCTCGGCCTCGTCACGCACGCCACCGAGCGCGATGCGCACGAACTTGCGGCCCAGCGAGCGGGCGATGCTCCGGCCCAGCGACGTCTTGCCCACGCCCGGAGGCCCCACGAAGCACAGGATCGGGCCCTTCATCTTCCCGACCAGCTGCTGCACCGCGAGGTACTCGAGGATGCGCTCCTTCACCTTCTTGAGCCCGTAGTGATCGGCGTTGAGCACGCCCTCGGCCTCGGTGATGTCGAGCTTGTCCTTGGTCTCTTCGCCCCAGGGCAACGAGAGCACCCAGTCGATGTAGTTGCGCACCACCGTGGCTTCGGCGGACATGGGGCCCATCATCTTCAGCTTCTTGATCTCCTTCTTGACCTTGAGCTGGGCCTCCTTGGGCATCTTCTTGGCCTTCAGCTTGTCGTCGAGCTCCTGGAGCTCCGACTTCCCGCCGTCGTCCTTGTCCCCCAGCTCGCGCTGGATGGCCTGCATCTGCTCGTTGAGGAAGTACTCGCGCTGCGTGCGCTCCATCTGCTTCTTCACGCGCGACTTGATGCGCTTCTCGGCCTTGAGGATCTCGATCTCGCCCTGCATCAGCTCGTAGAGCTTCTCCAGGCGCTTGACCGGCGACTCCAGCTCCAGCATCGCCTGCTTGTCGGAGACCGACTTGAACGGCAGGTGAATGGCGATGGTGTCCGAGAGCCGCGAAGGGTCGTCGATGGTCGCGACCTGCTGCTGCAGCTCCGGCGCGATGCGCTTGTTGAGCTCGACGTAGGCCTTGAAGGTGGCCTGCACCGCGCGAATGAGCGCCTCGAGCTCCACGCCCTTGGTCGGCTCCTCCACCACCCGCTCGAACTCGCAGAGGAAGAACGGGTCGTGGGGCACGAACCTGGAGATCCTCGCCCGGGCCACGCCCTCGACCAGCACCTTGACCGTACCGTCGGGCAGCGGCAGCAACTGCACCACCTGGCCCAGGGTCGCGAACTGGAACAGCTCGTCGGGCGCGGGGTCGTTGGTCTTGGCCTTCTTCTGCGCGGCCAGCAGCAGCCACGCCTTGCCGTCGGCGCCCTTCTTGGCCATCGCCTCCTTGAGGGCAGCGATCGACTTTTCACGACCGACGTACAGCGGGCGGACCTCGTGCGGGAAGAGCACGATGTCGCGCAAGGGGAGCATGGGCAGCACGGCTGCCTCCTTCTTGTCGTCGCGATTGAAGAACATGGCTGTGGCGGGTTGTAACGCCACGGCCGAGCGAAATCGAACTAACTACCGGGGGGAATCGCCCGGGGAAACCAGCCGACTCACCAGGAAGGCGACCTGGTCCGCCGAACTCTCGATGGCCTTGGCCACCTGGTCCGAGCCGCCATGGCCGGCGTTGGCCTCGATCCGCAGCCAGCTGACCGATTCCGGGCTGGCGGATTGCACCCGGGCCACGAACTTCCGGGCGTGGAAGGGGTCGACCCGGTCGTCGTGATCGGCGCTCATCATCAGCAGCGCGGGGTACGCCTGGCCCGGCGCGACGTGCGCGTAGGGGGAATACGCCTCGAGCACGGCCAACTCCGCCGGCACCTCGGGGTCCCCGTACTCGGGGATCCACGTCTTGCCGGATCCGTAGAGGTGGTAACGCACCATGTCCAGCAGGGGCACGGCGCAGATGACCGCCCCGAACAGGTCGGGCCGCTGGGCCATGGCCACGCCCACCAACAGGCCGCCGTTGCTCCCGCCGCGGATGCCGAGCTTCTTCGGGGTGGTCCACTTTTCACGGATGAGGAACTCGGCCGCGGCGTGGAAGTCGTCGAAGACGTTCTGCTTCTTCGCGCCCTTCCCTGCGTCGTGCCACGCCTTGCCGTACTCGCCGCCGCCGCGGAGGTTGGGCATGGCGTACACCCCGCCCGCCTCGAGCCACGGGTAGATGAACGAAGTGAACGAGCTGCGCAGGCTGATGTCGAAGCCGCCGTAGCCGTAGAGCAGCGTGGGGTTCTGGCCGTCGAGCTTCACGTCCTTGCGGGCCACGATGAACATCGAGATCTGCGTGCCATCTTTCGACGGGTAGAAGACCTGGCGCACCTCGTACTTCGAGGGGTCCACCGGCACGTGCACGGTGCTGTAGACCTCCGACTTCCCGCTCTGGACGCTGGTGCGGAAGATCTGCGGCGGCATGGTGAGCGAGGAGAACGAATAGAAGGCCTCGTCTTCGTCTTCATCGCCCACGAGGTTCGAGGCGGTGCCCAGGCCGGGCAGCTCGACGTCGCGCAGCTTCTTGCCGTCGAGGCCGAAGAGCTCGACCACGCTGACCGCCTTCTTGAGCGACGCGATGGCGACGTGCCCACCGACGATCACCATCGACTCGCGCGCTGCGTCTTTGTCCTCGGGGATGAGCTCCTTCCAGTGCTTGCGCTCGAAGTGGTTGGGGTCGACCTCGAAGAGCCGCTTGTTGGGCGCGCCCTCGTCGGTGAAGACGTAGAGCTTCCCCTTCCACGAATCGACCGAGTACTTCGCGTCCTTCCCCGCGACGAGCAGCTGCCAGGTCGTGTCCTTGCCCACGCGCTTGAAGAAGACGTCGTTCTCGTTCCAGCCGCGCATGATGACGACGAAGAGGAACTTGCCGTCGCGCGAGTTGCCGCCGCCGATGAAGGTCTTGGGGTCGCCGGTGCGGGGGTGGAGCACCTCGTCCTTCTCGGGGTCCTTGCCCAGCACGTGCTTGCGCACCTCGCAGTAGCCCGGGCGCTCGGACACGGGGATCGACGCGTCGAGCGACAGCCACTCGTAGATGAAGGACTTCGAGTCGGGCAGCCAGCTGGGGCTCGCGTACTTCGCGCCGGGGATCACATCGAGGGCGCTGCGGGTGCCGGTGTCCACGTCGAGCACGTAGAGCGTGGCCTCGTCGGCGGCGTTGGGCTTCTGGGCGAAGACCACCTTCTTGCCGTCCCAGCTGGGCACCCAGACGCCGAGCGAGACCGTGTTGTCCGTGCTCCAGGTGTTGGGGTCGAGCAGCACCTTCTCTTCGCCGGTGGCGCCCTGCTTCCAATAGACGACGGCCTTCTCCTTGTCCTTGTGGGTGCGGACGTAGAAGTACCGACCGCCGCGGCGGGTCGGCGCGCCCATGGAGTCGAGGTAGTAGAGCTCGCGGTAACGCCCCAGCAGCGCCTCTCGGGCGGGCAGCGCCTTGATGCGCTCGCGGGTGAAGGTGTCTTGCACCTTCATCCACGCCTGCACCTCGGGGGACTTCTCGTCTTCCAGCCAGCGGTACGGGTCACCGGCAATGGCGTCAGTGCGGGTCGAGGGGATCATGGGCTTGAGGGTCACCACGCCCGCATCGGGAACGACGATGGGGGCATCAGAGGTGACGAGCTGGGGCGCCGCGCAAGCGACGAAGAGGAACAGCGGAAGAATTCGCATAATCACTCCCTCGCCCTGCGTCAGCGGGGAGAGGGCCGGGGTGAGGGGCCGTTCACAGCTCGCCCGCCGTCACACGGCGACTTCAGGCACCTTGGGCTTCTCTTCACCGGTGTACATCACCACCGGCTCCTTCTTCTTGAGCACGGCGTCCTCGTTGATCACCACTTCGCGGGCGGCCTTCTTGGAGGGGATCTCGTACATCAGCTCGAGCATCACCGACTCGAGGATGGCGCGGAGCCCGCGGGCCCCGGTCTTCCGGCGGATGGCTTCCTTGCTGATGGCCTTGAGCGCGCCGTCGGTGAACTTGAGGGACACGCCGTCGAGGTCGAGGAGCTTCTTGTACTGCTTGGTCAGCGCGTTGCGCGGCTTGACGAGGATGTCGACCAGCGCGGGCTCGTCGAGCTCTTCCAGGGCGGTGACCACCGGCAGGCGGCCGATGAACTCGGGGATCATGCCGAACTTGAGCAGGTCCTCCGGCTCGACCTTCGAGAGCAGCTCCGAGAGCGACTTGTCCTGCTTCTTCTTCACGTCGGCGCCGAAGCCCAGCGACTTGCCGCCCATGCGCCGCTCGATCACCTTGTCGAGGCCACCGAAGGCGCCGCCGCAGATGAACAAGATGTTGGTGGTGTCGATCTGCAGGAACTCCTGCTGGGGGTGCTTGCGGCCGCCCTTGGGGGGCACGTTGGCCACGGTGCCCTCGATGATCTTGAGGAGCGCCTGCTGCACGCCTTCGCCGCTGACGTCGCGGGTGATGCTGGGGTTCTCGGACTTGCGGGCGATCTTGTCGATCTCGTCGACGTACACGATGCCGCGCTGGGCGCGCTCGATGTCGCCGTCGGCGGCCTGCAGCAGGTTGACGATGATGTTCTCCACGTCTTCGCCCACGTAGCCGGCCTCGGTGAGGCAGGTGGCGTCGGCGATGGAGAACGGCACGTTCAGGATGCGCGCGAGGGTCTGCGCCAGCAGCGTCTTGCCGGAGCCCGTGGGCCCGAGCAGCAAGATGTTCGACTTCTGCAGCTCCACGTCGTCGAGCGCGACCTTCGACTCGATGCGCTTGTAGTGGTTGTGCACCGCGACGCTGAGCACCTTCTTCGCCCGGTCCTGGCCGATGACGTACTCGTCGAGGGTGGCCTTGATCTCACTGGGCCGGGGGATGCGGAGCTTGGTGTCCTTCGTCTCTTCGCGGTCGATCTCCTCCGCGATGATGTCGTTGCACAGCCCGATGCACTCGTCGCAGATGTAGACCGTCGGGCCCGCGATGAGCTTCTTCACTTCCTTCTGCGACTTGCCGCAGAAGGAGCAGCACAGGGTCTGGTTACCGCCTTCGCGCCCGACGTTCTTCGTAGCCATGCGTCCTTACTCTGCGGTGCTCCCTCGCCCCCTTGGAAGGGGGAGAGGGTCGGGGTGAGGGGCCTGCGCCGAACCCTTACTTCTTAGGTTCACTCTTGGCGTTGCGCGCCGCCACAATATCGATGAGCCCGTACACCTTGGCCTCCGGTGCGCTCATGAAGTTGTCGCGGTCGCAGTCCTTCTCGATCTTCTCCACCGAGTGACCCGTGGCCGACGCGAGGATCTCGTAGAGCACGCGCTCCAACCGGGTCATTTCCTGCACCTGGATCTTCATGTCCCGCGCCTGGCCCCGGGCGCCGCCCAGGGGCTGGTGGATCATGATGCGCGAGTTGGGCAGCGCCGAACGCTTGCCCTTCGCCCCGGCCGCCAGGAGCACGGCGCCCATGGAGGCCGCCTGCCCGGTGCACACCGTGGCCACGTTGCACCGCACGTACTGCATGGTGTCGTAGATGGCCAGGCCGGCGGTGACCGAGCCACCGGGGCTGTTGATGTACATCGTGATGTCCTTCTCCGGGTCCTCGGACTCCAGGAACAGGAGCTGGGCAGTCACGCCGTTGGCGACGTCATCATCGATCTCGGTGCCGAGCATGATGATGCGGTCCCGCAGGAGGCGGGCGTACAGGTCCCACACGCGCTCTCCACGGTGGGTGGTCTCGACGACGGTAGGCGGCCAGTAGGGCATGACGTTCTCCTGCGATGCGGGGGTTGGTTACTTCTTGGCGTGCTCACGGAGGAAGGCGATGACCTTCTCTTCCTTGGTGCGGTTCTTCAGCGCGTCCTGCGCCTCGGCCGACTTGTACTGCTGCTGCACGACGGCCAGCGCCACGTTGTTCTCGGTGGCCAGGGTCGCCAGGCGCGCTTCGAGCTCGGCCTCCGACACTTCGACCTTCTCGGCGACGGCGATCGACTCGAGCAGCAGCTGCCCGCGGACCTCGAGCAGGGCCTTGGGGCGCAGCTCTTCGCGCAACTTCGACCAGTCGAGGTTGAGCATGTTGGGGTCCATGCCCGAGCGCATCAGGCCGCCGAGCGCGTTCTCCAGCATGAAGTCGATGCCGCGGTTGACCATCGCCTGGGGCACGTCGATGGGGTTCTTCTCCGACAGCGCCTTGAAGAGCGTGTCGCGGGCGTCGACTTCGGCGCGGCCCTTGGCGGCGCGCTCCAGGTCCTTGCGCACGCGGGACTTGAGGGCCTCGGCCGACTCGTCGCCCATCTCCTTGGCGAAGGCGTCGTCGAGGGCCGGCACCTTCTTGGTCTTGATGCCCTTGATGGTGCACACGAAGTGCGCCGTCTGGCCCTTGACCTCGTCCACGCGGTAGTCCGCGGGGAAGGTGTAGTCGAACTCCTTGGTGCCGTTGAGCTTGGCGCCCTCGAGCGCGGGCAGGTTGCCCTCGATCAGCTCGCCGTCGGCGACCTCGACCGTCACGTCACGGCCGGTGTTGCCGCCGAAGGCCTTGCCTTCCTTGGTGGCGTCGAAGTCGATGACCACGAGGTCACCCTTCTGCACGGTGTCGCGGCCCGCGACGTCGACCACTTCGGTCTTCTGCGAGAGCATGCGCTCGATCTGCTCGTTGACGCGCTCGTCGGACACGGTCTCGTCGCTCTTGGGGAGCTCGAGGCCCTTGTAGTCCTTGGCGACGACGACGGGCTTGACCTCGACGCGCGCGGAGTACGCGTAGGGCTTCTGCGCTTCGATCTTGCCGCCGCTGAACGACGGGTCACCCACGGCGGCGACGTTGGTCTCCTTGAGGGCGTCGATGAAGCCGAGCAACTGCACGCGCTTGACGACGTCGGCCTCGACTTCCGAGCGGAACTTCTGCTCGAGGATGCGGCGCGGGATCTTGCCGGGGCGGAAGCCGGGGACCTTCACCTGGCGCGAGAGGTTGGAGTACGCGGCAGTCAGCTCCTTCTCGACGAGGGCGTGATCGACCTCGATGGAGAGGCGCTTCTCGATGGCGGAGACGTCTTCGACCTGAACCTTCATGGGACCGTCCTCTTCAGTGAATTCACGCGGATCACCCGCGAAAACGAAGGAGGCGGCTTTAAGTGACGGGTCTGGGCCGGTCAACGACTGGTTCGGCTGGGTCACGTTCACGCGGGGGGGAGTGTCACCGGGCGGGGATGGGGGTGCATCACCCGAATGATCAGTCGAGAGACGTTCGTTGTGTCTCTGAGCCGACTCGAGGAACGTCTCGAGCCCTATGGGCGGGTCGGTGTTTCTGGAAGTACCGGAGTCGGAGTGGTGCGCATCGAACGACCTCGCGTTTGCCTTCCGCGACCGGTTTCCCGTGTCCCCCGGCCACACGCTGGTGGTCACCCGACGGCTGGTCTCTGACTGGTTCGCGGCCTCCGAGGCCGAACGGAACGGGGTCATGGGCCTGGTCGCGGCGGTCAAGCTGCAGCTCGACGAGGAGCTGAAGCCCGCCGGCTACAACGTTGGCTTCAACGCGGGGCTGGCAGCGGGTCAAACCGTCATGCACCTGCATGTGCACGTCATTCCCCGGTTCGAGGGCGACATGGATGACCCCCGGGGGGGCGTCCGTCACGTGATCCCGACAAAGGGGAACTACCGCAGGCAGGTCAAACCGCTTTCCAGCGGCGGCATGGAGGACCCCTTCTCCAAGCACATTTTCCCGTTGTTCAACACGGCCAGCGAGATCGCGATCGTCGCCGCTTTCGTTCAGGAAACGGGACTCGATCATATTGAGACGCACGTGCGCGCTGCCGTCGCGAGGGGCGCGCGGGTACGGATCCTGACCGGCAACTACCTCGACATCACGCAGGCGAGCGCCCTGGAGATGTTGCTCGCGTGGGAGACCATCAGCACGGCGCGCGATGACGATGACACGGAGCCCAGGACCCCGGCCGGGGCGTTCGAGGCCCGGATCATCGAGGTCGAGAGACTCCCGGGGCTCACGCGCGCCTTTCACCCCAAGGCCTGGCGCTTCGAGGCTTCGAACTTCGGCGTCGCCTTCGTGGGCAGCAGCAACCTGTCTCGTTCGGCGCTCGAAACCGGGATCGAGTGGAACCTGCGCGTCGAGAGAGATCGCGACCACGACGCCTACACCCGGGTCCGGGAAGCGTTCGAGCTCCTCTGGAGCGGAGCGCGCCGTCTCGATGCGAAGTGGATCGAGGACTACGCCAAGCGGGCGCGACTCAAGCAGCTCGCCCTGCCCCCCGGCGAGTCGGACCTGGATCCTCTGGAACCGGCCCCCGCCCCTCACCTCGTTCAGGTCGAAGCTCTCGCGAAATTGAGGGAAGCCCGCGAGCAGGGGTGGCGGCGCGCGCTCGTCGTCCTGGCGACCGGTCTGGGCAAGACGTGGCTGGCCGCCTTCGATCACGAACAACTCAGGGCGGAAATCGGCAGACCCCCTCGCCTCCTCTTCCTCGCCCACCGCAAGGAACTGCTGGTGCAGGCGGAGAACACCTACCGACGAGCCCTGCACTCCAAGGGGCTTCGCGCGAGCGTCGGCTGGTGCAGCGGCGACGCCTTCGACCTCGACGCCGAGCTGGTCTTCGCGTCCGTCGCGAAGCTCTCGCGGCCCGAAAACCTCAGGCAGCTCGCCGAACAGCGCTTCGACTTCGACTACGTGGTGGTCGACGAGGTGCACCACGCGGCCGCGAACTCGTACCGACGCATCCTCAAGGAACTGGAGCCGAAGTTCATCCTGGGGCTGACCGCGACGCCCGACCGGGCGGATGCCGCAGACATCCTCGGACTCTTCGATGACCACATCGCCTACCGCGCAGACGTGGAGCGAGGGGTCGAACTCGGCCGCCTCGTTCCCTTCCGCTACTTCGGCGTGAAGGACGACATCGACTACGCGAACATCCCTTGGAGGAATCGAAGGTTCGACCCTGACGAGTTGTCCAGACAGGTGCAGACCGAGAGCCGCATGCAGACCATGTGGCGTGCGTGGGCAGCACACCCGGGCCAGCGAACGCTCGTATTCTGTTGCAGCATCGCCCACGCCCTCTTTGTCCGCGCATGGCTTACGGCCCAGGGAGTCAGGACGCGAGCCGTGTATTCCGGCGAAGGCTCCGACGACCGGGACGCGGCAATTGGCGAACTCATGGCTGGTGAGATCGACGCGCTCTGTTCCGTGGATGTCTTCAACGAGGGCGTCGACGTCCCGGGCGTTGATCGCGTGGTGATGCTCCGCCCAACTGAGTCGGGGGTCATCTTCCTCCAACAACTTGGACGCGGCCTTCGTGCAGCGCCGGGAAAAACAGCGGTCACGGTCATCGACTTCGTCGGCAACCACCGCATCTTCCTCGAGCGGCTCCGGGCGCTTCTCTCTCTCGGAGGAGCGAGCGTTCAGAACCTTCGTCCGCTGCTCGAGAGCCGCGAACCCCTCGAGCTTCCCTCAGGGTGCTCGGTCGAACTCGTACTGGAAGCCAAGGACTTGCTCTCGCGTTTGTTCACGCGAACAGGGGCCGATCCCATCGAGTACATGTACCGGGAGCTCAGGACGCAGCGCGGCGAGCGCCCCTCGGCAGGTGAGCTGGAGCGCCTCGGCTATCCGCCGAGCCGGATTCGACGGCATAGGCCGGGGTTCGGGTGGTTCGACTTCGTTGAGGCCGAGGGCGATCTCACGCCGCAGGAGACGACGGTCGTGTCGACTCACGCGTGGTTCCTACGCCATTTGGAATCCACCGAAATGTCCGGCTGCTTCGAGATGGTCGCCCTCGAAGCACTTCTCGACGCCAGCGCACTGAGCGAAGGCATCTTGCTGGACGACCTCGCAACTCGTGCGCTCGCCATTTTCGGGCGCTCCCCGGATATCCGCAGCGAGGCCGACGCCGTGTTCGCCGACGGCGCCCCACTTCACAGGCCAGCTGCCATCCGAGATCGGCTCACAACTGCCCTCGCCCCCCTCACCCGAGAAAACCGGACCGGGCGCGCTTGGTTCAAGATCGAGGGCGAGCACTTCCTCCCCCGGTTCGTGATCGCTCCAGAGGACGAGGACTGCCTCACCGAACTGGTTCGAGAGCTGATCGACCTCCGCCTCGCGGAGTATCGGAAGAGGAAAGACGGCGGTGACGCCTCGTTCGATGGCTTCGTGTGTCGCGTCATCTGGAACCAGCGTGACCCGATTCTCAAGCTGCCTGCGCGCGTCGGGCAAAACCTCCCTACTGGCGAGGTCGACGTCAGAGTCGATGGTGCGGTCTGGCAATTCCGCTTCGCGAATATCGCCTGCAATGTCGCGCGCCCTGCGGGAACCATCGCCAACCAGCTTCCTGACCTTCTCCGACGCTGGTTCGGCCTTGACGCGGGAAGGCCTGGCACCGCGTTCGAAGTCCGCTTCGAGCGAAGCCCCGATGGGCTGTGGGCGACCCCCGTCCGCCGAGACGTCGTCGACCTCGCGCAGTTCAGGGGGGTGGTCACCTATCCAGATCTGCGTGCGGCCGCGGGACACGTGCGCGAGGGAGGGGAAACTACTGAACGCGCGCTCGTCATGCTGCCCGTCGACAACGCCGATCCTGATCTGTTCGCGGTTCGCGTCTCGGGGACCTCGATGGACGGCGGCAAGAATCCGCTTCGAGACGGCGAC